>NZ_PDNV01000001.1 GCF_002849615.1 Pollutimonas nitritireducens
TCGTACCGTGCGCAACTGGAAGCGCATAGACAAGGTCTGGCTCAACCCGGATAAGGTCAATGAAGAGCTACCGGAAACCATGAAGCTTGTTGCATGAAAAAGCGGACATCATTGTTGACAAACACCGCCATCGTCAATGGCTGCTTGGTATCCCGTCATGACGGCTCCTCCGACACCCCGATTCTCTGTATGGCGAAGAATGATGACCCGTTCCTCCATGCAACTCTGCTCGACCAAATCTCCACTCCGATCGGGACAACAGTCGTCAATTACATAAATCCGACTGACCTCCGGGCCAATTCTATCTATTACATCGAATATATGGCTGTATACCTTATAGCATGGGATTACAACAGCAATTTTAGGGCTTACATTCATCACGTGGTTGGACAATTTAGGATAATTTCAGGAGCGAAGGGCCACAGTGCAAGAGCTGATATCTTTACTTCCTCTCGATTATGCCAGATGCGTTCGCCGCATACGCAGACATGCCTTAATTCTTTAAACCCGACATATATTGTAACGCTATTCAACCCTGTCCAGTCCAAGTTGTCGATCGAATTCAATTAAAGCGCTCTTCTGTCGCATACCGGGCAATGACGGTTTCAATCAGTCCCCACAGCTCTAGCTTGACGCGTCGACCCTGTAGCTGCGCAAGAGGCTTGCCACATTATCGTGAAGGGCTATGCCGCTCCATAAGCATAGAGCGACAAGCCGAATCGGCGCTGCATCATGCCGATAAAGATTGCCCGAACCCTCCACTGCGCAGGCCAATTTGATTTGATTACTTAAAGATTGATCATACTAAGCCATTCATTTTACGTACCATCGCATGCCGATATTGCCTGATAGGGGTAAGACCGGTCACCATATTATTCCGGGAGTACAGATAAATCACCACCCGTTACCCAAGAATGATGATTCCACGACCATGACTTTGATCGCTCGGCAACTACCGCCTGTGCTCTTGGACGCAGCCCTCATCATCTTCTTGTACACAATGGGGGAAATGCTGAGCATCAGCATAACGTGGCTATCAAGACAGTGGGTCGGCCAGCCTGGAGTGCTTGGCGACTTCTCTTGACTTCCGCTCCTCGCTCACCCGCTACAGCTTTTTCTTATTCGTAATCCGCAACATCGCTTCGCGGCAAACCTCCTGTAACTCCGATCTAAGCACTCGTATTGCCCAGTGAGTCATTAGGTATCTTTGAGCAGATGCCTTTGTGCTGGAGGAATATTGATGAAGGATGGCCCGTACACGTGGCGCATGATAAAACAGACAAGCGTGGTATTCTCTTGGCTCTTCAACTCCGATAAAATTGAATCGATCTACAATTTCATGCCTTCGGAGAGTGCTCGCCACTTCCGATAAATTAATTTCGATAATCTAAGCTGTCTTATTACAGCACGGATTCATGAAAACATATTACACTATTTTAAATCTTACCGGCACACCCGCCAGCTGTTCAATAGATAACATTATTGGTTTTTACAATACATTCGATTATTGATTGTAAATGATTTAATAACAATTGATATATGACAAACGACACTTCAATCAATCGCTATGTTGGAACAGCATTATTTGCACTAACTTGTGCAGTTTTTTTATTGCTCGTATTACGGAACACTGGCCTGCATCCTACTGTCTTCGCGGACGAATATTTTTATAGTAAGTTTTCGAGACTTCTTCCCTTAAGTGATTCTGCGATCCCCAACTATCTATACCTAGAACTATACAGATTTACCAATTACTGCGGTGGCGGGTTCCTTGAGTGCGCAAAAATACTAAATGCACTGTTTTTTGTTGCAGCCGCACCGTTTATTTACCTCACCGCGAAAACCGTTACGAACAACATTACCGCATTAGTTGTAGCATTCTTAGCCGTTACTAGCCCACTCAATAGTTACACCGCCTATTTTATGCCAGAAAGTCTGTACTTTCTCGGTTTCTGGATTTTTACTTGGTGTTTACTAAGAACCAATATTGCCAACAAGGGAGTCAGCTGGAACTGGGCATGTATCGGTACTGTCTATGGTTTTACGGCGCTAATAAAGCCACACTCCCTTTTCTTTGCTCCTGCTATCCTAGTATACATACTATATCTCGGTTATAAAGATAAAGAATGTTCCATAGCAGATAGTGCCAAAACAATATTGATTTTTTCGGCCGCTGCAGCCACTGTAAAAATCTTAATTGGGTATGCTCTCGCGGGAGCATCTGGGATCACTCTTTTCGGTTCTTTTTACGGTTCGGTAGCGCAGTCAACCACCCTTGACGCTGATCGATATTTTGAGTTGACATGGTTGACCGTAAAAAGTCTCTGGGGCCATCTGTTAGCTCTTACCATTTTGTATGGTATTCCACTTACTGTTGCGACGACGCTTTTCGTCCGACAATTTTCCAGCAAGACATCGAGCAACTCACTCGACAGACTATCAATTTTATCGATTCTTTTAATCTTTAATCTCATTTTAGTTGTTGCGCTTTTTACTGCATGGGTGGCCAACAGCAGCTCTTACGAGTCGCCCTACCGACTGCATATGCGTTATTATAATTTTGCGCTGCCTTTATTATATATAATCGCCGCCGGCGCAATCTCTATCAATCATACTTGTAAACAGAGTTATCTACGCTATCTCGCAGGAGGGATTATTTTTGTTTTGAGTGGCTATGCTCTATACACCGGCATGACGCCTTATGCTCCTACAGCGGTTGACAGTCCAGAACTCCGAGGCATACATGCCAACACAACAGTGTTTTTAATTTACGGCGGAGTTTCACTTTTGGCTTGGTTACTCTGGCCGCGACGAGGACAAGACAGCGTAAAAATATATCTTTATGTTGCGCTCCCATTTTTCGTTATTGTTTCTGCGGTCAACATTACACAAGATCAAAGATACCGGCTAATTCCTGACGCGGATGATAAAGCCGGTCTTTTCACAAAGCAATATCTTCCAGCAGAGGACTTAAGCAAGGTTGTAGTCGTCGGTTCCGAGCCCGTAGGATTGTTCCGCGCTGCTTTTCATCTAGATAATCCTAAAGCGTCTATAGAAGTGATTCCGCGAGATTCGGCCTATGATATATCGAAACTTCCCAACGATAAGGAATGGGCTTTAATTATCGGTAATCACCCCTTACCCAAAAACACTTTCCACCAAATATCAATGTACGGATTTACGCTCGCTCGCGCCAAAGGCACAAACACGATTGATTTCAGGAAGTTCAGTTGGCCCGGGGTCATTTCTAAAACATTAGGACTGGCTCATGCAGAGCCTTGGGGAACTTGGTCGTTAGGTAGGATCGTAACCCTCGAGTTCGCCACACCTCTTCCGGAAAAGTTTGACGTTAGGTTAATCGCACGCGCTTATGGCCCCAATGTGAACAAAGATTTCGTCGCAAGTGTCGGCGAATCTGTATCGCGATTTTCCTTGAACTCCACTGAGCAACAGGAGAAGGTTTTAAGCTTTACCAACCCAAAACGATCCAAAACATTAAGAATTTTTGTCCCTGTTCCTACTTCTCCTAAATCGTTGGGAACTGGGCCCGATGACAGACAATTAGGTATTGGATTAGTTGAGATAAGTGTTCAATCCAAGTGAGGAAATCAGCTTACCGTTTATAGCCGATAAACGATGTCATCGATCCAGCTCATGTCGCCGCCATTTAGATCGCATCAGTTATGAATGTTTTTCAAGCTCTAGATGATCGACGGCGCTTTCCAATAGCCCTGCCAAACTACGGCATTACGTCTTGTAAGAGCCTCAAACACAACCGCGGCTCGGCCTCGTTGCAGAAACATTTCGAACGTCTAACATTAAGTCTCTGCTGAATCCTTGACATTTGAGGCATAACCCGAGCTGGTTCCACCAAGTCAGACACTGGCTTTTTGTTCTAGTTCGTGCACAGCACGCCCCAGGGTTGCCCGTGGAGTATTAGGGACATCGGTTCTCACTATTCAACCAAATGTTATCTGCCAATCTGGAAAGCATTCACAGCACTTCCGATTTTTGCCGAGACTGCGTATGCGTCCGGTAAAGCCATCTTGAGCTCAAGCGGCAGATCGTAGAGGATGGCGGCTCCACTAATTTCCTGCTGGAGTAATTCACTTAAAGGACGTACTGACGCGCCTGCCCACACAGCCGGCGAGCCGCATCGACGAGCTGCTGCCGCATAACTGGCGACCGACCACTGCACACCAAACGACAACGCCCGCTTTACGCGGGCGTGTCAATAGTCGGTCCTGAATAAATCAGTTTTGCTGGATCAAAGCAGGTTCATCAGCGTACCGGTTTTGACTGGGCCACGACAGCAACGTAAAAATGAGAGCGTAAAAACGCCGCAGGCGGCGCAGCAGCAGGCGGATATTGTGGCCGGCTCCGCACAGAATGGCGTGCACGGCATCGCCCAGTGCGCCCTTGAGCCAATTACGCCCGAGCTTGCCCTCTGATTTCATGTGTCCGATGGTCGGTTCGATGGCGCTACGCCGTTTGATCATCGCTTTCAGGCCCTTGGTGATACCGCGGCGCTGGCCGGATCGTAAAACTCGAATGCCAGGCACCTCTACGCCCCGATAACGTTTATCCACAATAGCCGTGTGGATGGGCGCGTCAGCCAGGATCGCCGCCTGTTCCAGCGCTTCGGGCAAGGTGTGGCCATCGTACGGATTGCCCGGCATGGAGCGCGCGCCCAGCACAAAGCCTTCTTTCAAGGTCGTGGTGATCGACACCTTCACGCCGAACTCATAGGGCGTTCGGGCTTTGCCTTTGGAGATGCACTCGACTTCCGGTGCATGCAGGGCATACAGCTTGTTTTTGTCTTTGGCGCGTTGCTCCAGAATCCGTTTCGTACGCGCCATCAGGTCATCCAGTTTGATGCGGGCAGCCCCCGTGACCTGCTCCTTCTGGCGATCGATGTCGCGCCAGACGCGACCCACCCGTGAGCGCAAGGTACGCAACGCCTTGTTCATGCGTTTGAATTGGCGGGCATGGGCGTAGCGCCCGACCTGTATCGCCAGGCGTGGCGCGTCGCGGTTGTAGTTCTGGCGCAGTTTTAGGCCGCACTCGCCGGCGGCTTTGACCAGGTGTTCGCGACTGCGCTCGAGCAAGCGCGAATCGGTCGGATGCGCCACCGCCTTGGGGCTAACGGTGGTGTCCACAATCACGGTCTTCAGGCTGCTCGTGCGCAGCGCGCCGCTGCGTTGGCCGGCGGCAATCGTAGCCGCCAGTAGTTCTTCCAGGCCCGCTTCGCCCAAGCGCTGACGCCAGCGCGTCAGGCTCGAGGGGTCAATGGGCACCTCAGTTTGCAGGTACGTCTCTCCCGTGAACACCTGCCAATACGGGTTCTCCACCCAGCCCCACACGACGTCCTCATCGGACAGATCAAAAGCGTGCTGCAAATACAGCAGGCCAGCGATCAAACGCGGTGAAGTGGCTGGACGTCCGAGCCCCGAAATGAAGCTTTTTGTGCACACCGCCGTAACGCGATCCCAGTCGATCAGATCAGCCAATTGGATCAAGGGATGGTTCAGCTTGAGGTGTTCGCGTAGCGGATAACCAAACAACTGGCCACTTTGTGGCGTTAAAGGCGTCGGACCCATTGAAAAACCCGGAATTATTTGCAGGAAAACGAGCCTGTATTATCTCAAATCCTGCAATTTCTCACAGCAGAAATTACCCCTAGACCCGCATGAATGCGGGCTTCAAGCAATTATTCAGGGCCGACTCAATATGGTTTAGCCGGACGTACATGGACGCCCCCGTTTGTCAAGCTTCCAGTTCGTCGTAGCAAGGTAGGAAGATTGCACCCGTACATTCGGACTTTGCTTGCAAGATAAACTTGCTGTCCCTGATGGGTTTTGCTGGTCGGCGCCCCAATCGCTTACACGCACTCTCAGTGCCTCGTCCGGCGAGGGCTGTGCCAACCACGGTCTAACCTGTCGTGCCATCAACGTGCTGATCGCCTGAGCAATCGGTGGTCTGTGCTCCTTCGTGTGAACCTCGGTTACTGCGATGAACCGGCTTGACTAAGCGGCCGCATTCGCGGCCCGGTAGTCGAGCCGGAACTGTCTGTCATGGATGAGCAGCGCCCAGATCGTGCGAGCGGTTTTATTGGCTAGCGCAACGGCGGCAATATTCTTATTGCGACGACTTGCCACGTTGAAGACCCAGTTGCTCGGGTCGGCTTTCTGCATCGCACGATAGATGACGGATCTTGCTCCGTGAATCAATAAGGTCCGCAGGTAGGCATCACCTCGTTTGCTCATTCCCAAGAGGTTCCGTTTACCACCGGAGGAGTGTTGTCGCGGCACGAGACCAAGCCAAGCTGCAAGCTGACGCCCGTTATCGAAGTTCTTTGCGTCGCCGATGGTGGCTACCAAGGCCGTAGCTGTTATCGGACCGACCCCTGGCACTTGCGTCAAGCGCTGACTTGCTTCGTTGCTGCGGTGCCAAGCCTTAATTTGCGCTTCGATCTCATCGATCTGACGATGCAACAATTGTAGATGCTCCAGCAGTCGAGTAATCAGGATACGAAACGAACCTGGGAGCTCGATGAGGGCATCCTCGATCAGCTCGGGCACGCGCTGAGTGACGTATGCGATACCTTGCGGGACCACCAGCCCAAACTCGCCCAACAAGCCACGGATTTGGTTGGCCTGCGCAGTGCGAGCCTTCACAAATCCCTGGCGGACGCGATGTAGCGATAGAACGGACTGCTGTTCAATGTTTTTGATCGGAACGAATCGCATTGAAGGTCGCCCAACTGCTTCGCAAATGGCTTCAGCGTCGGCCGCATCGTTCTTGTTGCTCTTGACATATGGCTTGACGAATTGCGGTGCCATCAAGTGCACTGTGTGACCCATTGCCTGCAACTTACGAGCCCAGTAGTGAGCGCTGCCGCATGCCTCCATTCCGATCAGGCAGGTCGGCAAATTTATGAAGAAACTCGCCATCTGGTCACGCTTTATCTGTTTCCTGAGTACAGTCTTGCCGCGCTCGTCTACACCGTGAACTTGGAACACATTCTTTGCCAGGTCAATACCAACGGTTTTAATCTTCATGGTGGACGCCTCTCTCGGTTGAAGTGGTGGCTTAACACCTCTACTTTGACACATTGATGCCGTACGAGTGGGGGCGTCCATCCCATTGCTTACGAGATTGCACCAATAGTCGCCAGAGCCACTGTGACGTCCGGTTCCGGGATCGTATACGACATGCTTAGATCTCACGGATTGGCTCCTATCGACTCCGACAATCTTGGTTGCCGATAATTGATTCATTTTGCCGTAAAGGATACCAATATTGCGGACCTTGTGGTTTTTTTGGCCCAGTTGACACAGGCGCGTATAAAAAGGCTCTACGCAAATATCACATAGAGCCTTTAGTCACTAGAACCGGAACCGACCCGATTTCGGTGGCTGCTGTGTAGTTTAACAAAGTTCGCATTGTGGTATCTCGAACATGCCGCCTCCCCCAGGAGTTGGACGCATAAGTCTTAATCAAACGTTAAAGACAGAATGACTGTAAGTCGCAACTCTCACCAGTATAGAGGGCATAAAGAGAAGTGCGAGATATAGTGATAGTGGGCTGACGGACTGCGTTATACCACTTAAAGGCCTGCGTTACAGGATTCAATTTATGTGGTTTCTACCTGCGTAACGTCAAAGGCACCGCCAGTGCACAAACGGATTAATTGCTGTTTGGAGCTTCCCAATTATTTATATACAAAAGCATACCGTCCTCGGACTCTATCACTAGATCGAAGTCCTCCTCATAATCGACTCGTTCGAAATCGGAATATTGCTCCGTCGAAATCGCCAGCATCCGGCTACCGAATTTCATCATCTGCTGCCTCATCAATTTTGCATCCACAGGCTTACACTGCCCCACTCGGCAATCCAACATACTGCTATATCTCCCGCGACCAAACCAATCCCCAATGACTGTGCCATCAAAAAAATAAACGGCATTCTCGAAGCCCAATTGCACCAGTCGTGGCCCATAGGTCGGAATTAGCGTATTCGCCTTCGAGAATAGCTGGTAACCCGGTTCCTTCGCCAGAATCGCGTTCCACTCTGCCATCTCTCCATGGTACTTATGGTAGCGATTCCCCGCATAGCTGGTCAGCAAGGCAAGCAGCAGATAGCTCGCCACGGCGCCCCTGTTCCTTATCCACTTTGCGCGCGTCTTTGCCGACACCAGCGCATAGCAACGGTACAAGGTATAGAACGAAAGAAACGTGCCGACAGCAGAGATGGGTGCCAGATAGCGCGTTACTTGCGTCACGAAAAACCAGAAGATGAAATAAGCCAGGAAGGTGAACTGCAAGGCGCGTACGGGCGTGGGTGTATTCCTGAACACTAGGCCCGCAAAGGCCAGTGCCCACGCGACAACATTGGCTTCCTTCAGCGACGCCCATAGGTATAGGGGATTGGACGATACGCCGTGCATCGCTTGCTCCGATTGCTGCCTCAGCAGGTCTTCGGCGTTCCAAAGAAAGTAGCCGAAGACTTCGCCGCCCGCGGGGTGCAAAGGGTCGCCGGAGACCACGAAGCTTCTTATATACCACCAGCTTCCCGCCGCCAATACCGCTGCCCCATAAGCGGCAGATGCCTTCCAGTCGCGGCGAACAATCAACAAGTAGCTGCCCAGCAAGACTGCGAACACGCCGCCGAAATATTTGCTGCCGGCCGCGCCGCCGGCCAGCAGGCCTGCAACAATCAGCCAGTTATACGACCGCCTTTCCTTGCCTTTGCTGGCCCACAGCGCAAGCGCTAGCATTGCCGCCCAGCAGAACATGGCCAGTCCATTATCGATGTAGGCATACCCCAGAGGGGACTTGATGGGCCCCAGCGTAAACAGCACAACGGTTGCGATGGCGCCCGCCAAGGGCGAGCCCATGATCCACCTTGCGGCGCCCATCAAACCCAGGCCCATGACGAAGAGTGGAATGGACGCGAATGCTTGCGCCATCACATCGCCCCGCAACATCAGGCCCAGTGCCAGCAACAGGTTGATGTTTTGCGGGAACAGCGGAAAGCGCAGGTATTCGTTCAGCACGATGCCCTGGTGCCGCAATGTGTCCCGGGCCAAGGGCAGGTGGTACATCGTGTCGTCCCAATGCCCGGGCGGATGAAAGGCAACGATCAATACTGTAAATAGAAGTGTGAGCAGGATCAGCGCGTCAAGCATGACCTGGCCGCGCGGTACTCCGGAGAAGATCTGTAGTTCGCGGATTTGTTTTGTCGTAAGGGGCAGCGCCGCCAGCAGCATTGCAAGGCTCAAGCCCATTATGGCGGGAAAGCTGA
Organism: Pollutimonas nitritireducens; assembly: GCF_002849615.1. Taxonomy (GTDB): domain Bacteria; phylum Pseudomonadota; class Gammaproteobacteria; order Burkholderiales; family Burkholderiaceae_B; genus Pollutimonas; species Pollutimonas nitritireducens. Next base: position 9,309 of record NZ_PDNV01000001.1, read on the forward strand.
ACCAGCCGGCCATCCCCAGCGCGAAAAGCACCGCAATATTGCCCAGGCAGCCTATGCTGATGGCGAAGAACCATTTAAGGTAGCGGTTGCTGTTTGCTGCGTTACCGGACTCCCATAGATCCATGGGTTTCAGCAGGGCGAATCCGACAACGGCGCAGTGCAACAGGAATGCGCTTGCTATGGCATGTACCCTGATCAAATCGATTAGCATGGGGGCGCCAGATCCAGCATGGGGAAAAAGCTACAATTGTATCAGTGCGCCTAAGCCTGGAACGCCTAACCTGATGAAATCAATGCTGCCTAGAATTGCTATTGTTTTACCTGCGTTCAACGAAGAACAGACCATTGCCGCCACCATCGAGGCATTTCATGCCGAGATGCCCGATGCACATATTGTGGTGGTCGACAATAACTCGCAAGACGCCACAGGCCGGGTCGCTTCCGATACGCTGCAACGCCTGTGCGCCCTGGGCAAAGTCATTGATGAACCCAATCAGGGCAAGGGCAATGCGGTGCGCCGCGCCTTCCTGGATATCGAAGCCGACGTGTATGTCATTGCCGATGCCGATCTCACCTATCCCGCCCATCGCGTTCATGACCTGGTGCGGCCTATATTAAACGGGGATGCGGACATGGTGGTGGGCGACCGGCACTCTGGCGGCCATTACGCGCAAGAGAACAAGCGGCCGTTGCACAACTTCGGCAACGCGCTGGTCCAGCGGCTGGTCAACCGCTTGTTCAACGCCTCGCTGGTCGACATTATGAGCGGCTATCGGGCGTTCAACCGTTCTTTCGTCAAGACCTACCCTATTCTTGTGGAAGGCTTCCAGATTGAAACCGACATGACGCTGCATGCCCTGCATCGCCGAATGCGAATTACCGAGTTGCCTGTGGAGTACCAGGACCGCCCGGCGGGCAGTGTATCCAAACTGAATACTTTTTCCGATGGCGCCCGGGTGATCTTTACGATTGCCCAGATTCTGCGCTACTACCGTCCCATGGTTTTCTTCATGGCCATGAGCATGGTGTTTGCCGTGGCCGGCATAGTAGCCGCCGTGCCGGTGTTCGACGACTGGTTCCGTACCCAGTACATAACGCATGTGCCATCGGCCGTATTGGCAGCGGCACTCGAAACGATAGCCTTTTTACTATTGGCTGTTGGCGTAATTCTGGATTCCATCAGCCACCACGAGAAACTGAAGGCGGAACTGCATTACCTGGATGTGCATCGGCGTCTGGCGGCAGACAGCCGATCGCCCGAGTCAAGCCATAGATCGATATAGCCAGTAGCGGGATACGACCCCTGCCCGCTAGATCAGCTAGGGAATGGCGACCGCGTCCAGCGTGGCCCTGACTATAATCAGATCCCCAGCAACCGTGACGTCATTCAGCAGTAATGATAGAAAGCCATTTGAAAACCACCCTATTGCCCATACTGGCGTCGTCAGGCGTCTTCCTGTATTTCTCCTTGATGTTTGCCATCCCGTCGGGCTATTCCTATGGTGCGATGACGCTGCTGCTGAGCGGCGTATATTTCATGGTCCGACACCCCTTCCCTACGCTTACTGGTGAAGACAAGGCCATCATCTTTTCGCTGCTGGCGGTATTCCTGTGGTCGGTGCTGGCGGTGTGGCTACACAACGACAGCCCCAAGCCGCTGGATCAGACCAGTCGCCTGATCATGGCCATTCCCATAATGCTGATGCTGCTGGCCATGCCGCCCAGGCTGCCGCTACTATGGGCCAGCGTGGTCATTGGCGTCGTGCTGTCCAATGGCATTGCTGCGTGGCAGTTGCACTGGCTGGGTGATGACCGGGCGTCCGGTTTCCTTAACATTATTCACTTTGGCAACATCGGCCTGGTCTTCGGCTTGTTCTGTATTGCCGGCATGCTATGGGCCGGCACACAGGGACGGTATGCCACCCACTGGCGCGTAGCTTTCCTGATTGGTGTCCTGGCCAGCATCTATACCGTGATGGCGTCAGGCAGTCGGGGAAGCTGGCTGGCCATTCCGCCGGTACTGCTGGTCTTCCTGTATGCCTTCATGCATCGACGCAACATCAAGCATGCGGCCATGGGGCTTGCCGGACTGGTAATTGCGGTGGGAGTGGTGTTTTCCATACCGGAAACGGGTGTGCAAGAGCGTTACGACCTGGCCGTGACCGAGGTCGACAAATACATGGCCACGAAATACGTCGGCAAGGACGCCGCCGTGTCGTCGGTGGGCGCGCGCCTGGAGGTCTGGCGCACCGCCTTCATTCTTATCCCTCAACGCCCGCTGCTTGGCTGGAGCCACAAAGACTCCCGGGCCGAGCTTGAACGCCTGGTGGCGGAAAAGAAGGTCGACCCATACATGCTGGAAATGGCCAACACGCACAATAACTACCTTGAGGTGTTGTTGTTCCAGGGCGTGATAGGATTGGGCTTGCTGTTGGCGATGTATCTGCTGCCCTTCTGGTACTTCTGTAAGCGCTTGCGTTCGCCCGACCTCCCGGTCAAGGCGCTGGCTCTTTGCGGGTCGTCTTTACTGGCGTCGTACTTTATGTTTGGCATGAGCCAGGTGATTCTGGGGCGCAATAACGGGATAATTTTCTTTGTGTTGACGATGGTGATTGTGTGGGCGTGTATGCGTAATGCCGAGTCGTGACCCGCACTTTGGTCGCGAAGGTATTCAATCTATGCCCCAACTCCGGGACTGCAGTCTCCACGCCTTATCGGTCGCCATTGCCTTTGCGTTGAGCAGTGTCACTGGCTTCCCCGCCCAGGCGCAGACCGCCTCGATTCCCGACAAGTATCGGCTGGGCCCGCTACCCGACGGCATCGCGACGGTCGAACACGGTGCATCGACCCTGTCCATACCGGGTACCGTGGACCTTTCCCGTGCCTGGCGTTTGGCCCTGGAGCACGATCACACGTATCTGGCCGCCATCAGCGAGCAAGCTGCGACGCAGACTCAACGGCAGCAAGGGCGTTCCGTGCTATTGCCACAGGTGCAGGCTGGCTATTGGCGTAGCAAGGTGACGGGCACCATCGAGCAGCCCTATATGGGCCGGCGCTTATCGTCGGACGTCAGCTACGACTCCACCAATGCCTATATACAGCTGCAACAACCGCTATTGAACTATGAACGCTATGCGACGTATCGCCGTGGCGCGGCGCGGGCGCAGCAAGGCAGCGCCGTGTTTGCCGTCAAGCAGCAGGAAACTGGCATACGGCTGGCGACGGCTTATTTCAATCTTCTTCTGGCTTACGACGACTGGAGACTGCAGCGTGCGCTGACAGAATCCCTGGCATCGCAAGCCCAGGCATTGGAAGCCCGGTACCGGCAGAGCGAGGGAACCAGCACCGATGTGCAGGAAACACAAGCACGGCTAGCCGTGGCCCGCGCCGACGTGATTGCGGCTGACGATCGATTGCGGGTGGCCGCGCGCGAATTGCAGGCATTGGTGGGCGCGCCCGTGAGTACAGTCGCCGGCTTGTCTCGGGATTTTCCCTTGTTGCCCTTGATACCGGCCAGTCTGCAGCAGTGGCTGGAACGCGCCGCCAATAACGCGGACGTGCGATCCGCACAGGAAGCCGTGCGCGTAGCCGATGCCGAAGTCGACCGGGCCGCCAGCCGTTACTTTCCGACGATGGATCTGGTGGCCAGCTACGGCAAGGCCGATAGTGAAAACCTGTCCACGCTAAGCCAGCGCAGCAACACATTCATTGTCGGCATCCAGGTCAATATCCCGATCTTCACCGGCGGGTACAACACGGCCAATGTGTCGCGGGCGCACCTGGATCGGCGCCGGCTGCAGCAGGAACTGGACGCAACACGTGAACGGGTGCAGGCGACCATTACGCGTCAGTACACCAATGTGCAAGGCGGCGCCGAGCGCATCAATGCACTGGCGGCCGCGGTGGAATCCAGCCAGCTAAGCCTGGATTCGGCCGAAAAAAGCTTTCTCTATGGCGCCGTCAGCAATCTTGATGTGCTCAAGACGCAGGATAAGCTGTATCAGGCCAAGTACCAGTTGGTGAAGGCGCGTCTGGAATATTTGCTGGCGCATATGGAGCTGGCCAGTGCCGTGGGCGAACTGGAAAGCGTCCAGTTCGATCGCATCAGCAATGTCTATTTGGGGCCGGCCATTTCACTGGATGGCGAACGCGGTTAACCCAGCACCACTTTTTCCGGACCAAAATACGTCTTGCTGACCGCGTTGATGACCTTGGCGTCCAAACCGCCGACGGCGCCCGACAACATCAACCGCGCCAGCACGTATTCCAGCCTGGCTTGTATCAAGTCCAGGCGTGAGCGATAAAGCTGATCCTGGGCATCCAGGATGTCAACAATACTGCGCGTGCCGGCCTGGTAGCCCATCTCTATGGCCTTCAGGGCCGATTCGGTGGACTCCACGGCCGTCACCAAGGCCCTGACTCGCTGCGTGCCGCTGACCACACCCTGGTAGTGACGCGTTACCTCCACGGCTATGCGTTCACGCGCGGCAGCCAGTTCCTGGCCCGCGCGGTCGCGGTTATGCCGCGACTGGCTGACCTGTGCACTGGTCAGTCCGCCGGAAAAGATCGGGAGCGAAATCTGGAATCCGAAGGAGTTGGTGGTGGCGTCCTGGTCGCGGGTGGAGAGCGTTTCATTGGAGACATCGCGCCGCGCGGCCACGATATTCAGCGTGGGCAGGTGGCCGCCAAAGCTTCGATCCACCTCGAGATCCGAAATACGTAGGCCTTGCTGGGCGGACCGTATCTCGGCGTTGCCCACCATGGCCATGGCCTGCCAATCCGACAAGGCGCCGGGCACCAATGGCTGGGTCTGGAAAGCACCCTTCAGCGTCGTCAAAGCAACGGGCGAACGGCCTATCATCTCTTGCAGCTCGCGGCGCGCCACGATCAAGGCGTCTTGCGCCTGGATCAGGTCGGCTTTGGTCAGGTCACGTCGCGACTTGGACTCGCGCACGTCGGTCACCGTACCCTCGCCGCTGTCGTAGCGGCGCTGGGCGGCGGTGATCTGCTTTTCATTGGCTTGCAGCTTGCTTTGGGCCAGCACCACGTTCTCGTACGACAACAGCGTTTGGAAGTAGCGGTTGATCAGGCGCTCGGAGGTGTCGGCGGCCTTGGTGTCGAACACGGCCAAGCTGTAGTCGGCGCGGGCGTGGCCCTGCCGGTATTCCGCAATACGACTCCAGTCGAAAATGGGCTGGGTGGCCCGTATTTCGTTGGTGTGGGACATATAGTCCAGGTCTTCGCGCAGCACGTCGCCGCGCGCGGTGGGGCTGTCCAGCGTGCCGCGCACCTTGTTGCGGCCCAGCGAGGCGCTGACCTGCGGCAGCAGGCCCGACCGGCCGATGGCCCTGTTGGTCTGGCCGGCTTCGCGTTCGCTGACGGCGGCCTGATAGGTGGGATCATGCTGCAGCGCGGCCATCCAGGCCTGGCTAAGCGTCATGACGGTGGGCGACGCGCTTTCTTGCGTCGCCGGCGCCGTGCTGGTTTGGCGTTGCGCGTTTGCCGGGGCGGCAATCAATGCCGCCAGCCCAGCCGCGCTTACTGAAGCCAGGATCGCACGCATGATTACTGCTCCTTGAAGGACTTGTTCAGGCGCTCCAGCAAAGGCTTGAGCAGATAGCTGAGCATCGTGCGCTCGCCCGTGCGGATCAGCACCGAAGCGGGCATGCCGGCCCGAATGACGTTATTGCCCAGCATCTGCACGCCCTCTGGCGTGACTTCGATCTGGGCGCGGTAGTACGGCACATTGGTGGCTTCGTCGGTCAGGCGGTCCCCCGACACCGTCAGCACCGTGCCGGGGATATTGGGTGTACTGGAGTGGTTGAAAGCCGGGAAGGTGATCTCTACGGGAAGGCCGGGCGCCACTTTGTCGATGGCCTGCACCGGTATCTCGGCCTGCACCAAGTAGGCATGATCCACGGGAATGACTTCCATCAATACCGTTCCCGGTCCGATGACGCCGCCCAGCGTATGCACCTGAAGGTTCTGCACGACGCCATCCAGCGGTGATCGGATTTGCGTTTCGCGAACGGTGTAATCCAGTGCGGACAGCCGATCACCAAGGGCGGAGGCCTCTTTCTGCACATCCGACAGCTGCGACTGGACTTCCTTCTGGTATTCCTGGCCGCGTTGTATCACGCGCAGCTTCAGTTCCGAAACCTGGTTGCGCACGCGCCCTGCTTCGACCATGTCGTTGGACAAGGCCGCCTGCAACTGGGCGGCATCGCGTTCCAGTTCGAACATGCGGTTGCGCGGCAGGTAGCCTTCCTTGGCCAATTGGCGCACACCGGTAAGTTCGCGATTGATGAAGCTGATCTGCGACTTGCGACTGTCCTGGACCTGCGTGAGGCCTTTAAGCTGCGCCTCGGCCCCGCGCTGGTTTTCCTGCAGGATGGCAATTTCACCTTTCAAGGCTTCGCGCCGTGTTTCAAACAGGCGCGCCTGCGCACGCACCGCGCTTGCAAAGCGGGGGTCGTCCTTGAAGCGTTCGACGACGTCCGGGTCGTTCACGACCTCGGGCAATTCGTCGCGTTCGGCCAGCAACCGGGCTTCCGTCGTTTTGGCCATGATGTACTGGGCACTGACCACGCCCTGCTCGGCGACGGCGCGTGTAGGGTTAAGACGCAGCAACACCTGGTTGGCGGCTACGCGGTCGCCTTCGCGCACCAGGATCTCGTCCACCGTGCCGCCTTCCAGATGCTGTATGGTTTTGCGATTCCCCGCGACTTCCACCGTGGCATTGGCTGGAATGCCGGCATCCAGCGGCGCGAATCCCGCCCACAAGGCGAAACCGCCAAAGCCGATCAGCAATACGGCCATGCCCCAGCGCATGGGCGCCTGGGAATCTGTATCGACCACGTCCACCACGTCGGTCACGTCGCGGGACTTGTGTTTCTTGAACCAACTCATGTCAGGCCTGCCCTTTCGCTACGATTTGCAGAGGCGTGGGGCCGCTGGCCGCGGCGGCGATTTGTGCCTGTTGCTGGCGCAACGCCTTCAACACATCTTCGCGCGGACCGTACAGTGTCATGACGCCCTCGCGCAAGACCAGCAGCTTGTCCACGGCATTCAGAATATTCATGCGGTGTGTAATAACGATGACTGTGGCGCCGCGCTGCTTCAAGTCGTTCACTGTCTGGACCAGCGCCGCTTCACCGACGTCGTCCAGGTTGGAATTGGGTTCGTCCAGCACCACCAGCGCCGGGTCGCCATAAATGGCGCGCGCAAGGCCGACACGCTGCTTTTGCCCGCCGGACAAGGAAGCGCCGCCCACGCCCAGCCGCGTGTCGTAGCCCTGCGGCAAACGCAGGATCATCTCGTGCACGCCAGCGCGTTGCGCGGCAAGAATCACCTTGGCGTCATCAGGCCCGCCAAAGCGCGCTATGTTTTCTGCAATGGTGCCTTCGAACAGCTCGATGTCCTGGGGCAGATAGCCAAGGTGCGGACCAAGTTCGTCTTTGTTCCAGTGGAATACGTCGGCACCGTCCAGGCGAACGTGTCCGGCCCTGGCCTGCCACACGCCAACCAGCAGGCGGGCAAGTGTGGATTTGCCCGAAGCCGATGGGCCAATCACGCCCACCACTTCGCCGGAACTCACCCCGAAGGAAAGACCTTTCAGAATGGAGACCGGCGCGCCCGGCGCGCTGGCAAATACATTTTCAAGCAGCACATCGCCCTTGGGCGCGGGCAAGGAGATTCGTTCACCGCGCGGCGGTGCTTCCTTCAGCATTTCGTCCAGGCGACCATAGGCCGTGCGCGAGGACAGCATGTGCTTCCAGGTGCCGATGGCAAGCTCCACTGGCCCCAGGGCCTTGCCCATGAGTATCGAGCAGACAATCATCATCCCGGCGGTAATCGTGCCGTCGATGACCAGCAGGGCGCCGGCGCCCAGAATAAGCGACTGCAGTGAAATGCGCACAAAGCGGGTGACCGTGCTGATACGCGCGGCGCGATCAGAGGCCAGCGTTTGCAGCGACAACACCCGACGATGCTGGCCGAACCAGCGTTCGCGCAAGCCGGGCAGCATGCCCATGGCTTCGATCACTTCGGCATTGCGCAGATGATTGTTGGCAAAGTTGCCGGCTACGATAGAGGCCTGGTTGGCCTCGGCCAGCGGCTTTTGCGTGGCGACATTGGTGATGTAGGCCAGCACGAACAACAGTATCGAACCCACCAGCGTGATCAGGCCCAGCAGCGGATGCACCATGAAGGTGACCGCTATGTAGATAGGCGTCCACGGCGCATCGAAGAACGCAAACAGCGCATTGCCGGTCAGGAACTGGCGCAGATTGGTCAGGTCGTGGATGGCTTGGGACGGGTTGCCGCCGGCTCGCACCAGGTTTTGTTCGAACGAAGCCGTGAATACGCGCTTGTTCAACAGCATGTCGAAGCGGTTGCCGACCCGAATCAGCACCGATGACCGGGCGAATTCCAGCAAAGCAGACAGCAGATAGACGCCCAGCACCAGTATGGTGAGCATCAGCAAGGTGGTCTTGTTGCCGCTGGCCAATACGCGGTCATATACCTGCAGCATATACAGCGAAGGCGTGAGCGCCAGCAGGTTGATGACACAGCTGAATGCCGCCAGACTGTAGAAGGTCTTGCGGAATCGGTAGAGAACTTCGCCCAACTCGGTGCGGTGGGATGACTTCATGAGTGGCCCTGTAGGCAAGATATGGCTGGCAGTATAGCGATTGCCAGGTGACAGTTGAAGATTCCCCGGTCAGGGACCTTGGTCAGCGCAAGCCGCCAAAGCTGATTATGCCGCTGTCGTTCAAGAATTCCAGGTCCAGGTCGCCAGTGGCTGTCTGCGCCAGCGCGGTCTGCGGCGTGGCGTGCGCCTGGGCCAGCTGGCCCAGCTTCTGCAGATGTTGCATGGACAACAACTGGCTGTAAATAAGCGGCAGGGCGCCAGCCTGGCGGACCTCTTCGAATGCCTGGGCCGGCAATTGGTTCAGGGCCGTTTCCTCAATACAATACAAGCCTTCTATAGTGTTCTCGCCCGCCACATTCTGCCGTTTGATGGACCAGGGCTGTATCAGGCCATGCAGCTGCAGGATTGCACAGATGCGCTGCGTGTCCTTGCGGTTTTCACTGACCTGGGACAAGAAGCCCAGCACATCCTTCAACGACTGCGCGGGCTCGCCATCGTCATCAAAAAATGGCTCGCCGCGGGTGTCGGACAACAGGCCACTGTCTTCGATGATGCACATGACCTGCTGGCCCTCCGGCGTATTGGCCAGCGTGAAGGGATAGCCGCGATACGCTGCCGGTACGTACTGCGACAGCCAGCGGCCGTCCGGCGCGACGTACAAATTCTGGCCGGGCTGCAAGCCTTGCACCGCCACGGGCACGAACCTGTCGTCGACCTTGATAAAGCCCACCGGCATTACCATGGCGGCCTTGGGCAGTTCTTGTGCTACCAACTGCGCAACAGCGTCGCCCGCTGCAAACGAATAAGAGGTATAGCGCTGCCAGCGTTTGCCGGCATGGTTTTCTCGGGAAATGGGTTGTAAAGCGGGCATTCGTACTTCCTGTAAGGCGAAGGCGCGTCCATTATAAGAGACGCTCTCTTCGCCCCTACTGGCCCGCCGTGTGGCGATACAACAGGAAGCGGGACACCATGAAATTGATCAGCATGCCCGCTACGCTGCCTGCCGCCACGCCAATGATCAAGTGCTGCTGCACCAGCGGGTAAGATAGCACCAGCCAACTGTAGACGCCGTAATTCACCGCCCCACCCGCCAGCATCAGAACCAGGTAGAAAAGGAATTCCCGCCTTCTGGTCAGTGCGGAGCGGCGCTTGCGAAAAGCGTAAGCCCTGTTGATGAGCCAGGTGGCGAGCACGGCCGCCACGAACGACACGCCGCGCGCGTAAAACGGACCCAGCGCTTTCGTCAGCGCATACAGGACGGCGGTATCGACCACAAAGCCGCACACGCCCGCTATGGCAAAAAACAGAAACTCGTGGATAGTTTTCATGAAAGGAAGACGTAAGCGTCTGGGCAGCAACGGCTTGCCAAAGGCCGATATGGTACGTCAATCTTGCATAACGGGAACGCGCAGATGCCAATATGTAACTGATTGAAACGACCGCCCCAGATTGATCAATGCCGCTTCGTCGAAGGCCTTGCCATACAGCTGCATTCCAATGGGCAAGTTCGATTCATCAAATCCGGCGGGAAAGGCCAGGCCACATGAGCCCAGAAAATTTCCAGGTCGTGTGAAGGCCGCCAGCGGCGTCTGCGTCTCGTCCACGTCGGTGACGGCGCAGGCGGCAATTGGCGATCCCGGCACCAGCAGCGCATCCATATTGCTCATCCAGGCGGCCCAGTCTTTGCAGGCTTGTTGATGTGCCGTGATGGCATGGATATAGTCCGCTGCCGAAATCGACGCCCCGCTTTGCACGCGTTTGCGCACCCACGGGCCGATTTCCAGGTCCATATTGTCGATATATTCAGCATGAATGGCATAGGCTTCCGCGGCAATGATCTGGCCGTTAAGCAGCATCATCTGGTGAAAGTCGAAGGGAAATTCCTGCTCGACAAAGGTTGCGCCCAATTCGGCGAATACGCGCACGGTGTCGTTTAACGTCCGGGCCACGGCCGGCGCGATCTCGACGGGATACGATTCCGGCGGTATCAGTCCGATGACCACCCCGGCCAGCGACTCTTCATCGCCAGGCACCGGCGCGTCCAGGTCGATACCAGTACGCGGTGCATGATGAGTACGGGCATCATGCTCGTCATAACCTGCCATGATTTTGGTGAGCAGTGCGGCATCCCAGGCGGATCTCGTCAAGGGGCCGAGCGAGTCCAGCGTCTGCGACAAGGTCGCGCAGCCATGCAGGCTGATCAACCCCGCCGTGGTCTTCAGGCCGGTAATGCCATTCAATGAGGCGGGAATACGCACGGAGCCGCCCGTATCGGAACCGATGGCGGCGGCGGCCATGCCCGCTGCCACGGCAACGCCGGAACCGCTGGAGGAACCGCCGGGAATGCGATGCGTGCGCATGTCCCAGGGATTCCGGGGGGTTCCCAACAAGGGGTTTGTTCCCCATCCGCCAAAGGCGTATTCCACCATTTGGGTTTTGCCCAATATGACTGCACCGGCGGCCACCAGCCTTTGTATGGCCGTCGCGGTCAGTGTGCTTTGCCGATCTGCCCAGGGCCTGGAACCCACGGCCATTTTGCGGCCGGCGATCTCACACAAGTCTTTCACCGCAATGGGAATGCCGTCCAGCGGACCCAGCACATAGCCATTATCCCGGCGCGCGTCGGCGCTTTGAGCCTGCATCAACGCCGCGTCTTCGTAGACTTCGACGTAGGCATTCAGTTGCGCGTTGTATTGCTTGATTCGATCGAGGTAAGCCCTGGTCAACGCCTGCGAACTGATTTCTTTACTCGCCAGCTTTTGGGCGAGTTGTTCGATGGGTAGAAACAGCAGTTTTTCCATTTTAATCATCCAGTTTCTGTGATCCGACTGCAAAATAACCACCTGGTAAACCGGGTGGTTATTCAATAATGCCATTTATCTGGCCCTTAATGCTTGGACCAGTCAGGGATGGGATAGATAGCTTTGGCCATGGGCAAGCTGCTGGTTGAAGAATGCCTTGCGTGGGTGCAGACCAACATGCCGGGCACGGGGTCTCTGACATAGGCATCTACGGTAACTACAGGCTCAATTCCCCCATAACGAAGATAAAGGCGCGGCCCAGATACGACCCCCCAATGGCATCGTCTCCGTGCCGTCGTACAGCAGCACTCCCATCCTGAATTGATCACCCGCGATACCGGCCAGTTTTTTCAGGCCGCGCAGATCGCTCTCCTTGATGGTGGCTGCGGCTTTCACCTCGACGCATACCAAGTATCCAGCTGCATTCTCGATCACGATATCGACCTCGAACTTGTCGGCATCCCGGTAGTACATCAAGCGATAGTCGTCGTCTGCAGTGGTCGTATGCTTAAGCAGCTCGCTAAAAACGAAGGTCTCCAGCACATTGCCAAACCGCGTGCGATCCTGCTGCACCTCATCGCCGCTCAAATCGAGCAGTGCCGCAAGCAAGCCGGAATCGATGAATTGCAGCTTCGGTGTCTTTACCACGCGATTGAGCCGGTTGCGTGCCCAGACATCGATGCGCTTGAGCAAGTACATGTGTTCAAAGACACCAACATACCGGGAAGCTGTCTTGCCATCCAGCCCCACCTGGCCGCCGAGTCGGGTGTAGTTGCACATCTGGCCTGCCGTCTGCGCAAGTGCACGCAGAAAACGCGGCAGTTGGTCCAGTTTCTCGATACCTGCCACGTCGCGGACATCACGCTGGATGATGGCGTCGATATACTGACGCGCCCACGCCATTCGACGTTTTGCGGAAGCTCTCGAAATTGCCTCCGGGTAACCGCCACGTAAGACTCGATCCATCAGATCTTTGCCCACGGAAGGTTGGTCTGCCTTCAGAAGCTGTCCTGCGAATGCGCTGTCTATCCAGTTCGCAGGGCTGATTTCAATTTCGCTTTGCGACAAAGGCAACAGCGACAATGTCTCGATCCGGCCAGCCAACGAGTCAGCGACGGTGGGCAGTGCCATCAGATTGGCCGAGCCGGTCAGCAGGAAACGCCCGGGACGCCGATCTTCATCCACGCTTTTCTTTATGGCCAGGAGCAGCTGGGGAGCACGCTGGACCTCATCGATCACTGCCCGATCCAGGCTGCGTATCATGCCGACAGGGTCTTCCCGTGCTGACAACCATGTCAGTTGATCGTCCATGGTCAGGTAGCGCAAGCCCTGCTGCTCTGCAATTTGACGCACCAACGTTGTCTTACCCGCTTGGCGAGGGCAGACCAGCAGGACCACTGGCGTGTCCTGCAAGGCCTCAGCGATGCGTTGCTCGATTCTTCGCGGATAATGAGATGTCGTTTCCATAAGACGACGATATCGTAAATTCCGGAAATTCTCAACGTAAATATCGGAATTTATTGTCGTAAATCTCGGAATGACTCAACGTAAATTTCGGAACGTCTTAACCTATAATCGGCCACGAACATAGGCATTTACCGCAAATCAGCTGGAAACGTGGTCCCTGAACGCCCCGGACGCCGAAGCACTGGATGACGTTTTTACGGCGTAGACGTGCGCCATGTGGTGCCACCGCTCAGACGCTACGATTTGTCTCCCAGCGCCAGGCGTCGTCGCACATTTCCTGTATACCTTTCTCGGCCCGCCACCCCAGCTTTTGGTAGGCTATTTCCGTATCAGCCCAGCACGCGGCGATATCGCCCGGACGGCGCGCCACCAGGTCGTAGGGTATGGTCTTGCCGCTGGCCTGCTCGAAGGCGCGGATCATGTCCAGCACGGAGTAGCCTTTGCCGGTGCCCAGATTCACAGTCAACAATTCCTGCTCTTTCTCCAGGCAATGGCGCAAGGCCTGTACATGGCCTTGCGCCAGGTCCATGACGTGGATGTAATCGCGCACGCCGGTGCCGTCGGGCGTGTCGTAGTCGTTGCCAAACACCTGCACCTTGGGCCGCTGTCCGGCGGCCACTTGTGCGACGTAGGGCATGAGGTTGTTGGGTATGCCCTGCGGCGCCTCGCCGATCAAGCCGCTGGGATGCGCACCCACGGGGTTGAAGTAGCGCAGGCGTGCAATGCGCCAGCCGGCTTCGCTGCGATACAGGTTTTCCAGTATGTCTTCCACCACCAGTTTTGTATGACCGTAAGGATTTGTGGCCGAGCGCGGATGATCTTCGGTAAGGGGCAGCTTTTGCGGGTCGCCATAGACCGTGGCCGAGGACGAGAACACGAAGCTGCGCACGTCCGCCCGTTGCATGGCGGCCAGCAGCAGCACGCTGCCTTGCACGTTGTTGTCGTAATAGGCCAGCGGTATCTGGGTGGATTCTCCGACCGCCTTCAGGCCGGCAAAATGCAGCACGGCAGTAATCTTGCGGGTTCGGAACAGCAATTCCAGCGTTTCCGGATCGCGCACGTCGCCCTCGGCAAAATCCGGGCGCATACCCGTGATGCGGGTAATGGCGTCCAGTACGTCAAGCGAACTATTGCTAAGATTATCCAGGATAAGGACGCGATAGCCGGCCTGCTGCAAGGCTACCGTGGTGTGGCTGCCGATAAAGCCGGCGCCGCCTGTGACGAGTATGGTTTGAGTCATGAATGAGTTCGGACGAATGAATCGACAAGGGCCTCATCATAGAGCACTGCGGGAGTTTTGAAGCGCGCGGCTGCGGCCTGTATGGACGCCTGGACGGTGACCTATAATCGGACACACATCTGAACCCTACCCATGACGTCCACATTCAATTCCACTGTTTCGCAAATCGTATTGCTGCCGGGCAGCCTGCTGCTGCTCATGATCGTCGGCTGCATTCTGCTGGCCGCGCGCTGGCGGCGGTCAGGCTGGACCTTGCTTATCCTTGGCATCGCAAGCCTGGCCATCTTCAGCATGCCGGTGACGGCGCACAAGATGATACGCAGCCTGGAGTCCGCCGGCGCGGTCAACCCGAAAGATCTCGGCAAGGCGCAGGCCATCGTGTTGCTCAGCGGGGGTGTGCGACACAGCCAGCCGGAGTACGCGTCGGACGTATCCAATAGTGCGACGCTGGAACGGGTGCGGTATGCCGCCTTTCTGCACCACCAGCATAATTTGCCCATCATGGTGACGGGCGGCGACCCCTCAGGGGGCGAGCCCGAAGGCTGGATCATGAAACGCGAACTGGAAACGGTGTTCGACACACCGGTGCGCTGGCAGGAAACCGAATCCACCAACACGGCGGAAAACGCCGAATTTGCCCGGCGCGTCCTGGCGCCGCAGGGCGTGGATACGATTGCGCTGCTGACGCACGCCTGGCATATGCCGCGCGCCAAAAAAGCCTTTGAACGCGCGGGTTTCACCGTGATTGCCGCGCCCACGGTGTTTCACGTCGAGCCGGTGCAGCGCATCATGAACTTCATCCCCCAGGCCGATTACCTAAGCCTGGCCAACAAAGCGCTCCACGAGTGGGTGGGGATGGTTTGGTACCGGTTGCCTAGATAGCCTGGATGGCGTCTTTGGTGAATTCGCCATTGACCAGTCGCAGCACCTTCAGTGGATTGGCGTTCTGCAACACGGGCGGCAACAGGGCGTCGGGATAGTTCTGGTAGCAAACCGGTCGCAGGTAGCGGTCGATGGCCAGGCTGCCCACCGATGTGCCCCGCGCATCGGACGTGGCCGGATACGGGCCGCCGTGCACCATGGCGTCGCACACTTCAACACCGGTGGGGAAACCATTGAGCAAAAGACGGCCGGCCTTTTCTTCCAGGATGGAAACCACGGCCGAATGATCGACGACTTCGGCGTCGGTGGCGATCAGGGTGGCGGTCAGCTGACCATGCATGACGCTGAGGAAGGACGTCAGTTGCTCCTGGCTGTCGAAGGTGACCAATACGGTCGAAGGCCCGAACACTTCCTCTTCCAGCGGCGCATCGTCGTGGTCGAGCAGCAGGCTGGGCTTGGCCTTGAACACATGGGCGCTTGCCTTGCCGTCGTGTGCCGCGCCCTTGGCCAGTACCTCGATGCCCTTCAATCCTTTCAATCGCTTGATGCCTGCCTCGTAGCTGTCCAGCGCGCCACGGTTGAGCATGGTCTGGGCCGGCATGGCCGTGAAGGCTTGTTCAAGTTCCTTGGTGAAGGCAGTCAATTCGGGCGATCGCACACCCAGCACGAGTCCGGGACTGGTGCAGAGCTGGCCGCAACCCATGGACACCGATGCGGCCAGGTCGCGCGCGATAGCCGCGCCGCGTTCCTGCAAGGCGCCCGGCAGCAGGACGATGGGATTGATGCTGGACATCTCGGCAAAGACAGGAATCGGATCGGGGCGGTTTGCCGCCAGATCGCACAAGGCGCGGCCGCCTTTGAGGGACCCGGTGAAACCCACGGCCTTGATGCCGGGGGCCTGCACCAGACGGGCTCCCACGCCCGTGCCGTAGATCATGTTGAACACGCCCGCCGGGATGCCGCAACGCTCGCGCGCCCGTTCGATGGCGTCCGCCACGCGCTCGGACGTGACCATGTGACCGGTATGCGCCTTGACGACGACCGGGCAGCCCGCGGCCAGCGCGGCCGCGGTATCGCCGCCGGCCACGGAAAATGCCAACGGGAAATTGCTGGCGCCAAATACCGCCACTGGCCCCATGCCTATGCGGCACAGACGCAGGTCGGGACGTGGCATGGGCTGGCGCTGCGGCAAGGCAGTGTCGATACGCGCGCCATGGAAGTCGCCGCGACGCAATATGCGGGCAAAGAGGCGCATCTGGTTGCTGGTGCGTGATCGTTCGCCTTGCAGGCGCGCCGCGGGCAGCGCGGTTTCATTCGAGACCTCGGCAATGAAGCCGTCGCCCAGCGCGTCGATTTCTTCGGCAATCTGGTCCAGGAACTCGGCGCGCTGATCGATGGAAACATTGCGGTATTCGCGATAAGCATCGCTGGCCGCCTGCACGGCCTCGTCAATTTCTTCCGGCGTGGCTTGCGAGAAGCTGACATGATAGGGCTTGCCGCTATCGGCGGCTATGCTTTGCTGTGTGGCTTTCCCTCGCGCGCTGCGCCGTCCGCCTATGTAGTTGTGTCCCAGGATCTGGGTGCTGACGATATCGTTCATTTGTCTATTTCCTTGATGGGTTTACATGGACCGTTCCAGCATCCGGACGTAGTCGTCCGACGATGCCTCACGGGGATTTGTCTTGTGGCTGTGGTCGGCCAGCGCCCCTTGCACGATGCGCGGGAACTGATCTGGCGACACACCCATTTCGGCAAGGCCAGAGGGCAGGCCCAGTCGCGTGTTCATTCCGAGTATCGCCGCGCCTATGGCCGGGGCGGTGGCATCGGGCAATTGCATGGCCTGTGCCATGCGTTCCAGCTTTTGCTCTTGCTGCATCGAGAGCGACGCTGCATTGAATTCGATGACGGCGGGAAGAAACACAGCATTCAGTGTGCCATGGTGCAGCTGCGGGTCGAGGCCTCCCAGCGAATGGCTCAGGCTGTGCACACAGCCCAGGCCTTTCTGGAAGGCCATGGCACCCTGCATGGAGGCGCTCATCATGTTCAGGCGCGCCTCGCGGTCTTGCGGCTGGGTTGTGGCCGTTTCAATATGCCGCCAGGCGCGGCGCAAGCCATCAAGGGCAATGCCGTCAGCCGGAGGATTAAAGGCCGGCGACATGAAGGTTTCCATGCAATGCGCGATAGCGTCCATGCCCGTGGCGGCCGTCAGCAATGCGGGCAGCTCCAGCGTCATGGACGGATCGCAAATCGCGGACTTGGGTACCAGGTGCGGCGAAAGCACGCCGACCTTGCGGCCGTCGTTCAGGATGAGGATGGCGCCACGCCCAACTTCGCTGCCCGTGCCTGCCGTGGTGGGAATCGCAATGACGGGCGCGGTCGCGGCCGTGATGCGGGATGCGCCGCCTTCGATGACGGCAAAACTCTTGAGCTCGCCATCGTGTGTTGCGCACACGGCCGCGCCCTTTGCCAGGTCGATGGACGAGCCGCCTCCGACCGCAATAATGCCGTCAAAGCCGCCCTGCCGATACACCTGCGCGGCAGCCAGCACCGCGGCTTCGTTGGGATTGGACGGCGTGCCGTCAAACACTGCGCCGGGATCCGCATCCCTCAACTGGGCCAGCACCCGTTCGACCAGCCCCGCCTTGCTCACGCCGACGTCGGTGACGATCAGGGGACGCGTTATGCCGATACGATCACATTCCTGTTGCAGGGTCGCCAGAGCGTCGTAGCCGAACTGGACCTGGGTGATGTAGTTGATGAGCGCCATGGTTGTATCGCTTTTCGTTATAGTTTGGAAAAGGGCTGGAGATATCCTTCCAGCAATTTACGATAAACACGTCACTTTGAACACTAAGCGGCACGCATACAGGTATAAGTTTCATTCTTCCCTGACGCAGCCGGGCGCCAGCAAGGCCTTGCAGGAAATCGAAGCCATCTTCGGCGTGCCGCTGTTTGTGCGCAGCTCGCGCGGATTGGTCGCCAATGAAATGGGGCGTTGCGCCATCCGCTACGCCCGGCTGATGCAGACCGACCTGGCCCACTTGCGCGGCGAGATGGAAGACATCCTGCAAGGACAGGGCGGGCGATTGAACGTGGGCGTGATCATGGGCGCGGTACCTTTGCTGACCGAGGAACTGACCCGGCTGCTGGCCCAATACCCCGACGTGGCGGTGGAAATCGTGGAAGACACCAGCGCGCGGCTGCTGCATCTGCTGGATCGCGGCCGGCTGGACGTGGCCATCTGCCGGCGTTCCGTTAGCGCGCAGCCGCAGCTGTACGACAGCATCGACATCCACCACGAAACCCTGGCCGTGGTCAGCAGCATCGACCACCCCATGGCCGGCCGCGGCCACCTGGAACTTGTCGACCTGAATGCCTCGCGCTGGGTCGTCTATTCGGCCAACATGCCCATGCGCCGCCTGCTGGAACGCGAGTTCTACGAAGCCGGGCTGCGCTTTCCACACCGGCTTTTCGAAACCACGTCGGCCTTCGCCACGCTGGCCCTTCTGCGCCGCCAGCCGGATATCGTCGCTCTGCTGGCCTTGGACGTGGCCGAATTCTTCGCCTCAATGGGCGTCATGCGCATCCTGCCGTTGGAACTGAAATCGCGCAGCGAGCCGTATCAGCTGGTGACCCGCCGCGGCGCGGCACTGTCGCGCGCGGCGCAACTGTTCCTGCAGTCGTTTCATGATGCGCCCGAGCCGTCGGTGGGCCCGGCCAACGCACCCGTCACCAAAAATGCGCCGAAGATGGCCGGCCTATAGCATGCCCGGGTAGATACCGCCGTCCAGGACCAGGTTCTGCCCTGTTATGAAGCCCGCCTGTGCACTGCATAAGAAAGCGCAGGCATCACCGAGTTCATAGGGCTGGCCGTAGCGCTTGGCCGGTATGGACTTCAGGCGCGCCTGCATGATTTCCTCGATAGGCTTACCCGTATTCTGCGCCGTCTTGGCGGCCGTTTCCTTGAGCCTGTCGGTTTCGAAGGGGCCCGGCAGCAGATTATTGATCGTCACGTTATGTTCGACTACCTGCCGTGCCAGGCCTGCGACAAAGCCGGTCAGGCCGCTGCGCGCGCCATTGGACAAGCCCAGTATATCGATGGGCATCTTGACCGCGGCCGAGGTGATGTTCACGATGCGCCCGTAACGCTGGTTGATCATGGAATCGATCACATGCTGGATGAGCGCAATAGGCGTGTACATATTGGCATTCAGCGCCGCCATCCAGTCGTCCTTGGACCAGTCACGAAAGTCGCCGGGCTTGGGGCCGCCAGCGTTGGTGACCAGGATGTCCGGCATTCCCGCCACCGAGAAAGCCTGCTCGCGGCCCTCAGGTGTGGTGATGTCGGCAGCCACCGTGGTCACCTTTGCACCGGTGGCCTGGCGTATGGTTTCGGCCGATTTTTCCAGCAGCTGTGCCGTGCGGGCGACGAGCGTCACTGAGACGCCCTCGCGGGCCAAGGACATGGCGCAGGCATAGCCCAGTCCCTTGCTCGAACCGCAAACCAATGCGCTTTTACCTTGCAGGTGTAAATCCATGAATGCCTCGTGTTGGTTGATTGGTTGCTGGGCAGTGTAGGTCAAGCCTCTGCCAAAGTACGGGTGGGGTCCCACAAATTGCCGCCGCCGGGCTGGTCCAGATGCGTCAGGTACAGGCGCAGGTCGAATTCGTATTGGTGATAATTCGGCTCCATGCGTTCGCACAGATAGTAGAAAGCCTTGTCGTGCTCGCGCTCCTTCAGGTGAGCCAGTTCGTGCACGGCGATCATTCTTAGAAAGGCTTCCGGCGCCGACCGGAATACCGTGGCAATGCGGATTTCGTGCTTGGTTTTGAGCTTCATGCCCTGCACGCGCGAAATGGTGGTGTGCGTGCCCAGCGCGTGGGCGATCACCTGCATCTTGCTGTCGAACATCACCTTGCTGATGGGTGCGCCATTGCGGATATAGCTGTTCTTCAGGTCGACGACGTAGTCGTACAAGGCCTTGTCGGTGCGCACCCCATGCGCCTTCGGATACCGGCCGAGCAGCACATCGGCCAGCTGTCCGCGATCAAGCAGCAGCTGGACTTTATTGTGCGTGTCGGGGGAGTAGCCCTTCAGGTATTTCATGCCAGGATTGTAAGGCCTGGCATATAAACACGAGCGACGCGGCACACTTACGCCACCTGGAAGGCTTCCCCGCAAGGATCCAGCCTTATTCCCACAGGCAGGTTCTTCCAGGGCAATTGTTTCAGGATCATGGGCATGGAGCCAGGCGCGGCGCCGACAATGATTTCTTCGGCAATGGGGGCGAAGTCGGCACGGAAGTGCACAGCGCTCTTCACGACCAGAACGGCCTGCTCGGTGGGTTCGATGCCCACAAAGCGAAACATGGCCTGATCCGCCATTTGCACTTTCTGCGAGGCCAGGACCACGCGCACACCGTCGATCAGCAGGCATGCGGACAAGCCCATATCGAGGTTGAACCCGTGATAAAAAGGCCCCGTGGCGGCCGTCTTGCCGTCCGACAGGCGCTCGATAAGAAAATCGCCTTCAAAGGGTTGGTCGTCAGGCAAGCCCGCGTTGCCGCCGATGGCAATGCGAATGCGCTGCCCTTCTCCCGCTTCGTGTATTTTCGCGGCGGCGGCCGGGTCGACGATCATGCCGATAGCGGCACGCTCTGCCTTGTTGCGCAGTAAGGCGCGCAGCATGCCCGTTGTGTCTGAATTGCTGCCCGCACCTGGGTTGTCCTGGGCATCGGCAATGACGACAGGCTTGGAACTGGTCAGCGATTTTGCCATGGCGTACTGCACCGCTTCGTCGGGACTGTAAAGTTTGCCGGCGAACAATGATTCCGCTGCATTGACGGCGGCTTCCAGTTGGTCGGCCGCCGCATCGGCACTGGCTTGGTCGTCTGCGTACGCCCAGATCACAGGTGAACACTCTTTGAAGTCTGCCGCCGGGAAGCCCGTGGCGAACGACACATGGGTGACGTCATGCTCGAGCTCCGCGAGTTGCTGATACAGGCCTTTGGATGGCTGTATGTCGGTGCACTGCCAGCAGATGGGAATCAGGAAAGGCAAACGGCGTACGGCGACCTTGGGCCGCACACCCTTGGCCAGCCGCTGTTGCAGCTGTTGGTACGCCCGGGCGCCGGTTTCGGCCATGTCGACATGGGGATAGGTGCGATAGGCGACAAGTATGTCGGCCTCGTGCAGCATTTGCGCAGTCACGTTGGCATGCAGGTCCAGGCTGGCCACGATAGGCACGTCGGGCCCGACCACCGCGCGCACCCGGCGCAATAGTTCGCCTTCGCCATCGTCGAAGGTCTGGGCCACCATGGCACCGTGCAAGTCCAGATACACGGCATCAACGGGCAAGGCGGCACTGATGCCGTCGACAATCATCGAGGCGATGCGTTCGTAAGTGTCGGCGGCAACATGCGCCGATGGGCTGGCTGCGCACCACGTCGTAGGGATGACTGTGTCGCCTGCATCTTGCGCGCATTTCACAAAACCGGCGGCGGGAATATTGGCGCCGGCAATCGCGGGCCAAATGGCGTCACCCGACACCAGGCCCGGCCAGCCGCCACCGGCCAGGAAGGCGTCCCAATCGGCCAGGTCAGGCGCAAAGGTGTTTGTTTCGTGTTGAAAACCGCCATAAACGATACGTAGCATGGTTATTTCTGCCTCTCGTGAGTGTGTGTTTGCACAGTATGCCGGCGCGCTTCAGATTTTTGGATAGCGTTAGCCAAGGCGGCGCAATCGGCAGAATGGCGCTGGTGCTGGACGACCTGACCAAGGGACGCCTGGTGCCGCTTTTTGCCAAAGCAGTTCGATCAACAGCTTCTTATTATTTTATCTCCACCAGCCAGGCCATGGATAATATAAGCACTATCGAAACCTGGCCTGGGTAACTGCCGCGATCCAGCCAACCGCTATTCCATCTTGGCGCCGGATATCTTGATGAGTTCGCCGTAGCGTTTGATTTCGCTATTCATGAACGCAGAGACCTGCTCCGACGTTTGCGCTGCGGGCACCTGGGCCCCCATGGCTTCCAGCTTCGTTTTCACTTCCGGGCTCTGAACAACCTCATTGACTTCCTTGTTCAGGTAGGCCAGCACATCGGCGGGCGTCCCGGCGGGAGCCACAATGGCATACCAGGCCGACGCATTCATGCCTTCCAGGCCTTGCTCCTTGAACGTCGGCACATCCGGCAAAGCGGCAACACGCGTCTCCGAGGCGACCGCTAGTGCGCGCAGGGAACCTGCTTTCACTTGTGCAACGGAGCCGGTATCGATCATGAAGTCAAACTGGCCCGCCAGCAAATCGGACACGGCCGGACCGCTGCCTTTATATGGGATATGGACAATATCGATCTTGGTCAAATGCTTCAATAGCGAGGCGGCCAAGTGCTGGGACGATCCGACACCGGCCGAACCATAGTTCAACGCGCCCGGATTGGCCTTCGCTGCGGCCAGCAATTCGCCGAACGTCTTGTATTTGGAATCCTTATTCACTTCCAGGACATTCGGGATCGAGGCAACGAATGCGACCGGTGCAAAGTCGCTATCTGCCTTGAAGCCCAGCTGTTTATACAAATGCGGGTTGGCCGCATTGGTCGAGCTGGTTGCCACCAACAAGGTGTAGCCATCGGCCTTCTCGCGTACGAACGCCGCCGTGCCTATATTGCCGCCCGCCCCGCCACGGTTCTCAATAACCACGGGCTGCCCCACGCGTTCGCTCAGACCCTTGGCGACGAAACGCCCCAGCACATCGGTGGCGCCGCCCGGCGCCCAGGGCACAACCAGCTTGATGGGTCGCTCTGGATAGGTCGCGGCAACGCAGACGCTGCTTGCGGCGACGCCCAGCAGGCCGACGGAGCCGGCTACGATGAGGCGTTTGAACGTGGAGACGGAATGGGTGGTCATTGCGGAATATTCCTGATTGCTGAAGAGATAGGTATTGAAGGGCTTGCGAACAAGGCTTGCGTTCTGCTAAACCAGCTGTGCCTTCAAGGCGGCATCGATCCAGGCGTCGTCATAAACGCCCTGGGCGATACCGGCAAGCACTTTGGTTTCGTTCGCCATCCGGCTGCGACTGGTGGCCGCCACTTCTTCGGCCCGGGCACGCGGAATGAATACCACGCCGTCGCAGTCACCCACAACGATATCGCCCGGGTTCACCACACAACCGTCGACGGACACCGGAATGTCTTGTTCGCCAGGTCCGTTCTTCAGCGGACCCTGGTGGGTGATGCCTCTGGAGTAGCACGGAAAATTGTGGGTCTTGAAGGCGTCGCTATCGCGTATGGCGCCGTCGATCACGAAACCGGCGACGCCGCGCATGCGTGCGGCGCTCATCATGATTTCGCCCACGAGTGCGCGTTCGACATGGCCCTCGCCATCGACCACCAGGATCTGTCCCGGCTTGATCTTGCGCAGGGCGTCGTGGATATACAGGTTATCGCCGGGGCGTACCTTGACGGTGTAGGCGGTGCCGAGCAGGCCGCCGCTGGCGTGGCGGGGCACAAGGCGGCGTGCTCCGGCGATCCGGCGCATCGAGTCGCTGATGATGGACGAGGGAATGCCCTCGAACAATTGGGCCAGGGTATCCATTGCTATTCTCTCTAAAAAGGTCGCGGTGATCCGGAATCAATCTACTTTGGCGCCCGACTTCTGCACCACGTCCGTCCACACGGGAGCGTCCTTGGCGATGAAATCGGCAAATTCCTGCGCCGAGCCTGCCACATCCGAGGAGCCCATCTTCTCCAGGGCCTGCACCGAGTTCGTTGCCTTCAAGGCCACATTGACCGCCTTGTTCAACTGCTCGATGATGGGCTGGGGCGTGTTGGCGGGTGCGAAGACACCGTACCAGTTCTCGATGATGAATCCCGGAAAGCCCGATTCGACCATGGTGGGGACATCCGGCAACACTTTGGTGCGCGTGGGGCTGGTGGTCGCCAACGGGCGCACGGCGCCTGACTTGATATGCGGTAACAGCACCGTGGTTGTTTCGAAGGCGATCGGCACATGCCCGGCGATCACGTCCGTCAAGGCCGGGCCTTGTCCCCGGTAGGGAATATGCAGCATCTCGACGTGCTTGCTCTGCTTGATCAACTCGCCGGCCAGGTGCTGCGGACTGCCGCTGCCGCCCGAAGCGAAGCTGTGCTTTTCGGGCTCCTTCTTCAACGCGTCCAGAAGCTCGGCGGGTGTCGTGGCGTCCATTTTCTTGGGGTTCACGTATAGCACCAGCGGCACCGCGGCGACCTCGGCCACCGGCGCCAGGCTTTTCACCGGATCCAGGCGCAGCTTGTATAGGTTCCGGTTGATGACGATGCCGGTATTGTTGCCCAGCAGCAGGGTGCAGCCATCGGGCTTGGCGCGACCGACGAATTCCGTGCCGATGTTGCTGCTGGCGCCAGGCTTGTTGTCGACGATAACGGGCACGCCCAATTCTTCCTGCATGGTCGGCGCCAGCATGCGTGCCAGAATGTCGGTGGTGCCGCCGGGCGGATAGGGCGACACAAAGGTCACATTGGCGCAATCCAGCTTTTGAGCCCAGGCGGCGCTTCCGGCTGTCATCGCCAACGTGGCCAGAATTGCCGTGGCAAGTTTTTGTTGCATTGTCATCTCCCGTTTTTATACAGATGCGCGGTCTTATTTGCGCCGTTGCAGTGTGTGATAGCCCAGTTTTTCGCGGGCCGCTTTCAATGTTGATCCTGCCATCACTTCGTTCAGAATGTCTTTTTCGATCAGGTGAGTCGCCAGGGCGCGGTCAAGGACTTCTTTTGCCCTGTCCTGCGGTATGACCACAATGCCGTCGCGATCGCCGACGATAATATCGCCCGCATTGACCCGCACATCCCCAAGTGAAACGCTGGTCCCCACGGCCTCGACCTGGACACGGTCCTTGCCGGTGCGCATGAAGACGCCGCGGCTGAAGATGGGATAAGCGCACTCCACCGCTTCGGCCGAATCCCGGCAGACGCCATTGATGACCGTACCCCCAATATTCCTGGCTTTTGCAATCTGGCTCAGTATGCCGCCCCACACCGTGCAGTCGGTACGTCCGCTGTTGTCCAGCACGATGACTTCGCCCTCTTCCACGTCGTCGATGAAGTCGCCCACCGTGCCGACCGCCCCGGGATCCACCGGCGCAAAGCGCACCGTAAAGGCGCGACCCATGATGCGATGAGTCCCCGTCACGGCCGACAGGCCCAGCGCGCTACCCGGCAGCCCCAGGAAGTCCAGGGCATCGGATATCTCGGCATTCGACAGCACTTCGTACCTAGGATCCTTCCAGTCGTCCATCATCGACCTCCATCACGTTATCGGGCAATTCAATATCGATTGTCGGACAATTTATACCACACTATCCGCCATGTATCGCTATACTTTGCCGACAGAAAACTGACATCGAGTTTGCGGGCTGCTTTCTATCGGCCTCTTACTCGTCCCGGGGCCATGACAAGCAAACGTTCACAGATCGCGAAGACAGTAAGGGAGCACATCCTGGCGGGCAACCTGCGTCCCGGCGCCCGGCTGACCGAAAAAGCATTGTGCGAGCTGACCCAGGCCAGTCGATCGTCGGTGCGCGAGGCCCTGCAGATGCTGGAGCAAGAAGGCTATGTCAGCAATCAGCCCAATCGCGGGGTGCGCGTTGCCGTGCTGGACGTGCAGGAGGCGGCCGATATCTATCAAGTCCGTTCCGTGCTGGAGGGTCTGGCGGCACGCAACTTCATCAACATGGCCACCCCCGCCCAGCGGGAAAAGCTGGACCAGACCTTGTCGCAGCTGGCTGTATCGGTAGAAGAAAAGGACGTTGCCGAACAGTTGGAGGCAATCGAACTGTTCTACGAGGCGCTGCTCGAGGGCTGCTACAACCGGGTGCTGAAAAGCAGCCTTGAAGCGCTGCATGGCAAGATATCACGCCTGCGCGCCACGTCCATCCTGAGTCCGGGCCGCATCAAGAACACCTTGCAGGAAATGGCCCGGATAGGCGCAGCGATACGCAACAACGACGAAGAAGAAGCCTGGCTGGCCTGCGTGGAACACATGAGGCAAACCTCGGCCGTGGCGATCAGGGTGATCAGCCATTTGAAGGAGCGCGGTTGATGGGATCGACTCAACGCAACATGAACGACATCGCCGAAAAACAGTTGAGCGTACGCACGACGTCGTAGACAGACTCTGTCTTGAAGTTCAGGGTGTTTCCATTGATGCGCGACACCGTGGGCAGCTGGCAGAACAGGTCGGCCTGGCCGGGCGTCTGCGTCGTCAACTCACACTCGAATATCGGGCCGTCCAATCGCAAGGGCTTCAAACTGGAGACGTTTCCAATTGCAGCGACCGAGGCTTGCTGTATCAATGCGCAGGCACGCGCCGGCGATAGCGATACGCAAGTGGCATTGCCTTGTGCGCGCTTGGTCTGCACCGTCACGACACCGGGAAACATGGCTTCGGTTTCAGCGAGGAAAATATCGTCGCCCGTCAGCAAGGCTACAGGCACGCCGTGTTCCCCGGCCAGCGCGCCATAAAGACCCGCCTCGCCCAACTCTGCGCCGTTGACCACTACCCGCCTGAAGGCAAAGCTGTTGATGGTATGCGCCAGTATTCCCCGCTCCTGCGCGCGGGCATGGTATCCGACCATGAAGACGGCGTCGCAGCCGTGCTCGACGCCAGCCATCATGCCCATATAGCGCGGCTTGCCTGTCACCATTTCGGCTCTTTCGTCCAGCTCGTCCAACAGAAGGTTGCGAAAACTCCCGTGGGAATCATTGACCATGACGTGCGTTGCGCCGCCGTCGAAGGCGCCGCGTATCGCAGCGTTGGCTTCGCTCGTCATCCATCGCCTGGCCCGTTCATACTCACCATTGCCGCTGCGGGTTTGTTCGGCGTGCGTCACGCCGGCCACTCCCTCGATATCCACTGAAACCAACACTCTCACAGAATTGTCCTTTCAAATAATTCACGCCACTCGGGCAGGATTTCCGGTATTGCCAATCGCCGATGACCCGCCCTCCCAGAGACGGTGGTTGCGGACCACAAGGCATTGACGATGGCCTGCTCGGTGGCCTCCGCCGCGGCTTCGAATAGCGGGTCCAGCATGGATTCATGAACCAGCGCAATTCTAGGCGCCGGCGTATGAGCCTCAGCAGGAATCTGATATGCCGTCGTGAAGGCCAAGGCGAAATCGCCGCTGCCATGGCCATAGACAGATCCTGTACGGGCCAGGCCCGCGCCCGCGCGCTTGGCAAGTCGCTGTAGTTGCCGCGCCTCAAGCGGCGCGTCGGTGGCGAGCACCATGATGATCGAACCCTTTTCCGGCTCGTGACTCATGACGGTATTACCCGCAAGCCGGTTCTCTTTGTCGATAAGGCGTCCAAGCGGGCGCCCTGCAACCGTCAGGTTGGAAAGACGGCCAAAATTGGCAAGCACCAGCGCGCCCATCGTATAGTCTTGATTCCCGCCCGTTATCAGGCGAGAGGCCGATCCGATACCACCCTTCATGGAGAAGCAGGACATCCCGCGGCCAGCGCCTACGGACCCTTGTTCGAACGCCGAAGCCGCCGAACGATAGGCTTCAAGATAGTCATTGGCCGACACCGAGAAAGCCTGGATATCATTCAGGTAACCGTCATTGCATTCGAACACCAGCGGATTGCAGGTAGGCCACCCGCGGCCAATGTGCGGGTGCCGGCCCACAAGCTGCCGAATTTGCGCGGTCGCGATTTCCCCGACCGAGAATGTGTTGGTCAGGGCGATCGACGTCTCGAGCACGCCGAGCTCCTGCACTTGCGGCAGGCCCACACTTTTACCGAAGCCATTGATGACGGCGACGGCAGCAGGAACCTTGTTCAGGAACTCGTCGCCGGGATGCGGCCGGATGACCGTCACGCCCGTTTGTACGTCGCCGGTCGCCAAGGTCGCGTGGCCTACTGTTACACCGGGAACATCCGTTATTCGGTTGCCGGCTCCAGCCGGCAGGCTGCCCACGCGGGGCGCATCGATATGGAACATGGAATCCACTTTCTTCAACGATCGATCTTTGGATCCAGGGCGTCACGCAAGCCGTCGCCCAACAGGTTGAATGCCAGCACCGTCAGGAAAATGGCCAGCGCCGGAAAGATCGCCACGTGAGGCGCCAAGAGCATATCGGACCGCGCATCATTCAGCATGGCGCCCCATTCCGGAGTAGGCGGTTGCGCCCCCATGCCCAGAAACGACAGGCTGGCCGCAGTGATGATCGACGTACCGATACGCATCGTGCCATAGACGACGATAGGCGAAATGGTCCCCGGCAATATATGACGAAAGATAATCACCGAATCCGGCGCGCCAATACTGCGCATGGCTTCGATGTAAGTCATGTTCTTGATCGCAAGTGTGCTGCCGCGTACAAGGCGGGCGAATGCGGGCACGCTGAACACCGCCACGGCAATGATGACATTGACCATGTTGGAGCCGAGCACCGCCACCACGCCGATGGCCAGCAGAATGCCGGGGAAAGCCAGCAGCACATCGGAAATACGCATAATGATGCGCTCCCACCAGCCTTCGTAATACCCGGCAACGAGGCCCAGTACCGTCCCCACCAGGGCGCCCAGGGCGACGGACACAAAACCGGCTGATAAAGAAATGCGTGCGCCCATCACAACCCGACTGTAGATATCACGGCCCAATGAATCGACCCCCATCCAGTGCGTCCATGATGGCGGCTGGTTCAATGCGTCGTAGTCGAAGAAACCTTCGGGATCGTAGGGAACGATCCAGGGGGCAAAGATGGCGACCAGCACAAGCAGCAGGACAAAGACGCCGGCCCACATGGCCAGTCGCTGCTTGCGGAACTTGCGCCAGAATTCGCGCATGGGCGTACGCACCGGAGCGCTGTCGTGCACGCCACTGTTGGCGGTGTTGAGTGTCGAGGCTTGAGTCATTGCCTGCCCCTATTTGTATCGGATCGTTGGATTGATCATGCCGTAGAGCACATCCACGATCAGGTTGATCAGAATGAATTCCAGCGAAAACAGCAGGATGAGTCCCTGTATGACGGGATAGTCGCGCATGACGACCGAGTCGACCAGCAACATGCCCACGCCCGGCCAGGCGAAGACGGTTTCCACCACGATGGAGCCGCCCAACAGAAAGCCGAACTGCAGACCCATCATCGTCACGACAGGAATCAGGGCATTGCGAAAGGTGTGCTTTACCACGACGATGCGCTCGGACAAGCCTTTCGCTCTGGCGGTGCGTACGTAGTCTTCCTGCATGACTTCCACGAATGCCGCGCGGGTGAAGCGTGCCATTACGGCGGCGACGCCGGCGCCCAAGGTGATGGAGGGCAAGACATAGTGCTGCCAAGTGCTGGCGCCCACCGTGGGAAACCATCCCAGCTGCACTGAAAATATCTGCATCAACACCATGCCCAGCGCGAAGGCCGGAAACGAGATGCCTGAGACGGCTGCGGTCATACCGACGCGGTCGGGCAGGCGGTTGCGCCAGACGGCCGACACCACTCCTATGACGAGGCCAAAGATCACCGACCAGATCATGCTCGTCAACGTCAAGAGCAAAGTGGGCATGAAGCGGTCGCCGATTTCCTGCGACACCGGACGCTTGGTGCGCAAGGAGTTGCCCAGCTCACCGTGCAACAAATTATCAAAATAACGCAGAAACTGTTGAGGCAAGGGCAGGTCGAGACCCAGCTCGTGACGAACCAACGCCACAGTGGTCTCGTCAGCCTCCGGGCCCGCGGCAAGCCTGGCCGGGTCGCCCGGCAGGGCATGCACGAAAAGGAAGACCACTATCGCCACCAGCAGCAGCGTAGGAATCATTCCGAACAATCTTTTTACTATGTATGTGAGCATCTTTGATACGCACTCGGCGAGTGCTGCAGCTTACCGCCGCACTCGCCCGGGCTGCGCTGTTCGCTGTTATGGTTTCAGGTCGACGTCCGAGTACTGGAATGATCCGTCAGGCATTACATAGAAGCCGCTAAGTGTCTTGCTATGAACCGACAACAGCTTGATGGTCGTCAAGAAAGCCCATGGCGCATCGCTCCAGATTTGTTGTTGCGCCGCATCGTACAGCTTGGTCTTTTCCGCCTTGTCAGTCGTCAACAGCGCGTCGGCAATATTCTTATCCACTGCCGGGTTGGAGTAGTAAGCCGTATTGTTGAAGACAGGTGGCCATCCGCTGGTAGCCAGCAAAGGACGCAAGGCCCAGTCAGCCTCTCCGGTAGAGGCGGACCAGCCGGCATAATACATGCGCACCGGCGCCGTCTTCGCGTCTTTCACCTGCTGCACGCGTTGCACTCGCTGGCCCGACTCCAGCAATTCGATCGAAACCTTGATGCCTACCTGGGCCAGTTGCTGCTGCAAAAACTGCACAGCTTTTGCGGACGTGCCATCGTTATACGCCGACCACAAGGTCGTGGAAAAGCCGTCTGGGTAGCCGGCTTCTTTCAAAAGTTGGCGTGCCTTCTTCAGGTCGTAGGGCCAGGGGTCCATCTTCTTGGCATAGTCAACACCCTGCGGCACCACGCCTTGCGATGGGAAAGCATATCCGGCAAAGGCGACCTTGGCCAGTGCCTCTTTGTTGATGGCGTAGTTGACGGCCTGGCGGACCTTGACATTGTCGAATGGCTTGTGCTGCACATTCATGGAAACATAGCGCGCAATGATCGATGGCGCCGCCACGACATTCAGCTTGTCGTTCTTGGACAGGATGGTCGCCTGTTCATAAGGCAGAGGATAGGCAAACTGAGCCTCTCCGGTCTGGACCACGGCAGCACGCGTATTGTTGTCAGTAACCGTGCGGAACGTCAGGCTGTCGACCTTCGGATAGCCTTTTTTCCAGTAGCCGTCGAATTTCTTCACCTTCAAGTATTCGGCCGGCTTCCACTCCACGAACTCGAACGGACCTGTCCCGACCGGGTGGAAGGTAATGTCCTTGCCCCATTTCTTCAGGGCAGTCGGCGAGATCATCATGGCAGACGGGTGCGCGAGCGAATTGATGAAGGCCGAGAACGGCTCTTTCAGGGTGATCTTCACGGTCAGCGGATCGACCACCTGAACGTTCTCGATACGGCTGAATTGGTTATAGCGCGCGAGGCCATTGGAGCGATCCAGGACACGATCCAGATTGGCCTTGACCGCATCGGCATTGAAGTCGGTTCCGTCCTGGAACTTGATGCCGCTGCGCAGCTTGAATGTATAGACCAGGCCATCGGCGCTGGGCTCATAGCTTTCGGCCAGCAATGGCTGAATTTTCAAGTCTTTGTCGAATTGGAAAAGACCTTCGTAATACCCTTTGCCGATGGCCTGCGCCAGGGTCGAATTGGTATTGTAGGGATCCAGCGAGTCCAGCGAAATCTCTACCGCAATGGTGACGTCTTTGGCTGCGAATGCAGCCGTGCCACCCAACATGCCGGCGGCCAGTATGGCTGCCATGACCGAATTTTTGACACTGGGGTATTTCATGAGCGG
Organism: Pollutimonas nitritireducens; assembly: GCF_002849615.1. Taxonomy (GTDB): domain Bacteria; phylum Pseudomonadota; class Gammaproteobacteria; order Burkholderiales; family Burkholderiaceae_B; genus Pollutimonas; species Pollutimonas nitritireducens. The sequence goes on from NZ_PDNV01000001.1 coordinate 40,817, forward strand.
GTTCTCCAGAAAATTAAAATGAAGCATTGCTTTGGTGCTGCGCTACGTAGTGGCCCCTCGCTACTTCCCGTAAAGGATGCACTTCGGGTTCGTCGCCGACTTTACGAATAGGGCTGGGAATTTCGCCTGTCAACAGCTTGCGATCCAGATGCCGGCGGCTGGGGTCCGCGACCGGCACAGCAGCCATCAGCTTCCTGGTATAAGGGTGCTGCGGGTTCTCGAATATGGCGCGTCGCGGGCCTATTTCCACGATCTGGCCCAAATACATGACAGCTACGCGATGGCTGATGCGTTCCACCACGGCCATGTCGTGGGAGATGAACAAGAAGGCAATGCCCATTTCTTTTTGCAAGTCGATCAGTAAATTTATGATTTGTGCCTGAATGGACACATCCAGCGCAGAAACGGACTCATCGGCAATAACGACTTTGGGACTCATGGCCAGCGCCCGGGCAATACAAATGCGTTGACGCTGACCACCCGAAAATTCATGCGGGTAACGTTGCGCCGCATCCCGGGGCAAGCCGACCTTTTCCAGCAGATATGCCATGCGCTCCTGCGCAGCCTTGTTGGACAGGACCTTATGAATCAACAATGGCTCGATGATGGAATAGCCCACCGTTACGCGAGGATCCAATGAAGCAAACGGGTCCTGAAAAATGAATTGGATATTACGGCGCAGCGTTTGCAACGCGGGGCCCTCCAGGTCATTGATCTGCTGGCCGTCGAATTCGATCTGGCCGCCCTGCGTCTGCACCAGGCGCAGCAATGACCGGCCAGTGGTCGACTTTCCGCAACCCGATTCGCCGACCAGCGCCAACGTTTCACCGGGAAACAAGTCAAAGCTCACTTTCTCGACAGCATGCACGCGGCGCGTGACGCGTCCGAAGACGCCGGTACGGATATCGAAGCGGGTGGATAAGTCGCGGACCCGAAGAATGGGGTTGGCGCCCGATGCGGCCGGCGGCACAACAATGGCCGATTCCCGGGCATGCCTGGCTACGTGTTCGCCCACGGCGCTGGTGGTTGTGGGCACCGGGAAATGCTCGGGCTCGTCGGTTCCGTGCATGGAGCCCAGGCGAGGCACCGCCGCCAGCAAGGCCTGCGTGTAGGCATGTTGCGGCCTGGCAAATATTTGCTCGGCTGTGCCCGACTCAACGCTATCACCACGCAGCATCACCAAGACGCGGTCCGCCACCTCTGCCACGACGCCCATGTCATGGGTGATGAAGATGACGCCCATGTTCATCTCGCGCTGCAGCTCGCGGATCAGTTGCAGGATCTGCGCCTGTATCGTCACATCCAGGGCTGTAGTAGGTTCATCGGCAATCAGCAAGGCCGGCTTGCACGCCAGCGCCATTGCAATCATTACCCGTTGTCGCATTCCGCCCGAAAGTTGATGCGGATAACGGCCCAGCGCGTTCCTGGCATCCGGTATACGCACCTGGTCCAGCATCTGCAAGGCCTTTGCCAGCGCCTCGCCCTGGCTCAATCCTTGATGAAGACGGATGGATTCAGCTATTTGCTCACCCACTGTAAATATGGGATTCAGCGACGTCATCGGCTCCTGGAAGATCATCGCCATGTCGGCGCCGCGCACACTGCGTAATACTTTGCCGGAGGCTGTTGCCATGTTCACGACAGTTCCGTTGCGGCGACGAAAACTTATCTGACCGTTCGTTATCCGGCCGCCGCCATATTCCACCAGCCGCATGAGCGCCAGTGAGGTCACGGATTTGCCGGAACCCGATTCGCCCACGATGGCCAGCGTTTCGCTGCGGTCCACGTGGAAAGAGAGATTCTTGACAGCGTCGATTGTGCGCTCGGCGCCTTTGAACTGAACACTCAGGTTTTGGACTTGCAGTACACGATGGTCTGCCAGTATTTGATCGGTGTCGAACTTCGCCTTCATTGGCTGGTTTCATCCATAAAAAAACGTGTCACTGCGCATGTATGGCGACAATGGGCGACTGGCCCGGGTAGATATAGCCGCGATACATGCCTTCGGTGTTGAAGGGCATGGTCACATGACCTTGCGCATCGACCGCAATCAAGCCGCCCGAGCCGCCGATTTTCGACAGTTTTTCATGTACGACGCTTTCCGCGGCGTCGACGAGGGTAGCGCCCCCGTATTCCATCTGTGCCGATACATCGTAGGCCGCGACCAGGCGTATGAAAGCTTCGCCGGTGCCTGTGGTGGATACCGCACAGCTGCGGTTGTTGGCATAGCAACCGGCGCCCACCAGCGGAGCATCACCCACGCGACCGGGCTGCTTGTTGGTCATGCCGCCGGTCGACGTTGCCGCCGCCAGATTGCCATGGCTATCTAGCGCCACCGCGCCCACTGTTCCCAGCTTGCGCCGTTCGTCCAGCGGCGCGAAGCTGAGCGCCTGCGCATCGTGGTCCAGCAGCATTTCGCCTGATCCGGACCGCTGCACCTGTTCCAGCTGTTCGCGCCTGGCAGGAGTGGAAAAGAAACTGGGGTCAACCAGTTCCAGCCCGTGACTACGTGCGAAGTTTTCTGCACCCTCGCCTACGAAGAAGACATGGGCGCTGTTTTCCATGACCGCCTTGGCTGCGAGCACTGGATTTCGGACGATCGTTACATTGGCGACGGCGCCGCTATCCAGCGTCGCGCCGTCCATAATGGAGGCATCCAGCTCGTGCTTGCCTTCGCTGGTAAAGACAGCGCCATGGCCTGCGTTGAACAACGGGCACTCTTCCAGCAACCGCACTGCTTCGGCAACGGTATCCACGGCTGTTGCCCCTTGCGCCAGCATGGCGCCGGCACTCTCCAGAATATGCGCCAGAGCGGCCTCGTATTGCTGGCGAAGTTCCGGCGTTGTCTTTGCCCGCGATATCGCGCCGGCGCCGCCATGGATAGCCAGGACCGGCTCAATCATTATTTTTCTCCCTATAAATCAGCCACGGCATCACTGACTCCGTCAGTAAGGCGGCCGTCGTCAACGAATCCTTGGATTGATGGGCGACCGCGGCGGAAAGCGCTTCGATCATGCCCAGTGCCGCCGTTTCCGAATTCGACAGAAATTGCCGCTGGCTGTGAGCATACAAACAAATGTCGGCCATCGGAGCAAGCGGCGAGGTTGGCTTATCGGTAATGGCCAACAACGGAATTCCGTTTGCCTTCGCGGCTTTTGCCAGCGTAACGGTATCGGCCAAGTAACGTGGAAAGGCAATCGCGATGACCAGATCGCCAGGCTTTATCCGAGACAGTTCGCGCGCGGCATGCGACACCCCACCCGGCCCCGCCAGGCACTCGACCATTGGGCAATGCAGGCTTAGGCCACGCTGCAACAAGCCGCCCAGAAAACCACTTGAACCAAAGCCGATAATGAAGATGCGTTGCGCGCCCAGCACTGCCTGCACCGCCTTTTCGCATTGTTCGGCGCTTAGCGACAGGCGGGTGAGCTCGGAGTTGCGCTGGTCTTCGTACAAGGACGAGGCAAAGACATCGAAGCTGCTGGCCGAGCGTGTCAACTCCAGTCGCAGGCGCTCGATGGGCTCCAGCGCCTCTTCAAAGCGCTGCGCCAACTGCGCCCGGAACTGTGCGTAGCCTGGCAAGCCAAGCGCCCGGGCGAATCGATTGGCCGTGGCAATGGAAACATTGCATTCTTGCGCGAATTCGTCGATAGACATAATGGCGACTTTGAACGGCCGGGCCAGGACATAATCGGCCATACGGCGGTGTGAGGCACTAAGCGTGGGCATGGATTGCGCGATGCGCTCCACCACCGAAAAAGATGACGCAGCATCTGCCGCAGCAGGTAGGGATTGCTCGTTCATAACGCCTTGGAAGGGCGCCACCAGAGAAACAAGGGCGGCAGTGAAATGTGTAAGTTAATTTACACCGGATAGAACATCATGAAAATTAATTTTCATAGGGAATAACCCTTGTCCTTACGTTTCTCTACCGCTACACCCTCGGGCCATCGCTTCATTCCGTGCAAACCCTAGTTGCGCCTGCATTTCATATGTGTAAAATTCTTTTCATACACAGGAAAATATCATTATGTCCAAACCCTCTTGGATCGTCCGCGAATCCGACGTCGCCGGCTACTCCCCGGCCAATCACAGCGGCACCGTCAATCGTCGTCTCATCAGCCGCGAAACCGTCGGCGCGCAGCACGTTGAGGTGCTGGTCGGCACCATTGAAAAAAACCAGGGCGCGCATCCTCACGCACACCCCGGCATAGAACAAGTATGCTACTTGCTGTCAGGCTCCGCCATCGTCGAAGTCGATGGCGAGCGTGGCGAATTGCTGCCTGGCGATTGCTGCTATTTTCCACCCGACAAGAAGCATGTCTTCACCGTCACCAGCGACGAACCCGCGCGCTTGCTGGTTATTTACTCGCCGCCTTACGAAGAAAATCCTGATCGCGTTATCCGCTAAGCCAGGGCATCGCGTTCTTAAGCACCCTATTTGTTACACCCCACACAACAACAGCCGCTCATTCAGTGCGGCCACGGAGACTCCCCAAATGAACGTATTCCTGAACCATAACGCGTCGCCCCGCGCCACCGCTCCCCGTTCGCCCAAGCGCCTGTTGGGCGCTTCCTTGCTGGGCCTGGCGCTGTGTGCCACCAGCGCCCTGGCCGCCTATCCTGAAAAACCCATCAACCTGATCGTTCCCTTCCCGGCCGGATCGGGCACCGACGCGGTCGGGCGGATTTTTGCCGACGAATTGGGCAAACTGCTGGGCCAGACCGTCATCGTGGAAAACAAGCCGGGCGCCAACGCCACAATTGCCGCCAACTACGTGGCCAAGGCCAAGCCCGATGGCTACACCCTGTTTGTCACGACCAATACCTCGCACTCGGCCGCCCCCTGGCTGATGAAGAATGTTTCCTACGATCCGGTCAAAGACTTCACCCCCATCGCGCGTGGCGGCAACCTTCCGTTCCTGCTGGTCACCAATCCCTCCAAACCGTATAAGACGGTTAAAGAACTGATCGATTACGCCAAGGCTCATCCGGGCAACGTCACCTACGCGACCGGCAACAGCACCGGCATCGTGGCCGGCGGCACGCTGGGCTCGGTCGCTGGCATCGACATCCTGCACATCCCTTACAAAGGCACGCCACAAGCACTGACCGACTTGGTCGGCGGGCAGGTCGATTTCATGTTCACCGATTTCACCTCGGGCATGCCTTTTGTGAAATCAGGCCGCCTGCACGCCATGGCCGTGTCGACCGCCAAGCGCAGTGACCTCGTCCCCGACCTGCCGTCCATGGAAGAAGCCGGCGTCCCCAACTTCGACATCAATTCCTGGAACGGGTATTTCGGTCCGGCCGGCATGTCGCCCGACATCGTGAAGGTGCTCAACACCGCCATCAACAAGATCGTCAGTGATCCGGCCACCAAGAAACGCCTGGCCGATCTGGGATTCGACGCTTTCAGCGGCACACCGGAAGAGTTCGCCACGTTCGTGCAGGATCAGTACGTGCTTTGGGGCAACCTGATCAAGGCTGCCAAAATCGCTCCACAATAATGGTATTCATGTGACTACAGTCCACGCTTCCGCGGGTCCGCTCGAAGGTATACGCATACTTGATCTCAGTTCCGTGGTCATGGGTCCGTACGCCACGCAAATCCTGGGCGACCTGGGCGCCGACGTGATCAAGCTGGAGTCGCCCACGGGCGACAACATGCGGGCAGTCGGCCCCATGCGCAACCCCGGCATGGGCGCCATCTACCTGCACCTGAACCGCAACAAGCGCTCGATCGTGCTCGACCTGAAAACGCCGGAGGGCCGGCAGGCCTGCCTGGACGTGGCCAAGACGGTCGATGTGCTGCTGTACAACGTGCGGCCCCAGGCCATGGCGCGGCTGGGGCTAAGCTATGAAGACCTCGCAAACGCCAACCCCAAGCTGGTCTACGTGGGCGCCTATGGTTTCGGCAGCAACGGTCCGTATGCCGGCAAGCCCGCATACGACGATCTGATCCAAGGCATGACCGCCATTGCGTCCCTTTACCAGCAGAACTCCGGCGACGTCCCGCGCTACGCGCCACTTACCCTGGCGGATCGCGCCGTTGGCATGCAAGTGGCCATTGCGATGCTGGCCGGGGTGATACAGGCCCGCGCCTCGGGCCAGGGCCAGGCCATCGAAGTTCCTATGTTCGAAGCCATGGCGCAGCTGGTGCTGGGCGACCATCTGGGCGGCGAAACCTTCAGCCCGGCCGAAGGCTCCACCGGCTACGCCCGCCTGCTCGTGCCCTACCGAAGGCCCTATGCCACGGCCAACGGCTATGTCAGCGTTCTGATCTACAACGACAAGCACTGGTCCCGCTTTTTCGAGATCATCGGGCGCAGCGACCTGCTGCAAGACCCCCGCTTCAGCACCCACACCGCCCGGGCCCAGCATATTGATGAAGCCTACTGCTTCGTGTCGGAAACCCTGGCCACCAACACCAGCGAATACTGGCTGCAGGCCTTCAACGCGGCCGACATCCCCTCGGCTCCCCTGTACTGCGTCGATGACCTTATCGCCGATCCGCACTTGAAACAAGTCGGCATGCTGAAAGACCTGCAACACCCTTCCGAGGGAGCAATACGGTCTCCTGCACCGGTAGGCAATTATTCGCGAACGCCCCTGAGCATACGTCGCAATGCGCCGCGCCTTGGCGAGCACACAGAAGAAGTACTGCGCGAAGCGGGGCTGGCCGACACCGCCATCGACAGCGTGACGGGGACTAGGCCAACAGACACAACAGACACAACAGACACAACAGACAATGGGAAGTTACCGTGAGTTTCGTATTGACAGAAGATCGCAAGGCATTGATTGCCGGGGTTGAAGCCCTGTGTGAGCAGTATCCCAATGACTATTGGCTGGAGCGCGACCGCGACGGCGAATATCCGCATGCATTTCATCGCGACCTGGCCAAGGCCGGATGGCTGGGCATCGCCATGCCCGAAGAGTACGGCGGATCGGGATTGGGCATGACCGAAGCCGCGCTCATGATGCACACGATATCGCGTTCCGGTGCCGGGTTTTCCGGTGCATCGGCCGTGCACATGAACATTTTCGGCCTGAACCCAGTGGTAGTGTTCGGCTCGGCCGAGCAACGCACGAAGGCGCTGCCGCCCCTGATCAGCGGTGAGCATAAAGCCTGTTTCGCCGTAACCGAACCCGATGCCGGACTGGACACCACCAAGCTGACCACCCGCGCCGTGCGCGATGGCGACCATTACGTGGTGCACGGCCGCAAGATCTGGATCTCCACGGCGCAAGTAGCCAACAAGATGCTCCTGCTGGCGCGCACGACGCCCCTGTCGGACGTGAAGAAGCCCACGCAAGGCTTGTCGCTGTTTTATACCGACCTGGACCGAAACACGATCGAAGTGCGCGAAATCGAGAAGATGGGCCGCAAGTGCGTGGATTCGAACATGCTGTTCATCGACGGCCTGCGGATTCCGGTGACGGATCGCATCGGCGATGAAGGCGAAGGCTTCAAGTACATCCTGCATGGCTTGAACCCGGAGCGCATCCTGATCGCCGCCGAAGCCGTTGGACTGGGCCGAGCGGCGCTGGATCGTGCGGTGGAGTATGCGAAAGAGCGCGTGGTGTTCGGCCGCGCCATTGGGCAGAACCAGGGCGTGCAGCATCCGCTGGCACAGGCATGGATGCAGCTGGAAGCGGCCGACCTGATGGTGCAGAAGGCGGCGTATCTGTACGACGAGGGCCTGCCCTGCGGCGAGTACGCGAATTCGGCCAAGTATCTGGCGGCGGAGGCGGCGTTCAATGCATGCCAGACAGCTATCTTGACGCTGGGCGGCATGGGATACGCGAAGGAATACCACGTGGAACGATATTTGCGGGAAAGTTTCATTCCCCGGATCGCGCCGGTGAGTCCACAGTTGATTATGTGTTTTATTGCGGAGAAGGTGCTGGGACTACCCAAGTCGTATTAGGCGGCTGGCGCCGCCTGGAGCCTGGTTCTTTACGCGGCGTTGCGGATTGGTGATGTGATGCTGCTTTCGTTGCTGAGGGGTTTGTTGGGCGAGATGATGCTTTCTTGACCGGCGACGGGGGCAGGGGGCGGGGGCGGCTCAATGCGTTTGCGGTCCCGTGCTCCGCCCGGGACGAACCGTGCCAATCTGCAGCTCGGGGCGCCCGCGAACTCACGGAACGGACAGCCACTGGCTGTCCGTAAGCGTCCCGTTCGAACAGCGCGGGCTTGGATCCCCGAGCCGCAGATTGACACGGCGCACGCATACTTCGCCGCCCCCGCCCCCTGCCCCCGTCGCCTTGATGTGAAGGCATGCGAAGTGGCCTATTCAAGTGTGTGGGTTGGATATCTTGCGGGCTGCCCATTTGGCTACCAGTGGTGATTCGGGTCAGTCAAAGGCGTAACATCACTTGTATGTCATCTTGTATGTCACGGACATTCCAATGGGACGCTTGAACATGAATTCAGGAGGATGAATTGAACGCCTCCCGCTGTGAGCGGTAGCAGACCTTGACGAAGGATGGAGGTGGAGTCATGAGCGGAACCATCACAGTTGCAACGCTGAAGGAGTTCCTCGCTGCGTTCAACGCGCACGATCTCGATGCAATCATGGAGTTTTTCTCTGATGACTGTGAATTGTGCATGCCGCGAGGGAAAGAGCCGTGGGGCACCCGCTACGTTGGCAAACCTGCCGTTCGAGAAGGTCTCGCGGGCCGATTCGCCGGCGTTCCCGACGTTCACTATGGCGAAGACAGCCACTGGGTGGCTGATAACCTCGGCGTCTCAACCTGGTTGCTCAGCGGCACGACCAAGGCGGGCGAGCTGATTCGTGTTCGTGGTGTCGATCTTCTGGAGTTTCGCAATGGGAAGATCGCCAAAAAGGACTCGTACTGGAAGATCATCGAAAAATGAAACGGTGGTCGCCGGGGAATGCACCCACCAGCGAGAGCGCGCGGCCTCGTTGTTGCGAACGGCCGCGCTTGTCGCCGCGCCTAGTTCGGCGGGCTACCCTCTTTGATTGATTTCTGAACCTCCTGCCTGAGTTCTGGCGTATCCGTGTGGCCATGCACCGCCACGGCGTGCTGTACAGCGGCTTCCACCAGCTCTTTTTCTGAGTCTGCGGATATTGCTATTGAGCAATTCATTTCGCTGGGAAAGCTGCGGCAGTCAACATATTTGCGGGCCATAACGCCTCCTGATAAATATTTATTTGCCGGGTGCTTTTACCAAAAAGCCTGGTTACGGCAAGAAAACACCGAATACCTGCCGCTGTTAAATTTTAGGCGTGCTCAGTTCGTCATGTGCAGCTTTTTTTGCAACAGACCCGCTGCACGCCGGCGCTCGGCACCAAGCCCTGCACCACTATGTGAAGTTGCCCGGTTTCCACGTACAGCGAGAAGACGGTAGTTTCTTGTTAACGTAGAACGGAAATGAAAGAAGGCAAAGTACTCAAACGCCAATATACGCAGGAATACAAATTGGAATCCGCGCGTCTGGCACAATCGGTCGGGGTAACGAGGCGGCGCGCCGCCTTGGCCTGCCTTCTACCACGCTGGGCAACTGGAAGCGGCTGCTCGAGAACAACGCCGTATCGCCCGGCGATACGAGCGCGAGCGCACTGATTAGCCCCAGCGTCCGGTTTCGGAGCTGGAAGCCGAGAATAGTCGTCTGCGCAAGTGGTCGGCCAGTGCCAGGCTGGACGTTGAAATTTTGTGAAAAGCCACGGCGTACTTCTCCAAAGGATTACGGTGAGGTACGCCTGGATTGAGACGCAGCGCGCGGAACCGTTACGGTTAACGGTTCCGCGCTGAAGGCCGGCGATGCACTAAAGCTAGTGACGAGCCGCGGGTTATCGCCTCGGGCGCTGACGATGCCGAAATTCTGCTATTCGATTTGCCACTTGGTGGCTAAGGCGAAACGGTCAATAGATCTTCCGCACTAGGCTCAGATGACTCCGTCGCGTCGCAACTGGGCGATTGACTCAGCGCCATAGTTCAGTTCTTTCAGAACCGTCTCGGTGTGCTGTCCGAACCTAGGCGGCGGACTGGTTAGCCGGGGGCCATCTTCGCGGAAAATGAACCCCGCACCCGGGACGCGTACGCCAGCCGGTATATCTTCGGCAGCAATTTCCTGTAAAAAGCCCCGTTCGGCGAGCTGCGGCAGCATACTGGCTTCTTCCAGGGTTCTAACCCGGGAACTTGGCACCCGGACAGCGGCAAGCGCTTCCTCCCATTCTTCGGCGGTGCGTGTGAGCATTACTTCTTGCAGGGCAGAGCGCATCTTGGAAGCGTTGTCCCAAAGGTCCTGCCACGATTCTAAGTTGCAAAATTCCGGATGTTCCAGGAACCCCCAAAGCCGATTGTTCTGTTTAATGTTATAGGCGCCCAACTGAAGATATCCATTCTTCGTAAGGTAGCAATCTAAGCCCGCTTCGCGCGGCGTGGGCTTTTTAGGCCCCGCGTAGTTATCGGCAACCAGAGCCGGCCCTATCATGGTCAGCGCGGTGTCCAACATAGCGCAGTCAATGTATTGACCTTTGCCGGAACGCTCTCGGTGAAGCAATGCACTTGCAATCGCAAAAGCAGCGTTAAGGCCGGTTGCATAATCAATGAAAGGCGCACCCGGCATGACGGGATGATCCGCACCCGCCGTCGTCTTCATCACAATTCCGGCCATACTTTGGATAACGGGGTCATAGGCCGTTCGCGTCGCCCACGGACCGGCTTGCCCGAAAGCGGTGATGGAACAGTAGACGATCTTGGGATTGATAGCTTTGATCTCATCATAGCCAAGCCCTAGCGCGGGGAAAGCGCCTGCCCGGTAGTTCTCGATCACAACGTCCGCGTCCTTGACCAATTGCTTGAGAATCCGTTTTCCAGCCTCGCTTTTCAAGTTCAATGTGATGGCACGCTTATTGCCATTTTGCGCTAAATAATTCATTCCCATGCGCGCGTCATTCATTGACGGAACCGGACCGCGCGCTCTGACGGGATCTGGCCAGTCAGGTGGTTCTATTTTCATCACGTCGGCGCCAAGCAGTGCAAGTTGGTAGCCGCAGTATGGGCCCGCGAGCACATGCGTCATGTCTAAAACCTTAAAGCCCTCAAAGGGACGCCCCATCTCCATCTCCAGTTATACGCCACTGAACTAACAACGACTAACAGGCACAATTTGCACTGATTTCTTCATTAGTAGGGCACGCTTGTAGGTGGCATCCATCTTAATTGCCGGGCCCGCTCTCGTTTCTTTCAGGGCCGGGGCCTTATACCCGTGTTTCCATATGATGGAAATACAATGCAACGCAGCACGCGTTGAGCATCCGTAACTTGCGGCAAGTTATTTTGAGAGGGCTTTGGTCAGCTTTACATTTTGCTGCGTAATTGCAATTGCTTCATGCCGCAGTAGTTCGACGGTTCGGCGTATTTTCTCATTCGTGAAGGCCTCCGTCGCGGTCATCGCGCTCAGCGACGCGAAGGCGACCCCTGCTGGATTCAAAATTGGCACGCTGACCGATGTGACTCCGTTCGCCACATCGCCTTTATGGAAGCCGAAGCCACAACGCCGGGAGCGGCGGTAAACATGCAGATAGTTTGACAGATAGGGATCGGCACGGAGGCGGGCGTGATCAATATTGGAAGACACTATCCTCTGCTGTTCCTCTATAGGCAGGCCGATGAGCATCGCGTTGCCCATAGCCGCATATATTAGCGGGCGACGCATCCCGGGCCTGGACTTTAGCCGGACACTTGAAAAACCCGCACTATCGACACAAACGCAGGTATCGCCCGACCTTAGCGCCAGAAAAACCTGGGTATGACTGCATGCGGCAAGGTAGTCTAGGTGTTTGCGACAGGCTGACTGAAAGGCAAAATGCAAGGGCAAGGTGAGCGCTAAATCGTAAAGCAAGGGGCCCGGAACGTAGCGCCTATCGTCTTCCCTCTGTTTAACCAGCCACAGCGAAATCAGCGATGACAGAATTCGATGCGTAGTGGGGTTGCTGAGATCGCAATAGCTGGCCAGATCCGTCAAGCGCCAACCAAATTGTGGCCGATCCGCGATGGTCGTGAGTAAGGCTACAGCGCGTTCAATCGCCTGGGTGCCGGTCGTGGGTTTCGTTTCCTGCATGTTGGTGCTATTCCCTCAAGGTCCGCAGCAATTGTGGTGGGTTTTCTAGAGCCTGAGCATAGGCAGATTGGGAGCTCGTATCGTATTGTCGAAATAAATCGCGGATTAATCAGCAGGCCGTTTGTCTTTTGATCGCGCATTTCCATTATATGGAAACTTCACATAGACTCGCGCCGCAGCATGAGCCATTTACGCCCAGCTTATCTAGAATAAATAAGACCCACGGACGGTCCTGTCTTTGGCTCATCTCGGGGTAGAGTCGGCATCTCTCTGTCAGGACTCGACTTAGCTAAATAACCCACGGAGGCAAAATTGACTTTCAAGCACTTGAAGTTGCTACTCACCATGGCGACAGCTTTTTTTTCGACTAACTCGTTCGCGGCGGACTATCCTTCCAGGCCGATCACTATCATCGTTCCTTACGGCGCTAGCGGCCCCACGGATTTATTTGCGCGGCAAATTGCCACCGACCTTGGCACGGAATTGAACCAAAGCATAGTTGTCCAGAATTTGGCGGGAGCAGGCGGCAACATCGGCATGCAGCACTTGGAACGCGCCGCTTCCGATGGTTACACTCTGGGCGTCATCAGTGCCGCTCAAGCCGGAAACATGACGTATAACAAGACTCCCGGCTATGACCTGGACAAAAATTTCAAATTGGTTTCAGTACTCGGCGTCGTACCTTGCGTTTTTCTCGCGCACCCCGACTTCAAGGTAGAGAACATGGCTGACTTGATCGATTTTGCGCGCAACCACCCCGGCGGACTCGAGTACGGCGCCGGCGGCTGGGGCGGATCAACGCAGCTATCCGGATCAATCCTGGAAAAAATGGCGGGAGTCAAGCTGAATTACATTAACTATAAGAGCAGCGGCGATGCCTACAACGACCTTAGCGGCGGCCACATTCGCCTTGCAGTTGCCGACCTCGGTGGCGGGATGCGCCTGATCAAATCAGGGCGCGCTATTCCGCTCGCAGTCACCAGCCCAGAGCGCTCCGAATATTTGCCTAATGTTCCCACAGTCGCAGAGACCTTACCCGGTTACCAATCCGTCGGCTGGTATGCGCTCGTCGTATCCAGTAAAGCCCCGCCCGAAGTCGTTGCAAAATTAAGACAGTCTGCCGAAAAAGCGCTGGCTCGCGTAGCCGGAAAAGATCAATTGGAAAAATTCGGTGCGAACCGTTCCGATATGACTACGTCGCAGAAAGATGCTTTTCTGACCAATGAAGTCGACCGCTGGAGAACGGTAATCCAGGAAGCAGGCATCTTGCCCGTAGACTGACTCGGCAAACTGAGTGGTGTCGGGTGATGCGCCATGAGTAATCCGACACCCCAAGCACGCCTAGGGCCAACGGCTCGTGCCTGGGTTCGCCAGCACCTGGCCGTTGGCTATGGTCATCCCTTTTTTGTTGGGTTACGCGCCAGATAGTATTTGAGAGGTCGTCGACAACGATGAGTGCGACGCCCGGATCCACCGTTACGCCAACCGGGCGACCCCGAGTCGTGCCATCACTATCGCGAAAACCCGCGACAAAATCCACCGGCGGCCCACACTGTGGTGGCCGGGCGAATACCGACGGCGTAAATCATGCCCAATTCGGTAATGCCATCGCGAAAGGCGGTTTCATCGCCATAACCGGCGTCGGCCAGCACCACGCCCAGGGGAGTGGCGCACGAGACGGCCTGATGCTGGCGGGCTACGCCCCCCGAGTGTTTACCCTTCTTGGGAAAGCCCGTATCGTCGATGATCCAGTAGCAACCGCTATCCAAGCCCAGCCAGGGCATGACCACTCCCGCACGTCAGCCATCACGGTTCAGACAAATGAGCGACGTACTGACTGAACTCTTTGGCGAGCTCCATCATGCTTCCGACCAGAATTTACGACGTCGATATCCAAGTTTTATGACATAGTAGGAAAAGGTGGATAGCCGCCAACCGCATCGTCAGCTTTGCCGTCGAATCAAGGTCGACATAGATCTAGCCCCGCGCTGCATTCATGCGTACACTTGCGGGCATGCTACGCATCGACAACCTCACCAAGCGCTATGGCGACCATTTCATATTCCAGGGACTGACCCATACGTTCCCGCCGGGATGTGTGGCGCTATGCGAAGAAGACAGCACCGGCAAATCCAGCTTGCTGGCCATCATTGCGGGCGTTATCGTGCCCGATGCCGGAGACGTCTGGATCGACGGGTATTCGCTGACCCTCGCGCCGCAACAAGCCAGAAGTCGCCTGGCCTATGTGCCCGACAATTGCCTGGAACTGCCTTCGCAGACGGGGCGCGGTTTGCTTGAGCAGGTCGCCTGGGAGAAGAAAGTAAAACTCGATGATGCTGTGCTCGATCTGGCCTACCGGCTGGGACTGGAACCGCATCTGGACAAGCGCTTCGAACAGATGTCGACCGGCACGCGCCGCAAAGTCTTCCTGACGGCCGCCGCGTTGGGCGAACCAGCCGTCGTCATCGCCGACGGACCCAGCAACGGGCTGGATGCGCAGGCTCGCGCCGTGCTGGCCGAACAGTTCATCGTCTGGTCGCAGGATCGCGTTGTGCTCTTCGCCAGTCACGATCCCGAACTGGTGCGGGCCTGCGGAGCACGTGCCGTCAATGTTGCCACGCTGCGCTAAACGCGGCGCGGCTAGCGTTGCTTTTGATCGGCCGGGCAGTACTCTGACCAATGCGCCATTCTGCCGTCGCAGCGTCCATGATGGTGCACTGATGCCGCCTATCTTGCGTTGATGAGTTTCACAGACACCAGCTTCTCGCAGCCGTGTTGTTTGAGGGCTGTATGCAGCGCTTCCTCGTAGTCGGGTTGCGCACTTTCCAGACGCGCTTTTCCCTTCTCGGTAAGTACCGTATAAACGCCGCGCTTGTCATCGGGACAGAGGTCGCGAACGGTGAACCCGCCACGTTCCAGGCGCTCGACCATCCGTGAAACCGAACTTTGATTCAAGCACAGATGGGCGGCAAGCTCTTGCATGCGCAGTTCGGTATCTGGTGAACGTGCCAAAATCTCGAGCGCACGATACTCTGAAAGGCCCAGTCCATGCTGGGCCTGCAGAACCTTCCCAAGTTCGCCCTCGACAGTGGCGATTACTTGAATCAGTTTGAGCCATGAATCGCTTTTCTTGGGCATAAGAGACTCGTGCTCCTCTTGAACAATCAGCTGAACATTCTATCCTCTGTATGTATGCGCATGCAATGACCCTGTCGGCAAGTGCATGAACGAAACTCCTTAAATGAACGCAGGCCTTCGGGAACCAGAAGTTTCCTGACGATAGGAGACTGCCGGTTCCTGGAGAAGGATCACGCGCGGCTTTTCTCTGACCGAAGCGTGACGCTGTCGGCAAGTTTCAACCAAACAACTCCAGCGATGATGACTGCCAGCCAGAAAACCTGCACTGCAGTAAGCGTTTGGTGCAGCAGGATACTGCCGAAGGCCGCCGCACCAACCGCGCCTATGCCTGCCCACACGGCGTAACCTATCCCGACGTCTATCGTTCGCAAGGCAACGCTCAGGAAATACAGAGTGAGCAGGAAGAAAATGACGGCGGTGATCGACCAGCTCAACACAGTAAAGGCTTTGCTGCTTCCTACGCTGAGTGCGTAGCCGATTTCGAAGGCGCCGGCCAGCAGCAACATGATCCAGGCGCGCCCACGGTCCGTGTTCCTTTCGTTTATTGCGGACATTATGCCGCCCCACTGATCTGTAGCCCGACGACGCCACCGATGACCAGGAGAATTCCGAACCCCTTTTTCCAGTTCAGCCGCTGTCCTAAGAACAACGCGCCCAGGATAACAATCCCCACCCCTGCGACAGATGTCCAGATCGCGTAGCCAATGCCCACGTCGAAGGTGAGAAGCGCGAGGCTGAGAAAGTAAGTGGCGATTACACCGCTGACGAGCGTGGTGATGGTCCACCACAATCGGGTAAATCCCTTCGCATTCCCTGCGGCGACTGCGACCGCCATCTCAAAAATCACGGCAATTCCAAGATATAACCAGCTCATGATGACTCCTTTTTGGTTGAGAGCAGATTGTGTTCAAACACCTTGTGACGAGAGACTGTCTTCGTTGCCTTCCTTGCCAGCGTCGACCTCACACTGGTCGAGCGCCTGTCGCTGTGCATCAAAGAACCCGCAACGAATGCTCATGATCCAAGCCCTCATCCCGCGTCATTGCTGAACCTTGAAGGGTTTAGCCAGCTGGCACAAGCAGTAGAAGAAATCACGGGTTCTCTCATATATTTGCATGTGCATGCATATTATAGGACGGGATGGTGGATGTCAACATAATTGCATGCACATGCAGGCATACACGTACACGTACACGTACACGTACACGTACACGTACACGTACACGTACACGTACACGTACACGTACACGTACACATACACATACACATACACATACACCTGCATGAAAATTAATGGATGCTTTAGCTGGAGATATCCAAAGACAAGGCCAGAAACCCGTACTGTCCCGTATCACCTCAATCGGAGGAGACAGGGGCCGGTGTGGGCGGGACGAAATTTGAGCGCGCCGCGTCGGCGTCCTGAGTCAGGGGAGCAAGGGTGCGCCTGTTTGAGCGGCGCGCTTACGGACAGCCAGTGGCTGTCCGTTGCCGCGAGTTCGCACCCGCCCTGACTCAGGACGCCGACGCGGGTAGTCCCCGAAGGGGACCGCAGCGATATGAAGTCCAGTCCACACCGGCCCCTGGCGCCGGCAGAAGAGACCAATCCGCCCTAACGCACATGCGGCCCCCCGATGCTACAGCACTACAGCACTACAGCACTACAGCACTACAGCACTACAGCACTATAGCCGCACAATAGCGCAACAAAAAGCAGATACAAACGATCCACATCCAGCCGAGAACTTCAAATATTCTGTTCCATGAACCGGCAAGCCACCCGCAACTTCTTCGCGTGATCTTCAAGGTTGCTCTCGATCCGGTACAACGGCCCCGCGATCGAAATCGCGTAATCATTCCCCGACACCTTCAGCGGCCACGCCAGGGCTCCCACATCCATCATCGACTCACCCAGATTCGCAAACCAGCCCCGTTCCCGCGAAGCCTCGATATCCGCCTCGATCGCCTCCAGCGTCACCAGCGTCCGCGCGTTATAGGCCTGCAACTTCCGACCGGACAGCAACTTCTTCCTCTCATCGGCACTCAACGTGGACAACAACGCCTTCCCCAGCGAATTAGCATGCATATCCTTCTGGGCACCCGCCACCGCCACATAACTGATTGGGTGCGGCGACGCCAGCACATCCAGGTACACCACCCGGTTGTTCATCAGGTCCAGCTTCGCAAACACCACCGTCTCCGACGTCGTATCGCGCAGCTCCTCCAGGCTGGGCAATACCTTCTCGAGTATCGGATCCGCCTTCGAAATACGCTGCGCCATGGCCAGCAACCGCCCCGTCGGGTAATACCCCTGGCGACGCCCAGCCTCGTACACATATCCAAGGCTGGCCAGCGTGCGCAGCAGCGCCAGGCAGCTTGAGACCGGCGCATCCAGGTGGCGCGCCAGTTCCGAGAGTGACAGGGGTTTCGTCTCGCGTGCGAACACCTCGATGATTTCGATCACCCGTAAAGCGGTCTTGACGTTGGTGTCAGGTTTTTTATCAGTGGCCACGGGATTCAGTACCGGTCATAAGGATCGGGCCAGTATACCGGCGGCTCACGCCAGTAGCTGCCGTTTCGAGGCCTCGTACTCATCCTTCAATTGCGCCACCACCTGCCTGGCTGGCAATATTGAAGTGATGTTGCCCACTCCCTGTCCGCTGCCCCAGATATCCTTCCATTTCTTGGGCTTGCTGACATCCATGCTCGCGCGGCCGCCTACGGCGAGATTGTCGGGATCCAGGCCGGCCGCGGCGATGCTGGGCTTGAGGTAATTGCCGCTGACTCCGGTGAAGAACGGCGTGTAGATAATGTCTGCCGCGGTCGCCTCCACCAGCATTTGCTTGTACTCCGGCACGGCGCTGGATTCCTCGGTGGCGATAAATCGCGTACCGATGTAGGCCAGATCGCATCCCATGGCCCGGGCGGCCAATATTGCACTGCCGTTGGTAATGCATCCCGAGAGCACCACCAGGCCGTCATACATAGCCTTCACTTCATTGACCAGTGCGAAGGGGCTCAGCGCACCCGCATGGCCGCCTGCCCCGGCACACACCAGTATCAGGCCGTCCACGCCCGCTGCCGCGGCTTTCCTGGCATGGCGTATTGTCGTGACATCGTGCAACACCAGTCCACCATATTCATGAACGCGTTCCACGACCCGCTCAGGCGAATGCAGCGATGTGATGACGATGGGCACACGATGACGAACGCAGACTTCCAGGTCGTCCTCCAGGCGGGGATTGGACTGGTGCACGATCAGGTTGACGGCATAAGGCGCCACTTTGGCACCCGGATTCTCGACGCGATACCGCGCCAGGCCGGCTTCGATTTCCACGAGCCATTGCTCGAAGACCTCCTGTGGTCGGGCATTCAAAGCCGGAAATGACCCCACAATACCGGCGCAGCACTGGGCAATGACCAAGGCGGGATTGGAAACGAGGAACATCGGCGCGCCGATGACGGGCAAGGCAAGACTTTCCTTCAGTTGTGCAGCAGTGGGCATGTGGATCCAATAGAAATGAGGTGAATGGCAGTGGTCTGACCGCGCGTCAGGCCGCGCCGCACAGATTGGTTTATGCAGGCCGCTAGGCCGACGCCGCATAATCCCCGGAAACGGCGGGCTGACCATGTTGCGATTTCCTGGCTTGGGCGCCCTCTCGGGTCAGGACCAGGACGTCGCTTTCACCCTCTTGCACCACCTCGCCACGCTGGTTGATCAGCTGGAAACGGCGGCCCAGCTTGCCGCTATTGCCGTTTTTGCCGGGCTCGATCGCCGTTATGGTCAGGCGCAGGAAAATGGTGTCATTGACCAGCAGCGGCTTCAGGAAGTTCCAGTTGCGAAACCCAAGCATGGCGATCACCGACTCGTGGAATATGCCCAGTTCGTGCAGCATGCCAGTGCTCACGGCTATTCCCAGAGCGCCGTGCACCACGCGCTCGCCATAGCGGGTGGACTTGGCGAATTCGGCGTTTGCGTGCAAGGGATTCCAGTCGCCGGACAACATGGAGAAAAACGTAAGGTCCGTTTCAGTGATGGTGCGTCCGCCGCTTTCGAAAGTCTGATCGATGGCGAAATCTTCAAGAAAGTAGCTGGTCATCTGGTGCTCCCTGATACTGTTGGTTTATGCGGGCTTCATGGCTGCAACGGTGGTGATCCCGTATACCCTTCACCCTTCCTGCGCCAGGCGCTGCATGGCCATTTCGCGAAGCTTCCCGCGTTGAATTTTTTCACCGTTGGCGCCTTGTGTGACCGGGTAGTCATCCAGGATCCATACGCGCACCGGCACTTTGAATGCCGCGAGCATCGCCGCGACACCGTCGATCAGCGCCTGCTCCTGCAACACCTTGCCCGGCTCGGCCAGGACAAAGGCCGCGCAACGCGCCTGACCATTCAGGTCCACGCCAACCACCTGCGCATTACGCACGCCGTGCTGCATTATCAGCGCGTCTTCGATTTCGACCGGGTTGACCAGGAAGCCGCCCAGGCGCAACGCGTCGCCCTGGCGAGCCTGGTAAACAAAGCGTCCGTCTTCGCAAAGATAACCGACGTCGCCAGTCGTGAAATAGCCTTCACTGTCGACGACTTTGTCCGTGGCTTCCTGATTGTTCAGATAGCCTGTGAAGTTGGTGTCCGCATGAATTTGAATGACGCCGCTGCGGCCCGCCGGCAACAGTTCCCCGGTTTCCGTATCGCGGATGCGGATGCGGGCATCGGGGCTGGCGGGCAACCCGCCCGCCATCAGGCATTGGGGCACGGGCGTGCCGCGTGGTTGCAGGGAGAACAGTGCCAGGACTTCGCTGGATCCATACAGGCCATACAGGGGAATCTGCCGGTCCCACGCCCGCCGGCCGAAGTCGTCCGTACCCGGGTGGAACGCCGCAAAGCCGAAGACGCGGGCCGAAGGGAAAGGGATTTCGCCCTTCCCATGCTGGATCAGCAGCTGGAACATCTCGTCGCTGCCGAATACATGCGTGACCTTGTGCTGGTTGACGAGGCGCGCCGCCTCGGCGCCCTCGAAGGTGTCCATCAGGACCACGGGTGCGCCAGCGGCGAAGGCGGCGAGCACGGACGCAAAGCCGAACACGCCGCATAGCGGCAATGTTGCCAGGAGGCACGCGCCGTCTTCTTCCAGGCCATAGGCTTTGGCCACGCGCTGGCTGTGCACAGCCAGGGTACGCTGAGGATGCATGACCAGCTTGGGACCGCTGGTGGTGCCCGAGGTGGTGAACAATATGCTGAGCGTATCGGCACGGCCCCTGGCAGGCAGGCTGCCATCGGGGAGATCGTCCAGCTTGAAGGCCAGGGCCGGCTTGCCTATCACGGTATCGGGCAAGGCGCCAGTGGCCGGGTTCAAGACCGCGACCCGCTTCAGGTGCTGCGTGGCTGCCGTGTCGACGCCTGCCAGGACAGCGGGAAAATCAATCTTGCGGAAATTCAGTTCCAGGACCAGCAGTCTTGCCTCGGACCGTTCCAGGATGTAGTTCAGTTCATGGGAACGGTAACGGGTATTGACGCTGACCAGTGTCGCGCCGACGTGCGCCAGACCAAAATACAGGGCCAGCCACTCGATGCGATTGACCAGCCACACCGCAACCCTGTCGCCCGGTCCTATGCCCTGCGCGTCGAGCCACACCGCGGTCTTGCGGCTCATGTCGGCGAATTGACGATAGCTGATGCGCCGATCGCCATCGATGAAGGCGATATCGTCCGGCCCTGCATGTGCGCGGTGCGCCAGCAGTTCCGGCATACTGGTAATCAGGGACATCGTCAGTACAGCTCCATGAGTTTCGCGTTATCGGCAAGTTCTTCAGGCAGCGCCTCGCGTATGATCGCGCCGGACTTCATCACGACCACGCGGTCGGAAATTTTCAGTGCTTCCTTCACGTTCTGCTCGACCAGCAATATGGACATGCCTGTGTCGCGTTGGAGTTGGCGTATGGGTTGCAATAAGTCCTGGAACAGCTTGGGTGCCAGGCCTATGGATGGCTCGTCCATCAGCAGGCAGCGCGGCCGGCTCAATAAGGCGCGACCGATGGAGGCAATCTGCTGCTGGCCGCCCGACAGGGTGCCGGCGCGTTGCTGGTAGAAGGCGTGCAAGGCAGGCAAGACCGACATGACCCAGTCCAGGCGCTCTTCGCGCAGATCTTTGGGCACGCCGGCCGCCCACAGGCCCATTTTCATGGTCTCGGCCACGGTCAATCCGGGGAATACGCCACGGCCTTCCGGGACGAGCGACAAGCCGGCGGCGGTCAAGCGGCGCGGCTCGATGTGGTTCAGCGGCTTCTCGTCCAGGTAAACCTGCCCGCCTTGACGGGGAACGAGCCCGAACAGGCATTTCAGCAAGGTGGATTTGCCCGCCCCGTTATGGCCAATCAGGCAAAGCACCTCGTTGGCGCGCAGATCAAAGCTGAAGTGATCCAGGACAGGTCGCCCACCGTAGCCGACGACCAGCCCTTCTGTGCGCAATACGGTTGTCGTCATGCCGCCTGTTCCCCGAAGTAGATGGCCGCCAGGTGCGGATCGTTAAGTACAGTGTTCGGGTCGCCGTCAGCCAGCAGCCTGCCCTGGTCCAGGAAAGCGATGCGATCTGAAATACCGATGACAATGTCCAGGTTGTGCTCGATGATGCACACGGTAACGCCGTGCCTGACCTCGGTGCGCAGCAGATCCAGGAAAAGCTCGTACGAGCCGCGATCCAGCCCCGATGCGGGTTCGTCGAGCAGCCACATTTTTGCATCGGTGGCCATGATGCGGGCCAGGCTCAGGAATTTTCGTTCGGCATAGGCCAGGTCGATGGCGCGCGTCTTGGCCTTGTCCAGCAGATGCGTGCGGGCCAGGATGTCCATGGCCCTTTCTTCGCGGGCCCGTCGCCCCGCACGTCCGCCGGGCTGCCAGATCCATGATGCCGGCTCCATCACCGTCAGTATGTTTTCCTCGACCGTCATGTGATTGAACAGGCGCAGGTCCTGGAAGCTGCGCGCGATGCCACAGCGGGCGATTTGCCAATGGGACTTGCCGACAATGGACTCACCCTGCCAGAGGATGTCGCCGCTGCTGGGCGTCAGATGGCCGGTGATCAAGTTGAACAGGGTCGTCTTGCCGGCGCCATTGGGCCCGACCAGCGTGGTGATCACCCCTGCACGCATATCGAGGGACACGTTATTGGTGACCTGCAGGCCCCCGAAATTCTTGTTCAGATTGCTGATGCGCAGCAAGACCAGGGCGTCATCCGCATTCATTTGACCACCCCATTTTTTCCGGAACCGACCAGGCCGCCAGGGCGGAAAATCATCAGC
Source organism: Pollutimonas nitritireducens (assembly GCF_002849615.1). Classification (GTDB taxonomy): domain Bacteria; phylum Pseudomonadota; class Gammaproteobacteria; order Burkholderiales; family Burkholderiaceae_B; genus Pollutimonas; species Pollutimonas nitritireducens. The sequence continues at coordinate 63,348 of NZ_PDNV01000001.1, forward strand.
AGCACCATGGCCGTGCCGTAGGCGATCTGCTGGATCGCGCCGATTTCTGTTTGCGGCAGGAACCACATATAGCTGAACAGACTGGGCAGCAGCATCAGCAGGACCGTGCCCACGACCGGCCCCATCAGGGTGCCCGTGCCGCCTATGATCACCATGGCCATCAACAGCACCGACGTATCGAGCATGAAGCTCTCGACATTGATGAAGCCCAGGTAGAAAGCGTACAAGGCCCCGGCAACGGCGGCGAGCGCCGAGGAAATAACGACGGACAAGGTCTTGATGACAGCCACATTCTTGCCGAATGCATGGGCCGCCGACTCGCTATCGCGTATGGCCTTCAGGTTGCGTCCGAAACTGGAACGCAGCAGCGCATTCGTGATGAGTATGACGAGCACGAGACAGCCCGCGGCAAGCATCAGGAACGCCACGGGATCGCTGACCGCATGGCCGAACAGATCGGCCGGCGGAATACCGATGACGCCGCCCAGGCCGCCGGTAAAGGACTTCCATTCGGCGAAAATCGTCACGCCCAGGACTTGCAGCCCCAGCGACGCCGCCACGAAGTATTCGCCGCGCACCCGCAAGGCCGGCAGCGCCAGCACCAGCGAAAGCGCAGCCGCCACCACCATGGCGACCGGTATGGCCAAAAACAGCGACGCGCTGACATTCAAGGCAAAGTAGGCGGCGGTATATGCGCCCACGCCGAAAAATACCGCATGGGCCATGGAAAAAATCCCGGCATACCCCATGATGAAATTCAGGGTGATGGCCAGCACCGCATTGATGCAGATGAGCGTCGCTAAATTAAGCAGATAGGCAAGCATTCCTGCGGACCCTCACGTGGAAATGGCGCGGCCGAAGAAGCCGGAAGGTCGCAGCACGATGAACAGAAACAACACAATGAACGTCACCGCTTCGCTCCATTGCGGACCCAGATACATCAGGGCAAGGTTTTCGCTCATGCCCAGCAGCAGGCCGGCGCAGGCCGCACCGCGCAGGCTGCCCACCCCGCCGACGATGGTGGCCGCCAGGCTGATCAACATGACGTGATGAGCAACGGCCGGATTCAGGCCGGAACTGGCGGCACTGAGTATGGCGGCCGGCACCGCCAGTAAGGAACCCAGCGCAAACACAATGGTCGACAGGCGCCGGGGACTGAGCCCGTAGACGCGGATGAGTTCCGGATTCTCGGACAGCGCGCGCAAGCCCATGCCCACATGGGTGCGCATCAGGAACAGCTGCAAGGCGCCAAAAAATACGACGGCGCACAGAATGGCAATGCCGGAAAGGGGCGACACATACAGCCCCGGGAACAGTTCGATGCTGCGCGAAAGCGGCGTGCTGACCGACACGAAGCCACGCCCGAAGATCATGCCGACCAGGTTCTGCACGATGATGCCTACGCCCAGCGAGGCCACGAATACGGTGAAGAACGATCCCTCGTGGCGCTGTATGGGCGCATAGACCAGGCGATCGAGCAGCACGCCGAACAGGACGGCCGCCAGTGTGGCGGCCAGCACGGCCAGCAGCCAATGTACCTGTGCGACGGAGTACAAATAGTAGAAGGCGTAGGCGGCAATGGTGAAGGTAGAACCGTGCGCAAAGTGGAATACTTTGGTCGATCCGAAAATCAGCGAGAAGCCAACCGCAATCAGCGCATACAAGGCGCCCACCTGCACCCCATTGATCAGAAGCTGCAGCAAAAGCATGGCGTAGCCTTATTCGGCAACCACCGATACCACCTTGCCGCCGGCGCCATCAATTTCATTGACCTGCATCGGGCTGACCACGGTTCCGTTGTCGGCGAATGTGACCTTGCCGCCCACCAGGTCGAAGGTCTTGGTCTCGATGCGCTGGGCCAGCAGGTTCTCGCCGGTGATGGGTTTGCCCTTCTTTTGTAGTTCGTGGGCCAACAGGCCGAACAGGCGGACCGCATTGTAGTAATTCGCGATGTAGGCCGTAGGCATCTTGTCGTGTTTTTTCTTGAAATCGTCCACAAAGCGTTTCGTGACGGGATCGGTCGAGTTCCAGTCGACGTTCTGGGTGGTGTACAGCGAACCCTTTGCTTCAGGCAATGCACTCATTTCGGGGATGGAAAAAGCCGTATAGCTGACGAACTGCTGCTTGATGCCGTTATCGCGGAACTGCTTGACGATCTGTGCCTGCTGCGAACCGTAGGAGGCAATGTAGATGACATCCGGATTGGCCGCGCGCACGCGTGCCGCAATACCGCTGAACTGTTGCGCGGTGGCGGGCACCGACAAGGCCTCGATCAATTCACCGCCTGCCTGAGGCAGGCTTTCGGTGAGTTCCTTGCGGATGCCCTCGCCCAACGGATCGTCGACATAGACCAGCACGAAACGCTTCAGATTGCGTTCCTTGATCAAGTACGGCAACACGGCCTTCACTTCGAAGTTGGCCAGGGGAATGATGTTCCAGAAGTACGGCCCCAGATCGGCCAGGTCGGGTCCGACCCCGCCACCATTGATGGCAACCGTCTTGCTGCGGCTGGCTGTCGTCGAAATTGCCTTCGAAACGCCGGTGAAGGCCGAAAGCACATAGGGCACTTTGGACACGTTGACCAGTTTGTTCATGCCAATGACGCCTTGCTGCGGCAGGGCCTGGCTGTCTTCATACTGGATCTTCAAGGTGCCGTCGATAAGCTTGTCGGCGTTGATGTGCTCGGCCGCAAGGTTTGCCCCGGAACCGAAGATGTCGCCATACGTGGCATTGGGTCCGCTAAGCGGGAACAGCGCACCGATGGTGACGTCTGCCGCATGGACCGAGGCGCCCCACGCTGCAAACGAGAGTAAACCGGCCGAAAACATCCGCTTGATAACAGTCATTGCCTTCTCCACAAGATTGCGGCGGTTTCCTCACGATGAAGATCCGTCCGTCGATACTCTTTGGTCCATGCTCGTTGCAGTGTGCCTCGCTGCCGCCGGGTCGACAATTAATATTTGATAAAGTCGGTCTTCGGGCCCATGAATGTTCGGGCAAACACCTAGCCCTAATGCACGTTGCCCGCTTCAGCGGCCTGTAAATCGGGGCTTGCGCTTCTCGCCAAAAGCGACCATGCCTTCCAGGTAATCGTCCGTATAGCCCAGTTCCCGTTGCAACTGCGTCTCGTAGTCCATCTGCGCTTCCAGCGTGTTGGCATCCGAAGCGTAGATGGCCTGCTTGGTTGCTGCGTAAGCACGCGTCGGCCCGTTGGCAAGCGTTTCATGCAATGCCGCCAGCCGGGATTCGAGGTCGGCATCCGGGATACAGCGCCAGATGAGGCCCCATTCTTCGGCCTGGCGTGCGCTGACCGGTTCGGCGAACAGCGCGGCGCCCATCGAACGCTGGGTTCCGACCATGCGCGGCCAGAAGTGGGTGCCGCCCGCATCCGGCAGCAGCCCTATCTTGCTGAACGCCTGTATGAACTTGGCCGATTCGACGGCAAAGACAATATCGCAAGCCAGCGCGACGCTGGCGCCCGCACCGGCGGCCACGCCATTGACCATGCACACCACGGGCACCGGCAGTGCCCGCAAGCGGAGCACCAGGGGGCGGTAATTGTTTTCCAGGCCGAGTCCGAGGTCGCGCTTCTGCCCGGGGGGAAGAGGCTTGCGTTCCGACAAGTCCTGGCCGGCGCAAAAACCGCGCCCGGTCGCTGTAATGATCAGACCTCGCAGGTCGTCGCGCGACTCCATGAAAGACAATGCCGCCTTGATGTCTTCGTGCATGACCTGCGTGAAGCTGTTCAGGGTGTCCGGGCGATTCAAGGTGATGCGCCCGACGCCGTCCTGGTAGTCGAACTTGACGTGCTGGTATTCGTAAGCCATGTGTTCCCTTTTGCTAGTGTGGGGTAAATAAGCCCCTCGCAATCTACCAAGCCCAGGCGGCAATGACAATCTTGTTTTCTGGAAGCTGGCATTCCGGGCGGGAAAAGCGCAGCGCACTTGCGACAGTGTGCGTGCGACCGTTGCAAGAGACCAGTTGCACGCGCGAGTAATTTAACGTAAGCGCCAATTGGCATGCGCACCCGCGTGTGGTATCATTGTTTTGCTAACGCAGGTGCAGCAAGCAATAACAATACCCTATCCCACCGGGAACCCCGGCACCATGCGCCCAGACGGCGTCGCGTCGCACTATTCATCCTGTGGCTTCATCAAGGCCAGGGACGCCGCCTCAGGTTGCGGTTCACGCCACGCCTGACCAATTCAACTGCTTATACACCTGCACACCGATGCCGCGACATCGCATCATGCCCGCCATCGAATGACACGCAACGCGAGTTCGATACGCCGGCATCCTATTAATTTTTACAGGAATATTTTATGGCTAAAGAAGAACTGATCGAAATGGGTGGTCTGGTTACCGAAGTGTTGCCCGATTCCCGCTTCCGCGTAACGCTGGACAATGGCCACCCGGTCGTTGCCTACACAGGCGGGAAAATGCGCAAGCACCACATTCGCATTCTGGCAGGCGACAAAGTCTCGCTGGAAATGTCACCTTACGACTTGAGCAAAGGCCGGATCACTTTCCGCCACATTGCAGGTCGCGCCCCTGGCGGTCCAAGCCAGCGTCGCCGTTAATAAGAACTACATGCGCTGAAAATATCTCGCGGGTGCCCATAGACGGGCATGACAGCGGGACGATCAGCCGCCTCGAAATCCGCCTTGGGCGGGCGCCAATGGCTATACAATCGGTCAACGATCAAATGCCCAAGGAGTGCCCGTGACCAGTATGCTGCCCACCGCCGACGCCCTGTCGGATCTCCCAGAATGGTCGGCGTTCGAAAATGCCGCCCGAAATTCCCCGATTCAGATTGACAGCCTGCGCCTGATCCAGGCGGCGGGCATAAGCCTGGATGCCAGCGGACAAGGCAGTTCGCCCGAGCTGGATGCGGCTGCCCAGGCTTTGCTTGATGCCCGCAACTTCAACGACATGCGAACATGCCTGCTTGAAGGCGGCATTGCCAACGTCACTGAAGAACGCGCCGCATGGCACTCTGCGCTGCGCACCCCCGCTCCAATCGATGAAATCACGGCCCAACGCCAACGTCTCAACGAGTTCGTGCGTCTTGCCGATTCCGAGCGACGCTGGCGGAATATCGTGCATATCGGTATTGGCGGCAGCGACTGGGGCGTGCGGCTGGCCGTGTCGGCCTTTGGCTATGCGGGTACCTGGCGGCAGGTGCATTTCGTGGCCAATATCGATGGCCACGCCATTCAGGGCGGACTTGCCGGCCTGGATCCGCACGACACTCTCATCGTGATGGCCTCCAAATCGTTCACCACCGCCGAAACGCTGCAAAACGGCCAACGCGCGCTGGAATGGCTGCAGGCCTCGGGCGTGGAAAATCCCTACCAGCAGATCGTCGCCATTACCGCCAGGGCCGACGTGGCCCGCGAATGGGGTGTACCCGATGCGCACATTTTCAAGCTATGGGACTGGGTGGGCGGGCGCTTTTCCTTGTGGTCCGCCGTCAGCCTGACCACCGCCCTGGCCGTCAGTTCCGATGTGGTGGCGGGCATGCAGGCGGGCGCCGCGGCCATGGATGCCCATTTCGCTGAGACCCCGCTGGCCACCAATGCGCCCATCCAGATGGCGATTTCCGGTATCGTCAATCGCAGCATCCTGGGTTATGGCTCGCTTAATATTGCACCCTACGACTTCCGTCTGTCCAACCTGGTTCCGTATATCCAGCAACTGGAAATGGAATCCCTGGGCAAGTCCGTGAACCTGTCCGGCGATCCTGTGGGCGTACCCACCGGGCCGGCCGTGTGGGGCATGCCGGGCACCGACGCCCAGCATACATTTTTCCAGTGGCTGCACCAGGGCAGCGACGGCGCTCCCGTGGACTTCATCATCTGCCAGCACGCCGACCATGGCTGGCCCGAGCATCATCAAATCCTGCTTGCCAATTGTCTGGCGCAACGCGAGGCACTGCTGAAGGGAAAATCCCACGAGCAGGCCCTCAAGGAATCCCTGCAGTCGGGCATTCCGCAAGAAAAGGCCGACTGGCTGGCGCGGCACCGCGTGCACGCCGGTGGACGGCCATCCAACCTTATCGTGCTTCCACGCCTGTCACCCTATACCCTGGGCGCCCTGTTGGCGATGTACGAGCATAAAGTCTTCGTACAAGGCGTCATCTGGGGCATCAACCCCTTCGACCAATGGGGTGTGGAATACGGCAAGGTGCTGGCCAAGGGCATAGGCAGCGAGCTGGCGGGCAAGACGCCAGTCGATCCGGCCCACGATGCCTCCACGACCCACTGGATAGAAACGTTCAAGCAGGACTAGTGCGCCTGGGGTCCCGGTACGCTTACGGGACCAGCGCTACGATCGGGTTCGTCCACCGTCATAGCGGCCTGCGGAAAGCTTGTCTTTATGCAATCGCCGCGCCGCGCCACCGGACTTTCGAAGATTTCGTCTTGCATTCAAATCAGGGCAGACAAGGGGTTTTCGATAATGCGCTTGAACACCGCCAGCCACTTCGCCGCCAGCACGCCGTCAATGGCACGATGATCGACGGACAGCGTGACTGTCATTACCGACGCCACGATCAGCGTACCTTCCATAACGGCGGGACGCTGCTGGACCGCGCCAACGGCGAGTATGGCGGCCTGCGGAGGATTGATGATGGCATCAAACTCCTGCACACCGAACATGCCGAGATTGCTTACGGTAAAGCTGCCGCCCTGGTATTCGTGCGGGGCAAGCTCGCCCTTGCGTGCCCGTTCGGCAAGGCGCGCGATTTCGGCGGCGACCAGGGATAGGGGTTTGCCGTCCACTGCCTGTACGATGGGCGTGATGAGTCCCGCATCGGTGGATACTGCCACGGCAACATCCACGTCGCGGTAGCATCGGAGTCCGCCGTCAGTCCAGCTGACGTTCATCTGCGGCAGTTCACGAAGCGCCGCTCCCACCGCCTTGATAATGATGTCGTTCACCGTTATCTTGCGGCCCGCCTGAGCGTTGACCTGACTGCGCAAGGAAAGCAGGGAATCCACATGACAATCGGCGCGCAGATAGAAATGCGGAATAGTGGCTTTGCTTTCCGACAAGCGCCGTGCAATGGTTCGGCGCATGGCGGAATGAGGGATCTCGGTATAAGCCCGGTCGGCGGCCTGGACGGCCGGCGCAGGGCCGCCAACGGCCTGCTTCCCGGGGGCGCTGTTTGGGCTTGCACTTAGCACGTCGCGCTTTACGATGCGCCCCCCAGGCCCGCTGCCGCCCAGCGTTGACAGGTCGACGCCCCGTTCGAGAGCCATGCGGCGCGCCAGTGGACTTGCCAAGATACGCTGTGTTGCAACCCCGGGCTCCCCTTTTGACAGCAACGCGGCGGCGGCATCATCTTGCACCGATGCGTCGGCCTGCTGAGAGACCCCGTCTTCGGCGGCCAGCAAGGCCTCGACGTCCACCATTTCGCCGTCTTGCGCGTAAAGCACCGCGATGGGCACGCCCACACTGACTTCATTGCCGGCGGTAACCAGGATTTTGCCCAGCACCCCGCTATGCTCGGCCGTGAGTTCAATGACGGCCTTATCGGTTTCGATTTCAGCGAGGCAGTCTCCGGCAGCGACGGACTCGCCTTCTTTTCTGGACCAGGAAGCAATGACGGCGGATGTGGCATTTGCGGCGATTTCCGGCATGCGGATCAGTATTGCCATTTCAGTCTTCCTTTGTCTGCCTTAATTCGCTGCGATAGCTTGCGATGTTCTGGTACTGGACAAGTTCCAGCACATTTCCTTCCGGATCGCGGCAAAAGGCCAGATAGACGCCCGGGCGAACCTCGACGCGCTGATTACCCGTCATAAATTCAATACCTTCCTCGAGCAGGCGGGAGATTGCCGCGTCGATATCCACCACGATAAAAGTGAGGTAGACGGCGTTCGCTTTGTCCAGTACGTAGGGCGTTGGGGCGGCCGCCTTCAACGGCTTATTGGGCGCAAGCAGCTTCAGTCGTTCGCCAAAAGAAGTCTGCAGGCGGACGACGGTATAGCCTCCGGATGACAACGCCGATTCGACGGCCTTCTCGGCGGGCACGACGAACTCGCTGACAAAGGAAAAGCCCAACACGCCCTCGTAGAATCGACGCAGCCGCGCCAAGTCGCTGCATGCGATGCCCACTTCCAGGGGCGCGGTCATTTCAAACTTCATGGCGACTCCTCATGCGTCTTGAACGTTCGCGCCCTGATTGCGCATTACGTGTTTCAACCCTTCTATCACCTCTTCTGTCCGGGCACACGCCGCGCGCTCCAGTACCTTGGAAATGCTGGGCGACGCTTCGCCGCCCGTCACCCGTTGCACGGGCTGGTCCAGCCAGTCGAAAAAGTGTTGCTGAATTTCATCGACCAGCCAAGCACCGTACGATGTACCCCGCGCGCCCTGTTCAACGATCAGCACATTGTTGGTCTTTTGTATGCTCGCGCCGATGGTGTCCCAGTCGATGCTGGCCCGATCCAGCCATCGAAGATCAATCACTTCCGCATCGATACCGGTTTCTTCGACAGCATCGAGCGAATGCGCCACCATGGAAAGATACGTGAGCAAGGTCACGGCGTTGCCGCGCCGGCGCACCGCCGCCTTGCCGAATGGAATCTGGTAGTCAAAGTCGTCGACCGGAGCCAGGCCGCTGGAGGCATAGAGGTCCACGTGCTCGATGACGAGCACGGGGTCATTAAGTGCCAGGGCGGTATTCATCAGGCCTACATAGTCGAACGGCGTTGACGCCGCCACCACCCGCCAGCCCGGACTCGTCGCGAAAATGCCCGCAGGGTCCATGGAGTGCTGTGAGCCATAGCCCGTGCCCATCGCCACCTTGGTACGAAGCACCAGCGGCATATCGATGTCGCCGCCGAACATGTGGCGCGCCTTGCCTATCTGGTTGAACACCTGGTCGGCGGCCACCCACATGAAGTCGGGATACATGAATTCCACAACAGGTCTGAAGCGCCCATCCATCGCCATCCCGCCGCCCAGGCCAACGAAGGCATTCTCGCTGATCGGCGTCCCCAGCACCCGGTCGGCGAACTTGTCCTTGAGGCCGCGTGTCGCGCCATTGGTTCCCCCCTTCAGGCGGTGGACGTCCTCGCCCATGACGATTACGCGCGGATCGGTTTCCATACGGCGCTCCATGACGTCAGCCACCACATCGATGAACTTGCGGGTTTCCAGCTTGCCCTGAAAGTCGCGCTGCTCAGAGCTGCGGGCCCCGGCCAGTTCGCTCAGGTCGCCCCGCACCCCAATATCGCGGAATCCAGGCTCAGGCCATAGCTCGGGACGTATGCGTTTTGCATCAGCCTTGCCGATGGGATCCGCCTCGGTCAGGGCGGCGACGGCATCGGCCATCGACGCTTGCATGCGGGTCCGCAGATCGGCAATTTCCCGAGCGGTGATCAGACCGCGCTCCTGCATCCGGCGAGCAAGCAGATCGAGCGGATCCCGGTCGCGCCACATTTTCTCTTCTTCTTTGCTCCGATAGCCGAAAGCACTGCCTGGAAAACCGCCATTCTGGTGGAAAAAACGGTACACATCGGCTTCGATGATAGTGGGTCCGTTGCCAGCCCGCATGTGCGCCAAAGCCTGCTGCATGACCAGATGCACGGCCAGCGGATCCATGCCATCCACTTTCCAGCTCGGAATATTGAATGCCTGTCCGCGTGCCGACAAGCGCGGCTCCGCGGTCGCTTCGTGCACGTTGGTCGAGACGGCGTATCCATTATTTTCGATAAAGAAGCATAAAGGCAGCTTCCAGGCAGCTGCCAGATTCATGGTTTCAAGCACGGAACCAATATTGATCGCTCCATCCCCAAAATAGGTCACCACCACCGCATCGGAAGCTGCATGCCTGTGGGCCCATGCCGCGCCCGCCGCCAGCGGTACTCCGCCACCTACGATGGCATTGGTTCCCAGCACCCCTGCTTCCTCCCAGCGCAAATGCATGGAACCGCCCCTACCACGGCAGAAGCCCTGCGATAGGCCAAGAATCTCTGCAAGCGTACGTTGCAGCAGCGCGTCGACCTCGGGCGCCAAGTCTGCTTTGGGATCGATGCCGGAAGGTTGGACGTAGGCCAGCGCCTTACTGAGGAACTGATGATGACCGCGGTGCGAGCCGTTGACCTGGTCAGCCGCCGTCAACGATACGATGGAGCCCGCCGCGCCTCCCTCCTGCCCTATGCTGGAGTGCGCCGGGCCATGCACGAGTCCCTGCATGGCGAGCTCGACGACAGTCTCTTCAAACGCTCGTATCAAGTGCAAATGTGAAAGCAAGGTGCCAAGCAGGCTGGGATCCGCATTCTTCCAGTCTTCTTCCGTGGTCCGCAGTTCCACCCATCTGGAAGCAGGGGACAGCGTATTGATGTGTGGCATGAGTTCGACTCCGGATGAAATGTGTACGGATATTCAGATGTAGCTGTAGGCGGACCACCCGCCATCGGCCACGATGACATGTCCATTGATAAAGGACGCGTGTTCCGAGGCCAGAAACAAAGCCAGAGACGCAATCTCTTGCGGCTCGCCCAGCCGGCCCACCGGGGTACGCCTGATGAGCGCGTCCGCGTCCATGCGACCCGCGGCAACCAGTTCGTCGACCAGGTCTGTCTTGATGTAGCCCGGTGCAATGGCGTTGACCCGGATTCCCAATTTGCCCCACTCCACCGCCATGACCTTGGTCAACATGGCCACGGCGGCCTTGCTGGTGCAATAGGCGGCACGCTCGGGAGCCGCTACGACGCCATACATGGATGACGTGTTCAGGATAATGCCGCGCCTGCGTTCGACCATGCCGCGCGCCGCGGCCTGCGCACAATAAAAGACCCCATTCAAGTTGATGTCGATAGCCTTGCGCCAGTCGGCGCCGGACAATTCGAGCGTGGGCTGGTTCATGGAAATCCCCGCGTTGTTCAACAGGATATCGATGCGGCCGAACGCCGCCTCGGCTGCCGCCACCGCGGCCTGTACTGCACGTTCGTCATTGACGGGCGCAATATAGATTTCCAGAGCCATCTGCGGAAACGATGACAACAATTCGTCGCGGGCCAGCTCCAGGCGAGGACCGTTGATATCCAGCAACGCAAGGCGGGCCCCGTTGGCGGCGAATGCCCGCGCCATTGCCAGTCCAATGCCGCTGCCTGCGCCGGTGATGAACACGACTTCGTTTGCAAGATTCAAAAAGCACTTTCCTTGCGCAATATGGGCCAGTACATCGACAGACAGAGTATTCGTCATACGGCCAGCCAGTCCTTCAACATTTTTGGGTTACCGGTGAGTTCGTGGGGTGTGCCGGTGAAGACGATGTGCCCATGTCCCAGCAGGCAAACCTGGCTGGAGATCTTCAATGCGATCGTCAGCTTCTGTTCGACCAGAATCACCGCTACGCCACGGCGATGAATGTCCTGAATCGCTTCGCCGACGACGGTCACGATTTTGGGTGCAAGGCCTTCGGTGGGCTCATCGATCATGATGATCCTGGGATTACCCAATAAAGAGCGGCAGATGGTCAGCATCTGTTGTTCGCCTCCGGACAGGTTGCTGGCCTGGGTATTGCGGCGCTCCTTCAGGCGTGGAAAGTAGTCGAACATCTGCTCGACGGTCCACGTTGCGGCGCCGGATCGTATGTGCTGTGTCCCCATGGCGAGGTTCTCGTCCACCGTGAGATTTCCGAAAACCTCTCGCTCTTCGGGCACGTAGGCAATGCCGGCGCGGGAAATCGCATATGAAGGTTTGCCCGCCAGGTTGTGACCATCCAGCAGAACCTGGCCGCCCGTGGGTTGAACCAGGCCCATGATGGCCTTCACGGTCGTGGAGCGTCCGGAACCGTTACGCCCCAGCAAACTGACGATTTCACTGGCTCCGACGTCGAAGCTGACTCCCTGCAGAATATGGCTCTTGCCGTAATGCGCATGCAGGTCTCGCACGGACAAAAGCGGAGTCGTCTCTGGCGTGTTCATGCCTTAACCTCCGCACCGAGATACGCCTCTTGCACTTGCGCGTTGTTGCGGATCTCGTCCGGGGTGCCCGTGGCGACGATCTGCCCATAAACAAGTACGCTGATGCGATCGCTGATTGAAAAAACGACGTCCATATCGTGCTCGACGAGCATAAGCGAACGCTCTTTGGTCAGGTCGCGTATCAAGCCGATCGTATACTCGGTCTCTTCGCGCGACATTCCCGCCATGGGCTCATCCAGCAACAACACCTTGGGGTCCGATGCCAAGGTCATGCCGATTTCCAATGAGCGCTGCTCGGAATACGACATCTCGCCGGCCAAGTTATTGGAATGCTTCGCAAGCCGTATCTGCTCGAGCAGATGTTCGGTTTCGCGGGTGACTTCGCGCAATCGCGAAACTGGCCTCCAGAAGTTGTACTGCAGTCCAAAACGGCGCATGACGCCGAAGCGCAGGTTCTCGAACACGGTAAGGCCGGGAAAAATGTTGGTGATCTGGAATGATCGCGCCAGCCCCAGCCGATTGATTTCGCGCGCCTGCAGGCCGTGTATGGGGCGGTCTCCCAGGAAAATCTGTCCGGACGATGGCGCGAACTGGCCCGAGACGAGGTGGAACAAGGTGGATTTTCCGGCCCCGTTGGGGCCGATAACGGCGTGGCGCTCTCCCTGCCGCAGCTCCAGGCTGACGCCCCGGATGATATGCGCGTCCCCGAAGGATTTGTGGACATCCACCATGGTCAGCACCGGGCTGGTACCGGCTGCGGCCATCGAATTGGTCATGCTGCGCGCTCCTCGCACATGGAGTGCCATTTTCGGGTACCCAGAACCACGACCGTGACGCCAATGACGATCAGGGCAACCGGAAGCAGCCAGGTCGTCATGGCTCCGGGCAGCCATTGCCGGCCAAAAAGCATCACGGCGGGCCATGCCGCCCCGTCGGTCAACAAGGACTGATAGTCTTGGGCCAAGACGCGGGCCAGAAATTCCACCATGAAGACAAAGCCGCAAGTACCGATGGCACAACCCAGGATCCATACGATCAGTATCCGCAGGAGCGCGGTGGGCGAGTGTCTGTCCCGATTGCTGCCCCACCAGCTTGCAATACTGAACAGGCCGGACGGCAGGAACATCATGACCAGCACGAACACGACGCCCTGGTATAGCAGCCATGTGCGGGTCATGTCGGACACCGCATACCCGAAGAACGTCATGACGGCCGCGCCCAGCGCCGGCCCGAAGAAAGCGCCTATACCGCCGATATAGCTGTTGAGCACCACCTGGGCCGACAGGTTCATGTCGAAAATGACATAGTTGGCGGCTTCGTTGCTAAGGGCAAGCAGGCCGCCTGCCACACCGGAGAACGTCGCCGAAATCGTAAACACCATGAGGCGCAGGACGTGCACGTTGTATCCAAGAAAGCGCAGGCGGTGGGTGTTTTCGCGCAGGCCCTGGCACAGCCGCCCCAATGGCGTGCGGGTCAGGTAGTACAACAAGCCCAGGCAGAGCAATACCCATGCAAGCGTCAGGTAATATATGTCGATCGCGCCGGCAAATGAAATGCCCCAGGCTGGCATGCGCATGGCCGACACGCCGCCCTCGCCACCGAAGAAGTCCTTCAAATGGGGAGCCAAAGAATGCAGCAGTTCGGCCAAGGCAAGCGTTATCATCGAAAAGTAGACACCGCTGCGCTGGGTCGAAAACCAGCCGGCCACCAGGCCCAGCAGACAGCCCGCGAATGCGCCGACCGCCGGCAGCAAGGGTGCGGGAAACAGGCCTGTTCCGTCCAGCGCATTCATGGCATGGATGGTGGCGAATGTTCCGATGCCAAAATAAGCCGCATGGCCAAACGAAAGCATGCCGCCCTGGCCGGCAAGCACATTGAAGGCGCTGGCAAACAACGCCGCGATAAGCATCTGGATGGCCGCGTTCACCAACGATGTCGACAGTATGGCGGGCAATACCAATAAAAATCCGATCACAAGCACCAGCACCAGCATCCGCGTGGGTTTCATCGCCCTCACTCCCTGTTGCCCATCAAGCCGGTAGGCCTGAAGAGCAATACGATAAGCATCAGGACAAACGGGATCGTGGCAGCCAGGGAAGATACTTTCAATGCCATCAGGCCACCGACGCTTTCAGCCCATTCGCGCGCGCCCACCAGGGCGAAGGCATCCGCGAGGCTATAGTCGATGCCGACGGCAAACGATGAAATCAGTCCTATGATGAGCGAAGCCAGCATCGCTCCCTCCAGGGAGCCCAAGCCGCCCACCACCACGACCACGAATACGATGACACCGAGTTCGAGCGCCATGTTGGGATTGGTGGTGTAGAAAGCGCCTGCCACTGCGCCGGCGAGCCCCGCGAGTGCCGCGCCGACACCAAAAACACCCATGAAGACGATGGGAACGTTATGGCCCAGCGCTTCAACCATGCGCGGCCTGTAGATCGCGGCACGTACGACGATCCCGACGCGGGTTCTGGTCAGCAGCAGATAAATCAGCACGAACATCACGATCGAGGTGCCCGCGATCAGCAAGCGATAGAAGGGGTAATTCGCGCCGAATACAGGAAAGGCCGAGAAATTCAAGGCTTCGGGGACGCGGTAATCGACCGGGTAGTTACCATAGAACAGCTTAATGACCTCGGCAATGATGAAAGACAAACCGAAGGTCAGCAGCAGTTGATGTCCGTGTCCATATCGATGGACGCGACGCAGCATGTAGCGCTCGATCAAGGCGCCGAGCACTCCGACGATCAGGGGAGCAATAATAATGGCAGGCCAGAAGCCCACCACCTTCTGCAGGCTATAGGCCAGATAGGCGCCGACCATGTAGAACGAGGTATGGGCGAAGTTCAGTACCCCCATCATCCCGAAGATCAGGGTGAGCCCGGCCGACACCATGAACAGCAGCAAGCCATAGATGGTGCCGTTCAGCAGCGATACTGTGAAATACTCCATGACTGCCCCTTCCGGTCAAGACAACGTACTACGACAGCTCCGGTACTGTGGCGGCGCTGTCGTCCCATCCCGTCAGGCAGGGCGCTTCATTTTGCACGTCGCTTCGACCGGATTCACCGCTTCCTCGGCAGTGAAACGTTTGACAACCTCGAACCCCATATCAGTGCCGTCCGCTTTGTATTTGGCATCGCGGGAGACCTTGGATACGATGATGGGCAACATCACTTGATGGTCGGCGGCACGTATGCTGGTCGGACCCATGGGCGTGTTGATTTGGACTTTTTCGAGGTTCTGGGCGAGCGCTTCGATATTGATCTCGCCATTAGCCGGCTTGGTAGCCTTCAAGGCTTCGTTGAGCATTTGGACGCCAAATACGGTTTGCGGTTCGATGAAGGTAGGGTAATGGCCCGTCTTGGCTTTGTACTCCTCCCCGAAGCGTTCAGTATTGGAATCGGCGGATATGTTGTAGGCATGGGCAATGTAATGCCCCAGCGCGGTGTCGCCCGCGTTTGCCAGGTTGCCGACCTGGTCAAGAAAGACCGTACCAAATCGTACTTTCAGGCCAGCCGCCCGCGTCGCCTTCATGAGCAACAGCAAATCGTTGGACCAGTTGCCCGTCAAGACCGTCTCGGCCCCGCTGGCTTTTATCTTGCTGACGTAGGGCGAAAAGTCCTGGATTTTGTTGACGTCGTGCAAGGTGCTTTCGACGACCTTGTAGCCTCCTTGGTCCGCGAATGCCTGGATGGATTTCTGCATATCGGCGCCCCATGAATAATTTTGATTCATGGAATAGATCTTCGTACCCAGTTCATTGTTGGCCTTCATCGCATCCACCAAAGCCTTGACGCGAATCGGCGCATTGGTGGTGAAACGGAAATGATAGAAGTGGCATTTCTCGCCAGTCAGTTCCAGCGCCTCGCCCCCCATATTCATGAACAGGACTTCCTTACCGGGGTTGCGTATATTGTATTTGCGCACATCTTCGGTGATCTGGCCGGATACGGCAGACGAAGAGCCCTGGATGATGATGCGTGCGCCATCCGCAATGGCCGCCTTGACCTTGTCCGATGCGCCGGCGGGTCCGCCCTGGTTGTCGTACTCGGCGACCTGTATTGCTTCGCCATTCCATCCGCCCGCTTCATTGATCCGATCAAACTGATACTTTGCTGCTGCACGATACATCAGACCGGTTGAGGCCTGCGGCCCCGACAAGGTTTCAACCAATGCCACTTTAAGAGGGGCGGCGTTAACCGAATTCGCAGCAACGAATCCGCACGCCGATAGCATCAAGGCAAGTTTTGTCTTAGTCACTCCACCATCTCCTTTAGTTGTTTCGAAGAACTGCGAGATTCGTTCCCCTTCTATTTTTTTTACAACTTGTCTGATAACATTTAAAACTTATCAGACAGGTTGGCAGCAAATTCTACTTAGGCAAAAAAGTGGTGTCAATAAAGTAAAGCAGACATCGGTGTAAACCCCAGGCAAGGCAAAAAATGATTTCTTTTGAAAAGAAGACGGTTCAACTCCCAACATATTGACGCAATCAACAGCATGAACGCTCCAACCACTCTACCGCGCAATGAATCGCTGACTCACCTGGTCGCACAATGGCTGACCGAGGAAATAGCGCAAAAGCGCCTGCAGCCTGGCGATAAGCTGCCCAGCGAAAAACAACTTTGCGAACAGTTTTCGGTTAGCCGTTCCGTCGTGCGCGAAGCGGTTTCTCAACTGAAATCCGAAGGCCTGGTCAGCTCGCAGCAGGGCCGCGGGGTCTTCGTCAATGAACGAGGAAACCGCCAATCGTTCAGGTTGCAAACGCCTTCGCTGGGCGACACCCGGAACATCGCGCAGATCATAGAGCTGCTTGTCACCATCGAAGGCGGTGCCGCCCGGTATGCCGCCTTGCATCACACGCCTGATGACCTCAAGCGCATTAAGCGGGCGCTGATCGGCATGGAGTACGCCATTGCCGACGAGCGGCTCGGTGACGAGGAAGATTTCGCTTTTCACCAGGCCATTGTGGATGCCACCCACAATCCTCACTTCATCACCCTGAATGAATACCTGGAGCAATACGTCAGGCGGTTGATCCGGCAGGCGCGCAGCAATACCGCCACCTACCATCACAATCTGGTGAAAGCCGTACAGCAAGAGCATATGGCCATCGTCCAGGCTATAGAAGCCCGCGACCCTGCAGCCGCCTCATCGGCTGCGGAAAACCATTTACGCAACGCGGCCCAACGGCTGAATACCTACATCAAAGTCTGAATATGAGCACCCGTCGTTCCGGTATTCATGTGTGGCCAGATACGCCCGGTACACGCCTCAGACTGCCACCACCTTAGGACGCCGAGTGCCCAGATAGGTGCCCAACAAGATCCCGGCCACGCCTATCAGATGCCAGAGCGTGAATGGTTCGCCCAGCAACAGCATGGCGAACCCAACGCCGAAGACCGGGATCCAGTACTGAAACACCGATGTCCGGGCCACGCCCAGTTCCGCAATGGCGCGATTCCACAGCATATTGCAGATGGCTGTGGCCACGATGCCGGTGAACACCAGCAAAGCCAATGGCCACAAGCCCGGAAGCAGAACGGCCTCCAGGCTGAATTCAACCGTTTTGCTGAAGTACAGGTGCACGCTGAGCAGCACAGCGCCTATGGTGTAGATGAAGGTGCTGATCACCAGGGCATTGAAGTGTCGTGCCAGGTTCTGGATCAGCATGCCGCCCACCACGAAGGTGAACATGGCCGCGAATATTTGCGCGTCGCCCCAGTTGGCGCCTGCCAGCGCGGCGTTCGAGTTGCTGAACACCACGGTGAATACGCCGCCGAAACCCAGGACAATGCCCAGGAACCGCACTCCCGTCAACGGTTCGCGAAAGACCAGGGCGGCCAGTATGGAAGCCACCAAAGGGCTGAGCGCCATGATCAATGATGAATTGGTGGCGCTGGCCGTCTGCATGCCGGTGGTAAACAGGATCTGGTTGACGTAGACCATGAGGAAACCGCAAGCAATGAAGCGCAGCCATTGCCCTGCCGTGATGGCCAGCAGGCGCACTGGCCGGCGCGACCAGGCCAGCGTGAGATTGATGACGATCGCCGCCAGGACCATGCGCAGGCAGGCGACGATCAAAGGATCGAGATAGCCGGTTAAAACCTTGACCGCCGAAATGTTCAACCCCCAAATAGCCATGGTGCCGATCAACAGCAACTGCATCTTGACAGGATTCATTGGGGGATTGAAGAAGTCGTATTGGTGGCTAGCATATCAGTTTTAGACGCGCTGAAAGATCCCTGCCGCTCCCATGCCGGTGCCTACGCACATGGTCAGCATGCCGTAGTCCAGGCTGCGCCGGCGCAATCCATGCACCACGGTCGCCGCCCGTATGGCGCCTGTGGCGCCCAGCGGATGACCCAGCGCAATGGCGCCGCCCAAGGGGTTGACGATGTCCGGGTTCAGGCCCAGGTCGCGTATGACCGCCAGCGATTGCGCGGCAAATGCCTCATTCAGCTCTATCCAGCCGATTTGATCGAGGCGCAGGCCTGCCAGCTTCAAGGCATGAGGGATGGCTTCCTTGGGCCCGATGCCCATGATTTCAGGCGGCACGCCTTTTACGGCGAAGGACACGAATCGCGCCAGGGGCGTGAGGTTGTGGGCCTTCAGCGCGCGCTCCGATACGACCAGCAAGGCGCCCGCGCCGTCGGAAATCTGTGAGCTGTTGCCCGCTGTGACGCTGCCGCGGGCGGCGAACGCCGGGCGCAGCTTTGCCAGAGCCTGCATGCTGGTATCCGCCCGGGGGCCTTCGTCCAGCATGACTGTTTTATGACTGATCACGATTTCGCCGGTAGCAAGGTCAGGCGTTCGGCTCATGACATCAATGGGCAATATTTCGTCGGCGAACTCGCCCGCTTGCTGGCCAGCGATGGCGCGCTGGTTGGATTGCAGGGCAAAGGCATCCTGGTCTTCGCGCGAGACTTTCCAGCGTGTGGCAACCTGCTCCGCCGTCAGGCCCATGCCGTAGGCAATGCCCAGGTTCTCGTCATCGGAAAAAATACGCGGGCTGAACGAGGTGCTGACACCCATGGTGGGAACCAGGCTCATGGATTCGGTGCCGGCCGCGATGATGATGTCGGCCTCGCCCACGCGTATGCGGTCGGCAGCCATGGCGATGGCAGTCAGGCCGGATGCGCAGAAGCGATTGACGGTCACGCCGGCCACCGACGAAGGCAGGCCGGCGAGCAAAGCGCCAATGCGCGCCACGTTCAGACCTTGCGGTCCCTCCGGGATGGCGCAGCCCACAATGGCGTCTTCAATGGCCGCCGGATCCAGGTCGGGCACCTGTGCCAGCAGGCCTTTGATGACGGTTGCCAGCAGCTCGTCTGGACGGGTATGCGAAAAAATGCCCCGCGGCGCCTTGCCAATAGGACTGCGTGTTGCCGCGACGATGTAGGCTTGTTGCAATGTGGTCATGCATGACTCCGTTGTGGTCTTGGCTATCAGTTACGGACCGGTTTGCCGGTTTCCAGAATGCCCGCGATACGCTCTTGCGTCTTGGGCTGGACCAGCAATTCCAGGAAAGCCTCGCGCTCACGTTTGAGCATCCAGGCTTCATCCACCAGCGAGCCTGGGTCGAGGTCGCCGCCGCAAAGCACGTGGGCAACTTTCTCGGCCACCACGAAATCGTGCTCGGAAATAAAGCCGCCCACCTTCATGTTGAGCAGCTGCGCCTTGAGCGTGGCGATACCGTCCCTGCCGGCAACCGGAAACCGCGACGGCAAGGGCGGGCGCCATCCCGCTTCGGCCAGCGCCTGGGCCTGGCGCACAGCCACATACAGCAGTTCGTGGCGGTTCATGACGATAGGGTCCGAGCCGCGCAGATAGCCCATGCTTTGCGCGTCCGGCGCAGATTTGGACACCTGGGCGCTGGCCACCGCCAGGGCAAACTTCTTGACGAAGGCCAGCAGGGGCGCATCCGGCGCGGCCTCGGCTTGCAGCTCGGCGGCTCGCCGTGCGCAATAGGCTAGGCCGCCGGCGCCCGGGACCAGGCCTATGCCGACCTCGACGAGGCCAATATAGGTTTCGAAATGCGCGACCCGTTGCGCACAATGGACCGCCAATTCGCAGCCGCCGCCCAATGCGAGGCCGGCCAGCGCCGCCACCACCGGCACCTGCGCATAGCGCAGCCGCAAGACCATGTCCTGCATCTCACGTTCTATCGGCTCCACGGCGGCCGCACCGCCTTCCATGAACGCGGGAAGCATGGCTTTCAAGTCGGCGCCCGCGGAAAAGGGATCGTCCAGCTGACCGATGACCAGGGCTTTGTAGGACGCTTCGGCCAGGTCGACCGCGTGCACGATCCCGCGCACCACACCGGGGCTCAGGGTGTGCATCTTGGTCTTGAATGACACGATCAACACATCCCGGGGATGTGGCGCAGGCAGGGTCCAGCACCGTATGGCTTCGTTTTCGTAAACCACTGTCGCGTCCAGGCCCTGGGCCTCGCCCGCAAGACGCGGTGCGCCGATCTGCCGCTGGTAGACAGGCAAGGTGCTGCGGCCTTCGTAGCGCTTGTCGCGCGGATTCCAGGAACCGGCAGGCGTATGCACGCCCTGCGCTTCCCAGACGGGGCCGCGCAGGGCCCATTGCGGCAGCGGCGCCGGGGACAAGGTTTTACCGGCGTCGATGTCTTGCTGTATCCAGCCTGCCACATCGCGCCAGCCGGCCGACTGCCAGATCTCGAAGGGACCCTGCGCATGGCCGAAGCCCCACTTCATGGCCAGGTCGACCTGGCGCGCCGTATCGGCAATGGCTTCCAGGTGTACGGCACTGTAATGGAAGCTGTCGCGCAACACCGCCCACAGGAACTGGGCCTGTGGATGTTCGGAATCATGCAAGGCGCGCAGCTTCTTGGCGGGATCGCGTTCGGCCAGGATTGCCGCGACGGATTCATCTATTTTGGCATCGGCGGGCACGTACTCCTTCCTGGCGGGATCCAGGCGCAGTATGGCCTTGCCTTCCTTGCGGTAGAACCCCGCGCCGGCTTTCTGGCCCAGGGCGCCTTGCTGTATGAGCCCCTCCACGACTGGCGGCACACCGAAATGGCCGTGAAACGGATCTTGCGGCAACTGGTCCTGCATGGTGCGTATGACATGGGCCAGGGTGTCCAGGCCAACCACGTCGGCAGTGCGGAAGGTGCCGGACTTTGCGCGGTCCAACCGTGTGCCGGTCAGTTCATCGACCAGTTCATACGGCAATCCGAACTTGTCGGACTGTGCGAATACCGACAGGATCCCGAAAACGCCAATGCGATTGCCAATGAAGTTGGGGGTGTCTTTGGCGCGAACGACGCCCTTGCCCAACTGCGACACCAGGAAGGTTTCCAGCAAATCCAGCAAAGCCGGTTCAGTGTCGGCCGTGGGAATGAGCTCGACCAGTGGCATGTAGCGGGGCGGATTGAAGAAATGCACGCCGCAGAATCGATGCCGCAGGGACTCGGGCAACGCCGCCCCAAGCTGCGTAATGGACAGGCCGGAGGTGTTGCTGGCTATGATGGCATCGTGCTTGATGGCGGGTGCCAGCTTTTGATATAAATCGCGTTTCCAGTCCATCCGTTCGGCAATGGCCTCGATCACCAGGTCGCATTCGCCCAGGCGGTGCAGGTCGTCGTCGTAGTTGGCGGGGACGATCAGGTTGGCGAGCGCCGGGGTTCCCAAGGGTGCCGGACTGAGCTTTGCGAGCTGTGCAATGGCGCGCTTCGCTATGCCGTTCTTGTCGCCTTCTTTGGCGGGCAAATCGAAAAGCACGACGGGCACGCCGGCATTCACACAGTGGGCCGCAATTTGAGCGCCCATGACGCCGGCGCCGCACACCGCCACCTTGCGCACATGGAAACGGGCGGTTTGAGCCGCTTGCTGACCGGATTGACCTGACTGCATAGACATACCTCCAAAGGAAACAGCTGTATCCGACAAATGTACTCGAAACGGCAAACAGCGGGCTACCCGTAGAATAGTGCCAAATACCACTTGAAGCCCTCATTCCCCATGGCCCGACTGCCTCGCCTTTACGCCCCGCAGGTTCCCCAGCTCGTACAGGCTGAATTTGCACGCCCCCTTGCCGCTGTATCCGACCCCACCCCGTCGGACGAACTGGACCGGCTGCTGGAATGGCTGCTGCACGACGCCCGCGAATACAAGGTGGCCGTGCATGGCTGGTTGTTGCTGAACGATCGCATCACCTTGCTGGCGACCCCACCCGATGCGCAAGGCCTGTCCCGGCTGATGCAGTCGCTGGGTAGGCGCCTGGCCATGCATATGCGGCGTGGGCGGGTTTTCACGGGCCGGTATCGCAGCACACTGGTCGAGCCCGGTGCCTGGGTGCTGCCGGCCCTGGTGTGGCTGGAGTCGCTTCCCGTGCAACAGCACTATGTGGACCGCGCCGAGAGCTGGCCGTGGTCGTCAGCCGCTGCTCACACCGGCGTGCATGCCGGCACCGAACCGGGCTCTCCTATGGGTTTCCCGGCAGGGTCGCTGAAAAGCTCGCCGTGGGGCACCGCAGCCATTGGCCGCACGCTGCTCAGCGACCACGTGGACTACTGGCAGGACGGCAATACGCCCTTCGCGCGCGAGGCCAGTTATCGGGAGCGCATACATAATGGCTTGACGGCGGCACAGACGCAACGCATCGAAAAAGCGCTGTTCGGACAATGGGTGCTGGGCGACACGGCATTTGTCGGGAAGCTGTCCACGATGGGCACCCGACGTCTCACACCGGCAGCCCGCGGCAGGCCTCGCACCGTAAAATCGCCTGTCCTGTAGCGAATTTTTCTCTGCCTCAAATCAAAATTTTTTTGCTCCTGAATGGTGCAAATCCTGGTGCAACATGAAACGCGTAACGCCATATCGTGTTTATTAAATGTTATTTTTCAATCGTTTAGATGTGTCCCCACTTAGTTACGAGAAATATCGATGAACTCCTAAATGGGGACGCACCCTATTTATTGCGCTTGTAATATCGTTACGCCAGCAGTATCTTTCGTCTACTGCACTGCACCAAACCCATGCTGCGCCCAGACTTGGTCCTGAAAACCTGTCGCGATAGCTTAACGGTGCCAATCGACCTGCGAGTCCTTCTATGTCCAAAATTTCAAGCGCCACGCCCACTTCCGCCGGCACGTCCGACGTGTCCGCCGCCAACCCGAGGCCTGGCCGCAAACCTGCCGTGATTCCCGCCACGCCGGCGCCCTTGAAAGTGTCTGGCCTGGCTCCCACGGCCCAGGGCCTGTATAGCCCAGCCAATGAACACGATGCCTGTGGCGTCGGTTTCGTGGCGCATATCAAGGGCAAAAAAAGCCACTCCATCATCCAGCAGGGACTCAAGATTCTCGAGAACCTGGACCATCGCGGTGCGGTGGGCGCCGATGAACTCATGGGGGATGGCGCGGGCATACTGATACAGATACCCGACGCCCTGTACCGCGAAGAAATGGCCGCGCAGGGCGTTGAATTGCCACCGCCAGATGAATACGGCGTGGCCATGGTATTCCTGCCCAAGGAAATGGCTTCCCGGCTGGCCTGTGCCCAGGAACTCGAGCGCGCCGTGCGCGACGAGGGCCAGGTGGTATTGGGCTGGCGCGATGTGCCGGTGGACCGCGATATGCCGATGTCGCCGACCGTGCGCTCCTGTGAACCGGTGATACGCCAGTTGTTCATCGGACGCGGCAACGACATCATGGTGCCCGACGCGCTGGAGCGAAAACTCTACGTCATACGCAAGACGGCCAGCCATGCCATCCAACATATGCGGCTCGCGCACGGCCAGGAATATTTCGTGCCTTCGATCTCGGTGCGTACCGTGGTCTACAAGGGTCTGTTGCTGGCCAACCAGGTCGGCAGCTACTACCGCGACCTGGCCGACACACGGGCCGTATCGGCGCTGGCGATGGTGCATCAGCGTTTCTCGACCAACACCTTTCCTGCCTGGCCTTTGGCCCACCCTTATCGCATGATCGCGCACAATGGCGAAATCAATACCGTGAAGGGGAACTTCAACTGGTTGCGCGCCCGCGAAGGCGTCATGCAGTCGGCCGTGCTGGGCGACGATCTGCCCAAGCTCTATCCCATCGTCTACGAAGGCCAGTCCGACACCGCCACGTTCGACAACTGCCTGGAATTGCTGGTGATGTCCGGCTATTCGCTGGCGCACGCCATGATGATGATGATCCCGGAAGCCTGGGAACAGCATACCGGCATGGACGAAAACCGCCGTGCATTCTATGAATACCATGCCGCGATGATGGAGCCCTGGGACGGCCCCGCCGCCGTGGCATTCACCGATGGACGCCAGATCGGCGCTACGCTGGACCGCAACGGTCTGCGCCCGGCGCGGTATTTGATCACCGACGACGACATGGTCATCATGGCGTCCGAGGCCGGCACGCTGCCGATCCCCGAGCATCGCATCATCAAGAAATGGCGCCTCCAACCCGGCAAAATGTTCCTGATCGATTTGCAGCAAGGCCGCATCATCGACGATTCGGAAATCAAGTCGCAACTGGCCAATACCCGGCCGTACCGGCAATGGATCGAACGCCTGCGCCTGAAGCTGGAGTCGCTGCCCGCCCAGAGCGCGGACGCGACCACGTCACCCAAGGTGGCGTCCCTGCTGGACCGCCAGCAGGCATTCGGCTGGACCCAGGAAGACTACAAGTTCATTCTGCAGCCCATGGCCCTTACTGGCGAGGAAGCCATGGGTTCCATGGGCAACGATACGCCGCTGGCAGTGCTGTCCGACCGCGCCAAGCCTTTCTACAACTACTTCCGCCAATTGTTCGCGCAAGTCACCAACCCGCCTATCGACCCTATACGCGAACAACTGGTAATGTCGCTGGTGTCCTTTATTGGACCCAAGCCCAATCTGCTGGATATCAACAACGTCAACCCGCCGTTGCGCCTTGAAGTGACCCAGCCGGTGCTGGACAGCGCGGCCATGGCCCAGATCCGCAATATCGAAAAGATCACCTCGAACAAATTCCGCAGCGTCGAGCTGGACATCACCTACCCCACCGAATGGGGTCCCGACGGCATTGAGGCCTGTATTGCCTCGCTGTGTTCGAACGCAGCCGACGCCGTGCTCAGCGGCTACAACATCCTGCTGATCAGCGACCGCAACATCGATAGCGAACGCGTCGCCATTCCGGCATTGCTGGCCACATCGGCCATCCACCTGCATCTGATACGCGCCGGCCTGCGCACCAAGACCGGACTGGTGGTGGAGACCGGTTCGGCCCGCGAAGTGCATCACTTCGCCTTGCTGGGCGGCTACGGCGCCGAAGCCATCCATCCCTATCTGGCGTTGGAATCGCTGGCCGCCATGGACCACCCTGAGGTGGCGACCAAAAACTACATCAAGGCAATCGGCAAAGGCCTGAACAAGGTAATGTCCAAGATGGGCATCTCGACCTACATGTCCTACACCGGCGCCCAGATCTTCGAAGCGGTGGGCCTGAACAGCAGCCTCATCGGCAAGTATTTCACCGGCACGCCCAGCACCATCCAGGGCATAGGCATATTCGAAGTGGCCGAAGAAGCGCTGCGCGTGCATCGGGCCGCTTTCAGCGCCGATCCCGTACTGAGCAATGCACTGGATGCCGGTGGCGAGTACGCCTGGCGCGTACGCGGCGAAGAACATATGTGGTCGCCCGACTCCATCGCCAAGCTGCAGCATGCCGCGCGTGCCAACAACTACAGCACGTACAAGGAATACGCCCAGCTCATCAACAATCAGTCGCGCCGCCATATGACGCTGCGTGGCCTGTTCGAATTCAAGGTGGATCCCGCCCGCGCGATTCCGCTCAGCGAAGTGGAACCCGCCAAGGAAATCGTCAAGCGTTTCGCAACGGGCGCCATGTCGCTGGGTTCAATTTCGACCGAAGCGCATACGGTGCTGGCCGTTGCCATGAATCGTATCGGTGGAAAATCCAATACCGGCGAGGGCGGCGAAGATGAATTGCGCTACCGGGCCGAAATGCGTGCCGGCAAGAGCACCGTCAAAAAGGGCGACACGCTGGCTTCCTTCCTGGGTTCGGACCGCATCGAGGCCGACGTGCCGCTGCTTGCCGGCGACTCCTTGCGTTCGCGCATCAAACAGGTGGCATCGGGCCGTTTCGGCGTCTCGGCCGAATACCTCTCAAGCGCCGACCAGATCCAGATAAAGATGGCACAGGGCGCCAAGCCTGGCGAAGGCGGCCAGCTGCCAGGTCATAAGGTCACCGAATACATTGCCAAGCTGCGGTATTCCGTGCCTGGCGTGGGCTTGATTTCGCCCCCGCCCCACCACGACATTTATTCCATCGAAGACCTGGCGCAACTTATTCATGACCTGAAAAATGTGAATCCCAGGGCATCGATTTCCGTGAAGCTGGTGTCGGAAGTGGGCGTGGGCACGGTGGCCACGGGCGTGGCCAAAGCCAAGGCCGATCACGTGGTGATTGCCGGCCACGATGGCGGCACAGGCGCTTCGCCCGTCTCGTCCATCAAGCATGCCGGAACCCCCTGGGAACTGGGGCTGGCTGAGACACAGCAGACGCTGATTTTGAACAACCTGCGCAATCGGATTCGCGTGCAGGCCGACGGACAGATGAAGACCGGCCGCGATGTGGCCATTGGCGCCTTGCTGGGCGCCGATGAATTCGGCTTTGCCACCGCGCCACTGGTGGTGGAAGGCTGCATCATGATGCGCAAATGCCACCTGAATACCTGCCCGGTGGGCGTTGCCACCCAGGACCCCATACTGCGCAAGAAGTTCCAGGGCAAGCCGGAGCATGTGGTCAACTTCTTCTTCTTTGTCGCCGAAGAAGTACGTGAAATCATGGCGCAGCTAGGCATACGCCGCTTCGACGAAATGGTAGGCCGGGTCGATTTGCTTGATACCCGTCCCGGCATCGATCACTGGAAGGCGAAAGGACTGGACTTCAGCCGCGTGTTCCATGCGGTTCCCACCACGACCGCGCTGTATCAGACCAGCGAACAGGACCATGCGTTGGACCATGCCCTGGACCATCAGCTGATCGAACGCAGCAAGGCGGCCATCGAGCGCGGCGAAAAAGTTTCTTTCATCACACCCGTGCGCAATCGCAACCGCACCATCGGCGCCATGCTGTCCGGGGTCGTCGCTTCGCGCTACGGCCATGAAGGCCTGCCCGACGACACCATACATATCCAGTGCAATGGGTCTGCCGGACAAAGCTTTGGCGCCTTCCTGGCCCACGGCATCACCCTGGACCTGGTGGGCGAAGCCAACGACTACGTGGGCAAGGGCTTGTCGGGCGGACGCATCATCGTGCGCTCGCCCAACGACTTCCGCGGCTTCGGGCCGGACCATATCATTGCGGGCAACACTGTCCTGTACGGGGCCCTGGCCGGCGAAGCCTACTTCAACGGCGTGGCCGGCGAACGCTTCGCCGTGCGCAATTCCGGCGCCGCCACGGTCGTGGAAGGCACCGGCGACCATGGTTGTGAATACATGACAGGCGGCACGGTCGTGGTGTTGGGTGAAACCGGTCGCAACTTCGCGGCGGGCATGTCCGGCGGCGTGGCCTATGTCTGGGATCCGGACAACAGTTTCCGCCATCGCTGCAACCTGAGCATGGTTGAGCTCGAGCGCCTGACGTCGCATGCCGAGCAGAGCAAGCTGGGCCAGCTGGAAACCTGGCACAGTGCTGTGCGTGGCGGCGAGCGTGAGACCGACGAGACCATTCTGCGTCAATTGATCGAGAACCACTACCGCCATACCGGCAGCTTCCGCTCGCGTGACGTGCTGGGCGACTGGGATCGCGCCCGCCAGTCATTCGTCAAAGTCATGCCCATCGAATACCGTCGCGCCCTGGGCGAGCTTTGGCGCGCGGTCAATCTACAACAAATTGCTGCCTGAGGAAAAGACATGGGCAAAGTTACCGGCTTTCTTGAATTCCA
This sequence comes from Pollutimonas nitritireducens, assembly GCF_002849615.1. Taxonomy (GTDB): domain Bacteria; phylum Pseudomonadota; class Gammaproteobacteria; order Burkholderiales; family Burkholderiaceae_B; genus Pollutimonas; species Pollutimonas nitritireducens. Next base: position 91,219 of record NZ_PDNV01000001.1, read on the forward strand.
GCGTGTCAAAGAGACCTACGAAGCACCGTTGAAGCGGCTGAATCACTGGAATGAATTCGTTCACACCCTGACCACCGAAGAAGCCAGGCAGCAGGGTGCACGCTGCATGGACTGCGGCATTCCGTTTTGCACCAGCGGCTGCCCGGTCAACAACATCATCCCCGACTGGAACGACCTGGTTTACCGCCAGGATTGGCACAGCGCGCTCGACGTGCTGCATTCGACCAACAACTTCCCCGAGTTCACCGGCCGTGTGTGCCCCGCTCCCTGTGAAGCCGCCTGTACGCTGAATATCAATAGCGAAGCGGTGGGGATCAAGTCCATAGAGCACGCGATCATCGATCACGGCTGGCAGGAAGGCTGGGTTCTCCCCCAACCCCCGGCACGCAAGACTGGCAAGCGAGTGGCCGTCGTGGGTTCCGGCCCGGCCGGCCTGGCGTGTGCACAGCAACTGGCGCGCGCCGGGCATTCGGTGACAGTCTTCGAAAAAAGCAATCGCATCGGCGGCTTGTTGCGCTATGGCATCCCCGACTTCAAGCTGGAAAAGTCGCATATCGACCGCCGCTTGCGCCAGATGGAAGCCGAGGGCGTCGAATTCTCTCCATCGACCTATGTGGGCGCGCCCGAGCACGCCGAAGAGGGTCTGAACGCCCGTACGCCCGAATCGTTGCAGACCGAATTCGACGCGGTCGTGCTGACCGGCGGCGCCGAGAATCCGCGCGACCTTCCCGTGCCGGGCCGTGAGCTGCGCGGTGTGCATTTCGCCATGGACTTCCTGCGACAGCAGAACAAGGCCTGCAACGGCGACCGTGTCAGCAAGCAGATCACTGCCAAAGACAAGCACGTTATTGTCATCGGCGGCGGCGATACCGGTTCGGATTGCGTGGGCACCAGCAATCGCCAGGGGGCCGCCTCGGTCACGCAATTTGAACTGATGCCCAAGCTGCCCGAAACAGAAGACAAGGCACTGACCTGGCCTTACTGGCCGGCCAAGCTGCGGTCCTCGTCCTCGCACGAAGAAGGCTGCCAGCGCGACTGGGCAATCGGCACCAAATCGTTCGAAGGCAAGAACGGCAAGGTCGAAAAGCTCGTGGCCGCGCGCGTGGAATGGTTCAAGGACAAAGCCACTGGGCAGATGAAGATGCGCGAAATGGAAGGCTCGCAGTTCGAACTGCCTGCCGACCTCGTTCTGCTTGCCATGGGTTTCGTGTCGCCGGTGAAAAACGTGCTGGATGCCTTCGGCGTCGACCTGGATGCGCGCGGCAACGCACGCGCCAATACCGACGACTACATCACTAATGTCGACAAGGTATTTGCCGCGGGCGACATGCGCCGTGGCCAGTCGCTGGTGGTCTGGGCCATACGCGAGGGCCGCCAGTGCGCCAGGTCGGTCGATGAATATCTGATGGGAGCCAGCACCTTGCCGCGCTAGCTATTATTCTCCTGCACCACGGGCGTGTCCGGCGAGAGGATACAATGCAAGGCTATTCGCCAGGCTCCGACTCTATGAATCCACCACTCTCCGCCGACCCGATCGTCAAGTTTTCCAATGTCGCACTAGGCTACGGCGACTTCACGGTGCTGCAAGGCATCGACATCGAAGTCCGCAAGGGTCAGGTCGTGGCCATGATGGGTGGATCGGGTTCCGGGAAGACTACGTTGCTGCGCGCCGCCACGGGCCAAATCACAGCCAAGGAAGGCACGATCACGGTGTTTGGCAAGGATATCGCCCAGGAGCGCGACGAAAGCCTGCGAGCACTTCGCCAGCGCATGGGCGTGCTGTTCCAGCAGGGTGCCCTGTTCACCGACCTGAACGTCTTCGAAAACGTGGCGTTTCCCTTGCGCGAACATACCCAGATTTCCGAAAGCCAGATCACCGATTGCGTGCTCGATAAGCTCGATGCGGTCGGCCTGCGCACGGCGGCTCACCTGCGCATTTCAGAAATCTCAGGTGGCATGGCGCGCCGGGTCGCCCTGGCCAGAGCGATTGTCCTGGAACCGGAACTGATCCTGTACGACGAGCCGTTTGCCGGCCTGGACCCCATATCACTGGGCGTCACGGCGCAACTGATACGCGGAATGACCGACAGGCTGAACTGTGCTTCCATTCTCATTACCCACGACGTCGCTGAATCTTTCCTGATCGCGGATCACGTCTATATGGTCGGTCAAGGCAAGCTTATTGCCGGCGGAACGCCCGAAGAGCTCTCCGCGTCGCAAGACCCTTTCGTGCGCCAGTTCTTGAAGGGCGAGCCCGACGGGCCGATTGCTTTCCACTACCCCGCTACACCGGCCTTTACCAAATGGCTGGATCAACATACAGGCCGCTCATGACCAGTCCTGTTCAATCGATCACCCGCCTGGGAACAAAGGTACGCCAAAGCATCAATGGGCTGGGCGCCTTCATGCGCCTGGCCGGCGCCATTCTGGCGCGCAGTGGCAGCGCATTGAAACGCCCGGGCCTGGTTTCCCAGCAAATACACTTCATTGGCAACTATTCCCTACTTATTATTGCGGTATCGGGACTTTTCGTGGGCTTTGTACTGGGCCTGCAAGGGTATTACACACTCACCCGCTACGGCTCTGAAGAGGCATTGGGCTTGCTGGTGGCGCTGTCGCTGACCCGGGAACTGGGTCCTGTCGTCACCGCTCTGCTCTTTGCGGGGCGGGCAGGCACGTCGCTGACCGCCGAAATCGGCCTGATGAAAGCCGGCGAACAGCTGGCAGCCATGGAAGTGATGGCCGTCGACCCCATACGACGCGTGCTGGTTCCCCGCTTCTGGGGTGGCGTTGTCGCCATGCCCATTCTGGCGGCCGTTTTTTCCATGGTCGGCATTTTGGGCGGATGGATCGTGGGCGTCGTGCTCATCGGCATTGATCCAGGCGTTTTCTGGTCGCAAATGCAAGGCGGGGTCGATGTCTTCAAGGATGTGCTCAACGGCGTCGTCAAAAGTGTGGTGTTCGGCATAGCCGTCACACTCATTGCCCTGCACGCCGGCTGGACGGCCAAGGCCACGCCAGAGGGCGTGTCCCGCGCGACCACGCGCACCGTGGTCGCCGGCTCCCTGGTGGTGTTGGGACTCGACTTTGTACTTACCGCGCTGATGTTCAGCAATTAACGATATAGACGGATCAATCATGACGCGTGAAAAAACCGACTTCTGGGTAGGCCTGTTCGTACTTCTGGGCGGCATCGCCCTGGTATTCCTGGCCTTGCAGGCAGGCAATATGAATTCCTTTTCGCTGGCTTCGACTTATACGGTGCAAGCCCATTTCGATAATCTCGGCGGGCTGAAGGTACGTGCGCCCGTGAAAAGCAGCGGGGTGGTGGTCGGTCGGGTCGCCAGCATAGGATTCGACAACGAACGCTACCAGGCAGTGGCCACACTGGCACTGGAAGAGAAATACGCATTCCCCAGCGACTCCTCCGCTTCCATTCTTACTTCCGGCTTGCTGGGAGAACAGTACATTGGCCTGACGCCTGGCGGCGAGGATAAAATGCTGGAAGACAGCAGCGAGATCCAGTACACGCAAAGCGCGGTTGTCCTCGAAGAACTGATCAGCAAATTCCTGTATAGCTCGGCCGACAAGCAAGGAACGTCGACGGCGCCGGAAGCACCCATTTCGCCGCCGGTGTCGGGCCAGCACAACAATGGCGCAGCAGATGCCGCCCAGCCTGGGGAATCCAGTAATGAAACGCCAACAAAACCCTAAACCCGGACACGGCCGATTACAATCACGGGTGCTTAAAACAACCGCGAATAACATGACTCCCTTTATCCCCCCGGCCACAAGCCAAGGCCGCCGCCTGATCCAGATGACTGCCTTGCTGGGCGCCACGGCGCTTGCGGCGGGCTGTGCCACGGTCAACGACCCCACTCCCGATGACCCATGGGAAAGCTATAACCGCAGTATGTACACATTCAACGATACCGTTGATCGTGCCCTGCTCAAGCCCATCGCCGTCGGCTACGACACCATTACGCCGCAGCCCGTGCAAACGTGCATCCACAATATATTCAACAATGTGGCTGATGTCTGGTCTGCCGCGAACAGCTTCCTGCAAGCCCGCGGCCACGACTTCATCAATACGCTGGGGCGCGTGCTGTTCAATACCACCATGGGGCTGGGCGGCTGTATCGACGTCGCGTCCATGAACGGCTCCAAGCGCATCCAGAACGACTTCGGTGTCACGCTGGGCGTATGGGGCCTGGGATCGGGTCCCTATGTCGTATTGCCTTTCCTCGGATCCAGTTCGCTACGCGATGGCGCCGGTACCGTGGGCACCATGGCCGCAGGCGTTTCGCCCATTACACCCGTGTTCGAAATCGACAATATCCCGCTGCGCAATTCCATTATTGCGTTGTACGCCGTCGACACGCGTGCCAGTCTGCTGGATGCCGACCGCCTGGTCAATGACGTTGCGCTGGACCGCTACAGCTTCATCCGCGACGCATACATCCAGCGCCGCAAGGCGCAGGTGGACAGCCGCCGTGCCGGCAGCAGCCTGCCCGACTATAGCGAAAACGGCCTGCCTGACTACAACGACACCGACCTGCCCGATTACTCGGACGACGAAGCCCCCGCCAAAAAGGCGGCACAGTAACCAGGATGCATATGTTCACATTCTTTACCTCGGTTTTCTCACTGGCCAACGCCCGTAACCTACTCGGTGCCGGCTTGCTGGGCCTGGTCTTTGCAGGCTGGGGCGCGGCCCACGCCCAAGGCACCGTCGACGCCACCAAGTCTCCCAGCGACTTCGTGCAAACTGTTGCCAACAATGCTCTGAACGCGGTCAAGAAAGACCATGCCGTCAAAGCCGGCGACCTGGCGCGTATCAACAAGGTCATCAACGATCACGTACTGCCTTACGTCAACCTCGAAAAAACCACGCGACTCGCCGCAGGCCGCCATTGGCGCGCAGCCACACCGCAACAGCAGCGCGAGCTTGTCGAGGCCTTCAAGGGAACGCTCATCCGCACATACAGCGGCGCCTTCACCAAGGTTGACCAGAAGTCATCTTTTTCGATGTTGCCGTTCCGCGGCGATGCCAATGCCGATGACCTCGTGGTGCGTTCCACCTTGTCGCAAGGCAATGGCCCATCGGTAGGCATCGACTATCGTCTGGAAAGAACGCCCCAGGGCTGGAAAATCTACGACCTGAATGTCGAAGGCATCTGGCTCATCCAAAACTACCGCAATCAGTTCTCCCAGCAGATTTCGCAAAATGGCGTGGATAGCCTGATTACGGCGCTGAACGAGCGCAACCAGTAAAGGCTGACCTGAGGTCCGGCCTGTCGGCCAGACCTACTATAATGCACAGCTTGGCTTAATAACGAGCCGAGCTTTTTTTATTGCCATGCCTGCCCTCACTTTAGAAAATATTTCGAAGATTTATCCTGCCCGCCCGCGCAGCATGATGCAGTGGCTATCGTCGAGCCCCCAGGCCAGTGGCCTCCGGGCTCTGGACAATGTCAGCCTCACAGTGGAACACGGTGAATTCTTTGGACTGTTGGGTCCCAATGGGGCCGGCAAGACCACGCTCATTTCCATCCTCGCCGGCCTGGCCAGGGCCAGCTCCGGCACAGCCAAAGTCTGTGGTCACGATGTCGTCACAGATTTCAAGCAATCACGCCGTTCGCTGGGCGTGGTGCCGCAGGAAATCGTCTATGACCCTTTTTTTACCGTACGCGAATCGCTGCGGCTGCAATCAGGCTACTTCGGCCTGCGCCACAACGACGACTGGATCGACGAAGTGCTGGGCAACCTGGGCCTGTCCGACAAGGCCGACGTCAATATGCGGGCGCTTTCGGGTGGTATGAAGCGTCGTGTGCTGGTGGCTCAGGCGCTGGTGCACCGGCCGCCGGTCATCATTCTTGACGAGCCCACCGCCGGGGTCGACGTCGACCTGCGCCGCACGCTTTGGGAGTTCATTGCCCGCCTTAACAAGGAAGGCCATACCATCTTGCTGACCACCCATTACCTCGAAGAGGCCGAGGCCCTGTGCGGTCGCATTGCCATGCTCAAGGGCGGGCGGGTGGTGGCCCTGGACACTACGGCCGCGCTCCTGGCGCGCGTGGGCGGAACCGATCTGGAAGATGCCTTTGTGCGCATCATGAATGATGACGAATTTCTTGGAGTGACGGCATGAGCTCATCTCCGCTGATTCAACCGCGCACCGACATGGGTTCGGGTTTCCCCACCTTGCTGCGCAAGGAACTGACCCGCTTCTGGAAAGTGGGATTCCAAACCATCGCAGCACCGGTCATCACCGCCTTGCTGTACTTGCTGATTTTCGCGCACGTGCTCGAAGGTCGGGTGCAGGTGTTCGGCACGGTGCCTTACACATCCTTCCTCATTCCGGGTCTGATGATGATGAGCATGCTGCAGAATGCGTTTGCCAACCCGTCGTCGTCACTCATACAAAGCCGTATTACCGGCAACCTGGTGTTCATCCTGTTGCCGCCGCTGTCGCACCGCGAGATCTTCGCCGCGTATATTCTTGCGGCCACCGTGCGCGGCCTGTGCGTGGGTGCCTGTGTCTGGCTGGTGGCACTGTTCTTCATACCTTTGCCGGTCTCAAACGTTCTTTGGGTGCTGGTCTTTGCCGTGCTCTCCTGCGGCATCATGGGTACACTGGGCGTAATCGCCGGACTGTGGTCGGAGAAGTTCGACCAGTTGGCGGCCTTCCAGAACTTCCTGATCATGCCGGCCACCTTTCTGTCGGGGGTGTTCTATTCCATACATAGCCTGCCCCCTTTCTGGCTTGCCGTCTCGCGTTGGAACCCTATTTTCTATACGATAGACGGATTTCGCTACGGTTTTTTCGCGGTATCGGACGTATCGCCCTGGCATAGCCTGGCGGTTGTCGCCGCGGTATTTTTCGTGCTCTGCTTTTTTGCCCTGCGCCTGCTGGCCAGCGGCTATAAACTTCGGACTTAATCGCCATGTTGCCTACTCCAGAACAAGTACGTCAGTACATCGCCGACAACCTGCCCTGTGACCATCTGGAAGTCCAGGGCGACGGGTCGCATTTCGAAGCGCTCATCGTCAGCCCCTCGTTTGAAGGCAAACGCCTCATCGCACGCCATCAACTGGTGTATTCCGCGCTGGGCGAACGCATGAAAGCCGAGATCCACGCCCTGTCGATGCGCACGCTTACGCCTGCCGAATACCAGGCGAACCCGAATGGATAAGCTGCTGATCACCGGCGGCAATCGCCTGAATGGCGAAATTACCATTTCGGGAGCCAAGAATGCGGCGCTGCCTATTCTCTGCGCAAGTCTGCTCACCGCTGATCCGATTTACCTCGAAAACGTCCCCGGTCTGAAAGACATCGGCACCACCCTGCGTCTGCTCAGCCAGCTTGGCGTGCAGTCCGAACGCAGCGGGCCGGGCCAATTGCAGCTCAGCGCCGCGCAGGTGACCAGCCTGGAAGCGCCCTATGAACTGGTCAAGACCATGCGGGCGTCCATCCTGGTGCTGGGTCCGCTGCTGGCGCGCTTTGGCGAGGCCCGTGTCAGCCTGCCTGGCGGCTGCGCCATCGGCCAGCGCCCGGTCGACCAGCACATCAAGGGTCTGGAAGCCATGGGCGCCGAGATCCGGATCGAACACGGTTTTGTCGTGGCCACGGCCAAGCGGCTCAAGGGCGCGTCCATACTCACCGACATGGTGACCGTGACGGGCACCGAAAACCTGATGATGGCAGCCGCCCTTGCCGAGGGCCAGACCATACTGGAAAACGCGGCACGCGAACCCGAAATCGTCGACCTGGCCGAACTGCTCAACAAAATGGGCGCCCGCATCCAGGGGCACGGAACCGACCGCATTGTCATCGACGGCGTAGACAGCCTGCATGGCGCGTCTCATCGTGTCGTGGCCGATCGCATCGAAGCCGGCACCTTCCTGTGCGCCGTCGGCGCGGCAGGCGGCGACATCGTGCTGCGGCAGGCCGCAGCGGCCACGATGGGTGCCATCCTCGACAAGTTGCGCGAAGCCGGACTGGTCATCGAGTGCGGCGAAGACTGGATACGCGGCACCATGACACAGCGCCCACGGGCAACCGGTTTCCGTACGCGCGAATACCCCGGTTTTCCCACCGACATGCAGGCCCAGCTCATGGCCTTGAATGCCATCGCCGACGGCACGGCGGTGATAGTGGAAAACATCTTCGAAAATCGCTACATGCATGTCCAGGAACTGGGACGCATGGGCGCAAACATCGAAATCGACGGCCATACGGCGGTTGTGACGGGCGTGGCGCAACTGTCCGGCGCCACGGTCATGGCCACCGACCTGCGCGCGTCGGCCAGCCTGGTCATCGCCGGCCTGGCGGCCAGCGGCGACACTGTGGTCGAGCGCATCTATCATCTGGATCGCGGCTACGAACGCATGGAAGAAAAACTGCGTTCCGTGGGCGCCAATATCCAACGCCTGACCCAGGAAGCCGCATGAGCCCCGCCAGCCTAGACCGACCCCTGACGCTCGCCTTGTCCAAAGGACGAATTTTCGACGAAACCATGCCACTGCTGGAAGCGGCAGGCGTGCACGTTACAGAAAATCCCGAGACCTCGCGCAAGCTCATACTGCCCACCAGCAGTCCCGACCTGCAGTTGATCATTGTGCGGGCCTCCGATGTGCCCACCTATGTCCAGTATGGCGCCGCCGATTTCGGCATCGCGGGCAAAGACGTGCTGTATGAACACGCCGCCGAACATCCCGGCGGCCTGTATCAGCCCATCGACCTGAATATCGCGCGCTGCCGCCTGTGCGTCGCGGTACGGCAGGGCTTCGACTACGAAGCCGCCGTGCGCCAGGGATCGCGCCTGCGGGTGGCCACCAAGTATGTGCAGGCTGCCCGCGAACACTTTGCGCGCAAGGGCGTGTACGTCGACCTGATCAAGCTGTATGGCTCCATGGAACTGGCGCCGCTGGTTGGCCTGGCCGACGCCATCGTCGATCTGGTCTCCACTGGCGGCACTCTCAAGGCCAATAACCTGGTCGCCGTGGAAAACGTTGCCGAGATATCATCGCGCCTGATCGTCAACCAGGCCGCGCTCAAGACGCGCTCGGCCAAGCTGCAACCACTTATCGATTCGTTCAGGCGGGCCTCGGCAAACTGAATCCGGAGAACCTGCGTGCCGGTCGCCGCTGCCACGTTACCTGCGCGTTACGGTATACACTGATCATTACTATCCGTATTCCTCTGTGCCCACCATGCCGATTAGCCGTTTAAGTACCCTGTCCGACAACTTCGCGCGTACGCTGCGTACGCTGCTGGCCTTCGACGCCTCGCAAGACGCGTCCATCGAGCGCGCTACTGCCGACATCCTGCTCCACGTGCAGGAACAGGGCGACCAGGCCGTGCTCGAGTACACACAACGTTTCGACCGCGTTTCCGCAACCTCGCTTGCCGCCCTGGAAATCGAACGCGGCGAGTGGCTGGCCGCCCTCGATGCCTTGCCGGCCGCCCAGCGCAAGGCGCTCGAGACCGCGGCGGAGCGTGTGCGTGCCTACCATGCCCACCAGCGCGCGGAAACCTGGACCTATACCGAAGCCGACGGCACCGTGCTGGGTCAGAAAATCACGCCCCTGGACCGCGTCGGCCTGTATGTACCGGGCGGCAAGGCGGCCTACCCGTCGTCCGTCCTCATGAACGCCATACCCGCCAAGGTGGCGGGTGTGTCCGAAGTCATCATGGTCACGCCCACGCCCGACGGCATACGCAATCCCATGGTGCTGGCCGCGGCGGCCATCGGCGGCGTGGACCGCGTGTGGGGCATAGGCGGCGCCCAGGCGGTGGGGGCCCTGGCCTACGGCACACAAACGCTGTCGCCGGTCGATAAAATCGTAGGCCCTGGCAACGCCTACGTCGCGGCCGCAAAGCGGCGGGTATTCGGTACGGTCGGCATCGACATGATCGCCGGCCCGAGCGAAATCCTGATCATTTGCGACGGCACCACGCCTGCCGACTGGATCGCCATGGACTTGTTTTCGCAGGCCGAACACGATGAAATGGCCCAGGCCATCCTGCTTAGTCCCAATGCCAGCTACCTGGACGAGGTGCAGGCAGCCATTGCACGACTGTTGCCATCCATGCCTCGCGCCGACATCATACGCAGCAGCCTGGCCAACCGGGGCGCCCTCATACTGGTACAAAGCCTGGACGAAGCCTGCGCCATTGCCAACGACATCGCTCCCGAGCACCTGGAAATTTCCACTGAAAATCCAGAAATATGGGCGGAAAAAATCCGGCATGCCGGCGCCATTTTCCTGGGTCGCTACAGTTCCGAAGCCTTGGGCGACTACTGTGCGGGACCCAACCACGTATTGCCTACCTCGCGTACCGCCCGGTTCTCTTCACCGCTGGGCGTGTACGACTTCCAGAAGCGCTCAAGCCTTATCCATGTGTCCAAGGCCGGCGCTCAAACACTGGGGCAGGTCGCCGCAACGCTGGCCCACGGAGAAGGGCTGCAAGCCCATGCCGCCAGCGCCGAATACCGCCTCAATTCCACTGAATCCATTTCCTGAACATGCGTACTGCCGACATTACCCGCAACACCAACGAAACGCGCGTGCGCGTTGCCATCAATCTTGACGGCACCGGCCGCCAGACCATCAATACCGGCGTGCCCTTCCTGGACCACATGCTGGACCAGATCGCGCGTCATGGCCTTATCGACCTGGACATCCACTGCGACGGCGACACCCATATCGATGATCATCACACGGTGGAAGACGTCGGCATCACGCTGGGTCAGGCCTTTGCGGCCGCTGTGGGCGACAAGGCCGGCCTGCGCCGCTATGGCCATTCGTACGTACCGCTGGACGAAGCGCTCTCACGGGTCGTCATCGACTTCTCCGGACGTCCCGGACTGTACTACCACATTCCGTTCACCCGTTCGCACATCGGCCGCTTCGATGTCGACTTGGCGCGCGAGTTCTTCCAGGGCTTCGTCAATCATGCGCTGGTCACCGTCCACATCGACAACCTGCGCGGCGAAAATTCGCATCACCAGTGCGAAACCGTATTCAAGGCATTCGGCCGCGCCCTGCGCATGGCCACTGAACTCGATCCACGCAATGCCGGCGTGGTGCCCTCGACCAAAGGCGTCCTTTAACTTTTCCTGAACGGCTGCTATCCGTGAATACTATCGCCATCGTTGACTACGGCATGGGCAATTTCCACTCGGTTGCCCGCGCGCTGCAGGCCGCGGCACCGGATGCCGACGTGCGTATCTGCAATCAGGCGCACGACATCGACCAGGCGTCGCGCGTGGTTTTCCCCGGCCAGGGCGCCATGCCGGACTGCATGCGCACGCTCAACGAGTCGGGCTTGCGCGAGGCCGTCGTCCGCGCCGCGCGCAGCAAGCCTTTGCTGGGTGTGTGCGTCGGCGAACAAATGCTTTTTACCGAAAGCGAGGAAGGTTATGTGCCATGCCTGGACATCTTTCGCGGCCAGGTCAAGCGCTTTGCCGGCCCCCAGTACGCCACAGGCGCGCAGGAAAATCAGGAACACGAGTTGCTGAAAATCCCGCATATGGGCTGGAACCGGGTGCAGCACGTAAAAGACCACGCCTTGTGGGCCGGCATACCCGACAACAGCCATTTCTATTTTGTGCACAGCTACTACGTTGAGCCCGAAGATTCCGACCTCACCGTAGGGGTTAGCCATTACGGTATCGGCTTTACGTGTGCCATCGCAGCGGCTAACATTTTCGCCGTACAGTTCCATCCGGAGAAAAGCGCCGAGCACGGCTTGCGCTTATACCGGAATTTCGTCGACTGGCGGCCCTAACGGTCGACCCACCGCCTTTTTCACTATCACTGTTTTTATCGGCTACCCACCATGCTACTCATCCCCGCCATCGACCTGCAAGACGGGCGTTGTGTTCGCCTTCGCCAAGGTGACCTGGACGACGCAACGATTTTTTCCGACGATCCTTCCGCCATCGCCACGCAATGGATAGACCAGGGCGCCCGGCGCCTGCATCTGGTCGACCTCAACGGCGCCGTGGCCGGGAAACCCAAGAACGAGCCTGCCATTAAATCGATAATCGCCGCCGTGGGCGGCGACATACCGGTGCAGATCGGCGGCGGCATTCGCGACCTGGACACCATCGAACGCTACCTCGATGCCGGCATCAGCTATGTCATCATCGGCACGGCTGCCGTGAAAGACCCCGGATTCCTGCACGATGCCTGCAGTGCTTTTCCGGGCAATATCATCGTTGGCCTGGACGCCCGCGACGGCAAGGTCGCCACCGATGGCTGGAGCAAACTGACGCGTCACGACGTGCTGGACCTCGCCCGCAAGTTCGAAGACTATGGCTGCGAAGCCATTATCTATACCGATATCGGTCGTGACGGCATGCTCTCCGGCGTCAATATCGAAGCCACGGTCAAGCTGGCCCGGCATGTGCGCATCCCCATCATTGCATCGGGCGGCGTCACCGACCTGCGCGACATCGAAGCGCTGTGCGCGGTTGAAGACGAAGGCATAGAGGGCGCCATCCTGGGCCGCAGCCTTTACGAGGGCACGCTCGACTTTGCCGCGGCGCAGGAAATGGCTGACGAGCTCGGTACAGCATGATCCAGGCTACCTCGATTGCAGAGATCGACACGGAACTCACCCGCCGCATCATTCCCTGCCTGGATGTCACCGCAGGGCGCGTGGTCAAGGGTATCAATTTCGTCGACCTGGTCGACGCGGGCGATCCTGTGGAGATTGCCCAACGCTACAACGAACAGGGCGCCGACGAACTCACCTTCCTGGACATCACGGCCACCAGCGATGCGCGCGACCTGATCCTGCCCATCATCGAATCGGTGGCCCGTCAGGTGTTCATTCCGCTTACAGTGGGCGGCGGTGTCCGGCAAGTTGCCGACATCCAGCGCCTGCTCAATGCGGGCGCAGACAAGGTTTCCATCAACAGCGCAGCCATCGCCAACCCGGAACTCATCCAGGCGGCGGCCGATTACCACGGTTCCCAGTGCATCGTGGTCGCCATCGATGCGCGCCGTGTATCGGGCGCCAACGAACCAGCCAAGTGGGAAATCTTCACGCATGGCGGGCGCAAGGCCACCGGTATCGACGTGTTGGAGTGGGCACGCAAGATGGCCGCATACGGCGCCGGCGAAATACTGCTGACCAGCATGGATCGCGACGGCACCAAATCAGGCTTCGACCTGGAGCTTACCCGCGCCGTTTCCGACGCCGTACCAGTCCCGGTCATCGCATCGGGCGGCGTCGGCAATCTGCGGCATCTGGCCGAAGGCGTCACCACAGGGCGGGCCAATGCCGTGCTGGCGGCCAGCATCTTTCACTATGGCGAGTACACCGTGCAGCAAGCCAAGGAATACATGGCGGCGCAGGGCATCAAGGTGCGGTTGACGCAATGACAGAACAGCTTCCATGGCTCCAGGACGTGACCTTCGACGACAAAGGCCTGATCCCCGCGATTGCGCAAGACGCCGACACCGGGACCATTCTGATGGTGGCCTGGATGAATGCCGAATCGCTGACCGAAACGTTTGCCACGGGCCGCGCCGTGTATTGGTCGCGCTCGCGTCAGCGACTGTGGCGTAAAGGCGAAGAATCGGGTCATGTGCAGCAGGTGCACGAACTGCGACTCGACTGCGATGGCGACGTTCTCTTGTTAAAGGTCAAGCAGGAAGGCGGCATTGCCTGCCATACTGGTCGGGAAAGCTGCTTTTTCCGACGTCTTGATGGCGACGCCGGCAACGCCGTCTGGACCATCACCGACCCGGTCCTGAAGAACCCCGACCTGATCTACAAATGACTCAATCCGACACCGCAACCATCCTGGCCCGTCTGGCCGATACACTGGAATCGCGCCTGCCCCAAAATGGCGGCGACGCTTCCAGCTCCTACACCGCCAAGCTTCTGGCCCGCGGCCCCGATTCATTCCTGAAGAAAATCGGCGAAGAAGCCACCGAACTGGTCATGGCGGCCAAAGACAATACCCCCGAACGCATCATCAGCGAAACCGCCGACCTGTGGTTTCACTGCCTGGTCGCACTGGCCCACTACGGGCTGCGGCCCGAACAGGTCCTTGCCGAACTGGCCCGGCGCGAAGGCACATCCGGCCTGGTTGAAAAGGCTGGGCGCAGCGATGCCGGGCACTCCTAGACCGGCCATCTTTTAAACCGGTCGTCCAAGTCGAATACGCCGCGGCCCCGACTTGCCCACATTAATCACTACGAGAACTTCAATGAGCGAGAACTGTCTATTCTGCAAAATAGCCAAGGGCGCTATTCCATCCAAAAAGGTTTATGAAGACGAAGATTTCTTCGCTTTTCACGACATAAATCCTGCGGCTCCCGTACACTTGCTACTTATACCCAAACGCCATATCGTATCCATGCAGGACGTCCAGGCAGACGATGCCCCGTGGCTGGGCAAGATGATGACCCTGGCGCCCAGGCTCGCGGCCGAGAACGGCTGCCGACCTGGCGCGCAAGGCGGCTTCAGGGTGGTGGTAAACACAGGATCCGACGGCGGGCAGGAAATTGCCCACCTGCATTTTCATATCATAGGGGGCGAACGCCCCTGGCAACACCGTGCGGCCCCCGCCGCATAACCGGAGATCATCATGGGTAGTTTCAGCATTTGGCACTGGCTTATCGTCCTCGTTATCGTTGCGCTTATCTTCGGCACGAAGAAGCTGCGTAATATGGGCGAAGACCTCGGCGGTGCCGTCAAAGGGTTCAAGAAAGGCGTTGCCGACGTCAAAGACGACAAGACGCCCGACTCCGTTACGCAACAGCGCATGAAAAACGACGAGACAATCGACGTACACGCCAAAGAAAAAACTGACGTATAAGCCATGTTTGATGTCAGCTTCAGTGAACTGCTGCTTATCGGCGTCATCGCGCTTATCGTCATCGGACCCGAACGCCTGCCCAAGGTAGCCCGCACCCTCGGCCACCTGGTAGGCCGGGCCCAGCGCTACGTGTCCGATGTCAAAACCGATATTCAACGTGAAATCAACCTTGACGAACTAACCAGTTTGAAAGGCCAGATGGACGACGCCGCGAAATCGGTCAAAGAATCCATGGAAGATGCCAGCGAAAGCCTGCGCAAGCCGCTGGGCGAAGCACAGCAAGCACTGAAAGACGCCTCGGCGTCTGTCGACGCCCTGGTCAAGGATACCAAGGCCGATATCGACGCCCCGGCCATCGCCGGCCCGGTCGATACGGCTACCCTGCCCTTGCCCGGAATCGGACAAGCAGAACCCACGCCAGTCAATACGCCTGCCCCGGAGACGCGCACGTGACCCAAGACGCCTCCACGCAAGACACCTTCATTTCACACCTTGTCGAGCTGCGAACACGCCTGCTGCGGGCCGTGGTTGCCGTCATCCTGGTGTTTATCGTGCTGTTCATCTACCCCGGGCCGTCGGCCATCTACGATGTGCTGGCGCAGCCCATGCTGTCCTCGTTGCCGGAAGGCACCCGCATGATCGCCACAGGAGTCATTACGCCTTTCATGGTGCCAGTCAAGGTCACCATGATGGCGGCCTTCGTCCTGGCCCTGCCTGTCGTGCTGTACCAGGCCTGGGCCTTCGTGGCGCCGGGCCTGTACAAGCACGAGCAACGGCTAGCCCTGCCCCTTATCGCCTCCAGCACACTGCTCTTCATCCTGGGCATGGCGTTCTGTTACTTCGTGGTGTTCCGCACGGTATTTCAATTCATCGCCGGCTTCGCTCCCCAGTCCATTACACCCGCGCCAGACATCGAAGCCTATGTCAGTTTCGTCATGACGATGTTCCTGGCATTCGGCGTAACGTTCGAGGTGCCCATCGCCGTTGTTCTGCTGGTGAAAAGCGGCATGGTCACCGTGCAGAAACTCAGGGCGGCGCGCGGCTATGTGGTGGTGGGCGCATTCGTCATTGCCGCCGTCGTGACCCCTCCCGACGTACTCAGCCAGTTCATGTTGGCCGTGCCCTTGTGCCTGCTGTACGAACTTGGAATTTTGGTGGCCAGCACCCTGAAGAAGCGGGAAGCGTCAACCCTGAGCAGCGAAGACGAAATCGCCACCCACCACGAGCCGTAAAAAGTTTCTATGCGATCCGCAGGTCAAGGCTTGCGGATCCGGGGACGCGAACCCACCTCCACGGTCGCCTCACGCTTCTTGCCATCGCGCATGAACAGCAAGCTGACCTCTTCGCGAGGCGCCAGTGGCGCAATCTGGTTCAGGAAGCCGATGGAATCGTAGACTTCCTGGCCATTTATCTTCAAGACGATATCACCCACCCTCAAGCCCGCACGCCAGGCAGGTCCATTCCTGAGGACGCTGGCAATGATCACACCAGCTTCGCTATCCAGGCCGAATGCCTGCGCAAGATCCGGCGTGATGTCCTGAGGCTCCACACCCAGCCAACCGCGCGTCACCGTCCCCGTCTCGATGATCTGGTCCATGATGATATGTGCCGCCTGGGCCGGAATCGCGAACCCTATGCCCAGCGAACCGCCCGTTTCGGAATAGATGGCCGTATTTATGCCGACCAGCCGGCCGGTGGTATCGATAAGCGCGCCGCCCGAATTGCCCGGATTGATGGCGGCATCGGTCTGGATGAAATTTTCGTAGATATTGATGCCGAGCCGATTGCGCCCCAGGGCCGACACAATGCCCATGGTGGTTGTCTGCCCAACGCCAAAGGGATTCCCTATGGCCAGCACGACATCGCCGATGCGCACTTGATGGTCGCCGTTGAAGGCAATGGCCGATAATTTCGGCAGGTTTATCTTCAGAACCGCCAGATCGCTTTCCGGATCCGCACCCACCAATTCCGCAGGGGCCTGACGTCCGTCGCTAAGACCTACGTCGATGGCGTCGGCGGCTTCGATGACGTGATAATTCGTCAGGATATAGCCATCGCTGCGCACGACAACGCCAGAGCCCAGCGAGGTAGCCTCTTTGCGCCGGATGAATCCCGGCATGTCGCGAAAGTAGCGCTTGAGCTCCGGGTCGCTGGGTAGCGGCACCACGGGCACATTGATATGCTTGCTGGTGTACACATTGACCACCGCCGGTGTGGCAACGGCCACGGCGTTGGCATACGACACTTCGGCGCCACGCGATGTGTCCACCGCGGGCACCGGCGACACGGGCGTAGCAAGCTGTGGCGACGATCGCAGCCAATCCGGGCGCAAGGTTGCCACGATGAATAAAATACCCAGGCATACCGTTACGGTTTGGGCGAAAAGCAACCACAATCGACGCATAAGGCTATAAGGGAAAAAAGACGAGCAATGAAACAGGTATCCACACACCAACTGGCTAACTGGCTTGATGCCACTTTACAGGTCCATCGCTTCAAGGACTACTGCCCCAATGGGCTGCAAGTCGAAGGAAAAACTTCGATCCGTCACATTATCACCGGAGTCACGGCCTCGCAGGCCCTGCTGGAGGCCGCCGTGGCGCGCAACGCCGACGCCGTGCTGGTCCATCACGGATGGTTCTGGAAGAACGAAAATCCTTGTATACGCGGACCGAAACGCAAACGTCTGGCGCTGGCGCTGCACCACGATCTCAACGTATTTGCTTACCATTTGCCCCTGGATGCTCACGTTTCCCTGGGCAACAACGCCCAATTGGCGCGTGTCCTGGGCTTTACACCGGACCGGGACAGCGACGGCGCGCCGATGACCTGCGGACCCGATGGCGTGGTTTGGCTGGGGCGTTGCGACCCGCCGATGATGCTGCAGGAATTGGGCGACAGCATTTGCAATAGCTTACAACGCCGTCCGCTCGTTGTCGGTAATACGCAACAGCGTATCGCGCGTATTGCCTGGTGTACAGGCGGCGCCCAGGGCATGTTCGAGGCCGCCGTGACCGCCGGCGTGGATGCCTACCTGACCGGCGAAGCGTCCGAACCAACGTTCCACCTGGCCCGGGAAACCGGCACAGCCTTCATCGGAGCCGGCCACCACGCCACCGAACGCTATGGCGTCCAGGCGCTGGGCGCCGCCATCGCACACGAATTCGGTGTCAAGGTGGAGTTCATCGACGTCGACAACCCCATATAAAACCGGCCTGCCCGTCGTTACCGTGTGCCTACCGCTTCAAGGAGTCGCGGATTTCACGCAGCAACACGACTTCTTCCGCCGGTGCCGGCGGGATGGCCGCTTCTTCCCGGATGACGCGCTTGCGTGCCGAGTTGATGGCCTTGACCAGGCAAAACACGACAAAAGCCAGCAGAATGAAATTTATGAGGATGGTGACGAAATTTCCCCACGCCAGTATGACTGCGCCAGCTTCGGCGAGTGCGTCGTAGGTTCGTGGACCGGTGTAGTTCGCTGGCGCGCGCAAGACCCAGAATTGATTGGCGAAATCGACCTGGCCGCCGAGTATGAAGGAAATCACCGGCATGATGACGTCCTTGACCAGGGAATCAATGATTTTGCTGAAAGCCGCGCCGATTATGACACCGACCGCGAGATCGATCATGTTGCCCTTGACTGCGAACTCTTGAAATTCCTGCAGGAAACCGCGTGCCTTGCTCATGTCTTGCCCCCTTGAAAATTCCACCCCCGATCAGGCTAACGCTATAATACGCGGCAAATGCGATAGTACACAGCTGAAAACAGTAAATGGTATGCCCTGGAAGGGCATGAATAAGGATACTAGAATGAGTCAGATTACGACACAGCTCGATGATTCCCCAGCGGTTGATCCCAATCTTCCGCCCGATCCATCGCGCCGTTTCTGGGTAGCTTCGGCCTGTGCCGTCGGCGGTGTGGCTGGCGTTGCCACGGCAGTGCCTTTTGTCAGTTCCTTTGCGCCGTCCGAGAAAGCCCGCGCGGCAGGAGCCCCCGTCGAGGTCAACGTCTCCGACATCGCGCCCGGCGAAATGCGTACGGTCGAATGGCGCGGCAAACCGGTCTGGATCATGCACCGCACCGAAGCTCAGCTAAAAGGCCTGGTCAGCGACAAGCACGAAGCCGAACTGGCCGACCCCGATTCCAATCGCCCCGGCTATACGCCGGAGTACGCAAAAAATGATTACCGCTCACGCAAGCCCGAACTCTTTGTTTGCGTCGGCATCTGCACCCACCTCGGGTGCTCGCCATCGCCGGTATTCGCTACCGGCGCACAGCCAGGCTTGCCTTCCGATTGGGCAGGCGGGTACTTTTGCCCTTGCCACGGTTCCTACTTCGATCTGGCCGGCCGCGTTTACGCCAACAAGCCCGCGCCCGACAACCTCGAGGTTCCGCCACACACGTTTTCGGCCGACGGTAGCACCCTCACCATTGGTGTCGACGAAAACAACAAGGGCTGATGCCCGGGATCGGGGCGCGCACCTGCCCCGAACACTGAACCCGTTACACGCTTCGTAAGATAGAAAAGGAGCCGTTTTCATGGCTGGCGATAAAACCGTCGAAACGACAGGACTCTTGGGCTGGATAGATAGGCGCTTCCCGCTTAGCTCCCTGTTCAAAGAGCATATGTCCGAATACTATGCACCAAAGAATTTCAACTTTTGGTATTTCTTTGGGTCCCTGGCGCTGCTGGTGCTCGTCCTGCAAATCGTGACCGGTATTTTCCTGGTCATGAATTACAAGCCCGACGCAAAGCTTGCCTTCGAGTCGGTCGAATACATCATGCGTGAAGTGCCGTGGGGATGGCTCATCCGCTATATGCATTCCACCGGTGCGTCCATGTTCTTCGTGGTGGTCTACCTCCACATGCTGCGCGGCCTGTTCTACGGCTC
Organism: Pollutimonas nitritireducens; assembly: GCF_002849615.1. Lineage (GTDB taxonomy): Bacteria > Pseudomonadota > Gammaproteobacteria > Burkholderiales > Burkholderiaceae_B > Pollutimonas > Pollutimonas nitritireducens. Next base: position 110,958 of record NZ_PDNV01000001.1, read on the forward strand.
GTACCGCAAGCCGCGCGAACTGGTCTGGATCTTCGGCGTCGCCATCTTCCTCTGCCTCATGGGTGAAGCCTTCTTTGGCTATCTGCTGCCTTGGGGCCAAATGTCCTACTGGGGCGCCCAGGTCATTGTGAACCTGTTCTCGGCCATCCCTTTCATCGGACCTGAATTGTCAGTATGGATCCGCGGCGACTACGTCGTCTCCGATGCAACGCTGAACCGCTTCTTTGCCTTCCACGTCATTGCCATCCCGCTGGTCATCATCGGCCTGGTCGTGGCGCACATCATCGCCTTGCATGAAGTGGGCTCGAACAACCCCGACGGCGTCGAAATCAAGCAAGGTCCCAAAGACCGCAATGGCCATCCCGTTGACGGCATTCCGTTCCATCCCTACTACTCTGTGCACGACATCATGGGTGTGGCCGGCTTCCTGATCATTTTCGCTGCCATCGTCTTCTTCGCGCCTGAAATGGGTGGGTACTTCCTCGAGTACAACAACTTCATTCCCGCCGATTCACTGAAGACGCCACCGCACATTGCACCGGTCTGGTACTTCACGCCGTTCTACTCCATGCTGCGCGCCACCACGGCCGACTTCACGTGGATACTCACTGCCGCCGCCGTACTCGGCGCCATCGCCACACTGGTGACAAGCAAGCAGAAAGGCATCTGGCGCCTGGCCATTCCGGTCATCCTGCTGGTGGTGGCCGTCCTGCTGCGCGTCATCGATGCCAAGTTCTGGGGCGTAGTCGCCATGGGCGGCGCGGTCGTGATCCTGTTTTTCCTGCCATGGCTCGACCATTCGCCGGTCAAATCGATACGCTACCGCCCTACCTGGCACAAGTACTTCTATGCCATTTTCATTGTGAATTTCCTGGTGTTGGGCTATTTGGGCACGCAAGCGCCCAATCCGACCTTCAACTTGATGAGCCAGATCGGAACCGTAATCTACCTGGGCTTTTTCTTCCTGATGCCCTTCTGGAGCCGGATCGGAACATTCAAGCCCGTGCCGGACCGCATTACTTTCCGCGCTCACTAAGGCCACCAACACGTTACGGAATGATCATGATCAAAAAGCTTATCGGGACCATTGCTTTATCACTGACCTGCGCGGTATCGTTTGCCGCCGGCGGTGGATACAAGCTGGATCAGGCCCCCAATCGCATCAACGACATGGCAGCGCTGCAAAACGGCGCCAAGCTGTTCGTCAACTATTGCATGGGCTGCCATAGCGCCAATTCCATGCGCTACAACAAACTCGCCGACATCGGCCTGACCGAAGAGCAGATCAAGAAAAATCTGCTTTTCACCACCGACAAGGTGGGCGACCTCATGCATATCGCCATGACCCCTGCCGATGCGAAGAAGTGGTTTGGCGTTGCGCCACCCGACCTCTCCGTCATTGCCCGCGCAAAATCGGCAACCATGGGTCCATCTGGCGTTGACTACGTGTACACATTCCTGCGCACGTTCTACCGTGACACCTCCAAGGTTACGGGCTGGAATAACCTGGTCTTCCCAAGTGTCGGCATGCCCAACGTACTATGGCAACTGGAAGGGCCCCGTTCCCTAGAGCACGTCGTCGTCCACGAAGCCGAACGCGCGGATGGCACGAAGGCATGGGAACGCAGCACAGCCAGCTACGATGCCCAGGGTTTCTCCGTCATCAAGACGGAAGAACTCAAGGACTACAATGGTTCGCCGGTGGACCGGGCTATACTGAAGCCAGCTAACGCCAGTGCATCCGCGGCATTCGACAATAATGTCGCTGATCTCAGCAACTTCCTTGGCTGGATGGCCGAGCCCATGCAGATGGAGCGCAGGAAGCTGGGCGCCTGGGTACTCTTGTTCCTGGCCCTGTTCATGGTGGTTGCCTGGCGCCTGAACGCTGCTTTTTGGAAAGACGTCAAATAAGCAGTCCGCTTGCCACGGCGCGTACCGGCGCTGCGGCAAGGCTGCCGGTCAAGAAATAGGCGTAACGGAGATCGATACGCCTATTTCCCTTTTCTGAGTCTCACCCCGGTGGACTCTTGTTCTTATTTCTACGATTGGAATCCGCGACATGATGGTGCTCTATTCTGGAACGACTTGCCCGTTCTCCCAACGCTGCCGCTTTGTGCTGTTCGAAAAAGGCATGGATTTTGAAATCCGCGACATCGACCTGTACAACAAGCCCGAAGACATTTCAGTCATGAATCCCTATGGCCAGGTTCCCATCCTGGTCGAACGCGATCTGATCCTGTACGAATCGAACATCATCAACGAGTACATTGACGAACGTTTCCCGCATCCGCAGCTGATGCCGGCCGACCCCGTCATGCGCGCGCGCACGCGCTTGTTCCTGTACAACTTCGAGAAAGAACTGTTCGTGCATGTGTCGGTACTTGAAAACCGCAGTTCGACCGACACCAAGGCACAAGACATCGCTCGCCAGAATATTCGCGACAGGCTTGCGCAATTGGCACCCATGCTGTTAAAAAACAAATACATGCTGGGCGAGGAATTCTCGATGCTGGATGTCGCCGTCGCCCCTCTGTTATGGCGCCTGGACCACTACGGTATCGAACTGCCCAAAAATGCAGCGCCCATCCAGAAATATGCCGAACGCATCTTTTCGCGTCCGGCCTACATTGAAGCGCTGACGCCGTCCGAAAAGGTCATGCGTCGCTGACAGCCATGCAAGAATCGTCAACCAAGCCCTACCTGATACGCGCGCTGCACGAGTGGTGTACCGACAACGGTTACACGCCACATATTGTGGTCACGGTCGACGCCAATACGGTGGTGCCGCTCGCGCATATCCACGATGGCCAGATTACGCTCAATATCGGCAGCCTGGCCACCAACCGCCTGACGCTCGGAAACGACTATATCGAGTTCCAGACCCGCTTTGGCGGGATCACGGAACAAATCTTCGTTCCGGTGGCGGCGGTATCGGCCATCTACGCGCGCGAAACCGGCGCGGGCATGGGCTTCGAAGTTGCTGAGTCAACCCCCTATACCGGTACCGATACGGAAGGCCGACAGCGCCAGGGTCCCAAAGCCCTCAGCGAAGCTGCCACGGCATCCACCGCGGACGGGAAGGACGGCGTCGATGGCACCGACCCACCCAAGCCACCCCGTCTTACCATCGTCAAGTGAATGAAATACACCCCGAAGGTCGAATGTCGACCTTCGGGGTGCAGTCTGCGCCCTGATCCGTTTTACTTGTCCGTCTTTCGCCGCCGCCCACGGGCGGCAACCATGAACGGACAGTTACCGGAAACGGGCTGCCAGTTTTTCCGTCTCGCGCGCAAGTATGGCCAGATCCATGCCCACCGCCGTGAACAGACTACCCAGCTCCATATAGCGGCGCGCCTGGCCTTCATCGAAAGTCAGTATGCCTGGAGCTTTGCCGCAAGCGCGTATGCGTCGTATGGCGTCTTCGATGGCGCTCTGGACCTCAGGGTGCTTGGCGTTACCCAGATGGCCCAGGCTGGCCGATAAATCGGCCGGACCGATGAATACGCCGTCCACGCCGTCCACCGATGCAATCTTCTCGAGGTTATCGAGGCCTTCCTGCGTTTCGACCTGGACCAGCAGGCACAACTCCTGTTCGCAGGTATGTGCATAGTCGGCCTGTCGGCCGAAGGCGCTGGCCCGCATCGTCCCGCCCACCCCGCGCATGCCCCTGGGCGGATAGCGCATGCCCGCAACGGCCTGTGCGGCCTCTTCTTCGTTCTGGACGTAGGGAATGAGCAGGGTCTGCGCACCGATATCGAGGTAGCGCTTTTGTTGCACCGGGTCATTCCAGCTGGGCCGCACGACCGGCGACACCGGAAACGGCGCCGCCGCCTGCAACTGTCCAAGTACCGATCCCACGTCGTTCGGGGAATGTTCCGTGTCGAACACCAGCCAATCAAAGCCGGAGCGCGCGACCACCTCCGCACTGTAGGCATTGGCAAGGGACACCCATAAGCCCAGTTGATGCTGGCCGGCGGCCAAAGCGCGCTTGAAATGATTGATAGGTATTTGCATGGACTACGCCTTATTTGAAATCAAGAAAATGAAGAAGAAAAACAATAACGCGAAAATCTAGTAGAATGACGCCTTCGCCGGTTTAGCTCAGTTGGTAGAGCAGCGCACTTGTAATGCGAAGGTCGAGGGTTCAACTCCTTTAACCGGCACCAGTATAGTCAACAGAAGGCCAATCCTCCGGGATTGGCCTTTTGCTTTTTTGCGATGGCGCCGCACGCTATTGGCTATATCGAGCAACAACTTATCAGACATGTCACTTGGAAACCCTACGCATGGAAAAATTAAAGTCCATGCTTAAGGCGACCTCTTGCCGATGAGGCGATAATATTCTTTTGCAAACAACGGAATGGAGCATTCAGGTATTGTCCCTGGGTGATATAAAAAGCATGATCTCTTTCGCTGGAAATACAGTGCTCATTACCGGTGCGGCTGGCGGCATCGGCCGGGCGGTAGCAACCAGAATGAATGGTCTGGGCGCGAATGTGGCGCTTTGCGATATCAACCTCGACGCCCTTGAAGCCATACAAAACGAACTGGATTCCAGCGGAGCAACAGTAAGCATCCATTGCACCGATGTTTCCGACGAAGCATCGTGCGCAACAACCGTAAACGACGTCGCAGCGCGTTACGGAAGCATCAACCATCTTGTGCATTCCGCTGGCATTTATCCCGAGAAAATGGTCGCAGACATGACACAGGTCGAGTGGCGCCGCCTGATGGGCATCAACCTGGATGGCACTTTCTACATGTGCCGCGCCGTTATTCCGCACTTGGCCGAGAATAGCTCCATCGTCAACTTGGCCTCTATGGCTGGCCATCGTGGCAGCCATTCCCACGCGCACTATTCGGCTTCGAAAGGCGCAGTGACCAGCTTAAGCAAAAGTCTCGCACTCGAACTCGCACCCAAGACACGCGTCAATATCGTGTCTCCCGGCATTATCGACACGCCCATGGCGTCCGCTCTGTTGCAGCAGAAAGGCCAGGCCCTGCTTGACAGCACGCCGCTCAAGCGTTTTGGAACCGCCGATGAAGTCGCTGGCGCCATCCTATTCCTGTGTTCAGATTTGGCCAGCTTTGTGAATGGCGAAACCTTGCATGTGAATGGTGGCCTGTATATCGTCTGACCAGGAAGGACGAACAAGCCATTCAGGCCTTTGCGTCTTGCAGGATCATATCGGCACCCTTCTCGGCCACCATCATGACGGCGCCCTGTGTGTTGCCTGAAACCATCAAGGGCATGACGGAGGCGTCGATAACGCGCAGCCCTTCGATGCCACTGACCCGCAAGCGCGGATCTGTTACGGCCTGGGGGTCAACGCCCATACGGCAAGTCCCTATCGGGTGATAGATGGTTTGACCCGTGCTGCGCGCAAAGTCCAGCCATTCGTCGAACGTGTTGACGTCTTCGCCGGGATTCATTTCGTGAGATACATAGTCCTGCATCGCGGGCTGCTTGACGATGCGGCGCGCGATCTGCATGCCTTTGATGAGCGCCTCGCGGTCCGTTGGCGCGTCAAGAAAATTGGGCCGGATGGCCGGGCATTCGAAAGGACTTGAGGACTTGATATGTATGGTCCCACGCGATTCTGGACGGAGCTGTGCAACACCTATCGTCATGCCAGGCTCTTTATCGAGCACCCGATTCGCTGCATTCGCATAGCTGGCGTGGACGAAGAAATATTGCACGTCGGGTGTGGCAAGCTCTGGCGACGTCTTGATGAATCCGTGCACCAGCCCCGTGCCCAGGGTCAATATGCCTTTGCGCTGCAGGTAGTATCGGGCAACATGGCCTGCGAGCGAAACCCCACGAGACATCTCGTTTAACGTTACCGTGTTCTTGACCCGCCAATTCATACGCGTGGCGAAATGCTCGATATAGTTTTCGCCCACGCCCTTCAAGGCATGGACCACCGGAATGCCGTGGGCCTGGATCACTTCCGGATTGCCCACACCCGACAGCTCGAGCAACTGCGGCGACTGAATGGCACCAAGGCATACCAAAGTTTCACGGTTTGCCTTTACGATGACTTCGCGCCCGTCTTTACGGTAAACCACGCCCGTGCACCGCTTATGTTCGATGAGCAGGCGGACCACGTGCGCGTTCGACTCGATCTTGAGGTTCTTGCGGTTCCGGACGGGATTCAGATAGCCATCGGCGATGCTCCAGCGCCTGCCCTTATGCTGCAGAACCTGATAATAACCAAAGCCTTCCTGATCTTGATCGTTGTAATCGTCGTTATACGGGTGACCGTCTTGCGCGGCGGCTTTCAGGAATGCCTCGGCTATCGGGAAACGCTCGGCCACCTGTTCCAGATACATCGGACCGTTCTTGCCGCGCCGCGCATTACCACCCGCGTAGTTTTCCAGCTTGTGGAAATAGGGCTCGACGTCGCGGAATGCCCATCCATGCGCCCCAGCCGCTTCCCAGGCGTTGTAGTCCTGCTCTTGGCCGCGAACATAAATCATCCCGTTGATAAGCGAGGAACCGCCAAGGCCCTTACCCCTGGGCACAGCAATGCGGCGACCCTTCACATTGTCTTCGGGTTCGGTCTGAAAGCCCCAGTTGAACCGGGGGTCTGTCATCAGCTTGCTGAAGCCGGCCGGGATGGCTACCCACATAGACGATGCATCCCGTCCCGCCTCAAGCATCAGGACGCGGTATTGCCCTCCTTCGGTCAGTCGGTTAGCAAGAATGCAACCGGCTGTGCCACCACCGGCGATGATGTAATCGTAGTCGGCCATGATTCAGCCCGCCGCCGTGACGCCAAGAAATTCCGCCATCAATTCGATCTGGCATGCCAGCATGGGTGCCCCGTAATGCACCGCGCAGCCACGTTCACGGGCGGCCTGCAACATTGCGGTTTCTACCGGCTGCATGATCACTTCACAGACTACCTGGCCTGTGCGGAGCTTGGACGCGTCCAGAGGCAGGGCATCGCCTTCCTTCAGGCCCAAAGACGTCGCATTGATGACAATATCGTGACCTGATGGGTCGGACGTACCGATGTTGATGCAGGCTTGCGGGTAAAGATCCAGAACACGGCTTTTTAGGTCTTCGGCCTTGGCGACGGTACGGTTGGCAATAGTCAGGCAGCTAACACCATACCGAAGCAGGGCGAACGCTATGGCGTTGGCGGCGCCGCCGGCACCCACCATATAGGCCGTCTTGCCTTTTACTTCGTGTCCACAGGACCGCAATCCGCGCACGAAACCTTCGCCGTCCAGCATATGAGCAGTAAGCCGCCCGTCAGGTTCCCGGCGCACAACATTGGCCGCTCCGATCTTGCGGGTCAAATCGGAGGCGTCGTCGCATAAAGCCAAAATGGCGGTTTTATGCGGAACCGTAACGATAATGCCACCCAGATTCTCGAGCCGCTTCAAGCCATTGAGCACAGGCGCCAAATTGTCGGACCGCGCATGAAATGGCACGAGCACCCCGTCGTAGCCAGCTCGGGCAAAATATTCGTTCATGCGTTGCGGCGTCTTTACGTGATGGATAGGATCGGCCAGGATTCCGAACAGCTTGGTTTCACCGGTGATTTCTTTCATGACTGGGCTCCTCATGTTCTTATACAATTCCTGCCGATTACTATACCCAGCACGCTCGCCAGCGTTGGTACAATAATATATGATATATAATATACACCGCGAATTGCAAACGTACTACAGTTGGGTAGAGTTCTCATGTCCAGCCTAAAGCCTGTAAAAAAAGAAAACCTTTCCGTCAAGGTTTACAAGCAAATACGCGAAGCGCTTATCAATGGGCAATACGAGCCGGGTGAACGCCTGATCATAGGCGAGCTCGCCAGCGAAATGGGCGTTTCCATCACGCCTGTGCGTGAAGCAATCTTTCGCCTTATCAGCGAGCAAGGCCTGGAAATTCAGGCGGCCACTGCCATCTATGTGCCGTTTCTCGATTCCGAGCGCTTGTCTGAAATTCAGCAGATACGTTTTCATCTGGAAGGCATGGGAGCCGCCGAAGCGGCGCGCAAGATCACCCCCAAAGAGCTCGACGACCTCAGCGCTCTTCAGAAAGAGTTCATCAGCCTCACATCTTCAAATCCCAAACGGGCCAGCTATCTGAATCGGAAATTCCATTTCGCGATTCTGGAGGCCAGCCGGATGCCCATGCTCATCAGTACAGTGGAATCGTTCTGGGTCATTACCGGACCTATCCTCAAGGTATTCCACGTCAAGACATCCGGACTGGACTACTCCGGCGGCCAACACCGGCACGAAGCCGTACTTGATGCGCTCAAGGCACGTGACCCCGACGCGGCGACCAAGGCCATTCAGGCCGATCTCGCCTGGGGCGGCAAGATCATGATCGACTGGCTCGCCGAACGTGAAAAAGAACAGACGTTAAACCAGTCATCCAAGTCAGCGATTCAAAAAAGGTCCTGCGCTTCCAAGCCATTTACCGATCGCTAGGGAAATCCCCGATTCGCTACCCAGCAGTGCTAACTAGAATGATCGGGGAGGCGGTTTCAGCTAGAAGAACATATATCATATATTTTCCCTCCCGAAGACAATGGACGTATCCCCGATTCCTACCTTATAAAAGCAGGAGCCAATACATGTTCAAGTTGAAAAAAATAGCTATGGCGTTCGCCGCTTGCGGTGTTCTGGTAACCAGTGCGGCAACCGCCGAAGTCAAAGTTGGAGCGGTGTATCCGTTTAGTGGCGCACTTGCCTTGCTGGGTCAGGAAAGTTTTCGAGGGCTGGAGCTTGCCGTTAACGAACTCAACGAGGCCGGCGGCCTTAATGGCGAAAAAGTCACCGTCCTGAAAGCGGATGCGGTCGATCCGACGCAAGCGGTGTCCGAGACCAAGCGCCTCACATCCCAAGACGTGGCCGCCGTGTTCGGCAGCTATGCATCAGGCATTTCGTATGCCGCTACACCTGTTACCGAGCTGGCGGGCGTTCCTTATTTCGAACTCGGTGCCACGGCGCACAAGATCACGACACGGGGATATAAATACTTGTTCCGCAGCAATCCGAATACCAGCCTTTATGGCGTGTCGGTGGTGAATGCGCTGCACGAAACCATTGCTCCGGGTATGGGCATGGACAAGGACAACATCGTTATCGGGATCATCCACGAAGATGGCCCGTATGGAACAGACGTAGCTGCCACCGAGAAACAGCGTGCTGGCGAATTGGGCTATAAGGTTGCCGAAGTGCTGCCCTATTCTGCCAAGACAGTCGACCTCTCCTCGCTCATACTCAGGCTGAAGGGCGCAGGCGTAAACGTCGTGCTGCATACGGCTTATCAGAACGATGCTATTTTGTTCTTCAGCCAGGCCAAAGCGGCCGGTTTCAACCCCAACATCATTATTGGTGCGGGTGGCGGCTATTCACTGGCTGACACGGCCAAGGCCGTGGGGCCCGGCATGCATGGCGTCTTCGATCTGGACTTCCCGCAGTCTTCGATCAACCCCGACGGCGCCCCCGGTCTCAAGAAATTCCTGGATGCCTATCAGGCAACGTACAACAGTGGACCACAGTCCGGCCATAGCCTGGCCAATTATGTGGGCGCGAAAGCGTTCCTTGAAGCCATGGCTAATGCCAAATCCACCGACGCGGACAAAATACGTGCAGCGGTGCTTGCCTACAAGAAGCCCGCTGGGTCGACCGCCAATGGCTGGGCTTTCAGTTTTGGTGAAGACGGCCAGAACGAGGCGTCTACTTTCTACCTGATGCAGTGGCAAGACGGCAAGCTGGTAACGATTGCACCCAAGAACCTCGCGTTGGGCAAGCCGATCTTCACCAAGAAATAACGACCGCAGGCTGGAAAAATCAGGCATCCATCGGGATGCCTGATTTTTTCCTACTTCAAGAGGTTGCAATATGGATATTTTTGTACAGCTGCTCATCAACGGCCTGCTGCTGGGGGGCGCTTACACCATTATCAGCCTGGGGCTTACGCTGATTTTCGGTGTCGTGCGGGTCGTCAATTTCGCGCATGGCGATTTCCTGATGGTAGGGATGTATATGGTCTACCTGCTCGCCGCCAATTTCGGCTTGCATCCGTATATCGGCCTGGTTCCCATTGCCGTCATTTTGTTTGCGCTGGGCGCACTGACGCAGAAAGTAATTATCCAACCTTTACTCGACTCTGACGAACATATACAGATTTTTGCCACCGTCGGCCTTTCTACCATTTTGCTGAACCTTGCCCTGGTGCTCTTCGGCGCGAATGTGTTTCGCGCTTCAGTCGAAACCGGCACCAATGCGATTACGGTAGGCGGCTACACCATGGTCACGGGCCAAATCATCACCTTTGTCGTTGCAATCTGCCTGGCCGTCCTCTTGCATTTGTTCATGCATCACACCTATCTCGGCCGCGCGCTGCGCGCTGTCGCCCAGCATCGTTACGCAGCGATGCTGATGGGCGTTAATGTCAAGAACGTGTATATCGTCGCGTTCGGACTGGGAACAGCGTTTGTAGGCATTGCGGCCGGCTTGCTTGCGCCCCAGTATCCAGTCTTCCCGACAGTAGGTACTTACTTTGTCCTGACCGCATTTGTCATCGTGGTGCTCGGCGGCATGGGCAGCCTTTATGGCGCGGTCGCCGGCTCCATGATCATCGGTGTAGTGGACACACTGGCCGGATACTACATCGCGCCCGACTTGAAAGAAGTCGTTTATTTCGGAATTTTCCTGTTGATACTCGTTGTGCGCCCGAACGGCTTGTTTGGCTTTGGCACAGAATAGAAGGAGTGCGCCTTGTTTCCTGATTTCCGTAGCCCTAAGGCCTATGTCAGCCTGATCCTGCTGGCCGTCATGCTCCTGATTCCTGTGATCATGGGCAGTTCCTTCTGGACCAATCTGTTTGTTTTGCTGTTTGTATTCTCGGCCCTTTCGGTCGCCTGGAACATCGTGGGCGGCTACGCGGGGCAGCTGTCTCTCGGCCACGCCGTCTTCTATGGGATAGGCGGCTACACCGCCACGCTTCTCACCCAGAACTTCGGCATTACGCCGTGGATCGGCATGTTCGCAGGCGCCATCATTTCCGGCCTGGTCGCCGTGATCATCAGTTACCCGACCCTGCGCCTGAAAGGCCCGTTCTTTGCGCTGGCGACTATTGCCATCCTCGAGGTCGTGCGCTTGCTGGTCATTCATGAAGAAAGCTGGACGGGCGGTTCCAGTGGCATCAGCCTGCCACTGAACATCGGCTGGACCTGGATCGTTTTCCGCGAGAAGATCAACTACGTTTATATCGCGTTCTTCCTTTTCGTCATGGTGGTCTGGGCTTCATGGTATGTCCGCAAATCCCGCATGGGCCACTATTTGATCGCCATTCGCGAACGCGAGGATGCGGCAAGGGCTGTCGGTATCGCGACCGCCAAAATGAAGATACGGGCCGCGGTGATTTCCGCCATGCTTACCAGCCTGATCGGCACCTTCCACATCACTTACCTGACTTTCGTCGATCCTGCCTCCGCATTCTCGCTTGAACTATCGATCCAGATCGCCATGTTTGCATTGATCGGTGGCCTGGGCACGATTTCCGGTCCTATTGCCGGTGCATTCCTGGTCTTGCCTATTGCAGAGCTCGCTCGCGGATGGTTAAGCAGCGTCGGCAACGGCATGCACGGCCTGGTCTACGGCATTATTCTGGTGGTCGTCGTACTGACTATTCCCCATGGCCTAGCCGGTGCATTCGGGCCCAAGATCGAAAAACTCCTGGCTCGGCTGCCCTATCTGGGCACCCGTCGGACCAAACCCGAGTACCAGCACGACATGGATAGCGGCCATGTTCTGGACGCCAGCAAACCGGTCCTGAAGGCAGAAGGACTGTACAAGAGCTTCGGTGGTTTACAAGCTACCAACAATGTCTCTTTCGAGCTCTACCAAAATGAGATACTCGCCATTATTGGACCGAATGGTGCCGGCAAAACCACGGTATTCAACCAGATGTCGGGCTTTCTTGCACCCGACAAAGGTACCGTCTCGCTGGTTGACCGGGATGGCAACTGGACCCATTGCAAGACCCCCGACGAGTTTGCTCACAAGGGAATGGGCCGTACATTCCAGACGGCTAAGCCTTTTACGGGCCTGACCGTACTCGAAAACATCATGCTTGGCGCCTTCATCAATACGTCTGATCGCGATGAGTCCGAACAAATCGCCGTCCAGGTTGCATCCCAGACTGACCTTACCGCCTATCTGCAAACAGAAGCGCGAAACTTGACGGTGGGCGGCATGAAGCGCCTGGAGATCGCGCGCGCACTGGCGATTCGTCCAAAAATCCTGCTGCTTGACGAAGTGATGGCGGGCCTGAATCCTGCCGATCTGGAGAAAGCGGTGAAGATGTTGCGCCGCATCCGTGATTCTGGTGTGTCCATATTGCTGATCGAGCACATGATGCAAGCAACCATGGCGTTGTCCGACCGTATTATTGTCATCAACGAAGGAAAGGTCCTGGTCAGCGGGCCGCCGAAAGAAGTGGTCGAGAACCCGGCCGTTATCGAAGCCTATCTGGGTAAGGAGTACGCCGATGCTTAAAGTTTCAAACTTACATTCGGGGTATGGAAAAACGCAAGTCCTCGACGGCATTGATTTCGAAGTCAACAAGGGCGAAATTGTTACGCTCATCGGTGCCAATGGTGCAGGCAAGACCACCACGCTGAAGACGCTATGCGGCGTCATACCCACCATGTCGGGCAAAATTGAATTCGAAGGCCGTGACATGACCGGCAGTTCTACGTACGACATGGTCGAAACCGGCATCAGCATGATTCCCGAAGGTCGCCAGCTGTTCCCGAACTTCACGGTACGGGACAATCTGATCATGGGGTCGTTCAAGCGGACCGCCCGTCCAATCGTTCGGCAAAAAATGGACGAAGTACTTCAGATATTTCCCCGCGTCAAAGAGCGTCTCAATCAGCTTGCGGGTTCCTTGTCCGGCGGCGAGCAGCAAATGGTGGCTATTGCGCGCGGCATGATGGCCGACCCCAAGCTGCTGATGTTCGATGAACCTTCACTGGGCCTGTCACCGATACTTGTGCAGCAGATGTTCGATATTGTGCGCGACATTACCAACCATGGCGTCACCGTCCTGCTGGTAGAGCAAAACGTCTACCGAACCCTGCGGCTGGCCGATCGGGGCTATGTACTCGAGAATGGCGCCATTGTCATAAGCGGCACCGGCGAAGAACTGTTGGGCAACGCGCATATCAAGAAAGCATACCTGGGTCACTAATCCGTCAACGAGAATCAATATATGGCTTCTACATTCAAGTTCATCGATCATGGCAAGGGCGGCGCATCCGCCTGCATGCAAATTGGCGTCCGCGACCGACCACAGCCTACGGGCCGGCAGGTCCTTATCGAGGTGCATTATGCGGGCGTAAATCGGCCCGACGTCCTGCAACGGTCTGGCCTCTATCCGCCCCCGCCGGGGGCTTCGTCCTACTTGGGGCTGGAAGTTTCCGGCATGATCGCGGTGATCGGTCCCGACGTGCAAGACCGCAAGGTAGGTGACGCAGTCTGCGCCCTGACGCCGGGGGGCGGCTACGCCGAGTATTGCATCGCGGACGAACGCCACTGCCTGCCCATACCGAAAGGGATGGACATGCTCAGTGCGGCGTGCATTCCCGAAAATTACTTTACGGTCTGGACCAATGTGTTCGAGCGCGGCAAATTACACCACGGTGAAAAGTTCCTGGCTCATGGCGGTTCCAGCGGCATAGGCCTGACAGCCATCCAGCTTGCCCGCGAATTCGGCGCCGAAGTCTGGACCACCGTCGGCAATCAGGAAAAGGCCGACGCCTGCAAAAAGGCCGGTGCCGCGCATACCATTCTGTACAAGGAGCAGGACTTCCAGGATGTCATCCTGAAGGCCACTAAGGGCTACGGCATGGATGTCATTCTGGATATGGTCGGCGGTGAGTATATCAACAAGAACATCCATACCCTGGCGCTTAATGGACGGCTGGTGCAGATCGCTTTTCTTGAAGGAAGCAAAAGCCACGTTGATGCCCTGCCCATCATGACCAAGCGTCTGACCTTCACCGGTTCGACACTGCGTCCACGTAGCGACGAAGACAAGGAACAAATAGCGCAAGCGTTGTGCGAGCACGTTGTTCCGCTGATGGAGCAAGGCCGGTGTACGCCCATCGTCCATGCCGTCTTTCCCCTGCACGAGGCATCAAAAGCGCACGACCTTATGGAAAGCAGCCGGCATATCGGCAAAATTGCACTACAGATCAAGGACGCGTGATGAGATTCAATAATAAAGTCGCGCTGGTAACCGGCGCCCTGGGCGGCATCGGTTCGGCGATCGTAGGGGCGCTGCTTGCCGAGGGTGCCCGAGTGGGTCTGGTCGACGTCAATGCCGAAGCGGGCAAGCGCTTCGACAAGGAATTGAGTGCAGCCGGTCACCAGGTGACGTATGTAAACGCCAATGTATCCAGCTTCGCCGAATGCGAAGCCGCGTTCACTGCCATCAAGGCCCAGCTCGGCGAGGTCGATATTTTGGTCAACAATGTGGGGATTTCACCAAAGCGGGACGGCCGCGCACTGAAAGTATGGGAGATGCCCCCTGAAGAATGGGACACCGTCGTTTCAGTCAACCTGAGCAGCATGTTCTACATGACCCGCCTGGCAACTCCAGACATGATCAAAAAGCGCGAAGGTCGCATCATCAACATGTCGTCAGTCGCCGGTAAAGCATACTGCGATATCGTCGCGGCGCATTATGCGGCTACCAAAGCGGCATTGATCGGCGCAACGCGCCACTGGGCGGGTGAACTGGGCGAATATAACGTGACGGTCAATGCCCTGGCGCCGGGACGCATCAGCACGCCGCTATTGAAGATGGTGCCACAAGAAACCAACGACGCCGTCGCACAGGTTACGGCACTTAAGCGCCTGGGTACGCCCGAAGAAGTGGCCGACGCCTGCGTGTTTTTTGCCTCTGACCAGGCTCGATTTGTTACCGGCCAGACCCTGGATGTTGCCGGCGGGTGGCTAATGACCTAGCGTGCTGGTCATGCATATTTCGAAGGTCGGCATGTAAGGTTTACTAAACTTTACATATTAAATATCCAGGTAGGCCGTAACTCACCTGATCTTTTCTCTCCTCCAGCCGTAAACATCCGTAGAAACCCTAGCTAATCATAGCAAGGACATCTCCAACGGAACTCCGGATGAACAATTTCAATATCGGCACTCGACTGACTGCCGCTTTCGCCTTCATGCTCCTGCTTGTCACCATCGTTTCCGGTATAGGGGTATGGCGCATGCAGGCATCCCAAGCGATGACCGACAACATCATTGATGTGCGTCTGAAAAATGAGCGCGCTATTTCCGAGTGGAATAAGGCGATTGCCCTGAACGGCGTTCGTACCATGGCTGCTGCCAAGACCACCGACCCCGCAGTGGCGCGGTACTTCGAAGAAGATATGGCCAAGACAAGCGCCGTTGTGAACACATTGCAGGAGGCGATACGCTCCAATGTCACGGACGCCGGCGGTATCGAGCTGTTCAAGGTAATCTTGCAGAAACGCGCCCAATACCGCGACGCGCGCGCTGTCGCGCTCGAGCAAAAAGCCAAGGGCAACCTTCAGGCCGCGATGCAATTCTTCGATCGGGACATGCCTGGTTTGCAGGGAGCCTACTTGGAAAGCGTCGATAAATTGCTCGCCTATCAGCAGGAGCTGATCAACAGCGATGCCGCGCGGCTCGACTCCAATAATGAATTCGGGCGAAACCTGCTCATAGGCGTCGCCATCCTGGCAGTATTGGCCGGCCTTGCGCTCGCGCTGCTTATCACCCGGTCCATCACGAACCCGTTGCAACGCGCGCTGCGGCTGGCCCAGACCGTGTCCTCGCGCGACCTTACGAGCTCGGTCGTAATTCAAGGCAAGGACGAGACCAGCAAGCTGTTGCATGCGCTGAAACAGATGAATGACAGTCTCACCAGCGTGGTGCTCGACGTTCGCAGTGGTGCCAACTCCATTGCTACGGCATCGAGCCAAATCGCTGCGGGCAACCTGGACCTTTCCTCGCGCACCGAAGAACAAGCCAGTTCGTTGGCCGAGACGGCGGCGACCATGGAGCAACTCACCACCACAGTAAAGCAGAATGCCGACAATGCGCAGCAAGCCTGTACGTTGGCGGAAACGGCCGCACAGGTCGCGGTAAAGGGCGGCGACGTGGTGGCTCAGGTTGTACAGACCATGGGCGCCATCACAAGCTCGTCCAGGAAGGTGGCCGAAATCATCGGTGTGATCGACAGCATTGCCTTTCAGACCAACATCCTTGCGCTCAACGCGGCGGTGGAGGCGGCAAGGGCAGGCGAGCAAGGAAGAGGATTTGCCGTCGTGGCGTCCGAAGTGCGATCACTGGCACAGCGTAGTGCATCGGCCGCCAAGGAAATCAAGGGCTTGATCGACGCGTCTGTTTCGACAACCGAGGCAGGCAACACGCTGGCTGCGCAAGCGGGTGCAACGATGACCGAGACAGTCGCCAGCATCAAGCGGGTGACCGACATCATGGCCGAAATCACTTCCGCCAGCCATGAACAGAGCGTGGGTATCGACGAAGTCAACAAAGCCGTGGGACAGATGGACCAGGTTACCCAGCAAAATGCGGCCCTGGTGGAAGAAGCGGCGGCGGCATCAGCCAGCCTTCAGGAACAGGCCTCCAGCCTGGCCGGGGTAGTCGCCACCTTCAAGCTCACTGCCCAGGCCAGCGCCGTGGCCAGTACAGGTCGAACGAGTGCTCCGAGTACAGCAGGCCGGCGACCGACTGTGGCACAAGCGGCTTGGAATCTACCAAAATTATCCTGAAGCCCACATTAATATAGCTTGGAGAATTATTCAGGGCCGACTCATTAACACTTGCGCCGATCCGAGAAGGTCGGCGTTTTGTGTTCAAGTACCTACTCATCCCCGACCAACTGTTGCGCCTCTTTCAAGAATGCGCCTAACGCCTTCTTTTCATTGTCCCGGCGCATCACTCCATAGACGTCTGCCTCCACGATGGTGTCGGTGAGCTTGCATGAAACGATCGCCGGGATTCGAGCACGGGTCGATTGTGGCACGATGGCGATGCCGAGGCCTGCAGCAACCAAATACAGTTGTGCTGGCACTTCTTCAACTGTTTGTGCGATATCAGGTATGAATCCCGCTTCGGCACAGCGCTCGAAAATGCGTTTCGCAAAAGGTGAGCCGTCACGACGTAGCAGGACAAACCGTTCTTTACTCAGTTCGGCGATTCGCAGCTCCTGACGGCTCGCCAGCCGATGCCCAAGTGGAAGCGCCACAACAGCCGGATCGTGCCACAATGGCAGACTGCACAAAAGTCTGTCATCTATTGCAGCCCTCGATATGCTGACATCAATCCGACGCTCGAGAAGCGCCTCGACCTGATCGACCGGACGCATTTCATTAAGCGTTACCTGAACGCTCGGATGCGTACGGGAATACTTGAAAATGAGGCGAGGCAGCGGACCAAGAAAATGCGAGCTCGACAAACCGACCTCAATACGGCCAGCCAATCCTTGCTCCAAGGCGCGCACGCGAATGGTGGCGCGTTTTATTCGATCAAGGGTGGTGCGAGTGTCGATCAAAAAGACGCGTCCAGGTTCCGTGAGTTCCACGCGTCTGCTGGAGCGTTCAAACAACTTCACCCCAAGCTCTGCTTCCAACTGGGCAATTTGCTGACTCAGTGGCGGCTGAGAGATATTCAAGCGATCAGCCGCCCGAGTGAAATTGAGCTCCTCGGCCAAGACGACAAAATAGCGAAGCTGACGTAAGTTCAAGAGGATTATTCGTTTTCAGCCGGTCGACGCTGGTTAATTACGCCGCCGGCCTTCAATATTGTCAACTGACGGGTCGATAAAGCATGCCGTAGTTTAATGATCGGCTGGTTCGCACTACTTGTGCGAGCATGCACCTCTTCGCCAGCGGCCAATTGCTCATGTAAGTCGTTGATAGTAAACAAGGTATCTTGTTCGAATGTTGCATAGTCCAAAGGGTTATCGAATACCAGGGGCAGTATGCCAAAGCTGATCAGGTTCTGCCAATGAATGCGGGCAAATTCTTGTGCTACAACGACTCGCAAACCCAATAAGGCCGGGACGAGCGCCGCATTCTCGCGGCTGGAACCTTGGCCGTAATTTTTTCCGCCGATAATTACATGCCCGCCGGTACGGACATGACTCGATGCACGCTCATAATACGTTGGATCGATGGGCTCGAAGGCGAACTTCGCCGTTTCGTACACGTTGCTCCAGTAAGGTAATACTCTTCCGCCAGCGGGAATGATATCGTCAGTGGAAATATTGTCTCCAACAATAAGCAGCACTGGAATCGCAAGGCTATCCGGCAGTGGATCGATGCGCGGAAGAGATGGCGTGTTTTCCGTTTTTTTCAACGACTTCTTGCGAGCCTCCGCAATCGGTAGCGGCGAAATGAACACCGACTCGTTACTACTAATGCGCATCGGATCTTCAATGCGCGGGTACGGTACGTCCAGGCTGCGTGGGTCAGTTATGGCGCCGTGCAGCGCCGACGCCGCCGCCGTTTCGGGGCTGCACAGGAACACACAATCTTCGCGCGTACCGGAGCGGCCGGGAAAGTTGCGCGGAACCGTGCGTAGGCTATTGCGACCAGCCGCTGGCGCTTGGCCCATTCCTATGCAACCGTTGCATCCGGCTTGGTGTAAGCGCGCTCCAGCTTGAATGAGCTGACCAAGCTCTTTTGTTTCCGCCAGCAATTGAAGTACTTGCCGGGATGATGGATTTATATCCAGCGACACGCCGGGGGCTATGCTGCTGTTTTTCATTATGGCGGCCACCACCGCGAAATCCCGGTAGCCCGGATTACCTGAGGATCCGATGTAAGCTTGATAAATAGGCTGTCCTACGACATCTTTTACCGGAACAACACGGTCCGGGCTGGACGGCAGAGCGATAAGCGGCTCCAGTTTATCCAGGTCGATAATATCGTGCATGTCATATGGGCAACCCTCATCCCTCTGCAAAGGCCGCCAATCCCGTTCACGGCCACGTGAACGTAAAAAGCGAAGCGTTGCATCATCGCTCGGGAATACCGTCGTCGTGGCTCCCAATTCGGTACCCATATTGGCCATTACATGCCGGTCCATAGCGGAAAGGCAAGAGAGCCCTGGCCCGTAATATTCAACTATCGTATCTTTCCCACCACTCACTCCGTATCGGCGAAGCATCTCAAGAGCAATGTCCTTGGCTGACACCCAATCAGGCAAGGATCCTTCAAGCCTGACGCCTAAAATACGCGGCATCGAAATATAGAGAGGCTCGCCCGCCATGGCCAGCGCGACCTCTATTCCTCCCGCACCAATAGCCAACATACCCATGGAGCCCGCGGCAGTGGTATGGCTATCGCAACCAATCAAAGACTGACCTGGAATGCCGAAGCGCTCCATATGCACGGGATGGCTGATCCCGTTACCCGGACCGCTGTACCAGATACCAAAACGCTCGCAGGCGCTTTGAAGGAACAGATGCGAATCAGCATTCAAGTGGTCTTGCTGAACCAGAGAATGGTCAATATACTGGACCGTAGGCTGGGTTTTGACCCGATCTATTCCCATTGCCTCAAGCTCGAGCATGACGAGGGTTCCTAGCACGTCTTGAAGCAAAGCCTGGTCCATATGCAACGCAATTTCCCCTCCGGGGACCAGTTGCCCGTCTACCAGCTTGGAACGAAGCAGTTTGGTGCTTAAATTTTCTTTCATCTACATAAGCCCCGGGAGCCAGAGCGCTATTTGAGGAAACAATGACAGAATAAGAATCGCCAGTGCCTCGACAAGCACGAACGGCAAAGCTCCCCGGATGATATCGTTCAAAGAAAGCTGCGGCGCAATCCCCTTGATAACGTAAAGATTCAAGCCCACAGGTGGGGTAATGACCGCCATTTCACACGTTATGATCAGGACGACTCCGAACCATATCGGGCTGAATCCCAACGCCACGATAACGGGAAGCAGGATAGGCGTGGTAATGAGGATGACGGACACGATATCCAGGAACATCCCGATGACCAACAGGAAGATCAATACCAGTAACAGCACGATCCACGCCGGTTGAGTCAGGTCAGAGACCCAACTGATCAACATTTGCGGAATCATGAGCCGTGTCATGATGTAGCCGAACAATAAGGCAGAGATCAGAATAAGCAATATCATTCCGCTCGTGACGATAGTGGCTCGAAAAATATCTATCGTCGTTGCTACGTTGAGTTCTCTATAGAACAGCGCTACAAGAAAAGCTCCCATGGCACCTAGACCCGATGCTTCTGTGGGCGTTGCGATGCCGAAATAAATGGTACCCAGCACCAGGAGTATCAACAGAATGGGAACCCAGACTTCTTTCAACGCCCGAAGGCGCTGCGACCAGTCTATTTGCGCGGATTCCTTTGGCGCCATTCCCGGGCGCAGTTTAATCAACACTGACAGGTACAGCATCATCAGCCCGGTCAATAATAATCCAGGCAAAATAGCAGCTGTGAATAGCTTTCCAATCGATTGATCTGCCATCTCCCCATAGAGAACAAAGCCGATGCTTGGGGGGATTAGAAGAGCAAGGGATCCGGCAGCAGCGACAGAGCCGCCAGCCAGTCCAGCATCGTAGTTGCGTTTCAACATTTCAGGAATCGCTACGCGGCCTATGGTAGCGGCTCCTGCGACGCTGACGCCGCTCATCGCGCCAAAGACGGCGGAGCTGCCAACGCTAGCTACGGCAAGACTCCCCGGCAATCGATTCATCCATAAATAAAATAGCGTATAGAGACGTCCGCCGATGCTGGTGCGCGCCATTACCTCGCCCATAAGAATGAAAAGCGGAATACAAATAAGTGAATAGCTTGCCAGGCCGCGATGAAGAATCGATGGTATGACGTTAAGCCCGTCTGTGCCTCCATGCAAGAACATGCCCAGCATGCTGGATACGCCGAGCGACGCGAAAATAGGAACGCCAAGCGCCAGCAGCAACGCGAACAAGGCCAGTATCAGCCCGAAGATAGATACGGGATCCAATTCAGTTTTCCTTATTCGGTGTTTCAGCGTCTGGTAGCGCCGTCTGCATAAGCCGGCGTAACGCTACTGCGCCCAACAAAAGGGCGCCAAGAGGTATCAAGGTATAAATGATCCATAAGGGAAACTTCAACAGCGAAGCAGATCGGTAACCCCGTTCGATAGAAGTAAGCACGACGTTGGATCCGGACCAAATAAGAACGGCGCAGAACACGAGGATGGTAAGTTCCGAAGTGGCATTGGCGATTCTCTTCCACCTTCCTGTCAGTCGTAGGTTCAACGCTTCCATGCTCACGTGTCGATCAACCTGATGCACCCATCCTACAGCCGCCCAAGCGACCACCAAAAGAATATACGTACTCACTTCAACAGCATAAACACTGGGGCTACGAAATACGTATCGCGCGATGACCGCATAGACTGTTATCAACATGAGCGCCAATAGCGCTGCTTCGGATATCAGGACGGCAATACGATTTATGCCTTCCGAGACCCGGAAAAACCGCTGAGAAAAGGGGCGCATAAATGCTCTAAGTTAAAAGGCATGTGCCAGGAGGCACATGCCTAAACGAAATTTACTAATTTTTAGTCTTTTCGACGATCTCGAGATAGCGCGGACCATCCGGCACTAGCTTGACCCATTCTTCGATGGCAGGTGCTGTCGCATCGCGCATAGCCTGTAGCGCATCCGCCTCGACGCGGTGCACTTTCACGCCTTTAGCTTCGTAAGTTCCGACCGCTTCCTTGACGAAGGCTGCGACCTGATCAAATTGATCGTTATCTCGTTCCTTGGCTGCCTTACGAAGGATTTCCTGAATATCCGGTGGAAGCGAGTCCCACTTCTTTCGGTTAATGGAAAGTATCGACGTATCCACACCGAAGTTCGCCAGAGACAAATGCTTGGTGACCTCATACAAGCTTCGCCCGATGCCGGTCAGCAACGGCCGTGGAGTACCGTCGATTACACCGCGATCAAAAGCCAGATACAGTTCCGATGACGGCATACCAGTGGGCGAACCACCCATGAGCTGTAGCGCACGCGCATCCAGAGAGCCAGTCGTGGCCCATACTTTGCCTTTAAAGTCGTCGACACTCAATATCGGTTTTTCCCGCGTATAGAATTCGTAAGGATCGAACGGCGCGATTCCCAAAATTACAGTGTCATGCTGTTCTTTAAGGTCTTTAGTGATGCCAAGATCCAGCAACCCCTCGTTCAACGCTCGACGCAGATGCGGCACATCCTGGAACAGGAAAGGGAGTGTAAAAATATTGAGCGCCGGCATGGTACCGCTTAAATACGTGCCAGTCATGTTCACCATATCCACGTCACCGCGTGACAAGGCAGCGAGCTCTTCATAGCCATCGAACAATTGCCCAGAGTGAAACACGTTGATTTTCACCCGGCCATTACTTTCTTTATGTACGGTCTCAACAAACTTTTCTATAGGCTTCCACACGTATTCATACGAAGGCGGCAAGTAAGTCGAGAACGTGAGCTGGATGGGCTTTTCTGCGGCAGCAGTAGTGCCCATGCCCATGCCCATGCACAGGGCTATCGCCGCAGTAATTAACCAATGCTTTTTCATAGTGCTCCTCCTGGATTTTCTGTCATAAGAACGATGGTGACGGATTCTGACGGGTTCATAAGAGCCGCAGCAATAAGCTATACCGCCGGTGAATCACTTAATTGAGCGCCGATGGAGTAACCATATCGTTAAGAATGCCTAGCATGGCATCGAGCTGAAAAACCTCGGCATATTTGCTGGACATGTCTATAAGGTTGCTCTCGTGCTGCGCAGCGGAGCGGTCAGTCACGCAGTCCCGGACAACAAATGGTGGGAAACCATATTGCATCGCGTCGACGACGCTCGCCCGAACACAGCCGCTAGTCGTGCATCCGGCAACAATGAGCATGTCGCATCGCGCAGACGCGAGAATGCCAGCCAGTGCTGTTCCGAAAAACGCTGAAGCTTGCGTCTTCTCGAGTATGAGGTCTACGGCTGCATCGTAGTGCAGACGCGGATCAAGCTCGCACGGAGGCGTGCCGCGCACCAACGAGGATAGCGATCCACACTTTTGTCCCCAGCAACCAAGATCGGCCATATTGGCGCTGTATCCGACTACCGAGAAAATGACAGGACCGATACCGCGCATCGCATCGATCAAGGCGTTCGTCGCCGTAACGGCACTTGAACAGTCGGACGCGAGCGGGCTCACCGCTGTTTCAGTAAACCCGCGTTGAAAGTCAATGACGAGCAGTGCGGGCTTTCGTCCTTGCACAAGTGTGCCGTTGAATCCGCTACGTACGTTAGCATCGTCTCTCATCTTGTCTCCGTTCTTCGAATAGTCTTTAAGGAATTATGGCTCGTATATGCTATAGCTTCCAATATTGTTTTAGTCTTGATCCAGACTTTTTTCGAATAGGTTTGGGAGTCCGCAGCCTCGCTTCTGCTACAGCCTTGCTTATCATGCGACTAAGCGTAACGCATCAGCTAACTTGACCAACGCTGCAACAGCGCAGGCACCACGCATCGGTTGGCGTGGGCCTGACCGGCAACCTGGGACGCTATCTACGCACCGACTCCGCGTGGGATCGCAGCAATTGCCCAGCGATGATGAGCTTCTGGATTTCGCTGGTGCCCTCATAAATGCGCAAGGCACGGATCTCGCGATACAGCCGTTCAACCGGATTGCCGGACACCACGCCCAGGCCGCCGAATAATTGCACGGCTTTATCGATTACGTGCTGCGCTTCTTCGGTGGCGAACAGCTTGGCCATGGCGGCGACCCTTGAAGTCCGCCCGCCCACTACATCCTTGACCCAGGCAGCGCGGTAGACGAGCAAGGCGGCGGCGTCGACGGCCGTGGCCATGTCAGCCAGCTTGTCCTGCGTAAGCTGGAAACTGCCGAGGCTGGCGCCGGATATTTGGCGCTGCGTGACCCTCAGCAGGGTGTGATCCAGCGCGCGGCGCGCCATTCCGACAGCCGACGCGCCCACGCTGGAACGGAATACATCCAGGACGCTCATGGCGATCTTGAATCCGTCTCCTTCCTGGCCCACTAGCGCGTCGGCAGGCACCCGGCAATCAGTAAACCGAAGCGAACCCAAAGGATGCGGCGCAATGACGTCTATGCTTGCGCTGACGGAAAAACCGGGAGTATGGGCGGCAACGATAAAACAGGATAAGCCCTGGGCGCCCGACGCTTCCCGCGTCCTGGCAAACACCACGTACTGATGGGCCAGACCGGCATTCGATATCCACGTCTTCTCGCCGTTGATGACCCAGTCGTCACCGTCTTTGTGCGCGGCGGTCAACATTTCAGCGGGATTGGAGCCCGCTTCTTCTTCGGACAGGGCGAACGCGGCGATGCGATCACCCGCGATCACGCCCGGCAGCCACTCCCGGCGTTGCTCGTCGTTGCCGAACAGCGTAATAGCCGCCGTTCCCAAGCCCTGCATCGCGAAGGCAAATTCCGCCAGGCCGGAGCGGCGCGCCAGCATATCGCGGACAAGACACAAGCTGCGCGAGTCGAGCCGTCCGTCCAGCGACGCGGCATGCTCGAGCCAGCCACCGGCGCCCAGGGTCTTCACCATCTGCGGGGCGATTGCGTACACATCGGCGCCGTCGTGTTCCTGCTGGATCAGTGATTGGAGGTCTTGGTCTGCAAAGCGCTCCAGCCCCTTGAGTTCACGATGCCGGGCATCGAAGAATGGCCACTCCAGTGTCTCGTCGAACATATTTCCTCTTTCGTTTTTCGGGCCGGCGGCTTCGAGCCAGTACCGAGGCGCGCTGTGTCGCATCGGGCATAAGGCTTATCGGGTTGAGGAATGGCGGCCTGATTGGGCGGCAAGCGCAATACGCGCCATTTCCTGTAGTTTGGACCGCTGGAAGAGCGTGGCCCGACTCCTTCCGTGAACTGCAGGAAGTATAGAACCTAAAGCTAGACTATAGAACCGGGGTAACTACTGCTTGTCGCCATTGCAGGGCCCTGACCCTGGTCACGGTCCCGACGCTTACATTCGCGATCATGATGCTGCCGCGATGCAGGAGGGGCCAGCCCGCATCGCAGTGGCAAGCAGCCTCAGGCGTACTAGTTGCCGCCCTTCTTCTTTTCTGTCTTATCCTGATCGGCACTCGTGCCCGGAGGCGTCGCATTCTTGGGTGCTATATCCACAGGCACTCCGCCTATACGTTTGCTGGCTTCAGTACTATCTGTCGCGCCGTCAGCCGATTTTTCGCCCGACTTCATGCCTTCGCCCATCGTAGTGCCCGCCGTACCGCTCTTGCCCGAACTGGCGCTGGTGCCGCCCAGGCTTTCCGTTTTAGGCGTCGGCGCCGTGGAAGGTGCCTGCGTACTTGAACCGCTACTCGTACTGCCCTGCCCATACACCGTTGAAACCACGGCGAACGGCAAGGAACAGATCGCAATCGCTAAAAGCTTTTTCATGGTGATCTCCTGGTAGACGACCGAATGGGTCCCTGACCCACGAGCAATTCCTGTGCCCCGGTCGGCACCCTGGGAAGCCGGCCCGGTAGCCCTGTTTGCACGAACTCACGAAACACCCGTCGCCCCGGCATCTGCGGCCATCACCTACTGCCCCGACAACGCCCAAACCGCCACACCAATCGCTACCATGGCAACCACCACCGCTCCCACCGCAAGTCGCCTCAAAAACATGATCTGTTGCTGCAACTGCGCAGCAGCCTTATCGACCCCTTCGATCGTCTCCTTTAACTGCAGGGCCAGCCCCTTCACCGCCTCCGCATTGTGGCTTACCGCCGCCTGGAGTTCACGAATCTGTTGCGGCACCACTTCTTCCAGTTTTCCACCCGGCGGCTTGGTCGTGAACATCGGCACCGCTGCGGAAACGATCTGCGTAATATAAGGAAGCGCCACCTTCAGCACTGGAAGAAAAGCTGCCATGAATTATTCCTGTTCAACTCGATGTCAGTCCCAAACGCCCATGCCAATCGGCAATCGACTCGTCTGGAAAACCATCGAACAATTTATCGCCTGGCCCCGCCTGCACTTCGACCCATGACGCCTTCGAACCCAGTAGCAAGTGAGTATGCTCAGGCGGTACTGGAAGCGGGGTATCTATGGCGGAAGCAAACGGGTGGATCAGCTCGGGCCATTCCGGGCTGAACAGCCAGAGCGCGCTTCCGCAACGTTTGCAAAAATGCCGTTCGGCACTGCTGGTGCGAGCCGCTTGCTGACCAGGCTCTTGAAGCTTGGCATGATACACCGACACATTGGCGCCGCCCCTGACATGCATCGTTTCGGCGTCTCCGGACAGGTTGATGGAATAGCCGCCGCCGCCTTGCGTCTTGCGGCATATCGAACAGTAGCAACGTTGATAGGGATAAGGCCCCGAACTTGAAACCGTGAACCTCACGGCGCCGCAATGGCATGATCCTTCGAGTTGCATCGCGTACTCACTTTTCTTTTTTGTTCTCGCCACCCTCATGCTTGCCACTTTCCGGGCTAGGGTCTTGCAAGAACTTGCTCAGGTATTCGTCCTCACGCTGGGGACGGTCGTCCGCGGGATCCGGCACGACTTTATTTTTCGAGTCGTCCGCTTCCGGATTCTTTGGATGTGACGTCTTGGATTGATCGGGCATGACTGGCCTCCGCATAAGATCATGTATTCAATCTGGCGAGTCAGCAAGTGAGGTGCCTGGTGGGCAGACGGGCCAGGATCTCGTAACGTGACCCGCCTTCGGCCGGGCGCGAAGCCACCAATACGCAGTGCTCCGGCCTCCACGTCAAGGGAGGCCGCGCAAGTGCATCGAGCCCGCATGGCCCGGCCTTGCGCAGCAATGAGACGTGCGGCCTGAATACGGATGCCGGACGTTCCCAGCCGGCGGTCTCCAGGTGCGACCACAGCGTGGCGTAGGCCTCGTCCAGCCACGGGATGCGGTCATCATCATCGGCGGAGGGTCCTGCCCAAACCACGCGCGGACCAGCGAAGCGCCCGAAGCGCTTCAATTGCAGCATGCCGACCGGCATGGACCAATCCGGTGCCGCGCGCACGAGTTCCCGTGTCCGCTCTTGCGGCGTATTGCCCAGGAACGCCAAGGTCAGGTGCAGGTTTTCAGGCCGCATCAAGCGGCCTCCGCATAGTGCATGGGCGTCACGCGCCCACGCCATGATCTCGTCAGCCGTTGCGGCCGAAGGCCACAAGGCGAAGAACAGGCGGCGCGAGTCTGGATTCATAGTCATGCCTCATCGTTTCAGTCGGGCGCCCCCGGCTCCCGAACATAGACGACTGTGCCGTCCTTATTGCTGCTACCGCATACCGAAACTGGTTTCCCCAAAAACCCTGTTCTTGCCTGCGGGCAATGCGCGCCAGTATTGGGACGGGCCTTGCACCTGTCCGCCGAGTTCGGCGGCGGCATGCCAGGCCCAGCGCGGATCATAGAGCGCCGCCCGGCCCAAGGCGACCATGTCGGCCTTGCCCTGCGTGATGATGTCCTGGGCTTGCTGTGCGGAGGTGATCAGGCCGACGGCTATGGTGGGCAAACCGACCTCGCGCTTCAAAGTTTCGGCGAGGGGGACCTGGTAGCCTGGGCCCACGGGAATTTGCTGCTCGGGCGATACACCGCCGCTGGACACATCGATCCAGTCAGCACCCAACTGCTTCACACGCAATGCAAATTCGACCGTCTGGTCCAGGGTCCAGCTTGGTACCGAGTCCACCCAATCCGTGGCGGATACGCGTATGCCCAGGGCCATTCCGTCGGGAATCGCGGCACGGACGTCCTGGAAAACCTCAAGCGGAAAACGCATGCGGTTTTCCAGTATTCCACCGTACTCATCGCTGCGCTGGTTCGAGATCGGCGACAGGAACTGATGCAACAGGTAGCCGTGCGCGGCGTGCAGTTCTATGGCGTCCAGGCCCAGGCGTACCGCGCGCCGGGCCGCGTCGACGAATGCCTTCTTGATGCCAGCCAAGTCCTCGACGGTCAGTGCGCGCGGCGGCGGCTCGCTGTGTTTGTGCGCCAATGCGGACGGCGCCACCGGAAGCCAGCCCCCTTTATCCTGCGCGATCAGCTGGCCGCCGTCCCAGGGAGCGGCGCTGGAGCCTTTGCGCCCGGCGTGCCCTAATTGAATCGCCAGCCGAATGCCCGACGTGGCGCGCAGCACCTTGACGACGGCGGCCAATGCCGCTTCGTTATCGTCGTTCCATAGTCCCAGGCATCCGGGCGTGATGCGCCCTTCTGCAGTCACCGCAGTCGCTTCGATGCACAACAGTCCGGCGCCGCCCAGCGCAAGGCTGGACAGGTGCGCCATATGCCAACTGGTGGCGTTTCCATCAACCGCCGAGTACTGGCACATGGGCGAAATAACGATACGGTTGGCCAGCGCGACGTTGCGCAACTTGATAGGATCGAAAAGCTCGGACATTAGTCTCCCTTGGTGTTGGGGCAGGAAAAAGGTTACATACTTAATAAAAAAGAAATGGATGGTCGCGGTTGCCACTGCGGGCATACCCCAACGTCAACCCATTGACGTTCGAACCGGCACTTCGCTAACATCGGCGATTACCCCTGCCATCGGAGATTTCCGCAGTGAAACCCCAGTCCCTGGCCATGATAACCAAGCTTGTCGGTTTTGATACCGTATCACACAACTCAAACCTACAACTCATTCACTATATACGGGACTATCTTGCCGATCATGGCGTGCAAAGCCATCTGGTCGGCAACCCCGAGGGGACCAAGGCAAATCTGTTCGCTACGGTCGGTCCGAATGTCGAAGGCGGCATCGTCCTGTCCGGCCATACCGATGTCGTGCCGGTCGATGGGCAACCCTGGGACACTGACCCTTTCGTCATCGAACAAAAAGACGGCCGCCTGTACGGGCGTGGCACCAGCGACATGAAGGCGTTTTCAGCCGTGGCCTTGGCCATGGTCCCCGACATGCTCAAGAAAGGCCTGAAGCGCCCCATCCATTTTGCACTCAGTTATGACGAGGAGATCGGATGCTTTGGCGCTCCCTCCATGATAGCCAGGCTGGTCACCGATATTGCCAAACCCGGCGCGGTCATCGTCGGCGAACCCACCAGCATGCGCCCGATCGTGGCACACAAAGGCATTGCCGCCCTGCGTACCACCATTGTGGGCCATGAAGCACACTCCAGCCAGGTGCAGCGCGGCGTAAGCGCCGTAACCACCGCTGCACGGCTCATCACTTTCATCGACGACATGATGGCCGGCAACAAGGCCAGCGCCGACCCTGACTGCCGCTTCGAGCCGCCTTATACCACCCTGCATGTCGGTGTTGTGCACGGCGGTACCGCGCTCAACATTATTTCCCGCGAATGCTCTTTCGTCTGGGACATACGCGCGCTGCCTGGTGACGATTGGCGCAGCTACCTGGACCGGTTCCAGCAGTATGCCGATACCCTGCTGCCGGCCATGCGCGCGATAGCGCCGGCGGCGTCCATCACGACAGAAATCATGGCAGACGCTCCGCCCTTGCAGGACAAAGGCGGGGCCGCCCAGGAACTCATCTTCAGCTTGTGCGGCCACACACATGGCGATGTGGTTCCGTATGCGGCCGAGGCGGGACAATTCCAGGAAAGCGGCTTCTCTGTCGTACTCTGCGGTCCCGGCTCCATCGACCAGGCGCACCAGCCTAACGAATACATCGACATATCGCAGGTGACCGCCTGCGAAAAATTCCTGGAAGAGGTCACTGATCAATTATCACGGTAGTTCTGTTGAACGCATGGCAGTCCTGTTACACGCGGCATTCCTATAAAACCAGCGCAGGAGATCAGCATGAAATTCAAGCAACTCATCAAACACACCGCAATTGCGGCCACACTCGCCATGAGCGTCGGTTTATCGCAATCGGTGGACGCCAAAACACTGCGATGGGCCTATCAGGGCGACATGATGTCACTGGATCCCATGGCACTGAACGAAACGTTCACCTTGGGGTTTCAGAGCTGGTTTTATGAAACGCTGACTGCTTACGATAAGGATCTGAAGCTGGTTCCCATGCTGGCCGAGAAATGGGAGAATCCCGAACCTACAAAATGGATCTTCCACCTGCGCAAGGGTGTCACCTTCCATGATGGCAGTCCCTTCACCGCCGACGACGTGATCTTTTCATGGAAACGCAGCCAGACGGCAGGCTCGGACATGAAAGCATACGGAGCAAAGGCGGCCGACATCAAGAAAATCGACGACCACACGATCGAGGTCACCACTCCTACACCCAACCCGATCCTGCCTCGTGACTGGACTTTCCTCTACATCATGAGCAAGCCGTGGGCCGAAAAGAACAAGACGGTCGAAGCCACCAACGTCAAGGGTGGCGAAAGCAATTATGCCAACCTGCATGAAAATGGTACCGGACCTTTCATGGTGGTTGATCGCGCTCCTGACGTCAAGACGACACTCAAGCGCTATGACGGGTACTGGAACAAGAATATGCCCACGAACGTGACCGAGGTCGTATTCCAGCCCATCACCCAGGAATCGACCCGCGTCGCCGCCCTGATTTCAGGCGAAATGGACATTGTCATACCTGTACCGGTGCAAGACTGGCCGCGCCTGGAAAAAGAGCCCAATGTCCAGGTCATGAACGAACCCGAGGCCCGCACTGTCTTCATCGGTATGGATCAACACCGCGACGAGCTGCTCTTCTCCAATGTCAAAGGCAAGAATCCGTTCCAGGACCAACGTGTCCGCCAGGCCGTCAATCTGGCCGTCGATACGCGGGTCATCAACCAGAAAATCATGCGCGGCGCAGCGAATCCCCTGGGCACGCTCATCGCCGACAAAATCAACGGCTACGATTCTTCATTTGGTGCGCCCTACAAGACCGACGTCGAAAAAGCCAAGAAACTATTGGTCGAAGCCGGCTACCCTGATGGCTTCAGCGTGCAGCTCGACTGCCCTAACGACCGCTATGTCAACGACGAGAAAGTGTGCCAGGCGGTTGCCAGCATGCTGGCTCGCGTAGGCATCAAGATCGACCTCCTGGCGCAAACCAAGTCCAAGTATTTTGCCAAGATCCTGCTGCAGGCGGGCAACAACACCAGCATGTATATGCTGGGATGGACGCCCAGTTCCATTGATGCGGCCAACGCGCTGACTAACCTGGTCGGATGCCGCGACGCGAAGACTGCGACAGGCCAGTTCAATTTGGGCGGCTACTGCAACAAGGAAATCGATGCCTTGACCGCCAAGATCGACGTCGAAACAGACCAGGCCAAGCGCAATGCCATGATCAAGGAAGCGTTCACCATGTTGCACAACGACTTCGGCTACCTGCCATTGCACCAGCAGCCGATGTCATGGGGTGTGCGCAAGGGAATCACGGTAGCCCAACGTGCCGACGACGTGCTCGACATCCGCAACGTGGTCATGCCTTGAACCATCCGTAACCAGGACATGCTTAATTTCATTGCCCAACGGGTGCTCCAGTCGATCTTCGTCATGCTCGCCGTAGGGCTCATTGCTTTTGCAATGTTCCGCTACGTCGGCGACCCCATCAATAACATGGTGGGCCAGGACACAACCCTGGAACAACGCGCCGAGATGCGTAAGCAACTAGGACTGGACGACCCGTTCCTGGTCCAGTACGTCCGATTCATCGGCAATGCGGCACAGGGCGATTTTGGCGTTTCCTACCGCCAGCGCCGCCCGGTCAGCGATCTTATTGAAAGCCGCCTGCCCGCCACGCTCGAACTTTCCCTGGTCTCCGCCCTTATGGCCTTGTTCCTGGGTATTCCCATGGGCATTTATACGGCCCTGAAACGCAATGGTGTGTTGTCGCGCAGTTTCATGGCCTTGTCACTCATAGGTATATCGCTCCCCACCTTTCTGATTGGTATCCTGATGATCCTGGTCTTCGGCGTCATGCTGCGCTGGCTGCCCAGTTTCGGACGCGGCGACGTCGTGCAACTGGGATGGTGGTCCACCGGCTTCCTGACCAAGAGCGGCTGGCAATCACTGATCATGCCTGCCTTCACACTCGCACTGTTCCAGATGACGCTCATCATGCGGCTGGTGCGGGCTGAAATGCTG
This sequence comes from Pollutimonas nitritireducens, assembly GCF_002849615.1. Classification (GTDB taxonomy): domain Bacteria; phylum Pseudomonadota; class Gammaproteobacteria; order Burkholderiales; family Burkholderiaceae_B; genus Pollutimonas; species Pollutimonas nitritireducens. Next base: position 143,048 of record NZ_PDNV01000001.1, read on the forward strand.
GAGGTCATGCAGGCCGACTTCATCAAGTTCGCACGGGCGCGCGGTCTGCCTGACCGCCTGATCAATTTCCGCCATGCGCTGAAAAATACCCTGGTGCCCGTGATAACGATCACCGGACTGCAATTAGGGTCGATCATTGCTTTTTCCATCATTACGGAAACTGTGTTCCAGTGGCCTGGCATGGGCCTGCTGTTCATCCAGTCGATCGGCGCGGTCGACATACCCGTGATGGCAGCCTACCTCTTATTGATCGCGTTCTTTTTCGTGATCATTAATCTCATTGTCGATCTATTGTATTTCGCTGTCGACCCACGACTGCGGGTACAGAAAGCCTAGAAGGTATCAATCGATGGCCCAGAATGCCTTCTCGCGCCTGTATCACAGCGATATCGTCTACAGCTTCAGCCGGTCGCCCACCGCCATCATTTCGGCTGCCGTCGCGTTCATCATCATCGTTGGCGCGCTGGGGGCGCCTCTCTTCGCGCCGCATAATCCATTCGACCTGTCCACGCTGGATCTGCTCGACGCCAATATTCCGCCGGCATGGTCGGCCAACGGCGACCCACGCTTCCTCCTGGGCACTGACGACCAGGGCCGCGACATGCTTTCGGCGATCCTGTACGGCTCGCGCATCTCGCTGTTTGTGGGCTTTGCGTCGGTGCTGTTTTCGCTGGTCATCGGCGTGTCTCTGGGACTGATCAGTGGCTATGTGGGCGGCCGTGTCGATAGCGTGATCATGCGCATTGCCGACGTGCAACTGTCGTTTCCCGCGATACTCATTGCACTGCTGATAGACGGAATCGCGCGCGGCTTGCTGCCTCGCGACTCCCAGGACAGCCTTTCGCTGTATGTGCTCATATTCGCCATCGGCATTTCGGGTTGGGTGCAGTACGCTCGCACCGTGCGCGGCGCCACCATGGTCGAGCGCAACAAGGAATATGTGCAGGCCGCGCGCCTGATCGGCATGCGCCCGTTCATGGTGTTGCGCCGTCATATCCTGCCCAACGTGATGGGGCCAGTCCTGGTCATTGCCACCATACATCTGGCCGTGGCCATCATTACCGAGGCGACCTTGTCTTTCCTGGGCGTAGGCATCCCACCCACGACGCCCTCGCTGGGCACGCTCATCCGCATTGGCAACAGTTATCTGTTCTCGGGCGACTGGTGGATCTCCATTTTCCCGGGTATCGCGCTGGTCTTGCTGGCCTTGTCGGTCAATCTGCTGGGCGATTGGCTGCGCGATGCGCTCAATCCCAAGCTCCGCTAAGGCATACCCATGGCACTGTTGGACATTGAGAATCTGCGCATCGAGTTTTCCAGCCGACGCGGTAATGTGGTGGCAATCCAGGACGTTAGCCTGTCACTGGAAAAAGGCGAGATCCTGGGTGTGGTCGGTGAATCGGGCGCCGGCAAATCCACCATAGGCAACGCGGTGATCGGACTGCTCGAAGCCCCCGGCAAGATGACAGGTGGCGCCGTGCTGCTGAATGGAGAACGTATCGACAAACTGTCTGCGGCGGCATTCCGGCTGGTGCGCGGCCGGCGCATAGGAATGATTTTCCAGGATCCCCTTACATCCCTGGATCCCCTGCAGACCATCGGCCAACAACTCGTCGAAACCATGCAGGTGCATCTGCAACTTACTCAGCAACAAGCCTCGGCACGGGCGATTGAGCTCCTGGAAAGTGTGGGCATCGAACAGGCCCGCATACGCCTGCAACACTACCCTCACCAGTTCTCGGGCGGCATGCGGCAACGCGTGGTCATTGCGCTGGCCTTGTGTTGTGAACCGGAAGTCATCATTGCCGACGAACCCACCACGGCGCTGGACGTCTCGATCCAGGCACAGATACTTGACCTCTTGCGCAAGCTCTGCAAAGAGAAGCAAGTTGGCATGATCCTGATCACGCACGACATGGGCGTCATCGCCGAAGTGACCGATCGCGTCGCTGTCCTGTACCGCGGCAAGCTGGTCGAGGAAGGCCCCACCAGGCGTTTGCTGAGCAATCCGCAACACCTCTATACCAAAAGCCTGATTTCAGCGGTACCACGTTCAGATATCAAGCTGCGACGCTTTCCCATGGTCACCTACATCGAGGACGTGATTGCGCCGTCCCTGCGAAGCAACCTGGCGACCGCGACCCGCTGGATGGGCGAGCACCGCGACTATGGCGCCAGCTCGGACAGGCCGCTGTTGCAGGTCGAAAACCTGAGCATGCGGTTCGTGCTGAAGAATGCCTTTCGCAAACGAAATCGCGTCATGCTGGACGCGGTGAAAAACGTCAGCTTCTCCATCAAGGCCGGCGAAGTATTCGGTCTGGTCGGTGAATCCGGCTCCGGCAAGTCGACCATCGCACGCCTGATCGCGGGCTTGTATCAAACCACCAACGGCTCGGTCATTTTCAACGACGTCAATGTCACGCAACTGACCGATGCGAAAACCACGAATGCTTTCCGGCGACAGATCCAGATGGTGTTCCAGGACCCTTTCTCGTCCCTGAACCCGCGTATGCGCATCCTGGACATCGTGGCAGAACCCATACGCTTTCACAAACTGGCCAGGACCGAAGCCCTGACGCGGCAAATCGTCAGCGGCCTGCTCGACTACGTGGGCCTGGGCGACCAGGCACTGTTGCGTTTTCCACACGAATTTTCCGGCGGCCAGCGACAGCGGATATGCATTGCCCGTGCGCTTGCCACCCGACCGCGCTTCCTCATTTGCGATGAACCTACATCGGCGCTCGACGTATCCATACAGGCGCAAATTCTCAATCTGCTGAAAGACCTCCAGGAATCGTTGGGGCTGACGATATTGTTCATCAGCCACGACCTGCCCGTCATACGCCAGATGTGCGATCGCGTAGGCGTCATGCGCCACGGAGAACTGTTGGAAGTCGCTGACACCGAGGCGCTGTTTTCCAATGCGCGGCATGACTACAGCAAGCATCTACTTTCCTTGATGCCCAGCCTGGATTTCCTCTCGCGCGATGGGCTGCAGGTCGAAGCGGGGTAGTTCCATCAGTATGGCGCGCTTCCCGGGGCGTTACACCATCGTGATTGTTTAACGTTTGGACACCAAAATAACAGTGATGGGCTGGACGCTTTCGGGCGGCCTCCCTATGATGGATGCATCCAGGCTCTACCAAACCTGGCCCAGAAATGTTTCATCGTGCACCTTCCATCAACTTTATAGGATAAACCTCCATGGGCATTATCGGCATGATCGTAGTGGGTTTCATTGTCGGACTGATCGCGAGGGCAATCATGCCGGGCGAGCAGAAGTTCGGAATCATTTTGACCATCATCCTGGGGATCGTAGGCGCCGTCGTTGCGGGGTATCTGGGCAGCGCATTAGGTTTATATCAAGCCGGTGAAGGCGTGGGCTGGATCGCGTCCATCATAGGTGCGATTATCGTGCTGTTCATCTATGGGTTGATTGTCAAGAAACGCTGACCGCGTTTGCCTCATGCCGTTTTGTGGGGCGCGCGCAGACAGGTCGTTCAGAGGCACTCCGATACGTCGGAGTGCCTCTGCTTTTGTCTACAATAGGACATCCGCTCAGCCCGCCGCCTGGAGGCATCATGGACGAATCTCGATACCGGACCGAATACACGCCGCGCCGTTTTTGGCACAAGCTGGGACCGCTTGCGCAGTCGGCCGGCCGCGGCACACTGGAAAAGGCGCTCTATCTCTACTATGCCGTGCAAAATGACCACACGCCGAAATGGGCAAAACGTGTCATATATGGCGCGCTGGGTTATTTCATCCTGCCGCTGGATGCCATACCCGACCTTGCCCCTCTCATCGGTTATACCGATGACCTCAGCGTCATGGCCGCCGCTCTGGCAACGGTAGCGTTCTACATCACCCCGGAAGTCAAGGAGCAGGCCCACCGCAAACTTGATATATGGTTCCGCAAGCCCGGCTCCCGCGCCTACACGGATGCCTGACGGGCGGTCACAGGCACGGCCATATGTGCCCGGCTTTGTCGATTACTGGCAAGCCGAGACGCTGCGCCTGCGCGAAGCCCTCTGCGGCCCGCTCGAGGACGCCAGCGAGGTCCGCCACGTCCGCGCGCAGGCAGCCAGCCACCCGCAGAAAATCCTGTTGCGCGCGCGACTGCTTGCCAAGCGCGAGGGTATCGACCAACTCATAGCCAAATGGATACAGGGCGCCAGGCTGACATTGCTGGGCCTCGTGATCGCCGCACTTCTGGCCGGCGCAGCGGCCGCTTCCGGCGCATTGGGCGATGGCAGCCGCCCTGTCAATATATTGCTGGCGCTCACCGCTCTGCTGGGTCTGAATTTACTGGCGTTCGTGTTCTGGCTAGCCAGCTTTCTTGTGCATTCGGGCACCAGCGGTTCTTACCTCGGCGAAATATGGCTATGGCTGACGAGCAAGCTGGCGCGAGGGCCCGATGCCGCCCTGATCCCTCGGGCATTCGTCGAAGTGCTGGGGCGCAACAACACCTTGCGCTGGATGCTGGGCGCCATCAGCCACGGCCTCTGGGCCGTCGCGCTGTCGGGCATGCTGCTTACCCTGCTGGCCATGCTGTCCGCCCGGCGCTATGGATTCAATTGGGAAACAACTCTGCTGTCGGCCGACACGTTCGTGGCCGTCACCGCCGCGCTGGGCTGGCTGCCCTCCTTACTGGGCTTTGCCGTACCGTCTGAAGCCGTCGTGCGTGCCAGCAACGGTTTGCTGGTGCTGCCGGAATCGGCACGCGTCCTGTGGTCGAGCTGGCTGATAGGCTGCGTAGTCACCTACGGTCTCATCCCTCGCGTACTGGGCCTGGCCCTGGCCATCGTCATGGGTCGCCGAAACCGGGCCGCCATCGGTCTTGATGAAAGTCTGCCGGGCTATGTCGAACTGCGCTCCCGCCTTTCACCCCCCAGCGTCAGGATGGGCACCGATGCGCCTGACGGGCCCCAATTCCAATCCCGGATTTACGCACGCCATCCGGGCCGATCCGAGCCGGATCAGTTGTTGCTGGCCGGCATCGAGCTCGCGCCCGATACCCCTTGGCCGCCAGCCATTCTTCCTGACGGCGTTATCGATCTGGGGGTAATCGACACGCGCCTGCAACGCAGCACACTGCTGGACCAGCTGCAGCAACACCCGCCGCTGCGGCTGCTCGCCATCTGCGATCCACAACAGACCCCTGACCGCGGGACTATCGCCCTGCTGGCCGAGCTGGCCAGTCTGGCCGCGCAAACGCACATCGTACTGCCCGCCAGTCACGCAAGCGATGATGCGCTGGTATCACGGGCCGCGGCGTGGCGCGATCGCCTTGCCGCGGCCGGATTCGCGGCGGAGCAACTGCACACAGACGCGGGCCCGGGATTGGCCTGGTTGGCCGGGCCGCTGTGCACCGCCACCGATGCAGGAGCCTCGCATGCCCACTCCTGACGCTCCACTGAGACTGGCCGTTGTCGGTCACACCAACACCGGAAAAACATCACTGCTGCGCACGCTGACCCGTGATCCGGACTTTGGTGTGGTCGAGGACAGCCCCGGCACCACACGTCACGTGGAAGGCGCTCGCCTGCTGGTTGATGGTTCAGTCGCTGTGGAACTCTATGACACACCGGGCATGGAAGATGGCATCGCCTTGCTGGACTATCTTGATCAGCTGGCAAGGCCGGCCGAGCGTATCGACGGACCCGAGCGCATACGCCGCTTTCTGGCCAGTCCTGAAAGCGGCCGCCGGTTCGAGCAGGAAGCGCGCGTGCTGAAGAAGCTTCTGGACTGCCACGCAGGCCTGTACGTCGTGGACGTGCGCGACCCGGTGCTGGGCAAGCATAAAGATGAACTGGCCATACTTGCCAGCTGCGGGCATCCTCTTGTGCCGGTACTGAACTTCACACACAGTCCCCAGCAACGGCTGGCCATGTGGCGCGAAGCACTTGCGCGGCTCGGTCTGCACGTCAGTGTCGAATTCGATACCGTTGCGCCTGCGCTCGATGGCGAAACCCAGCTATACGAAAAGCTGGCGTTGGTCCTCGACGGCCACGCGGGTCCGCTGCAGGCGCTCAAGCACGACGTGGCACAACAGCGCGACGTGCGCCGACGCGACGCCATGCGCATGATTGCCGAACTGCTCATCGATGTTGCCGCCTTCCACCTGGCCAGCGAGCCCGGACAGGAAGCTATCGAGGCAAGCACCCAGGCCTTGCGCAGGAAGGTGCGGGAGCGCGAGAATCTGTGTGTGCAGGCTTTGCTGAAACGCTATAACTTCAACCCGCGCGATTTTCCGGCGTACGCGCTGCCGCTGGAAGGCGAACGCTGGGGCATGGACCTGTTTCATCCCCAGGCACTCAAGGACGTCGGCATCCACGTCAGCAAAGGCATGGCTGCCGGCGCCATGGCCGGCGCGACGCTGGACGTATTCACCGCCGGCATCAGTCTGGGCGCGGCGACCTTGGTGGGAGCCGCCGCGGGCGGCCTGTGGCAGGGCGCTGACAAGCTGGGCAAGCGTGTCGTCGGGCGCTTGAAGGGGTACCAGGAACTAAGCGTGGGTGACGGCGTATTGCGCTTGCTGGCCATACGCCAGTTGGCGCTGGTGCACGCTCTCGAGCGGCGCGGCCATGCCGCTCAGGGGCCAATACGGCTGGACAGCGTGCGTGGCGACACTGCCATCGCGTCCAATGATGGGTCGCTCGAGACCTGGCGCAACGACAAGCTTGCGCCAGAGCTGCTGGAGGCGCGCAGCCAGCCGCAATGGTCCAGCCTTGGCACACATTACGATGCCGGAGCACGGCGCCCGCAGGCCATCCGTACGCTTGCCGAGAGCCTGTTCAAAGAAGTGTAGGATCGTTGGGCAAGTCGTTGGTGTTGATGTAGCCTTGCGCCAAAGGCGGACAGCGCGCACGCAATATCACCTCGATGTCGTCGATTGCCGCCAGTATGCCCGATGCATATTCCTTGCTGCGCAGCCGCGTCCTGAGATTGGCGCAGACGTTTTCCCACATGTCGTCGGTGGCGGCAATTGCGCGGTCGCTGACGATTTCAATGCGGTGCTTGTCGAGCGCCAGGTAAAGCAGCACTCCGGTGTTCAGCGGAGTGTCCCAGACGCGCAAGCGACCGAACACTTCCAATGAGCGACAGCGGCTGTCGGGTTCATGTGCCGGACTCACGGCTTCGATGGCCACCACCAATTCGCCCGTGTGATCGAGTTCGCTTTGTTTGATCCGACTGGCGATCTGCGCGAGGACCTCTGGCGTAAAGTGCCTGCGCCGCAGCCACTGGCCCTCAACGGTGGACCAGCCAGTCATTTGCTTCCACTTCCCACCCTCTTGACGCACGTCATCCCCCTGATTTTTTAACACTACCCATCACCAACTACCCGAAGCACCGCCACCGCCGCTGCCACCGCCGCCGCCTCCGAACCCACCACCGCCGCCAAAACCGCCGCCCCCTCCAAAGCCGCCGCCTGCGCCGAAACCGCCCAGGCCGCCACCCAGGCCGCCGATGACACCACCGCGACGCGAAGCACGGGCCCCACTGCCACGGCCACCAGCTCCGAACATGCGCCCTATGCTGCTCAGGAAAAACGCCACGACGGCGGCAAGAAGGCTGAAGCCTATGCTGCCGAACATGAGGAAGACGAAAACGCCGGCCACCAGAGCAGCAAACCCAGCGGGCATCAATAAAGTCATGAAAGCCAGCGGCGCAAGCATGACCACGGGAGAGTCATCGTCCGACGCGGATTCGGTGCCGGCCACCGGCGCGGGCAAGGGCTCGCCGTCCACCAGCTTGACCAGACTTTCCACTCCGGCAATCACACCACCCGCATAGTCGTCTTGCTTGAATCGAGGCGTGACCTGTTCGCGGATGATCCGCCCAGCGAGCAGGTCGGGTACGGCGCCCTCCAGCCCATAGCCGACTTCGATGCGCAAGCGACGGTCATCTTTTGCCACTACAAAGAGAATGCCGTCGTCGACCTTCTCGCGGCCGAGGCGCCATTGATCGAACACCCGACGAGCATAACCTTCTATCGTGTCTTCACCCGTCGTGGGAACGATCAGCACGGCAATTTGCGCACCTTTGCGCTGCTCGAGGTCGGCCAGCAACTGCTCGAGACGGGCACGGGTATTGGGATCCAGCGTACCGGTGCTATCGGTGACGCGGTTTTCAAGGGCGGGAACCGGCGCCTGTGCAGCGTGTGCGCCCCCAGCGAACGCGAGCGTCAGCAACGCCAGCCCCAACCCGAACCATAAAGCCAGTGACATGGCCATGGCCTTGCTGCGGGAACCGCACAACACTAAAAATCCGGTCGCCGATACGGCCATGGTTCATCCTTGCGCAATGATACTAAAACAATGAAAACCAGGACTTGGCATTAGGGTTTCGCCGTTTCCGGCACCGAAAATTTCACTTCGGGATCCTTGGTGATTTCTTCCTGCCTGGAAACCCCATAGTTTTCAATGGTGTCATAACCAAAAATCTTGGCGGTGATAAGCGTTGGAAACTGGCGCACGATCAGGTTGTATTCCTGTACGGCTTGGACATAGCGTCCACGCTCGGTCGCAATACGATTTTCGGTGCCTTCAAGCTGGGTCATCAGATCGCGAAAAAGCGCGTCGCTTTTCAGCTGCGGATAGTTTTCCGACACGGCAATGAGGCGTGACAGCGCCGATGATAATTGCCCCTGCGCTTCGTTGAAGCGAGCCATGACTTCGGGATTCTGGAGGTCGTTTGCGCTGATCTGGATACTGCCGACCTTGGATCGCGCCTCGGTGACCTGCGTGAGGACGGCGCGCTCGTTGACCATGTAGGCATTGACCGAATTGACCAGCTTGGGAACCAATTCGGCACGACGTTCATACTGGTTCAGCGTCTGGGACCATGCCGATTTGACCTGTTCGTCCAGACGTTGGATGTCGTTGTAGCCGCAGCCGGCCAGCAACAGGGACAGGCAGGGCAGGAGAATTAACAGCAATATACGTTTCATCATCGGAATCCCGGAAAGGCAACAACACAAATTACAGCAGTTTGTACAGGCTTTGCCAATATGCCTGAAATAACGATCTCGTGCGCACAAAATTAAATGGAATACGCAATGCCCTAGCTTTTACGTTACAATACTGGATTACGTGTCGCACCAGTCAACACGTGTCTTGCAAGCCATTCTGTTCTTGCCTGAGCTTTTTCGCTCTCAACTTCTTTTATCGTCTGCCTAGATTGGTATCTCTCGACTCGAGCGATAGGCTGTCGCTGGAGTTATTTCTTGAATACCCAAATTACATTTGCCTCCCTAGGGCTGGCAGAACCCCTTCTGCGTGCTGTTACCGATACCGGCTATGTGCACCCCACGCCCATTCAGGCCCAGGCCATTCCCCAAGTCATGTTGGGCGGTGATCTCTTGGCCGCTGCCCAGACCGGCACCGGCAAGACGGCAGGCTTCACCCTGCCCATTCTGCACCGCATGCTGCAATCCGCCCCGCAGAATCGCAAGGCCGGCCAGCCCCGCGTGCTGATCCTGACGCCCACACGGGAACTGACGGCACAGGTCGAAGAGTCTGTGCGTACCTATAGCCAGCATACGTCGATCGTTTCAATGGTCATGTTCGGCGGCGTCAATATCAATCCGCAGATCAAGGCGCTGCGCAAGTCCCTGGACATTCTGGTGGCCACCCCGGGCCGCCTGCTGGATCACGCTCAACAGAAGACCGTCGATTTGTCGGCCGTCGAAATCCTGGTCCTCGATGAAGCGGACCGCATGCTGGACATGGGCTTCATCCGCGACATCCGCCGCATCATTGCATTGCTTCCCCGCACTCGCCAGAACCTATTGTTCTCGGCTACGTTTTCGGACGAAATCCGCGAACTCTCCAAAGGCGTGCTGACCAACCCCATCGAAATTTCGGTCGCGCGCCGCAACACCGCGTCAGAACTGGTCAAGCAAACCATGGTGATGACTGAACAGTCGCACAAGCGCGATCTGCTCAGTTACATCATCCGCGAAAGCGGCTGGCACCAAACGCTTGTGTTCACCCGCACCAAGCATGGCGCAAATCGTCTTGCCGAGAAACTCGTGAAAGATGGACTTGCCGCCGCGGCCATCCATGGCAACAAGAGCCAGGCTGCCCGCACACGCGCACTGGCCGAGTTCAAAGACGGGAAAGTTGCGGTTCTGGTGGCCACTGACATCGCGGCACGCGGTATCGATATCGATCAGTTGCCGCATGTTGTCAACTTTGAGCTGCCCAACATTCCCGAAGATTATGTGCACCGCATCGGCCGCACAGGCCGCGCAGGCAGTGAAGGTTCGGCACTGTCGCTGGTCGACAAGACTGAAATCAAGTACCTGAATGCCATCGAGAAGGTAATCAAGCGTCCTATCGAGCGTACGACGATCGAAGGATGGTCGGTGGACATGGTGAAAGCCGAACCCGCGCATGTACGTGCCGACGACGACCGCCCGCGCCGCTCGAATGCGCCCCGCAAAAGCGGTGGAAACGCTGGCGCGAGGCCTGCCGGTCGCGCCGGTGATGCCCGCCGCTCCACAGGTGGTCGCTCCGAAAGCGGCGCAGGCCGGCCCGCTGGTTCCGCCCGCACGGCCGCTGGCGCCTCGACAGGACAGCCGCGTCACCGTAGCGGCCCTTCGCGCAACGGCGACGGACAGCGCTCTGCCTTGCTGGGGAAATAAGGCGTAATATCTCAGCCTTCGACACCACGGCCGACACTGCGCAATGTCTCTCAATACCTGGTTTGCATTTTTTGCCGCCTCCTGGGCAATTTCTTTTTCGCCCGGGCCAGGCGCCATTGCCGCCATGGCATCCGGCCTGAAATACGGTTTCAAGCGTGGTTACTGGACGACCATCGGCCTTATCCTGGGCATACTCGTCCAGTTCGTGTTGGTGGCAGTTGGTCTGGGTGCCTTGCTGGCCGCGTCAGAGCTGGCGTTCAGCGTAGTGAAATGGCTGGGCGTCGGCTACTTGATCTACCTCGGGTGGCGACAATTTCGCACCGACTCCGCTCCCGTGGCGGTCGAAGCCGGCCAACCCGAATCGTTCCGCATTCGCGACCTCGTCGCGCGGGGCTGCTTGATCAATATCACCAATCCCAAGGGCACCGTCTTCTTGCTGGCGGTCGTCCCACAATTTCTGGATCTGTCGCAGCCCTTGACGCTCCAGTATGTTGTAATAGCTGCCACCTTGTGCTTTACCGACCTGGTGGCGATGGGGTGCTACACCACGCTGGCTGCTCGCATGTTGAAGCTCCTGCGAAGCCCACGGCACATCCGCTGGCTTAATCGCACCTTCGGCGCCTTGTTCATACTGGCCGGTACGGTTCTGGCCTCGTTCAGTCACCATAAATAAGCTGTTGTGCTGCGACGGGCGGCGGAACCTCAGCCTCCTCGGCGACACACGTTAAAATCAGACCATGAGCATTACCCAAGAAGTCGCACGACGACGCACATTTGCAATCATTTCCCACCCCGACGCTGGCAAAACCACCCTGACGGAAAAGCTGTTGCTGTTCGCAGGCGCCATCCAGATTGCCGGCAGCGTCAAGGCCCGCAAAGCCAGTCGCCATGCCTCCTCCGACTGGATGGAAATCGAAAAGCAGCGCGGCATTTCGGTAGCCTCGTCGGTCATGCAGATGGAATACCGCGACTGCGTGATCAACTTGCTCGACACGCCCGGCCACCAGGATTTCTCCGAAGACACTTATCGCGTGCTCACCGCGGTGGATGCAGCGCTCATGGTGATCGACGCCGCCAATGGTGTCGAGCCCCAAACTCTGCGCCTCCTGCAAGTCTGTCGGGCCCGCAATACACCCATCATCACTTTCATCAACAAGCTCGACCGTGAGGTTCAGGAACCCCTCAATCTGCTTTCCGAGATTGAATCGCACCTGGGGATGGATGCCGTGCCGTTTTCCTGGCCGGTAGGCATGGGCAGATCGTTTGGAGGCGTGTTCGACATCCGCCGCAACCGCATGCGCGTGTTTCGCGCCGGGCAAGAACGCCGTGGCGACAGCGACGATCTTATCGAAGGACTGGACAATCCGGCTATTGCCGAAAAATTTGGCGATGCATTCGTGAAGGCCAACGAAGAGATCGAACTCATCAACGCCGCAGCCCCCGCCTTTGATGCCGATGCTTTCCTGGCGGGCAAGCAGACCCCGGTTTTCTTTGGCTCGGCCATCAATAATTTCGGTGTACAGGAAGTCCTGGACGCCTTGGTGGATTTCGCTCCCAAGCCGGGTTCACGCACCGCCCTACAACGCGAAGTGCAGCCGGACGAGCCCAAGTTCAGCGGAGTCGTCTTCAAGGTGCAGGCCAACATGGACCCGGCCCATCGTGACCGCGTCGCGTTCATACGCGTCAGTTCGGGACGGTTCGAACGCGGCATGCGCTTGAAGATTTCCCGCACCGGCAAGGAAATGCGCCCCAACAACGTGGTGTCGTTTCTGTCGCAGAGGCGCGAGCTGCTGGACGAGGCCTATGCCGGCGACGTCATTGGCATTCCCAACCACGGGGTGCTGCACCTGGGCGACGTACTGACCGAAGGCGAGAACCTGCAGTTCACCGGCCTGCCATTTTTCGCGCCTGAGCTCTTTCAAGCCGTGGAAGTCAAAGATCCTCTGCGCATCAAGCAATTGCGTATCGGACTGACGCAGCTGGGCGAAGAAGGCGCCATCCAGGTATTCCGGCCGGAAGCCGCGGGCGGCGCGCTATTGCTGGGCGCGATCGGCCAGCTGCAGTTCGAAGTCGTCGCGCACCGGCTCAAGACCGAATACGGTGTCGAGGCGCGCCTCATGCCATCGCGTTACAACATGGCACGTTGGATTACAGCCTCGGACCCGAAAGTATTGCGAAAATTCATGGACGCCAATGCCGCGAACATCGCCTACGATGTGGTCGACGCGGTGGCGTTCCTAGCAAGTTCGCCGGCACAGCTGCGCGTTGCGCAAGAGCTCTATCCGGGGATCGAATTCCACGCCATGCGTGAACACGGTGGTCAGGTTTTTGGGCAAAATGCATAAACGGCCGTACGGCCGCCTGCTTTTTTACCAAGGGCTCAGCTTATATACTGGGCTTTCTTTCCCAGACAGAGGGTAATGATGTCCTGGCGTTTCATATTTGCAATTCTACTTGTCGCCGCCGGTGTTTCCGCCTGGGGCGGATTGCGGCTGGGCGACTGGCTCGTGTCACATGGCCCTATCGCTCCACCCATCGAAGATCCAACCACGATCGTAACAACACCTGTGCTCGACGCCAATGGCCTGCCCTTCGTCGCCCAGCCGCCGCAGCCGCTGGTCAACGGGCAGCAGGGCGTGCTCAGCCCGCCCGACCAGATCGCCTGGGAAATCCCCGATCGTTCACTGGATGAAACCAAGAAGTCAGCGGCCATCGAGCTGGCCACGACCACCATTACCATGCAGGAAGCGATAGAGATCGCCGAGTCGGGAACCGGCCAGTCCTTTCAGGGAATCGCCGATGTAGGCGATCTGGTACTGGGTGCTGGCGGAGGGGGTCAATTGCAACCGGTGGAAATGACTCCGCCACCACCACCGCCGCCGCCCATTGCAGGCGCGCCAGCCGCGGGTGGCAACCAGGCCTGGCAAGCCAGCCTGCGGCAGGACTTGCAGGCGTGCAGCGCCCAGAGCTTCTTCGACAGGCCCAGTTGCGCCTGGACGGCCCGCAATAAATATTGCGAGCCCAACAATGCCTGGGGCCGCGCGCCCGATTGCCCGGCTAAAAGCTTCTAAGGTCTGGCCTAGTCGCTCAGTTCGCCCATCTGGGACTGCAGGTAGTTTTGCAGTCCCACTTTTTCGACCAGCTCCATCTGGGTTTCCAGCCAGTCGATGTGTTCCTCGGTATCGTTCAAGATGTCCTGGAACAGGTCGCGTGAAACGTAGTCGCGCACACTTTCGCAGTAGGCCATGGCTTCTTTTACGGTTTCCTGGGCGCTGCTTTCCAGTCGGTGATCACAGGACAGGATCTCCGGCACATTCTCCCCGATCAACAGCTTGTGGAGGTCTTGTAAATTGGGCAAACCATCGAGCATGAAGATCCGTTCCATCAAGCGATCGGCGTGTTTCATTTCACCTATCGATTCGTCGTACTCGTGCTTGCCAAGCTTGTCGAACCCCCAGTGGTTGAGCATGCGCGCATGGAGAAAATACTGATTGATCGCGGTGAGTTCGTTTTTAAGTTGCGCATTCAAATACTGAATAACGGTTTTATCGCCTTTCATGGCCTACTCCTGAGCAAAGGTGAGGATCGATAACAGCATCGGGTGCGCGCGCCCGGCATACCATGTAGCGGCCGCGGCTGATCCGTCCATAAGGCTAACACGCCGACAGACGATTTACGGCAAGGCGCAAGACTATAGGGTCGCGAATTTGGACACTATGCGGCAGGACTTAAGGATGGGAATGGAATCTGGGGCCGGAAGTGTCAAGCCCGGCGAACCGCCACGGAAACCATGGGGGTGACAGCACGCGTAAGCCCCGAGTCGTTGGCCGCAGCGGTGACCACGGCACCGGCCTCTTGGGTGACGGTAGCCTGACCGGCATAACGCCCGCCCGGCAGGTACTCATTAGCGGTCTCGGCGCAGCAACCACAACTTGTGGCCACCCCGAGCTGACCTTGCAGGTCGGCCATGGAGGAAGCCCCGTCCGCTACAGCGGCCTGTACTTGACGCTCGGTGATGGCGTTACAGATGCAAATGAACATGAGAACAATTATTATCTAGATGCCGAAAAAAATCAATCTCGATTCACAAATATTTATCCGGAAGTCCACGCCGCCTGCCCCGCCCACCCTTTCCATCCCTCCTGCGACATGCCACCAGTCTTGACTCAGGCTCCTTGGGACGGTGTTTCGAGGGCTGCCCGCGCTTTGCGCAAAATGGCAGGTTCGATTCCAGCTGCTTCCCGGTACTTTGCCACGGTGCGTCGTGCGATCACCACACCATGCTCGGCCAGGCGCAGGGCGATCTGGCTGTCAGACAGGGGTTTCTTGCTTGATTCCTCACCCACGAGCTTGATGATCAGCGAGCGCACTGCCGTGGCCGATGTCGATTCTCCATCGTCGGTGAGCAGCGCCCCGCCGAAGAAACGCTTGAGCTCGATGACACCCCAGGGACTCTGCAGATACTTCTGCCGTGTTGCGCGGGATACGGTGGATTCGTGCAGAACCAGTTCCTGGGCGATGTCGCGCAATAGCAACGGACGCATGGCGCTCAGGCCTTTCTCGAAATAGTCCTGCTGCCTGTCGACGATGGCCTGCGTGACGCGCAAGATCGTGACGAAGCGCTGGTTCAGGCTTTTGATCAGCCCCTGGGCCTGCTGGAGCTGGCCCTGCATCGCCGGCGCCGCAGCCGCCTGGTCCAGCAGGCTTTCATAAACCGAGTTGATGCGCAGCTTGGGTACGACGGCGGGATTCAGGCTGGCCTGCCAACGGTGTTTCACCTTGCGCACAATCACATCCGGTGTGACGTAGTCGGCCAGCGAGGTCGCCCAATTGCGCGCCGGACGAGGCTCGAGCTGTAGAAGCAGGGCGTGCGCGGCCCGCAGCGTGGTCTGGTCGCAACCCAGCGCGTCGCGCAGCCGGGCCAGGTTGCCGGAAGCCAGCACTGCTAGCTGATCGCGGGCAATCTGCACGGCACAGGCAAGGATCTCGGGTGCCGCCCGAGGCTCGCCCTCGAGCTGCAAGTGCTGGAGCTGAAGGCAAAGACAGTCCGACAGCGACAATGCCCCTACGCCAGGCGGATCGAAGGACTGCAACAGACGTAGGGCGCCACGCAGCTCATCGAGTTCGATGTTCAGCTCGGCCGGCAAATATTGCAGAATATCTTCCAGCGGGGTGGGCAGGTAGCCGTTGGCGTCGAGCTCATCGATAAGAAGCGATACGAGGGCACAATCGCGCGGCTGGGCCCGGGTCATGTGCAACTGCTGAAGAAGATGGTCCTGCAGCGTCTCGGCCAGGGCCGACTCTGGACGCATGGCGTCGTCGTCGGAGTTATTATTGCTGGCCCGATTGGCCGCACCCAGAACTGTCCAGCGTTCTTCCAGTGCCTGGCTGTCATCGGCTACCGCATCGACAGCAACGGTGTCATACTCCTCTTCTTGCTCGAGCATGGGATTTTCAAGCAGTGCCTCGGCCAGCTCTAGCTCCATTTCCTGCGCGGACAGCTGCAGGAATCGTATTGACTGCTGCAGCTGAGGAGTCAATGCCAATTGTTGATGCTGACGAAGTTCTAAAGACTGACGCGATTGCATTTTAAAATAAGTTATATGAAACCAAATAACCAACATCCTACCCGCCAGGACGCAGCCTTATTGCGTAAAACGCTACTTAAGCTTACGGCAGCCCAGAAAACACTGTGTGTCGTCGTCGTGATCCTGGTAGCCCTTGTCTGGTACAAGCTGCTCAACCGCTTGGTTGCTTTCGGTCGAGACATTGATTATGGCGGTTTACACACCTTAGGTGTCCAGACTATTGCCCTGCTGAAACAATACAACCCTTTCTTCTGGTGGGCTGTCGTAGCATTGTGCACACTTATTATTGCCTATTTCCTGTACGTCTTCGTACAGGGCACGCAGCGGCGGGTGCGTGTCAAGCAAGTCAGTGAAGAAACCGTGGCCATGCTGGCCCAGCAATTATCCGAACCCGCCCTTGAAGTGCTGCGCTGGGCATGGACCGATCGCCGCAACCCCATTACCGTGGGCGACCTGCAACGGACCGCGCGTGAAATCGGCCACGGCAGGGCCGCCAAAATAACATTGGTGCGCCGGCATGCCGCCTTGATCGCCCCACCTTCCATCACCCCCCGCCCCGAAAAAACCTTGCCAGAAGTCTGAAAATATGGTTGACTGTAGGGTATGAGATCCGAACACGCCATTCCCCATAACACCCGTTCCCGCAGCGTCGCTGCCGGCGGGTCGTTACGTGTTCAGGGCGTTGTACGCCCCACCCCCGCTGCGCTCGCCCTATCGCTGCTACTACCGATCGGTTGCCGGACCTAGCGTCTCGTGGCAGTTCGGCAGCCTGTTCCAGCCACATCTCCTACCTTCAATTCACCGTTTTGAATGCGCTCCGTCCTTTGACGCTCCGGTGAATACGCCTTCAACGATTCAAATAAGCAAACAGGTGCCCAATGATTTCGAACCCATCTGACAAATACCGTCCGTTTGTACCGTTCACGCGCGATTTTTCCGAGCGAACCTGGCCTAGCAAGCGCATCACCCATCCACCCATCTGGATGAGCACAGATCTTCGGGACGGCAATCAGTCCCTCATCGAACCCATGAGCGTGGACCGCAAGCTGCGCTTCTTCGAGCAATTGGTGAAAATCGGGTTCAAGGAAATCGAAGTGGGTTTCCCATCGGCGTCGCAGACTGACTTCGATTTCGTCCGCAAGCTTGTCGACGAAAACCGCATCCCCGATGACGTTACCATCATCGTCCTGACGCAATCCCGCGAAGACTTGATTCGCCGCACAGTCGAATCGGCGGCCGGCGCCAAACAGGCCATAGTCCACCTGTACAACGCATGTGCTCCGGCATTTCGCAAGATCGTCTTCAATATGAGCAAGGAAGAAGTCAAGCAAATAGCCATCGACGGCACCCGTCTGGTCAAGGAATGCACCGGCCAGCATCCCCAGACATCATGGCGCTATGAGTACTCGCCTGAAGTCTTCAGCACCACCGAACCCGAGTTTGCACTGGATGTCTGCAACGCTGTCACCGACGTGTGGCAGCCCACGTCCGAATCCAAGATCATTTTCAACCTGCCCGCCACGATAGAAGCTACCACACCCAATCTGTACGCGGACCAGGTCGAATGGATGCATAACAATCTCAAGCAGCGCGACTGCATCGTGCTCAGCGTGCACCCGCATAACGACCGAGGCACGGCGGTGGCAGCTGCCGAATTTTCCGTGATGGCGGGAGCTGATCGGATCGAGGGCTGCCTGTTCGGCAATGGCGAACGCACGGGAAATGTCGACCTGGTCACCCTTGCACTGAACCTGTACACGCAAGGCATACATCCCGGGCTGAACTTCTCCGACATCGACGAAGTGCGCCGCTGTGTGGAGTATTGCAATCAGTTGCCTGTACACCCCCGTCATCCTTATGCTGGCGACCTGGTCTTCACCGCCTTTTCGGGCTCGCACCAGGATGCCATCAAGAAAGGTTTTGCCCAGCAAAAACCCGACACCTTGTGGGAAGTACCGTACCTGCCCATCGATCCGGCCGACCTGGGCCGCAGCTACGACGCCGTCATACGTGTCAACAGCCAGTCCGGCAAGGGCGGCGTGTCCTACCTGCTCGAACAGGAACACGGCCTGGTATTGCCACGCCGCCTGCAAATCGAGTTCAGCCGCGCCATTCAGCGCGTCACCGATGAAACAGGATCCGAAGTTACCGCCTCGAAGGTGTTCGACGTATTCACCGAAGAATACCTGGATCGCGATCAGCCATGGAAACTGATTCGGCACCGTATCACGGGCAATCCCAAGGCGAATCCCGGCCAGCAGTTCGCCATTGAAGTGGAACTCGAGGAAAACGGTGAAGTACGCCATCTGACCGGCGAGGGCGACGGTGCCATTTCGGCGTTCGTGGCCGCATTGGACGCCGATGTCCGGATCATGGATTATCACGAGCATGCTATTGGCACCGGCACCAACACTCGCGCGGCTTCCTATGTGGAACTGCGGGTTGGCGATTCGCCCACGGGCTTTGGCGTGGGCATTCATGGCGATATCGTGACCGCATCTTTCCTGGCGATACTGGGAGCAGTCAACCGGCATGCCGTCAATACACCGGCAGAGGCACTGGCTGGATAGAAAAACCAGTAGCACGCGCCGGTGCGCCGGACCGCCGGACCGCCGGTGGGACATAACGAAGGTCAGAGAGGGCAAGTTGCATTGGGTATGCAACTTGCCCTCTCTGTTTTCACCTTCATTTATGGAGAACCAAAATGGACGAATCCACAACGCTGGATAAAACCGTAAGTAGCGGGAGGTCGTTGATCCAATCGATTAAGGAAGCCGACGCGCAGCGCGACGACTTCCCCGGAGAGCATCTTATTGTTTTGGGTTCCGGACTGCTCCTGCTATGGGCGGCCGCACGCAGCCGTTCAACGCTGGGACGCGTCCTGGCGGGCGCGGTCGGAAGTGCGGCCATCGGCCGGGCCGCCAGCGGGACTGGCGGAATAGCACGCGTCGCCCGCGTGCTGAACGGAGGGCGACGCTGAAGTTTTGGCCCTATTCATCCGCAGCGCCAGCGGCATACGGCTTGCTAGTCGTTTCGACTGCATGGTTTCCTTTCTGGCGACGCTTGAAAAACCCTTGCGGATATTACTCAAACGTTAATTCCAAGGAGCACCTTATGTTTGTCCACAATAAGCGGCTGCAGTACACAGTACGTGTCAGCGAATCCAACCCCGGTTTGGCAAATCTGATGCTTGAACAGTTTGGTGGTCCACAAGGCGAGTTGGCGGCGGCCTGTCGCTATTTCACGCAGGCACTGGGGGAAGACGATCCGGGACGCAAGGACATGTTGCTGGATATTGCGACCGAAGAGCTCAGCCACCTGGAGATCATCGGGACTATTGTCGCCATGCTGAACAAGGGGGCCAAGGGCCGGCTGGCTGAAGGCAACGAAGCAGAAGCTGAGCTTTACCGGTCCATCACTGGCGCCGGCAATGACTCGCATGTCACCCAAGTTCTATACGGCGGTGGTCCTCCCTTGGTCAATTCCGCGGGAGTACCCTGGTCCGCCGCCTATATCGATACCATCGGCGAGCCGACAGCCGACTTGCGCTCGAATATTGCCGCCGAAGCCCGTGCCAAGATTGTCTATGAAAGGTTGATCAATGTGACCGACGACCCGGGAATCAAGGATGCGCTGGGCTTTCTGATGACACGCGAAGCGGCCCATCTTAAATCGTTCGAAAAAGCTCTGTATGCGATCAGTCCGAATTTCCCGCCGGGCAAGATGCCGGTCGATCCGGCGTACGCCACCAAGTACTTCAACATGTCCCAGGGGGACGGCGACATGCGCGGTTCGTGGAATAGCGACGAGAACTTCGACTACGTGACGGACGGCGACCAGGAAGTTCCCGCTGATGACGATGACGGCCTGCCGACAGTGGCGCTTAGCGAAAATGACAAGTCCACGCTGGACGCCATGGCGCTGCGCACGCAGTCCGACCCCAAGGTGAATCCTGTGACTGGAGTGGAACTCGGCGAAGAAGATGGAGCGGCACTGGATAAAGGAGTCTAGGGCGCACCGCCTGCTGTCGACAAAGGCCCCGTCAGGGGCCTTTGTCATATTTCTATTGTAATAATGGTGCAATGGACGGTGCTTAATATGAAAACGTTTTCATGTTCAAGCCCACTATGTCTTCCATCACTCTCGATAACATCAGCAAGCAATATGGTGGCGCGCCGCCCGCTGTAGACCGTGTCAGCTTTACGGTGGAGGTTGGAACGTTTACGGTCCTGCTTGGGCCGTCAGGCTGCGGGAAATCAACCACGCTCAGAATGATCGCCGGCCTCGATGAGCCAACATCGGGACGTATCCATATCGGTGAACGCGACGTTACAGAATTGGCGCCCGCGCAGCGCAGGATTGCGATGGTGTTTCAGTCTTACGCCTTGTTCCCGCATTTATCGGTCAAGGAAAATATTCTGTTCGGGTTGCGGGTACGCAAGGAACCCAGGTCCGACTACGCGAGCCGACTGCAACAGGTGTCCGAGTTGCTGGGGCTGGAAAAGTTGCTGGATCGCAAGCCTTCACAGTTATCCGGTGGCCAGCAGCAGCGCGTCGCGCTGGGGCGGGCCGTCATCTCGAAAGCGCCCGTTTGCCTTATGGACGAGCCTCTGTCCAACCTGGACGCACAACTGCGGCATGAAATGCGTCGCGAGATTCGCGCGCTTCAGCAAAGCCTCGGCATCACCATGGTGTATGTCACGCACGATCAGACTGAAGCCATGAGCATGGCAGATCGCGTGGTGCTTCTCAATGGCGGTCGAATCGAGCAGAACGACACGCCGGACACTCTTTATGCCCAACCCGCCACCGAATTCTCTGCGCGTTTCATCGGTACGCCGCCCATGAACCTGCTGAAGCTGGACGCCCGAACCGGCGGCATCCAGGGTCGAGAGGATGCCGGACCGCTAAGCGGCATCGCCCCCGGCGCCGCGAAGGTGGGCCTGCGGCCAGAGCATATATCCATCCATGACAACGGCGGCTTCCCAGCCACCGTCGTGAACGTGGAGTATTTCGGTGCCGACTCCATTGTCATTTGCAAAGTCGGCGCCAACAGCGGAATTGCCGTACGGGCCGCCGGCCATCTGCGCGCCAACACCGGCACCAGCATCAGGCTTCACTGGAAAAACACGAATCAACATTTCTTTGACGCCTCGGGCAAAACGCTGACGCGCGCGCCCCTTACTCTTACTTCTTGACAGGAAAAAACCATGCAACGCACTTTTTCGAAAGCCCTGGCGCTGACCCTTGCCGGCGCGTTTTATGCGGCCCCAGCCTGGTCCCGGGACAAGCCTGTGGAACTCGAATTCTATTACCCCGTGGCCGTCGGCGGCCCGATCACCAAGATCGTCGACGACATGGTCGACAGGTTTGAAAAAGACCATCCAAACATCGACATCAAGTCGGTTTATGCGGGCTCCTACCAGGATTCGGTGGCCAAGGCACTGACCGCCCATAAAGGCGGGAATGCACCGCAGCTGGCAGTTCTGCTGTCCACCGACATGTTCACGCTGATAGATGAGGGCGCTGTCATTCCGTTTGACCCACTCGTACAGACGGAGGACGACAAGAAGTGGCATGCCGGGTTCTATAAAGGCTTTATGGCCAACAGCCAGACGGGCGGCAAGACCTGGGGCATCCCGTTCCAGCGTTCGACCATCGTGATGTATTACAACAAAGACTTGTACAAGGCTGCCGGCCTGGATCCCGAGCGTCCCGCGGCAAGCTGGGCCGAGCTGGTGAGCCATGCCGAAAAGCTGACCAAGACAGACGGCTCGGGCCAGGTCACCCAGTGGGGACTGGAAATTCCTTCCGGCGGAAGCTTTGCCTACTGGCTGTTTCAGGCACTGACGACGCCGAACGATGCCATCCTGATGAACCAGGAAGGCAATGAGGTGTATCTGGACAAGCCGGCCGTCATTGAATCCTTGCAGTTCTGGCACGACCTGGCCTACAAGCACAAGGTCATGCCTCCCGGCACCATAGACTGGGGCACCACGCCCAAGGATTTCCTGGTCGGCAAGACAGCGATTATGTGGACAACCACCGGAAACCTGACCAACGTGCGCAAGAACGCCAAGTTCGACTTTGGCGTGGCACCCATGCCCAAGGCCAAGCGCGGCGGAAGCCCCACCGGGGGCGGCAATTTCTATTTGTTCAAGTCAGCCACGCCCGAGCAGCAAAAAGCGGCCTACACCTTCGTCAAGTGGATGACCAGTCCGGAAAACGCCGCCGCCTGGAGCATCGATACGGGATATGTTGCGGTCACCCCTGCGGCCTGGGAGACCGAACAGATGATAAACCATGTCAAGAAAGTGCCTGCCGCTGCCGTCGCCCGGGATCAACTCGACGTCAGCGTGGCCGAGTTTTCGACCCATGACAACCAGCGCGTCACCAAGCTGCTCAATGACAACATCCAGGCTGTCCTGACCAATTCCAAGTCGGCCGACCAGGCCATGAAAGACGCACAGCGCGATGCAAATCGCTTGCTGCGTTCTTATAAGTGAACATGAAAGTATCGCTACATGCGGTGTATGGCTGGCTGCTTCTGCTGCCGGCCATCGTGTTGCTTGCCGCCTTCACGCACTATCCCGCGCTGGCGACGCTTTGGCACAGCTTCTTTACGACGCCCAAGGCAGGCAGGCCGGCTTCCTTCGCCGGCTTGGATAACTACGCGGCGATGCGCGACGACCCGGTGTTCTGGCAAGCGCTATGGAATAACCTGTTTTTCGCGCTGGGCACCATACCGACATCGGTCGCCATTGCGCTGATCATGGCCTTGTGGGTGAATCGCAAGCTGGCCGGGCGTAGTCTCTTGCGCCTGGCCTATTTCACTCCCACCATCCTGCCCATGGTCGCCGTGGCCAATATCTGGCTATTCTTCTACACCCCGCAATATGGTCTTGTGGACCAGATCGCCGGCGTGTTCAATTTACCAGGCATGAACTGGCTGGGGAATCGGACAACGGCACTGCCGGCGCTTATGTTAGTGACCATCTGGAAAGAGGCCGGCTTCTTCATGATCTTCTACCTGGCCGCGCTGCAGCAGATCCCCCCTTCGTTGCGCGAAGCCGCCCTGCTGGAAGGCGCTAGCCGCTGGCAGTACTTCTCGCGCATATTGCTGCCACTGCTGATGCCGACCACACTGTTTGTCCTGATCAACGCGCTGATCAATGCGTTCCGCATGGTCGACCACGTTCTGGTCATGACCAAGGGCGGCCCGGACAATGCCAGCACGCTCCTGTTGTTCTACATCTATGAGGTGGGTTTCAGCTACTGGGACACGTCATACGCCGCAACACTTTCGGTCGTCCTGCTGCTGATCCTGTCCATTACCGCTATCCTGAAATTCCAATGGCTGGACCGCCGGACCCACTACCAATGACCCATAAACTCGACACTGTCGGCGCCTGGCTCCTGGGCATACTGTGGTTCCTGCCGCTGGCGTATACCTTGTGGGCCGCCTTCCATCCCTCGGCCTACTCCACTCACTTCGACCTTGCGGCGCCGCTGACACTGGAGAACTTCGTGGCGGCGTGGAGCATGGCGCCGTTCGGCCGCTATTTCCTGAACACCTTCATTCTTGTCACCATGGTGCTGGTGGCCCAGTTCATCCTCTCGACTCTCGCGGCGTATGCGTTCGCGCGCTTTGAATTCCGCGGGCGCGACGTCGTCTTCATGCTGGTCCTGCTTCAATTGATGATCATGCCGGACGTACTGATCGTAGAGAACTACCGCCTGATGTCCTGGCTGGGCGTGCGCGACACGATTTTTGCCGTGGGCCTGCCCTATTTTGCCTCGGCCTTTGGCATATTCCTTTTGCGCCAGACCTTCAAGACCATACCCCGCGAACTTGAAGAAGCCGCGCGCGTCGAAGGCGCCAGCCGCTGGCAGATCCTCCTGAAGGTGTATGTGCCGCTGGCCAAGCCGATTTACGTGGCCTATGGACTCGTGTCGGTCAGCTACCACTGGAACAACTTCCTGTGGCCATTGATCATCACCAATTCCGTGGAATCACGGCCATTGACGGTGGGGCTGCAGGTATTCGCCTCGACGGACCAGGGCATAGACTGGTCCATCATCACGGCGGCGACTCTACTGAGCGCCGCCCCTCTTTTGATTGCCTTCCTGTTGTTCCAGCGGCAATTCGTTCAGTCGTTCATGCGGGCCGGCATACGATAGCGGCCTGCTGTGGCCACCGTATCGCGCCCATGACTAGTAGCCCACCACGAGTCCGGGGAGATCCACGGTTATTCGGGATTTTTCCAGCGCCATCGCCGCCTGACGGGCGAATTCGCGAGCCGTGTCGCCATCGTTAGCTAGTTCGACATAACCAAGCGCGTCCGCCACGCCGAGTATCTTGTCCAGCATCAATACCTTGCCACTGGCGCGCAAGGGTTCGCAACCCAAACGGGTCCATGTCGTTTCAAACCACTCGCGCGCCGCCGACGAGGCGGCGCCCCCCGGCTCGACATCGACCGCCAGCTCTACCGATTGTCGGGCGTTGAAAATTACGGTGACCACACTGCGCATAAGCACTCCATTCAAGCATTTGAAGACCATGACCAGGCGCAAGCGTACGCAAAGCCAGTCTCAGTGACTGTCATATGAATGACAATGCCCCTTATCGCATCACGAGCGTTACCAGGTGGGCGCGGGTTCCCAGATGACATCGGCATCCTGCTCGCGCGAGAGCCGCAACATGGCCAGCAAGGGAAAGGCACGGCGCCGGAAGCTTACCGGCTGCGCAATAGGGTGCTCTTTCGAATCGTTGTCATCGGTGTGGTCGTCGGGATATTCAGATTCGACGTCGGCGGCAATGGCGGCTTCGATGCCTTTGATCGCAGCGTCGAGCTGGTCGCGTGTAATAACACCGCGCTCGGGCAGCGTATCGGTATAGGGCTTGCCAGCAGCCCGAAGAATAGGCAGAGCATGTTTCGAGAACATGAGCACTTCGGCAGCGGCCTTAGAGTGAAAGACAACTAACATATTCGGTTTCCCTCAATAGACACATCCATACACTACCCTAACTTCCGAATGCTGCCAAGCGGCACCATGGCGAGACCTGTTTCATTGGACTCGAGGTCGAATCGTAATGCGGAGACTGTCATGTTGTCTGCTCGTCCTGCTGGCATTGCCCGGCGTGCCTTACACCCGGGCGGCGGGCACTTGCGGCCCCTCGCTGCTGGGCCAGCCCTGCGCCACGGGCGGCCTTGCCGTGGCAAGCCGCCCCGAGCCCACTCTGAACCTGGGCGCCGGCAACCCCATACACATTGTCACTGGCAATAAATACCAGCAGGAAACCGACCTCCCTGCCAACCTAAGCACTCCCGGTATCGAGATCGTGCGCCACTACAACGCGCTGGACCGCCGCGCATCAACCGTGGGGATAGGATGGCAGCTTTCCTACGACACCCGGCTTGCCTACGCAGGCGACCGCTGGCAGATCATTCAGGCAGACGGAAGCCGTGTCGATTTCTTCGTCACTGCGGGCAAACCCACCGCCAATCAGTATGGAAAGCTGGAGTCCGTCGGCAAGGATAGGGTATGGACATGGCCCACCGGCAGGCAGTTGTGGTTCAACACAAGCGGCCACCTGGTGCGTCTGGCCGCGGGGCGGCACCTCGCGCTGAATATTGAACGAAATGTCCAGCCCGGGCCGCTGGAAGGAACAATAAGCAAGGTCAGCAACCAGCTGGGACACTCATTGTCATTTTCCTATCATGTCAGCGACGGGCGGGCGTATCTCGCCCATATCGACACCGCACTGGGACGCTTTCGATACCAGCACGAACCTTCCGCTACCGGCTCGTCGGGCCTGCAGCGTCTGACACAGCTGACCCGGCCGGATGGCATGCAAAGGCGCTACCTGTACGAACCGGCGTTGCAAGCAGGAAATGTCGGGGCGATCACCGGCATCGAGACCCTCTCAACCGACGCGTCGCAGGCGATACGCAGCCACAGCTGGGGCTACGATGACCGGGGAAGAGCAGTACTGTCCGTACACGGCGCGCCGTCAAGCCAGGTGGACAGGATCAACGTCCGTTATGTGCGGCAGGCCACGACGCAGCAAACCGGACTTACCGTCGTCACCAACGCCGATCAGCAGGAAACGCGTTTTGAAACAGCAATAAACGGCGGGCGTTTCGTCCTGACCAGCGTGACCGGGGCAGGATGCACGGGCTGCGCCCCGGTCGGAAGCACGGCGCGCTACGACCAGGATGGCAGGCTCACCACAATCAACGGCACACGCTTGGCGCGAGACGCCGCCGGCCGCATCCTCAGGCTGGCACCGCAACGTAGCGGTTGGCCAGAGCTGGCCTTGCATTATGATTCCCGGGGCCTTCGCAGCGCTTGGCATTCCAATTCAACAGGCACCGAGCGCATCCTCTACAACACCGACTCCCTGCCGGCGCAGCGCATCTGGGCCAACGCGGACAGCGTGCATTACCAGTACGACGCACTGCGCCGCCCGATCCGGCTGCTTGAAACGAATAAAAACGGCACACTGAAAACAACCCTGCGTTGGCGCGCAGACCGTTTGACGCATATACGCCACCCCAACGAAACAGAATCACGCCGGTACGATCGCGCGGGCCACCTGATCCACCGGAAGGTCGAGCGCCCGTCACAGTCGACCATGCCGCTGCGGTATTCCGAATCATTCAACTACGACGCGCAACACCGTCTGACACACCACCATTTACCCGAGGGCGGTTCGCTGGCCTATCGGTGGGGCGCCGACAGCCGTTTGCTGGGCATTACCTGGCACGATGCGCAAGGCATGGCACACACCGTGATAGAAAGTAAACCGGGAAATGCGGGCTATTGCCACGGGAATGGCCTATGTGTGCTTAGCACCAACGACAGCCAGGGGCAGGCCAGCCAATTAGCCGTATACCAGGGCGACCAGGCACTATGGTCATTGGCCCATGCCTACGACCAACAAGGCCGCCTGCGGCACGAACAGTACCAGACAAAAGTTCCAGGCGCGCACACCATGAACTGGCACTATGCCTACGACAAGAACAGCCGGCTTATCGGGGCTCAGGCCAGGCCAACATCCGATCCCAGTCCGGTCAGCAGCGGCACCCGCCTCTGGTATGCCTGGAACGATGATGGATCGCTGGCGGCAAGGCGTAGCCATGGCGTCACGCACAGGCCTTTCATCCGTCGCGATGCGTCCGGTCTGCCGGTGGCGTCTGGCGATACCGTGCTTGAATACGGCCCAAATCGTCGCCTCGTCGCCGTGCATCGCCCGGGAAAGGCGCCAACCCATTATCAGCACAATGCCTTCGGGCACCGTATCGCCCAGCAAAGCGAACATGGCACTATCCACTATCTTTATCTGAACAATCGACTGGTTGCCGAATCCCGTCCAGGTCCGGTAGCCGAAAACGTCAAGGCCAACACCACACTCACCATCACCCGCCGCTATATCTATGCCCACCATGTGCCGGTCGGCTTTATCGATTATCCAGACACAAGCCTGGGTACGGGTTCCGCACAGCTTTTCGCCGTCCATGCCGATTTTCTTGGTGCACCGCGCCTGGTGACCGACGCACGCCAAGCAATGCGCTGGCTGGCCAGTTATAGTCCAACAGGCGCCGCCACTCGCCTGGCTGGCGACCTTGAACTGGATCTGCGGCTGCCCGGGCAGGTTTTCGATCGCGCCACGGGCTGGCACGATAATGTCATGCGCACCTACGCGCCCGAAATCGGGCAGTACCTCGAACCCGATCCGCTGGGGCCCATACCCGGCAACCAGGCATTCGGCTACGCCGACCAGCAGCCGCGCCGCTATGTCGATCCGCTGGGACTGGTGCTTTTCGCCTTCGATGGAACCCGCAATGGACCTGAAACGCTTAGCAATGTGTGGAAGCTCAGCCAGGCGTACACAGACGGACCGGTCTACTACCATACCGGGCCTGGCAATTCCATGTACCTGGACTGGGACGGCGTCACCGGCCGGGATGCCCCGCAAATCATCGAAAACCAGTGGCAATCCTTGCTGAATACACTGGAACGTGCCGGCGACCGCAGGCAACAGGTGCCGATAGACATCATCGGCTATTCGCGCGGCGCCGCACTTGCCCGGCATTTTGGAAACCTGATCAACCAGCATACCCGCGACGGACTATTCTCCTATCGCGACGGTGCCAGGCGGTCCGTGTCCGCCTGCGTGGACCTGCGCTTCATGGGCTTGTTCGACACCGTGGCGCAATTCGGCATTGCCGGTTCGCATGACGCCAACTACGACCTGACCATCGCGCCAGCCTGGGCCTGGGTCGCGCACGCTGTCGCCTTGCATGAACGGCGCTGGATGTATCCGCTCACCATCGCGAGCGATGGCGGGGGCTATAACCTTGTCGAGGCACCGTTCATAGGTGCCCATGCCGATATCGGCGGAGGTGCCATGCGCAGGGATGATGGCCGGCCTTCCGTACGTGGCGACCTTGCGGACGTAACCCTCAACTGGATGCTGTGGCAGGCACGCGCCGCCTCGCTGCGCTTCGGCACCCTGGCGGAAGGTGACCGTGAAATTTCCGATCCCATCCTGCACGATGGGCGCTCTTCCATCGCCCGAACCATACAGAATGGCGACCGCCGCATCGATCAGGCCGATGGCTCCTTACTGCTCGACTATCAGGATGATCATGGCCAAATAGGACATACTCAGCGAGCCGCCACCGAGTCCATGATCGCCCGGCCGGAAAACTGGCGGACGCTGGATACCAGCGAAGTCGGTACGGTCGACATGTCGGGCTACGCGCAGTGGCTGCACGATGAACTGGGCTGGCAGGCAGTTCCTTCCTGACCGCAGGCTCCCATGGCGGCGGTTTCCAACATGGACTGCAAGGCAGTACCCGGGAAATCACGCTATCATTTAGCCCTTCCCGGCGTCTTGCGTCCTTTCGGCGTTGCTCCCAACGACCGAACATGCCCTGCGCGGGCTATGCTCCTCTCTTTTCAAGTACTACGTCTTATGCTTCCTGGGCAACAACAACAACTCATCTCCCTGATACAGGCTGCCGTGGGCCATATCCTGCCCGAAGCCGCGCCATCCATTCTGCTTGAGCGTCCCAAGGTGGCAGCCCACGGCGACATCGCCTGCAACGTCGCCATGCAACTGGCCAAGCCATCCAAGCGCAATCCGCGCGAGTTGGCCCAGGAAATCGTTTCGGCGCTGCTGGCCGACCCCGCAACGTCATCCTTGATCAGTTCCGCGGAAATTGCAGGCCCTGGTTTCATCAATTTCAGACTATCCGCTACGGCGCGGCAGGCCGTGCTGCATGTCATTGCGCAGGAAGGAATCCAGTTCGGCCACCGCAAGCCGAATCGCGAGAAATTGATGGTGGAATTCGTGTCGGCCAATCCAACGGGGCCCTTGCATGTGGGCCATTCCCGCCAGGCCGCACTCGGCGACTCCATGTGCCGCCTGTTTACGTCCCAGGGCTATGACGTCACTCGCGAGTTCTACTATAACGACGCCGGCAATCAGATCGATAACCTGGCCATCAGTGTCCAGGCACGCGCCAGGGATATCGCCCCCGATGCATCCGACTTTCCCGCCGATGGCTACAAGGGCGACTACATCATGGACATCGCCCGCGACTTCCAGTCCGGCGCAACGGTGGTGGGCACCGACGGGGTGTCTGTCACCGCCACCAAGAATCTTGACAGCCTGGACGATATCCGCTTGTTCGCCGTCGCCTATCTGCGCCGCGAACAGGACCTGGACTTGCAGGCCTTTGGTCTCAAGTTCGATAACTATTATCTGGAAAGCTCGCTGTATACCAGCGGACGAGTCGAGAAAACCGTACAGGCGCTCATCGCCGCCGGCCATACCTACGAAAGCGAAGGCGCACTGTGGTTGCGCACGACAGAACTGGGCACGGGCGACGACAAGGATCGTGTCATGCGCAAGTCCGAAGGCGGCTATACCTACTTCGTTCCAGACGTCGCCTATCACGTCACCAAATGGGAACGGGGCTTTCACCGCGCGATCAACATCCAGGGCACCGACCATCACGGCACCATTGCACGCGTGCGCGCGGGACTGCAGGCACTCGAAATAGGAATTCCAAAAGACTTCCCGTCCTATGTTCTTCACAAGATGGTCAAGGTCGTGCGCGACGGTGCCGAGGTCAAAATATCGAAACGCGCTGGAAGCTATGTCACCATGCGCGATCTGATCGACTGGGTGGGACAAGATGCAGTACGATTCTTCCTCAGCCAGCGGCGAGCCGACTCCGAATTTGTGTTCGATATCGATCTGGCCTTGTCGAAAAGCGAAGAAAACCCGGTGTACTATATTCAGTATGCGCACGCCCGGATTTGCTCCATGCTTGGCCAATCCGCCCACCTGGCAGACCAGATCGCCTTGGCGTCCATCGATAACCTAGTGGCACCGACCGAATTTGCACTGATGCAGCGCCTTGCCGAATACCCCAACACGCTTGCCCTGGCCGCCCAGGAACTTGCACCTCACCATCTGGCTTTCTGGCTGCGTGATTGCGCCGCCGATTTCCATGCCTGGTACAACGCCGAACGCGTCCTGGTAGACGACGACAAGCTGAAGCTTGCCCGCCTGCGGCTTGCCCACGCCACACGGCAAGTCATCGCCGGCGGCCTTGAATTACTTGGGGTCTCCGCCCCTGAAAGGATGTAACTCCCTTTATGGCCCGCAACAGTCGCAAATCATCAAGCTCGAAATCAGGCGGCAGTACCTTGTTCGGGGTACTGGTAGGCCTCATATTGGGCCTGGCCGCGGCCGTGGCCGTAGCGCTATTCGTCACCAAAGTGCCCATGCCTTTCGTGGACAAGGCCAGTCGCGATCCCGCCAAGACACTACTGCCCGACGTGCGCGATGCGCCCGATCCGAACCTGGGACTGTATGGCAAAAGCGGCGCTGCCGGCGTCTCGCCCACCGGCCCGACCGATACCGCGCCGGCCCCGTTGCCGGGCATCCCCCCGGCCAGCGGTCCGGCAGTCGGCACGGCCCCGAGTGCACCCGATAGTCTGGGCAACCTGATAGCCAGCCTCGGCAAGGCCGAACGGCCGGCCACCAAAGCGCCCGCCCCGGCAAAGCCGGTGCCCGGCACCGAGCCACCGCCTCCCGCTGCCAATAGCCAGACCTATTACCTTCAAGCCGGTGCCTTCCGGTCGGAAAACGATGCCGAAGCGGTCAAGGCCCGTATCCTCCTGATGGGCCTGCCTGTGCAGGTGCAAAAGGCGCAAGTGAATGGATCTACGATCAATCGCGTGCGCGTCGGTCCGTTCAAGGGTATCGATGAAATGAATCGCTCGCGGGCACGGTTGGGCGAAGAGAAAATTGCGTCATCCGTGATCCGCCAGTAAACCTGTCGACAGCGTGACGGGCCTGAACTTTTGCCCGTCGTCCCAGTCTTATGTGTACCTGTAATGTTCTGGAAAACAAATATATGTCGTTAAAAAACCTGTTTCTTCGTACCGTTGCTGTTATTGCCATCGGCTCCAGCGCACTCTTCGTGCCTGCCGCTCAGGCTCAAGACAAGGGCTATGTCACGGTTGAACCCGCTCAGCCTTCCGATACAACAGGCAAGATAGAAGTACTCGAGTTTTTCGCCTATAGCTGCCCGCATTGCAACACGCTCGAACCCATGGTCCAGACATGGGCCAAAACCCTGCCGGACAATGTCGTGCTCAAGCCGGTGCCAGTGGCATTCAACGCCAGCATGGCAGACCTCCAAAAGCTGTACTACTCGCTTGAAAGCCTGAACAGGCTCGACCTGCATCCTGAAGTTTTCAAGGCCATACATGGCGAGCGCAAACGCATTTACGACGCCAAGGGAATCACCGACTGGGTGGTGAGCAAGGGCGTGGACCGCAAGTCGTTCGAAGATGTGTTCAATTCCTTCGGCCTGCAGTCCAAGGTCACGCGCGCCAATGAACTGGCCAAGGCCTACAATATCGAAGGTACCCCCAGTATCGCGGTGGGAGGCAAGTATGTCACCTCGCCAACCCTGGCCAACAGCTATGAAGGCACCATCACCCAGGCACAGAAGCTGGTCGAGATGGTCAATGAATAAACGACGAACGCAGCGTCAGGCGCGGGCGGCGGCGCGCTCCAGCGCCTGACTCAGGTCCGCAATCAAGTCCCGGGTAGACTCCAGGCCGATGTGCAGCCGGACGATCGCATTATCGCTTGGCGTCCAGTATCCGTGCACTTGCAGCGCGCCGTGGTCCACCAACTGGACCAGACTTTCAAAGCCGCCCCACGAGAATCCAATACCGAACAACGTCAAGGCGTCGACAAAGCGGCGTGCCGCGGCGTCGTCGAGCCGGAGCTCGACAGCAAGCATGCCGTTGGATCCGGTGCAGTCCCGCTGCCATATCGCGTGACCGGGGTCGGCCGGCAGGGCCGGGTGATAGATGCGGACAACTTCGTGGCGCGAATTGAAAAAGTCGCATATTTCGAGGGCGTTCCGGGCGGTCTGCCGCATGCGTATCGGAAGCGTACGAACACCCCGTATGGCCAGCCAGGCGTCATCGGCGCTGATGGAATACCCCATGGCATAGTGCGTGTCGTTGATGCGCTGTATCAAGGCCGGGTCCTTGGCCATGACAGCTCCGAGCATCAGGTCCGAGTGGCCACCGACGTATTTGGTCCCCGCCACGATGGAAATGTCTGCGCCCAGTTCCAGCGGACGATAGATGTAGCCCGATCCCCAGGTATTATCGACGGCCAGGATCAGGTCATGTTCCTGGGCGAAGGCCGCCAACGCGGGGATATCCAACATTTCGAATAACAACGATCCTGGGGACTCAACATACAGGACTCGCGTATTGGGACGCAGCTGCGCCTTGAGTGCGTCAGGCGTTGCACGACAATACGTTGCTTCAATGCCCATGCGGCGCAGCACAACCTTGTCGAGATAGCGTACCGGTCCATACGAGCAGTCGGCCACGAGCACATGATCCTGGCTATTTAGCATGCTGAAAAAAGCCAGCGTAATAGCTGCGAGCCCGGACGAGGCGAGAAACGCCCGCTCGGCACCTTCAAGCGTGCAGAAGACATCCTCGAGCGCCGCATGCGTATCCATTCCGACGCGGCCATAGGTTACGCTGCGGTCACCTTTGGCCTTGGCCTGCTGGGCGCGATGGAGCGCGTCGAGATCCTGAAAACGTACGGTGCTGGTGCGCATTGCGGGAAGGGCGACCGGCGCGGCCCCATGGACAGGGTCAAATTCACCGATTCCAGTATGTTGCAGCAGTGTGTCAAGATCAGCGGGAATAGAATTGGCCATGGCGTATAGTTAGAAACTCGGATGGAGCAACGGGCTCAATCCTCAAGGATACCAAGAATCACCATGTTGACCTTCGAAGTGGCGGTTTCGTTTTTCAGCATAGCCGTATTGCTGGCCCTGGCGCCTGGTCCCGACAATCTGTTTGTGCTGATGCAATCGGCCTTATGGGGACGCGCCGCGGGAATGTTGGTGGTGTTAGGGCTTTGCACTGGGCTGATCGGGCATACCATTGCCGTGACGGCAGGATTGGCTGCCGTGTTCGCGGCATCGGAGGCCGCCTTCACGGTATTGAAACTGGCTGGCGCCGTTTACCTGCTCTATCTGGCCTGGGGCGCGTTCCATGCGCAAGCCGACGTGACGGATCAGGCAAGGCCAGCCAGACAAGGCAAGGCTCAGCTGTATCGTCGTGGCATCGTGATGAACCTGACCAATCCCAAGGTATCGCTTTTCTTCCTGGCCTTTTTACCTCAATTCACCCATACCGCGCGCGGGTCAGTCGCGATGCAAACGCTGGCCCTGGGCGGGCTCTTCATGCTTGCAACGCTACTGGTGTTTGGCGCCATAGCACTGTGTTCCGACCTGCTGGGCGAGCGCATCCAGCGTTCGCAACGTGCACAACGGCTGCTTAACCGCATTGCTGGCGTCGTATTCCTGGGGCTGGCGCTACGGCTTGCCTATATGCAGCGCTGACGGGCTGGCCAGTGGGCTGGCCAGTGAATCGGCGCTCGCGCTCCGCGTGAATCGGATGATGCCGTCGTCGCCAATGCTGCGCGTAAGCTTTCCTTCGAAATACAAGGCATGCAAATGGGCCAGCGCTTCGCCCATGGCGAAGGTCAGCTGATGCAAGTCCAGCTTGCGCTTGAACATGACGGGAAGAATATCCGTCGTACTCATCGCTGAGCTACAGGCGTCCAGCACTTCGGCCAGGCGTTCAGCATGATGCAGGTGCTGCTGGCCAACGCGCTCATGCAAGCCCCTGAACGGACGGCCATGGGAAGGCAGCACCAGCGTGTCTTCCGGCAGGTCGTCGTAGGCGCGCAGGGAATTCAGGTACAGCGGCAGAGGGTTGCTGTCGGGTTCGTAATCGAACACGCTGATGTTGGTGGAAATGCGCGGCAAAACCATATCGCCCGATATCAGCACGCGCAAAGTATCGCTGTACAAGGAAGCATGCTCGGGCGCATGCCCATAACCCACTATGATGCGCCAATCGCGACCACCTATCGAGACCCGGTCATCGTCCATGATGCGGTGAAAACGTGCTGGAACCTCGGGGACCAGGCCGGGGTAATAGTTGGAGCGTTCCCGTATCTTGTCTTGCGCCTCGGGATCGTTCAGGCCATGGCGGGTGAAATGGTCCACCGCCGACTGGCCATTGGGGCCGCCTGCCGCCATGCCGCCCACCGATGGACGCGACCACAGGCGGGCCACCGCATAGTCGGTCATGGTCATCCACAGGGGCGCGTTCCACTTGCGGCACAGCCAGTAGGCCAGGCCGATGTGATCGGGATGCATGTGCGTAACGATGACACGCAACACCGGAAGGCCGTCCAGCGCATTCTCGAATACTTGCTCCCATAAGGCCTTGACGTCATCGCGCGACACCCCGCAATCAACGATGGTCCAACCCTCGCGTCCATCGATCTTGTCGCGCAATAGCCAGAGATTGATATGGTCCAGGGCGAATGGCAATGGCATGCGTATCCAGCGGACGCCATCGGCAACAGTCAGGGCCGCCCCCGCGTCGGGCAGCGTATCGCCCCATGGGTAGGCCAGTTTTTGTTCATTCGGGTTCATGCTGTGTCTCCATTCTTATCGCAGTATGCCTGATCGACGTATTATGGCATCATAGTTTACGTTAACGTAAACTGCCAACACCCGCCATGACCAACCCTACCTGGACCATCTCCGAGCTCGCGCAAGAATTTTCCATCACGCCGCGCACTATTCGCTTCTACGAGGACCAGGGCATTGTCAGCCCCACCCGTGACGGACGCAATCGTGTTTATCATCCTCGCGACCGCACGCGGCTGAAGCTTGCACTGCGGGGCAAGCGCCTGGGCTTGCAACTCACCGAAATCCTCAGTCTGATCGACATGTACGACGGACCGGGAGCATCCATTGCACAACTGGAGCACTACCTGCAGGTACTGGGCCAGCACCGCGATGCATTGAAACGCCAGCGCCAGGATATTGACCTTACGCTCAAGGAAATCGCACAGCAGGAAAAAACCTGCCGGGTGTTGCTCGAGCAGAAACACGCCGGCGCATCGAGCGCGTAGCTGGCGGCGATCATCACACCCGCCTAACGACGCATTTACGTTTACGTAAACGTCATATAGAATTGTGCAAGACGAACGCCCG
The DNA here is from genome assembly GCF_002849615.1 of Pollutimonas nitritireducens. Taxonomy (GTDB): domain Bacteria; phylum Pseudomonadota; class Gammaproteobacteria; order Burkholderiales; family Burkholderiaceae_B; genus Pollutimonas; species Pollutimonas nitritireducens. The sequence goes on from NZ_PDNV01000001.1 coordinate 178,939, forward strand.
CTATCACAACGTGGCGTACCGTTTTCAAACTTGGAGACAAAACATGAATCTTCCCGGCCTCAATTTCGACCTGGGTTCCGACCTCGACATGCTGCGCGACGCAGTCCATGACTTCGCCCAGGCCGAGATCGCGCCGCGCGCCGCCGAGATCGACCGCAGCGACCAATTCCCCATGGATCTATGGCGCAAGTTCGGTGACCTGGGTCTCCTGGGCATGACCGTGGACGAAAGCTATGGCGGGGCGAATATGGGCTACCTGGCCCACATGATCGCCATGGAAGAAATTTCGCGGGCAAGCGCCTCGGTCGCACTGTCCTACGGCGCCCACTCCAATCTGTGCGTCAATCAACTGCACCGCAACGGCACCGCTGCACAAAAGGAGAAGTACTTGCCCAAGCTCGTTTCGGGCGAACACATTGGCGCACTGGCCATGAGCGAGCCAGGCGCCGGATCCGACGTCGTCAGCATGAAGCTGCGGGCCGATAAAAAGGGCGACCGCTATGTCCTGAATGGCAACAAGATGTGGATCACGAACGGGCCGGATGCGGACACGCTGGTGGTCTACGCCAAGACCGATCCAGCGGCAAAGCAGCGCGGCATCACCGCCTTCATCGTCGAGAAAGGCTACAAGGGATTTTCCATTGCCCAGAAGCTGGACAAGCTGGGCATGCGCGGCAGCCATACCGGTGAGCTGGTATTCCAGGACTGCGAAATACCCGAAGAAAACATACTGGGTGAGCTCAATGGCGGCGTAAAGGTGCTGATGAGCGGCCTGGACTACGAGCGCGCAGTACTGACGGGCGGGCCGCTGGGCATCATGCAGGCCGTCATGGACGTCGTCGTGCCGTATATTCATGATCGCAAGCAGTTCGGCCAATCCATCGGCGAATTCCAGCTTATTCAGGGAAAAGTCGCCGATCTGTACACCACGCTGCAGGCCAGCCGCGCCTTCTGCTACGCCGTGGGCAAGAACCTGGACAGGCTTGGTGCCGGCCACGGACGGGAAGTGCGCAAGGACTGTGCTGCCGTCATTCTGTATTGCGCCGAGAAAGCCACCTGGATGGCTGGCGAAGGAATACAAATACTGGGCGGTAACGGCTACATTAACGATTACCCCACAGGACGCCTGTGGCGCGATGCCAAGCTTTATGAAATCGGTGCCGGCACAAGCGAAATCCGCCGCATGCTGATCGGCCGCGAGCTTTTCAACGAAACGGCTTGACGCTCCCAAGGCCCAGTCGCCAGCGTCCAGCCGAACATAGGATGAGGCATGATTTTCGTCGGTGATCATCAACGTATCGAACAGGTATCGCGCCGCGGGCTATCGCCAGACGCCGTGGCCCGGACCATGCTCGACGGTTTCGATCGCCATTATGCCTTGTTCCGCTATAGTGCCCAGCGCGCCAAGGCCCTGTTTGAATCGGGCGACTGGCGCGGTATCCAGCAGTTGTCGCGTGAACGCATCGAGTACTACGACACGCGCGTGCACGAATGCGCCACGCTGCTGACAGCCGCGCTCAAAGACAGCGATGCCAGTCCAAGCGGTGCGTCTGCACAGCAAAGCCTGACACCGGCACAGATGGAATTCTGGCAATCCGTGAAGACCGGGTTCGTGGCCTTGCTGGCCGCCCACAGGCAACCCGAATGTGCGGAAACCTTCTTCAACTCGGTGTCATGCCGCTTGTTGCACCGGGACTATTTCCATAACGATTTCCTGTTCGTACGGCCCGCCATTGCCACCGAATACCTGGACAGCAGGTTGCCCTCGTACCGGGTCTATTATCCGGTCAGCGCCGGCCTGGAGAAGTCGCTCATCGCCATGGTGGCCGATTTCGGACTTGCCGCGCCTTTTGCCGATCTTCCCGCCGACACGCGCAAGGTCGCGCGCATGGCCTTGCGCCAGTTGCGGCGCGCCATTCCTGGCGACGCGGGCCAGCGCATAGCGCCGGACTGCCAGATCCATGTGCTGAATTCGCTGTTTTTTCGAAATAAGGGCGCATACATCGTCGGGCGCCTGATCAACCAGGGTACGACCTATCCATTCGCGATTGCACTGTTGCGCGCGCCTTCGGGCCACATACGGCTTGACGCCTTGCTGCATGCCCCCGACGATCTGAGCACGCTGTTCAGTTTCACGCGCGCTTATTTCCTGGTCGACATGGAAACCCCGGCGGCCTACGTCCATTTCCTGAGTTCGCTGATACCGCGCAAGCCCAGCGCCGAGCTCTATACCGCCATCGGACTGCAAAAGCAGGGCAAGACGCTTTTCTATCGCGACTTCCTGCATCATTTGTCACACTCCCATGATGCCTTCGATGTCGCACCCGGCATCCACGGCATGGTGATGATCGTTTTCACGTTGCCTTCTTACCCGTATGTGTTCAAGCTGATACGCGACCGCATTGCCAAAGACGGCATGGACCACGCCACCGTGCGACGAAAATACCAACTGGTGAAACGGCACGACCGCGTGGGTCGCATGGCCGATACCTGGGAATACTCGCAAGTGGCCTTACCGCGGGCGCGCTGTTCAGACGCCCTGCTGGCCGAGCTGCGCGAACAGGTGCCCAGTCTTCTGGAAGAGCGCGACGACAGCATCCTGTTGAATCATGTCTATATCGAACGGCGCATGACGCCGCTCAACCTGTATTTGGCACGGGCGTCCGACAATGCCCTGGAAGCGGCCGTGCTCGGCTATGGCAACGCCATACGCGAACTGGCCGCCGCGAACATCTTTCCCGGCGACATGCTGTTCAAGAACTTTGGCGTCACCCGTCTTGGGCGAGTTGTATTCTATGACTATGACGAGATCCAGCACATGACAGAAATGAACTTTCGGCACATTCCCCCGGCGCCCAATGAAGAGGCCGAACTGGCCAGCGAACCCTGGTATCCGGTGGGTCCCAACGATGTCTTTCCGGAAGAATTCCGTTTCTTCCTGCTGGGCGACCCGCGTGTGCGGGCGGCATTCCTGGAACACCATGCCGACCTGCTGAATGCTGACTGGTGGCAAGGCTGCCGCGAACGCGCGGTCCAGGGCCGCATCGAAGATATTTTTCCCTACCACCGGGACCGGCGCCTGGACGTAGCGGGTTCCAGTCTAACTGCCGGCACTCTTTCTTTTCCTTCAATTTCAGGAGCAAACCATGTCTGACCCCATTGTTTTAGTATCGGTTGCGCGCACCCCCATGGGGGCGATGATGGGCAGCCTCTCCGGCCTGGCCGCGCATGAACTGGGCGCCATCGTCATCAAGGCGGCCATCGAACGCGCCGGCATCCAGGGCGACGTCGTCAATGAAGTCATCATGGGCAACGTGCTGCAAGCCGGCCAGGGCCAGGCGCCCGCGCGCCAGGCTGCCCTGGGGGCCGGCCTGCCATTGTCCGTCGGTTGCACCACCATCCATAAAGTCTGCGGCTCGGGCCTCAAGGCGGCCATGTTCGGCCACGACATCATCATGGCCGGCAGCGCCGACGTCGTGGTGGCCGGGGGTCAGGAAAGCATGAGCAACGCCCCCTACCTGCTGCTGCGCGGTCGCCAGGGCTATCGCTATGGCCACTCCACCGTTTACGATCACATGGCGCTCGACGGCCTGGAAGACGCTTACCAGCGCGGGACGGCCATGGGCGTATTCGCTGAAGACTGCGCGGCGAAATACACCTTTACCCGCGAACAGCAGGATGCCTTCTCGCTTGAATCCCTGCGCCGCGCCCGCGCCGCCACCGAAGACGGCAGCTTCAAATGGGAGATCACGCCGGTCACCGTGGCAGGCCGCAAGGGCGATACCGTAATCGACACCGACGAAGGGCCAACCAAGGCCATGCCGGAAAAAGTGCCGACCCTCAAGCCCGCGTTCAAGAAAGACGGTACCGTCACCGCGGCCAACTCCTCGTCCATCTCTGATGGTGCTGCCGCCATGGTCCTTATGCGCGAATCCACCGCCAAGAAGCTGGGCGCCACTCCCCTGGCCCGTATCGTTGCCCACACTCAGCATTCGCAGGAGCCGGCCTGGTTCACGACCGCTCCGGTCAGCGCCATCCAGAAGTTGCTGACCAAGACTGGCTGGAGCGCTGGGGACGTCGACCTGTATGAAATCAACGAAGCGTTCGCTGTCGTGACGATGGCAGCGATGACCGAACTGAAACTGCCCCACGAGAAAGTGAATATCCATGGCGGTGCCACGGCACTGGGCCACCCCATCGGTGCTTCGGGTGCGCGCCTGCTTACCACGCTTGTCGGAGCTTTGCGTAAAACTGGCGGCAAGCGCGGTGTGGCCTCCCTGTGCATAGGCGGTGGCGAAGCCGTCGCCCTGGCTATCGAAATGGTCTAGGAGCATGGTCCTCGGCCTGTACGTGGCGCCGCGGCTGGGCCGCGCGCCATCTCTTGCTTTTTAGGAATAGCAATCAATGCCGGTAATCGAATCCCGGATCAATCCGCGGTCGCAAGCATTCGTGGACAATGCCCGCGTCATGCAGGAACAGGTCGATGACCTGCAACAAAAGCTATTGAAGACCGCAATGGGCGGCAGCGAGTCGGCGCGCGCAAAGCATCTTGCACGCGGCAAACTGCTGCCTCGGGATCGGGTGGAACGGCTTCTGGATCCCGGTACGCCCTTCCTGGAGCTTTCCCCCATGGCAGCACACGATGTCTATGGCAACGAAGCGCCGGGCGCGGGGTTGATCACGGGAATCGGGCGTGTCTCGGGCATCGAATGCATGATCGTGTGCAATGACGCCACGGTCAAAGGCGGCACCTATTATCCGCTCACAGTAAAAAAGCACCTGCGCGCCCAGGAAATCGCACAGCAAAACAAATTGCCTTGTGTCTATCTGGTCGACTCCGGGGGCGCCAACCTGCCCAATCAGGACGAGGTGTTTCCTGATCGCGATCACTTCGGGCGCATTTTCTACAACCAGGCCGTCATGTCGGCCGCTGGCATAGGCCAGGTCGCCGTGGTGATGGGGTCATGCACCGCCGGCGGCGCCTACGTGCCGGCAATGAGCGATGAATCCATCATCGTCAAGAACCAGGGCACGATCTTCCTCGCCGGGCCGCCACTGGTCAAAGCGGCGACCGGTGAAGTGGTCAGCGCCGAAGACCTTGGCGGTGGCGACGTGCATACCCGCCTGTCGGGCGTGGCCGACCACCTGGCCAATAACGACCTGCATGCCCTGTATCTCGCGCGCAATGCGGTGGCCAGGCTGAATCATCAGAAGCCGGTGCAGTTGCGCCGCAAGGCTTTCGCCGAGCCGTTGTACGACCCGCAGGAGCTCAACGGCATCATTCCCGCCGACACCCGCAAGCCCTACGATGTGCGCGAGGTCATCGCGCGCATCGTCGACGGCTCCGAGTTCGACGAATTCAAGGCGCGCTTCGGCACCACGCTGGTCACTGGCTTCGCCCACATCCACGGCATGCCGGTTGGCATCATCGCCAACAACGGCGTGCTCTTTTCCGAGGCCGCGCAGAAAGGCACACACTTCATCGAACTGTGCTGCCAGCGCAAGATTCCATTGGTTTTCCTGCAGAACATCACCGGCTTCATGGTGGGCCGCAAATATGAAAACGAAGGCATTGCGCGCCATGGCGCAAAGATGGTCACCGCCGTATCCACTGCGGCCGTTCCCAAGTTCACCATACTCATAGGCGGATCCTTCGGTGCCGGAAACTACGGCATGTGCGGGCGTGCCTTCGGCCCGCGACTGTTGTTCCTGTGGCCCAACGCCCGTATTTCGGTCATGGGCGGCGAGCAGGCGGCCAGCGTGCTGGCTACAGTGCGCCGCGACGGCATCGAGGCCAGAGGCGGCCAATGGAGCACCGAGGACGAAGCGGAATTCAAGGCGCCCATACGCGCGCAATACGAAAAAGAAGGCCACCCTTACTATGCGACGGCGCGCTTGTGGGATGACGGCATCATCATGCCGGCCAATACCCGCCGGGTGCTCGCGCTAGGGCTGTCCGCCGCACTGAATGCCCCCATCGAGGACACACGTTTTGGCGTGTTCCGCATGTAATCCCAAGGAGTCGATGTGTTCACCACTTTACTGATTGCCAATCGGGGCGAAATTGCATGCCGGGTCGCCGCCAGCGCCCACCGCCTGGGCGTGCGCACCGTTGCCGTTTATTCCGACGCCGATGCCAATTCGCGTCATGTCGCCGCCTGCGATACGGCCGTGCATATTGGCGCGTCGGAACCCCGCGCCAGCTATCTGCGCGCGGACGTCATTCTCGATGCGGCCCACCGGACAGGTGCGCAGGCCATACATCCCGGTTATGGCTTTCTGTCGGAGAACGAAGGCTTTGCACAGGCCTGCGCTGATGCCGGAATTATCTTCGTCGGGCCGCCCGTCAGCGCCATTGCCGCCATGGGCAGCAAATCGGCAGCCAAGACGCTCATGGAGAAAGCGGGTGTGCCGCTCGTGCCCGGCTACCATGGCGACAACCAGGACCCTGGCTTTCTTCAGTCCCAGGCCGACATCATGGGATACCCAGTGCTCATCAAGGCAAGCGCCGGCGGGGGCGGAAAAGGCATGCGCATCGTGGAATCCAGTGCTGCCTTCGGCGATGCACTGGCATCATGCAAGCGCGAAGCAGCCAGCAGCTTCGGCGACGAAAAGGTGCTTATCGAGCGTTATCTGCAAAAGCCGCGTCACATCGAGATCCAGGTCTTTGCCGATACGCAGGGCAACTGCCTGTACCTGTTCGAGCGCGATTGCTCGGTTCAGCGTCGCCACCAGAAAGTCATCGAAGAAGCGCCCGCCCCTGGCATGACCGCCGCACGCCGGCGTGCCATGGGCGAAGCCGCCGTGGCCGCCGCGCGCGCGGTGGGCTATGTAGGCGCCGGCACCGTCGAATTTATTGTCGAACCCGATGGCTGCTTCTACTTCATGGAAATGAACACACGGCTGCAGGTCGAGCACCCGGTCACCGAAATGATCACCGGCCATGACCTGGTCGAATGGCAGCTGCGCGTCGCGGCCGGCGAAGCCTTGCCCGTCACCCAGGAGCAACTTTCCATTACCGGGCATGCCATCGAGGCACGCATCTATGCCGAGAATCCCGAAAAGGGCTTCCTGCCTTCCATCGGGACACTGACCACGCTGAACTTTCCGCCTCATGCCGCCTTCCAGAACGGGGATATCCGGATCGATGGCGGGGTGCGGGCCGGCGACACCATTACACCGTTCTACGATCCCATGATCGCCAAGCTGATTGTGCGCGGGGCCGACCGCGACCAGGCACGGGCGCGCATGGTGCAGGCCCTGGGTGAGATCCAGGGCGTAGGTGTACAGACCAATATTGCCTTCCTGCGGAGGCTGATGGTGGACGAGGCCTTCGCCAGTGCGGACCTCGACACCGGCTTGATCGACCGCCAACAAGATAGCCTTTTCCCTCCTGCGGCGCCTGTTCCCGACAGCACGCTTGCATTGGCAATAGCGGCCCTGTTGGCCAGGCAAGGACTGGCGCAATCAGCCGTTAAACAGAATACGGTGCACGTGGATCCGTGGGCCCAGGCGGATGGCTGGCGCATCAATGGCAGCTACCGACAGGTGTTTTCCCTGCTGGAACACGACGCTCTGCGCGATGTGCACATCACCCGTAGCGGCCAGGCATGGACTTACACCCACAATGACCAAGCCCAATCGTTCGAATGGCACACCGAAGCGCTTGCACCCCGCCAGTATCGGGTGCGCGTGCGGCTGGATAGCTCGGATGCCTCGGCCAACGTTGTGCTCCATGGTGAAAGCGTGCATGTATTTGCCGATGGCGTCGTGCAAGTGCTGCACGTTCACGACGCCGTGGCGCATGCCCAGGAGGACTCCAACGAGCACAAAGGCGGCCTGACCGCCCCGATGCCCGGCAAGATCATATCCATCTCGGTCAGGGCCGGCGACAAGGTCAAGAGTGGCGATGCCCTGCTGGTCATGGAGGCCATGAAAATGGAACACACCATTCATGCGCCATCGGACGGCACTGTCGAGGAATTGTTCTTCGACGTCGGCGATCAGGTCAGCGACGGCGCCGAACTGATCGCCCTGACGGACTAGACACAATGTATTAGCCTGCCGAGCCTCAAGCGACGCGGGTTAACGACTTAAACCCCGGGCGCTGATGGGCCACAACGCTTCGACATGCTGGCCGCGCACCGCCACGATGCAGTCATGCAGGTTAAAGGTGGGATCGCAATGCCCGGGTATCAGCCGCAGCTGCATACCGACTTCGGGGCGGCTGCGTCGGTTGTCGGCCAGCAATATGCAGTGCTCGTCGTGCACGGCCACGCAACGCAAATCGTGGCGGTCCGCGACTTGCGGCGCGCCGCTCTCGGCACTGGTGGATTTCAAGCCGAGATCGACCACCGCCCGGTCCGGCGTGGGCGTGCTCATGACTGTGCCAAGCAGAAACAGGCTATGCCGGAACGACAGGGCATTGCCCCAGTCGATGCCGGCATAGTCGGTGTCCATGAAAGCATAGGAACCGGCCTGTATCTCGGTATACACCTGGCTGGCCACATCGAATGCCGCCGTACCGGTGCCACCGCCACTGACGATCGGGCATTCAATTCCTGCCCTGGCGAAGGCATCAAGATAGCCGCGTATCGCGCGCACCGTCTTTTCGGCCGCCTTCTGCCGCTGATCCAGCGACCTTTTGTGCTGCACCCCGCCATGGTAAGCCTGCAGGCCCACGAAAGTGATGTTGGGCAACTTCTGTACAAGGCGCGCCAGGGATATCGCCTCGTCAGGAGTTTGGACACCGCAGCGCTTTTGCCCGACGTCGATTTCAACCAGAACGCGCACGCTGGCCTCGTATTCCACCATCATCGAGGACAACGCTTCGACCGCGCGAACATTATCGACACAGACTGACATGTGGGCCTGCCGTGCCAGCCGTGCCAGCAAAGCCAGCTTAGGGACGCCGATGACTTCATTGCTGATCAGGATATCGCGCACGCCCGCAGCCACAAAGGGTACGGCTTCAGATACTTTCTGGCAGCATATGCCGCTGGCGCCCAATGCCACCTGCCGGATTGCGATCTCGGGACACTTGTGGGCTTTGGCATGCGGTCGCAGCGCCACACCGTGCCGCTCGGCGAGTACCTGCATGGTCCGCAAATTGTCTTCAAAGGCATCCAGGTCCAGGATCAGGCTGGGCGTATCGACGGCCGCGAGGGGATCGCCCGGACGAGCCGCAGGTGGAATGGCGATCGTGCTGGCCTGCGGCGGATCGGTCTCGCGTACCGCGTGTTGAACCTCTTCCATGGACACCCCCAAAAGTAGTAATTGACTGCACCTTTCTGCCTAGATAGCCGTCGGCCACAGCATTCAGCAGCGTCTGCTGGCAACAACAGCCCGATTTGCCCGGGATGACAAATCAGCGTAAAGTCATCATAACTTTACCGGTTAAGCTTTTATCTACTCACTGACTTTCGCACACGCAAAGACTTTCGCAAACGGCAACCGGAATCGCATATGTTCGATATATTGGTTTACTTGTTCGAAACTTACTATACACCCCAAGCGTGTCCCGAGGCCGATGTGCTGGCGCACAAGCTTGCCGCAGTGGGTTTCGAAGACGAAGACATCAACGACGCCTTGGGCTGGTTGCACGGGCTGGCTCAAACCACGGAAGAATGTGGTCAGCTGGCCAAGAACCCGCAAGGCGACAGCCGCCGCGTATTCACCGACTATGAATACCGCACGCTCGGCACCGAAGCCATCGGTTTCATAGCGTTCCTCGAGAATTCGGGCGTCCTGCCGACCGTCCTGCGCGAAATACTTATCGACCGGGCCCAGGCAACCACCGAATCCCCGATCTCCCTTGAAAAAATCAAGATTATCGCGCTCATGGTTCTGTGGAGCCAAGAGGCCGAAGTCGACCATCTGGTTTTTGAAGAGTTATTGGCCGACGACCCGGCGCGCTTATCGCATTAAACAGGCATTGCTGCATGGCGCTGGAAGTACAAGGCGGTAAACGTCCCTATATCGGGCGATTCGCACCGAGTCCAACCGGCCCATTGCACGACGGCTCCCTGCTTGCCGCGATGGCAAGCTTTCTTGATGCCCGCGCCCATCACGGCAAATGGCTGCTGCGCATCGAGGACATCGATACGCCTCGTGTCGTGCCGGGCGCAGATCAGATCATAATGACCCAGCTGAGGGCCCTGGACATGCACTGGGACGAACCCCCGACCTGGCAATCCCGAAATATGGATCGCTATCAGGCGGCATTCGACACGCTCATGGCGGAACACCTCGTCTACGGCTGTGCCTGCACCCGCCAGGAACTTCCTTGGGGTGCGTATCCCGGCACCTGTCGGGAGGGTCTGCCTGCCGGACGTCAGGCGCGGGCATGGCGCTTCAAGGTTCCGCCCGGCATGGAGCGCTTTCATGATCGCTGGCAAGGCCCCCAGGAGCAGGACGTCGCTGGCGAAATCGGCGACTTCATCGTGCGGCGTGCCGACGGCCTGTGGGCCTACCAGATGGTGGTGGTCGTCGACGATGGCGCACAAGGCATAAGCGACATCGTGCGTGGCGAAGACCTGCTCGATTCGACGGCACGCCAGCGCGTCCTGGCACGGCACCTGCATATCGACTACCCTCGTGTCATGCACATCCCGGTGCTCATGGACGACGACGGACGCAAGCTGTCGAAGCAGAACCATGCCGAACCGCTGGACATCGCGCATCCGATGCACACCTTGAATCAGGCATGGCAGGCCCTGGGCTTTCCGCCCGTGGTCGCCAGCGATCTCGCATCGTTCTGGGCGACCGCCAAATCACAATGGGCCAAGCGTTTTAGTGTATCGTGACGCCGCTAGGGGTCGTTTTGATTACACTCGACTTGCATAGTGCGAATATCACCTCTTATGATCCGCGCTATTGCTGCTGAAATGCAGTCACTGGAAACTCATGAATAAAACGTTGATTATTGCCGAGAAACCCTCGGTAGCTCTGGATATTTCCCGCGCCTTGGGAGGATTCACCCGGGAGGGCGATTACTTTGAAAGCGATCGATTCGTGCTGGCATCGAGCATCGGACACTTGCTCAGCCTTGTCGCGCCCAACGATCCCGTGCGTGGAAAATGGAGCTTCGCGCATCTGCCAGTAATCCCGCCCCAATTCGAGCTCGGACCCACGGACAAGCGCTCGGCCGAGCGCCTGAAGCTGCTGGTCAAGCTGCTCAAGCGCAAAGACGTCGACGCCGTCATCAATGCATGCGACGCGGGCCGTGAAGGCGAGCTGATCTTCCGTTATATCGTGCAATTTTCCGGTATCAAGAAGCCCGTCACCCGTCTCTGGTTGCGTTCCATGACCCAGGCCGCCATCAGGGAAGCCTTTGATAACCTGCGCGACGACGACACCATGAAACCGCTCGAAGCCGCGGCGCGTTCGCGCGCCGAAGCGGACTGGCTGGTCGGCATCAACGGCACCCGCGCCATGACGGCCTTTAACAGCAAAGACGGCGGCTTCTTCAAAACACCGGTCGGACGGGTCCAGACACCCACGCTGGCCATCGTGGCAGAACGTGAAGAACGCATACGCAAATTTGTATCCCGCGACTATTGGGAGGTGCATGGCACTTTTGTCGCGGCTGCCGGGTTGTACACCGGTCGCTGGTTCGATCCCAAGTTCGTGAAAGATGATCGCGATCCGGAACGGCGCGACTCCCGGCTATGGTCGCAAACGGCGGCACAGACCATCGTCACCGCTTGCCGCGATCAACCAGGGCGCGTAAGCGAGGAATCCAAGCCATCAACGCAAATATCACCGGCGCTCTTCGATCTGACCTCGCTGCAACGCGAAGCCAACTCCCGTTTCGGGTTTTCGGCCAAGACCACGCTCAGCCTGGCGCAAACCCTGTACGAGCGCCACAAGGCGTTGACCTATCCGCGTACCGACTCGCGCTACTTGCCAGAAGACTATATCCAGACGGTTCAACAGACCATGCAGGCACTGGCTGAAGGCGGTTCGGCAGCGGCGGCCAGCGTGCGACCGTTCGCAGAGACAGTCTGCAAGCAGAACTGGGTCAAGCCCAACCGGCGCATTTTCGACAATAAAAAAGTCTCGGATCACTTTGCGATCATCCCCACGCTGCAGATCCCACGCGAACTCAGCGATGCCGAAACCAAGATCTACGAACTCATCACCAAACGCTTCCTGGCCGTGTTTTTTCCCGCTGCCGAGTTTCGCCTGACGACGCGCATCACCGAAGTGTCAGGGCATCACTTCAAAACCGAGGGCAAGGTGCTGGTCACCCCCGGCTGGCTTGCCATCTATGGCCGCGAAGTCCAGGGCGACGACACCAATCTGGTGGCTGTCGTGGAAGGTGAAAAGGTCAAGACCGAAGACGTCGAAGCCAAGGGCCTGGCGACCAAGCCCCCGGCGCGGTTCAACGAAGGTACGCTTTTGTCCGCCATGGAAGGCGCCGGCAAACTGGTCGACGACGAGGCTTTGCGTGAAGCCATGTCCGAGCGGGGCCTGGGCACGCCGGCGACACGGGCCGCCATTATCGAAGGCTTGCTCAACGAAGGTTATCTGCGCCGTGAAGGACGCGACCTCATCCCCAGTGCCAAGGCTCGCCAGTTGATGACGCTGCTGTCCGGGCTGGGAGTGAATGAACTCACATCGCCTGAATTGACGGGCGAATGGGAACATCGCCTGAAGCAGATCGAGCAACGCGAATTGGACCGCGACGAGTTCATGCGTGAAATTGCACAGATGACACAGGTTATCGTCAAGCGCGCCAAGGAATACGAGCGCGATACGGTTCCTGGCGATTACGCAACGCTCAGCACGCCTTGCCCCAAATGCGGCAGCGTGGTGAAAGAGAACTACCGACGCTATGCCTGCACCAGCTGCGATTTTTCCATCGGCAAGCACCCGGGCGGACGCACCTTTGAGATACCTGAAGTCGAGGAACTGCTGACCAAGCGCGAGCTGGGTCCACTGCCCGGCTTTATCAGCAAGATGGGCAGGCCATTTGCCGCGCTGTTGCGTATTACGGATGAATATAAACTGGAATTCGACTTTGGCCAGAAGGACGACAATGACACGGAGCCTGTCGATTTTTCCGAGAAAACTGCCTTGGGTCCTTGTCCGAAGTGCAGCGCCAGCGTGTACGAATACGGTATGAACTATGTATGCGAGAAATCGGTGGGGCCTGAAAAGTCCTGCGACTTCCGAAGCGGCAAGATGATACTGCAGCAGGAGATCGCGCCGGAACAGATTCAGAAGCTGTTGTCGACGGGCAAGACGGATCTGCTGGAAGGCTTTGTGTCGAGCCGGACGAATCGAAAGTTCAAGGCGTATCTGGCCAAGCAGGAAAGTGGCAAGATCGGGTTCGAATTCGAGCCCCGGCCTGAAAAGCCGGGGAAAAAGACGGCCACGAAGACTGCTACCAAAACTGCCGCCAAGACCGCTGTAAAGAAAGCGACGAAGACAGCCGCTAAGTCGGCGGTGAAGAAAGCGGCGGCCAAGACCGCGACGAAGACGGCTACGAAAACAGCTACGAAGGCAGTCGCCAAGAAAGCGGCGAGCAAAACGGCTGCGAAGAAGGCGGTGAAGACGGCCGTTGTTGCAGCTGACGTGAACGACGACGATCCGCCGTTTTAAGGGAACAAGGCTATTGAACATGCCCTGACGTCGTCAGGGTGAACAAATAGGCCCACGATTCTTTATATCGATTGTCTAGGTCGGAGGTGCCGGGGTTGAACGCATAACTGCAGCTTTCGGCACTTCGCGGTCGTTGTGCTTTATTGCTGTGCTTCAAACTTGTTGTAGTTCGCAGTCGCCGTACCTCCTCACTTTCGTACTTTGCACTTCGCACTAAAACGGCGACGGTGGCTGGTGCCGGACTGGCTCAACGCGTCTGCGGTCCCGTGCTTCGCCGGGACTTCCCGGATAAATGATCCGTCCCGGGGCGGCCGCGAACTCGGGCGGGATGACAGTCCCCCGGACTGTCATCAATCGCCGCCCTCAAACATGCGCGACCTTGCCTCCCCGGGCCGAACCATTTATCCGGCGCACGCTTACTTCGCCTGCCCGGCACCAGCCACCGCCGCCTTGCCGTTTAGGCTTGCGAAAAAGGTAAAAACGTGGGGCCATTGGATGCAGGCGTGAGCCAAATATCTAGCCGTCCGTACTTCGGTCAGACAACGGCTTGGTGTTCACTTCCTTTTGCTATACCACGCTGGTTCGCAGCTAGGACCTACGCCAGGAACTCAGAACAAAATGAACCTGTGATGAGTACGCTGCACTGGCCAACGGACTCGATTACCTTAGCGCTTGCAGGAACAAAAGCTGATTTGTCCAGTGCGCGACTGCATATTGCAGCGCGCCTATGGCACCTGGGCGCTCTGTTTCTCCAGGAAAGCCTGAAGCGGCTGATTGATCTTGGCATCTTGCAGCGGGTTACTTTGTTGACGACCGCAACGGGTCGGCTCCGATCTTTGTCTTTGGGCACGATCGGCCAGAAGCGGACACAACCATCTATGTGCACACCACCGCTCGCACCGCCGAAGGAAACAACAGCATATCTATGCGGAGGACATGATCGGAAGCAAGGGCTGAAGTGCGTCGAGCAAGCGGCGGGCAGCAGCCTGTGTACCTTCTGGCGTCGTGTCTGCCTCAAACTCTGCGATCTCAAGTCCGACGACTTCGCTGATCGCAACCGCTTCTGCGATTTGGCGCAACTCGGTCAGACTAAGGCCACCCGTAACGCTGTAGTCAGTCGGGACTAAACCGGGCTCCAATACATCGCAGTCCAGATGCAGGTAGACAGGGCGGCCAGCCACGGCCGCAGAGACTCGTCCCGCGATGTCGGGGCCTGGAGGGATGAGAGTTACTGCGCCGCGAGCGATGAGCTGCTGCTCGAACGGGTCAATATCCCTGGCCCCAACAAGGATCGTATTGGACGCAGATAGCCCTTGACCAAAGCCGGAATCCCATTTTCCAAGCGGCCCGGCGAGGGCTAGCCCTCCAAGATAGCCGCTAGTCGTGCTATCCGGAGTGTTTATGTCTGCGTGCGCATCGAGCCACACAACGACTGCATCCGGACGGTGCCGTGCAACGACAGGCAGCGTAGCAAGTGAAACTGCACAGCGGGAAAGTGCGGTGAACGGTACAGCTCCTTGGTTGAACAGTTGCTCGTAACGCGCACCCATTGCACAAAGGGCAGAACGTGCAGCGTCGAGCTCGACCTGCCATCCGGTTGCCAATGCCTGTTCAGGCTGACTTATCACAACCGGATCAACACCAAGGCGGCGGGCCAGTTCCTCTGCAATGGCCGGCGACCCCGCCATTGCACGGTTGTTGTGGTCACCGGCTCGGCCAGCGAAGTGGGTCAAGGCGGGCGTCACTGTAAAAGTTGAGTTGTTCAAGCGGGATCAGTAATTTTTCAGTTACCCGTAAACCAGCTCTTTGAAAAAGAGCGATATCTCCGGAATATACGTAATCAGCATCAGGCATGCCACGATCACCCCCACGAAAGGCAACAACGGCCGCACAAGCCGTTCGATCGGCAACTTGGCCACCGCGCATGCCGCGAACAGGTTCACACCGAACGGCGGCGTGACCATTCCCAGGGCCAGGTTAACCACCATGATGATTCCGAAGTGCGCCGGATCCACGCCGAAATGCATGGCGACCGGGAGCAGCAAGGGGGCCAGCACGACAATTGAAGCCGAAGTCTCGATGAACATGCCTATCATGAATAATGCAGCATTGACACCCAACAGGAAAGTGTATTTGTTGCTGAAGATCTGACCCAGCCATTCACCGAGGGCCGCCGGGATGCCAGCCCTGTTTAGCAAGAATCCGAATACGCCCGCATTGGCGATCACGAACATGATCACTGCGGTCGACACCACGGAGCGATGCAGCGTCCTGGATAGGTTTGCGAACGTCAGGCGCCGGTAGACGAATATACCGATGATGAGGGCGTAGACGACTGCCACCGCAGACGCCTCGGTAGGCGTGAAGATCCCGCCGTAGATACCGCCAAGAATAATTCCGGGCATCAGCAGCGCAAGCCAGGCTTGCTTGAATGCAGGCCACAGTCCAAGGCGACCGTCGCCGTCGTTCTTGCCGTAGCCATTCTTGCGTGCGTAGAGCCACACGTACAACATCAACGCCATGCTGATGAGAATTCCGGGACCAACGCCTGCGATGAAGAGTTCGCCGACGGAAGTGTCGGTTGCCACGGCAAACAGGATCATGGGGATCGACGGTGGGATGATGACGCCCAGTTCCGCCGCGGAGGCCTGCAATGAGGCGGCAAACGGCCTGGGGTAGCCGTGCTGGACCATTGCCGGGATGAGGATGGCGCCTACCGCGAAAGTGGTCGCCACGCTGGAGCCAGCCACTGCGGCAAAGATCATGCAGGTCAATACGCAAGTACAAGCCAGGCCGCCCTGGAATCCGCCCACCAGGCTCTTTGCAAAGGTGACCATGCGCTCGGAAATACCGCCAGCCTCCATGAGATTTCCGGCAAGGATGAAGAATGGCACCGCGACCAGGGGATACTTGTCGAGCGAAGCATAGATTTGCTGCGCCACGACCAGCCATGTCATCTGGCCGTCGAAGGCAATACCCAGCATGCTGCCCAGGCCTATGGAGACGGCCACCGGCACAGACAGCACAAAGAACAACAACATGGAAACAACCATCAACTGCGACATTCATTCACCCGGCGTAATTGGATTGTTTGCTGGCGGTCTGGAGTACATGCATCAGATAAACGTTTCGTCGACCGTGGCAACACGTGGCCCTTCCGCCCAAAATGAGACAACGGCCAGTATTGCCAGAACCATGCCTATGGGTATCGAGATATATACCCACGAAATTGACACGTCCAGGCTGGGCATGGTCTGGAATCGGACGCGCCAGGTCATTTGCCCGCCGGCCCATGCCATGAAGCCGAGAAAACATACGGAGATAGACAGGATCACGTGTTCCAGCCACCGTTTGTTGCGCGGCGCCAGCATACCGTGCAGCATCTCGACGCTTAACATCGCACCCTGCCGGAAGGCCAGTGCGACACCCAGCATGACGGTCCAGATAAGCGATGCTCGTGTCCAGGCCTCGCTCCAGTCGGCCGGCGATTCCAGCACAAAGCGTGCAATGACCTGGTAGAACGCGGCAGCCACCGAGGAGACGATCAAAAGCTGCGTGACGAGGGAAATGAACCGAAATAATGTACGGTCCATGATGCGAAGTATTGGCACGGCCTGTCCTGTGTTTACTGGCTTGACGTTCACGGTGCGAAGAATCGACAAGGGCTGACGATTGCGTCAGCCCCTGACAATGCAAAAAGCTGAAGCCGTTATTTCGTGTTGCGGATGGACTCGACAAAATCTTTGCCGAACTGCTTGTAATATTGCGGGTAGACGGGCTCGACAGCTTTGGCGAAGGCGGCCTGGTCAACCGTATTGACTTTCATGCCCTGCTTCTTGACTTCTTCAAGACCGCTTTTTTCGACCGCATCGACATAGTCGCGCATGGCGATTGCGGCATCGTGACCCGCTGCCTGGAATTTTGCCTTGTCGGCGTCGGACAAGCCGTTGTAGACATTAGGCGACATGAGCACCAGGGCGGGGCCGTACACATGGGCCGTCAACGACAAATACTTCTGCAGTTGCGGCAGCTTTGCCGAGACAATTACCGACAACGGGTTTTCCTGGCCGTCTATCGTGCCCTGCTGCAAGGCTGTGGCGACTTCTGGCCATGCCATAGGAGTGGCGAGCACGCCCAGCTGGCGGAACGCTGCAATGTGGATCGGATTTTCGGTGGTGCGGATTTTCAAACCCTTGGCGTCTTCCGGCTTGGCAACAGGGCGAATGTTGTTGGTAAGCTGGCGAAAGCCTTGTTCGCCCCATGCCAGCGCTACCAGACCACGTTTGGGGAACTCGGCGAGCATATCCTTGCCGATCTGGCCATCCAGCACCTTGCGGGCGTGGGCCAGGTCGCGAAACAGGAAGGGAATGTCGAAAACGCCGGTTTTCGGAACGAAATTCAGGGTGGCGCCGGTGGATACAATGGCGACATCTATGGTGCCAAGCTGCAAGCCCTCGATGACTTCACGCTCGCCGCCCAGGGCGCTATTGGGGAACTGCTGGACTTTGAAATTATTGGCCGTGCTGGCGCCCAACGCTTTGGAAAATGCGTCGGCCCCGGCACCATAATGCGAATTGGTGGATAGCGCATAAGCCATTTTCAATGTGGTCTCTGCCACGGCCGGAACGGCACTGAACATGCCTGCCATTGCAACGGCCAGCACGCATTTGGAAATCCAGGTTTTACGCATTTTGTCCCTAATACTTGTAAATGGTTATTTTTGACTGAAGCGGGAGTTTTACAGCAATACCCTTCGCAAGGATATTGGGGTTTTTCTTTAGTCCTCGACGTACCAGGTATCTTCCGACAACATCACCTGCTGGTGCCCATAACCGGCGGGCATCATGGGAAAACAGTTCTCCTGGGCGAGTACGACGACGTCCAGGAAGAAGGGGCCGTCGTAGGCCATGCAGTGTGCCAGTGCCGCATCCAGTTGGGCTGGATCTTCAACGCGCGCCGCTCCCCAGCCAAAGGCCTTGGCCAGCGCCACGAAGTCGGGGATGGACGCGTTATAGCTGTGGCTGTAGCGACCATCGTGTATCAGTTCCTGCCACTGGCGCACCATGCCCATGTGACCGTTATTGCACAGGACTACCTTGACCGGCGTCTGGTGCTGCGTGGCGGTGGCGAGCTCCTGGATATTCATCAACACCGAGGCGTCGCCGCTGACGCACACCACTGGCTTGTCAGGGTGCGCAATTTGCGCGCCGATGGCCGCCGGCAGGCCGTAGCCCATGGTGCCAGCGCCGCCCGAAGTAAGCCAACGGTTGGGACGGTTGAATTTGATGTACTGCGCCGCCCACATCTGATGCTGGCCTACATCGGTGGAGATGATGGCATCCAGACCCGTGAGCACATGATCGACCCGCTGCATCAGGTGCTGCGGCAAAATGTGGTCGGGCGACGGCGTGACCTTCAGACAGTCGGTTGCGCGCCATACGCCTATGCGTTGCCACCAGGCATCCAGCCGTGCCGGCGCCAATTCCACCTGCGCCAGCTCCCGGCGCAAGGCCCGCAATAACGGGTAGCAATCGCCCACCATGGCTACATCGGCCCGCACCACCTTGTTGATGGAGGCAGGATCGATATCCAGGTGGATCTTGCTGGCATGCGGACAAAAATCGGAAAGCCGCCCGGTGATACGGTCGTCGAAACGGGCTCCGACACAAACGATCAGGTCGGCATGGTGCATGGCCAGATTGGCTTCCAGCGTTCCATGCATACCCAGCATGCCGAGAAACAGAGAATCGTCCGCCGGGAACGCGCCCAGACCCATCAGGGTAAGCGTGCACGGAGCCGCCATATCCTGTACCAGGCTGGTGAAGGCATGGCAGGCGTCCAGGCCCGAATTTATCAAGCCCCCGCCGCCATAAAATACGGGGCGCTTTGCGTTGGCAATAAGCGCGGCTGCGCGCTTGATGGCGGCCTCCGCCGCGGGGGATGTGGTTTCGATGCTGACCAGGTCAGGGGCGTCGGATGTGGCGACCGGCTCGAACGGCACCAGGCCTATTTGCATGTCTTTGGGAAAATCGAGCAGCACCGGGCCCGGACGCCCGGATGTGGTCAGGCTGAATGCCTTGGCGGCCATGGCGGTGACGTCTTCGGTACGGCGTATCTGGGCATTCCACTTGGTAACCGGGCGCGAAATGCCGATGGCATCGCACTCTTGGAATGCGTCTGTGCCGATCGCGCCCGTGGCAACCTGGCCGCTGATGCAAAGTACCGGTATGGAATCGCACATGGCATCCAGCAGGCCCGATGTCGTGTTGGCCATGCCGGGACCCGAAGTCACGATCACCACACCCGGCTTCCCTGTGGAGCGCGCGTAGCCTTCGGCGGCGTGCACGGCACCTTGCTCGTGGCGCACGAGGACGTGGCGGATCCGAGGCTCGGAATACAAGGCATCGTACAGCGGAAGGACGGCGCCCCCGGGATAGCCGAAAATGGTGTCCACGCCATGAGCTATGAGAGTCTGGAGTAATGCTTGCGCGCCATTTCGGCTGCTTGGTTCGGCAGAAGTATTCACGGAGTCCGCTTTTATTGCATAAGATAACGATCTCCAGCAGTTTATCCTCTTTCGTCCCGATCAAAGCGCAACTATGGCACCCGTATCCAAGCCCTGGCATATTGTTAAAGCATCGACCCTGCACGGCACGGGCGTATTCGCCGCCAGGGACATTCCAGCAGGCACCCGCATCATCGAATACGGCGGCAGGCGGATCACATCCGAAAGAGCCGATGAATTGCATCCGGTGAATCCGGCCGATCCCTTCCACACCTTCTTTTTTTCGCTAAGCAGCGGCAAAGTGATCGACGGCGGCGACAGAGGCAACGACGCACGTTGGATCAATCACTCCTGCGGACCCAATTGCGAAGCGCAGGAAAGCAGCAACGGAAAACGGGTATACATCGTGGCCGTGCAAGACATTCCGGCAGGCGCTGAATTGTTCTACGACTATGGACTGGTCATGGAAGGACGCATCACCAAAACCCTGCGCAAGCAGTACCAGTGCCTGTGCGGCACTTCCGCGTGTCGCGGCACGATGCTGGCGCTGCCAAAACGCGGGAAACCCCGAACCCGCAAAACCGGCGAGGCGGGTTAGCATGTCAAAAAAACAAGCGGTACCGGAGACAAATGGCAATACCCGACGCGCATCACGATGAACCGATAGAACCCATACTTCCCGAAATCCCGGATCCGCCCGTCAGGGTGCCGCTGAAGTTCGAGGACTGGGCGTCGGTGCTGATTCTTTCAGCCCTGGCGCTCATCACCTTCGGCAATGTCATCGGGCGTTACCTGACCGACACGTCATTTGCCTGGACCGAAGAAATCTCTGTATTCCTGCTCATCGTGCTCACCATGACCGCGGGCGCGTCGGCGTTTGTGCGCAATCAGCACATACGCATCGAACTCATCGCCGACGGAGGTTCCGCGCAGCGCCGTCGCCGACTGGCGCTGATCTCTGCCGTCGTGGTGCTGCTGTTTTTCATGTTGCTTGCCGTGCTGTCGGCACGCATGGCCTATGACGACTACAGCTACGGTGATACGTCGCCGGCCATTGGCGTACCGGCGTGGTGGTATTCGATATGGATGCCCATACTGGCAAGCGCCATCGCACTGCGCATGGCCGGAATGCTGCGACGCCTGCTGCGAGCGCGGGCATGATCGTCACCCTGCTTTTCGTGTCCTTCCTCCTGCTTATGGTCATCGGCGTACCGGTAGGCGTGTCGCTGGGCGTCGCCGGCACACTGGCCATCGTGATGTCGAACCTCGATACGCAATGGTTCGGCTTGCTGGCCGTGCCGCAGAGTTTTTATGCCGGTCTGGCCAAATACCCCTTGCTGGCCATACCCATGTTTGTGCTGGTGGGTTCCATCTTCGACCGCTCGGGCGTGGCAAGCCGCCTGGTCAATTTCGCGATTGCCATCGTGGGCCGTGGACCGGGCATGCTGCCTCTCGTGGCGATAGCGGTCGCCATGTTCCTGGGAGGCATCTCCGGTTCGGGTCCTGCCTGCGCGGCCGCCGTCGGCGCCGTCATGATCGGCGCCATGACCAAGGCGGGGTATCCCAAACCTTTCTCAGCCAGTATCGTGGCGGCCGGTGCCTCGACCGATATCCTGATTCCTCCTTCTATTGCTTTCATTATCTATTCCATACTGGTTCCCGAAGCATCGGTGCCAGCAATGTTCGCGGCCGGCATGGTGCCGGGGCTGATGGCAGGCGTCGCGCTGATCATACCGGCCGTCTGGCTCGCACGCCGCCACAATATGGGTGTGCTCGAACACGATTTGCCGCGCCCACCGTTCTGGCGCAGCATGTTCGAGGCGGCGTGGGGCCTTGTTGCACCCGTGCTGATCCTGGGCGGTATGCGCATGGGGTTCTTCACCCCGACGGAAGCGGCCGTCGTCGCCGTGTTCTATGGCCTTTTCGTCGGCATGTGCGTGCATCGCACCATCAAATTCCGCGACCTGTTCCTGATCATCCGTGAAGCGGCTGAGTTGTCGGCGGTCATCATGATGGTGGTCACGCTTGCCGGCATTTTTGCCTGGGCCTTGTCGACACTGAGCGTAATCGACCCCATCACCCGTGCCATCGTCAATTCCGGCTTGGGTGAATACGGGGTGTTGTCCCTGCTGGTCCTTCTGCTGATGACCCTGGGCATGTTCCTGGATGGCATTTCGATTTTCCTGATCTTCGTACCTCTGCTCATGCCCATTGCCAACGCCTACCAATGGGATCCGGTATGGTTCGGTGTCCTGCTTACGCTGAAAGTTGCGCTGGGGCAATTCACGCCTCCACTCGCAGTCAACTTGATGGTTTCCTGCCGGATTGCGAAAGTGCCTATAGAGAGCACATTGCGATGGGTGGTGTGGCTGCTGGCGTCCATGTTCCTGGTGCTGGTGCTGGTAATCGTTTTTCCGGAACTTGCTTTGTGGCTACCCCGCTACCTGGGCTACTGAGTCCGGAAATTTATGTTGTGACCTGTCGTTCCATGCTGTCTTAACCTGCAAAAAGGAATACTCATGAAAATCCGTGCTTTACTCGGCGCCCTAACTTGCTCAGTTGCGGCCCTTGCCGCCAGTTCCACAGCTTATGCTGCCGATTACAAATCCGAATACAAGCTGTCCATCGTGGTCGGTACCGCCTTTCCGTGGGGTCAGGGGGCCGAGATCTGGTCCAAGCTGGTGCGCGAACGCACCGACGGACGTATCAATATCAAGATCTACCCTGGCACGTCGCTCGTGCAGGGCGATCAGACACGCGAATTCACGGCCATCCGCCAAGGCCTGATCGACCTGGCCGTAGGATCCACCATCAACTGGTCGCCGCAAGTCAAGCAGTTGAATCTGTTTTCCCTGCCCTTCCTCATGCCCGACTATGCCGCCATCGATGCACTTATACATGGTGA
This sequence comes from Pollutimonas nitritireducens, assembly GCF_002849615.1. Lineage (GTDB taxonomy): Bacteria > Pseudomonadota > Gammaproteobacteria > Burkholderiales > Burkholderiaceae_B > Pollutimonas > Pollutimonas nitritireducens. Next base: position 201,957 of record NZ_PDNV01000001.1, read on the forward strand.
AGTCGGCAAGACACTATTCAAGGACATTGAAAAAGCGGGCGTCGTGCCGCTGGCCTGGGGCGAAAATGGCTATCGGCAGCTGAGCAATTCCAAGCATGCCGTCAAGTCGCCCGAAGACCTCAAGGGCATGAAGCTTCGCGTGGTCGGCTCGCCTCTGTACATCGACACCTTCACCGCCTTGGGCGCGAATCCCACGCAAATGAGCTGGGCGGACGCACAACCCGCACTGGCCAGTGGTGCGGTCGATGGGCAGGAAAATCCATTGTCCATCTACGCCGGCTCCAAGCTCTACACCGTGGGACAAAAATACCTGACGCTCTGGAACTACGTTGCCGACCCGCTGATCTTCGTCGTGAACAAGCAAGTCTGGGAATCGTGGACCGAAGCTGACCGCAAGATCGTGCAAGAGGCGGCCATCGAAGCCGCCAAGCAGGAGATCATCATTGCACGCAAAGGCGTGACGCCCGAAGATCCTTCCATGCTGAAGGATATCGAAGGCCATGGCGTAACGGTCACCAGCCTGACGCCTGAGCAGCACGATGCGTTCGTGAAGGTGACCCAGCCTGTGTTTGAGAAGTGGAAGAAGACGATAGGCGAGGACTTGGTTACTCAGGCGCAGAAGGATATTGCTGCACGTAAGAAGTAGGTGGACCAGGCGTTGCCTGGACTTCTTCATTGCGGGGATTTCGGACAGTGCCTGCTACTACGTGGGTACTGCCGGCGGTGCTTTGGCTGCCGGCGATGCTCCTTAACACGCCGTTGCGGCAGTGTAGGGGATGCGGGCTCCTCGCGGCCCTGTTCGGCGCCCTGCGCGCCGAACCAGCGCGGCCTCGCTCGTCCACCCCCTTCGGGGTTCCCTTCGCCTCCGGCCCGCTGGGGGCCGCGAAAGTCGCCCACATCCCCTACACTGCCGCAACGCCTGCGTTACGTGTATTGAGAACATTGCTGGGACGGCTTTTGTGCTTGACCTTTTTGCGTCGGGTATGCCCGGTTAAGAAGAACTCATGCGCTCGTCCTGCGCGCCCCGCCAGCCGGGGCTGCTCGGACATTGGGGCAGGTATTGTCGGCGGGAGCTGTACGCGTACGCTCGTATTTCCACGCCAGCAACAGTAAACGGCGGTCGGTTTCGGTTTCGGTTTCGGTGTCTATGTCGGTGTCTATATCTATGTCAATAGCAGTCGCAGCATTGACTGCCCATCTATCTCCAACCCCACAGAAAAACGCCCAGCACACGACCCGTCCCAACGGCGTTCCAAGCTTCCATGTTGCAGCGGGGCAGGTACTATGGGGTGGTGTTGCAGCGACTTTCGGTGCCGAGCGAGCCGCACGCGAAGGGAGCCCCGGAGGGGGCGTACGAGCGAGGCCAAGCGATGTTCGGCGCCGCAGGGCGACGAACCGGCAACGAGGAGCGCAACACCACCCCATAGGGCCTGCCACGCGGAGCTATGAACGCCGACGCCAAAGTGAGTCACCCGTACGCCGGACCAGGCACCGGATCCGAAACCGGCGCCCCGGTTTCCCACCCCTTAGGTCGGATCGATTCTTTGCAAACAATCTTCTGCAGTGCCGACCACGACATGTGCGCTGCACGCGATCATCAGGTTCAGGTTCAACCCAAAGTCTTCCACCGTATAACCTAGATCATCCACATAAGCGCGCGTACCGGCCACCTTGTGCGCCGCCATCTGCTGTACCAGCGAGCGTGACTGGTCGGTATAGACCCAGACGGGCTTGTTCAGGGCGGTCGCGTAACCCACTTCGAAAACCGTGCCCGAATCGGGCTCGGCGCCGCGAAACAGATTCACGTTCGCCATCACGATATCGGACTGTTCGATCAAGGCAATATTGGCCCGGTAGATCCAGCGCGCTGTTTCCAGCGTCGTCAGATTCCGGGGCACGGAATTATCCAGCGGATAAAGGCCTTCGAACCCATATTTTTCGCACAAAGTCTTCAACAATGCGCCGTATTGCTGGGCATCCGGGCGGAACACGTCAAAGCCCGCCAGGTAAATTTTTTTCACTCCTTTCTCCTACTTGAATGCGGTTTCGATGAAGCTGCGCAGCTTGCGTGAATGCAGGCGTTCGCGCGGCATCTCGCGCAGGTTTTCCAATGCGCGAATACCGATGTGCAAGTGCTGGTTCACTTGTGTACGGTAGAAATCGCTGGCCATTCCAGGCAGCTTGAGCTCCCCATGCAACGGCTTGTCGGACACGCATAACAAGGTGCCGTAAGGCACGCGAAAGCGAAAGCCGTTGGCTGCAATGGTGGCTGATTCCATGTCGAGTGCGATGGCGCGCGACTGCGACAGGCGCTGCACTGGTTCACGATGATCGCGCAACTCCCAGTTGCGGTTGTCGATGGTGGCCACTGTTCCCGTGCGCATAATCTTCTTGAGTTCCCAGCCCGACAATCCTGCCACCTCGGCGACCGCCTCTTCCAGCGCGATCTGGATTTCCGCCAAGGGCGGAACGGGAACCCAGTTGGGCAAGTCGTCGTCCAAGACGTGATCCTGACGCACATAGCCATGGGCCAATACGTAGTCGCCCAGTCGCTGCGTGGTGCGCAATCCGGCGCAGTGCCCCAGCATCAACCAGGCCGAGGGACGCAGCACGGCGACGTGGTCGGTAATGGTCTTGGCATTGGACGGCCCTACCCCGATGTTGATCAGAGTGATGCCCATATGCTTGTCGCGCACCAAATGGTAGGACGGCATTTGTGGAATGCGGCTCAAGGGCAGGCCGGTACGCTCGGCGTCCGGTCCGGCTGGGGTTATGAGATTGCCCGGCTCGACCAGCGCGGTATAACCGCTCCCGCCAGAAGCCAAGATTTCCTTGGCCCACTGGCAAAATTCGTCGATGTAGAACTGGTAGTTGGTAAACAGCACGAAATTCTGGAAGTGTTCCGGGGCCGTGGCGGTGTAATGCTGCAACCGGTGCAGCGAATAGTCCACGCGCGGCGCGGTGAACGGCGCAAGAGGCAAGGGTTCTTCCGGCTTACCTTCCCAGGTGCAATTGACGATGGCGTCGTCCGTCACGGACAGGTCCGGCACATCAAAGTGATCGCGCAGCGAATCGCCCAACTTGTCCGAATAGACCCCTTCCACATACTGTCCGTCGGTAAACGAGAAATGCAAGGGTATGGGAAGATCGGATTCGCCGATTTCCACCGGGACACCATGATTCTTGATCAGCAGGCCCAGCTGTTCGAGCAGATAATCGAAATACAGGCCGGGCTGCGTGATGGTGGTCATGTAGACGCCAGGCTCCACGACGTGGCCGTAAGACAGGCGGCTGTCCACGCCCTGATACGTGTCGACCTTGATACGTATGGCCGGATAATAGGCACGCACCCGCTGCATGGGCGTGAAGCGCCCCTTCGCATATTCCGCAAAGGCCTCACGTATGAATGCCGTGTTGCGATCATAGATTTCGACCAGCCTTTCCACCGCGGCGGCCGGATCCATGAAGCCGGCAAAGGGAATGAGGGGCGGCAACAGCGTAGGCGTGTCGGAATTGAGTGTATCGAACATGGCGGCTCACAGACAAAATAACAGTATAGAAACGCACTATGACACTAAACACCTGAAATCGCACTTATAGATCCAAGGCGAAACGCGGATGGAATTTATTTGCTCTAATACCGGACATTCAACCTGCCTTGGCCGGAGCCCACCTTGAGCGTCATCATCAACGCCGTATTCCCTCTGTTTGCGCTGATACTTATCGGCTATATCAGTGGGCGAAAACGGCTTTTAGGTGCGGGCGCGGTAGACAGCCTTAATAAATTCGTTGTATGGATGGCACTCCCGGCTTTGCTGTTCCAGGCGATGGCACAGATTACTTGGGAACAGGTCAACCAGCCGGGTTATGTAGCCGCTTCTTTCCTGGCTATCGCCTTCGTGTTTGCCACCTCGTACGCGCTGGATCGACATCGCCGCGGCAGGCTCGCCGATGTCAGTATCGAAGGCCTGGCGGCGTCGTATTCGAACTCCGGGTTCATGGGCATCCCCTTATGTCTCATGGTGTTTGGCCCCGACAGCCTGCCGCCCGTCATCATCGCCATCCTATTGACTGCCTGCGGCTTGTTCGCATTTTCCATCGTGCTGATCGAGGTCGATCTGCTGGGAACGGGCAGTGTTCGCGTCACCACGCGCAAGGTCGCCATGTCGCTGTTGCGCAATCCACTGGTCGCCGCCCCCGTGCTCGGCGCTATCGTGGCCGCCTTGCAGATACCACTGCCCTATGCCGTGCTGCAATTTACGGGCCTGCTGGGCGCGGCCGCCAGCCCTTGCGCGCTAGTTACCATAGGCCTGTTCCTGGCACAGGGCCGGTTGACGCTGCACCTGACTCCGGTGTGGCGGATTGTGGCCTTGAAACTGGTCCTGCACCCGCTGATTGCGTTTGTGCTGGTGCGCTGGGTATTCGATATGCCGCCGCTCTGGGCCAGCACCGCCATTCTGCTGGCCGCTCTGCCGGTGGGCACAGGTCCTTTCATGTTGGCGAAGCTGTATGAGCGCGAACCGGAGACGGCTTCCGGAGCCATACTGATCTCAACTGTGTTGTCGGTGGCAACGGTTTCGGCGATGGTGGCCTTGTTAGGGCCGGGCGCCGCTTCGTGACAGACCATCGGCCTTGTAGTCAGGGCGTCGAATGCATCGGTATTCCGTCGCTTATACCAATTGATCCATGAACAGCGCCAGCGCCACGTCGCGTTCTGTGACGCCCTTGGCATCGTGTGTGGACAAGGTCACCGTAACCCGGTTGTAGATATTCGTCCACTCAGGATGATGGTCCAGTTTTTCGGCCTGCATGGCTACGCAGGTCATGAAGCCGAACGCTTCATTGAAATTCTTGAATATAAACGTCTTAGTGATGGCATCGCGCCCTTCCAGCGCAGACCAGCCTTCCAGGAGCAGCAATGCGGAAGGGGCGCCGATCAATTTAACTTGGTTCTTCATGAGCTATCCTTTGTCGTGGAAAGGCCAAAATAGGCTACACACTAATGCACTTTGATAATGGAATAAGGCACTGTTAACGAAGGATTAGGTACTTTCAGTACCAGGTCCTATGACTAGGAATGGTGTTGAGTCCTGGTCCGCCAGAGGCCATAATAGGTGCGCGCCATCACAACAGTCTACCCGTTCCACGTTACAACGCCTATACATTAGACGGCAGGATTCCCGGCCCATGGCTTTGCGCGCCTGGCCATTTTTTCACTATCAAAGGACGTACCATGACCGCCCGAATTTCATGCAGACGATTGCAAGTGGCCCGCGAGCTTCACGAATTTGCCGAGCAGGAAGCCCTGCCCGGTACCGGCGTCGCTTCCGATGTCTTCTGGTCCGGGCTCGATAAGCTGGTGCATGACCTGGCGCCAAAAAACCGGCAACTACTCGCCGAACGCGATCGACTTCAAGCAGAACTCGACAATTGGTACCGTCAGAATCCGGGACCAATCACCGATGCGTCCGGTTACCAGTCCTTCCTGCGCCAGATCGGTTACCTGAAGGAAATCCCCGCTGCGGTGGCGGTCAGCACCAGCAAGATAGACGACGAGATCACCCAGCAGGCAGGCCCGCAACTGGTGGTGCCCATCACCAACGCCCGCTACGCCTTGAATGCGGCCAATGCCCGGTGGGGCAGCCTTTACGACGCCCTGTACGGCACCGACGCCATTTCGGAGGCAGACGGCGCTACGCGGGCCGGTGCCTATAATCCAGTACGCGGCACCCGGGTCATAGCATTCGCCCGCAAATTTCTCGATGACAGCATTCCATTGGCCCAAGGTTCGCACGTCGATGCCACTGCATACACTGTCGAAAACGGCCGCCTCAGGGTCACCCTGGGTGAAGAACAGCACACCACGCTTGCGAAGCCCGAGCTGTTCCTGGGTCATCGCGGCGAAGCCTCTGCGCCCGAAGCCCTTGTTTTCAAGCACAACGGCCTGCATTTCGAAATCCAGATCGACAACACCAACCCCATCGGCCAGCAAGACAGCGCCGGCATCAAAGACGTGCTCATGGAATCGGCCCTGACCACCATCATGGATTGCGAAGACTCAATTGCTGCCGTCGACGCACAAGATAAAGTCTGCGCATACCGGAACTGGCTTGGCCTGATGAACGGTACGCTGGTCGAAGAAGTCTCCAAGGGCGGCAAGACCTTCACACGTCGCTTGAATCCGGATCGCCGCTACACCGATGCCAATGGCCAGACACGCGAACTGCATGGCCGCTCCCTGATGTTCATCCGCAACGTCGGTCATCTCATGACCAACCCTGCCATACTCGACGAACAAGGGGCCGAAATACCCGAAGGCATCCTTGATGCCGTCTTCACCTCGCTCATCGCCATGCATGACCTTAAAAAAGGCGGCAATTCACGCAGCGGTTCCATCTACATCGTAAAACCGAAGATGCACGGCCCCGATGAAGTGGCCTTTGCCAGCGAGCTTTTCGCACGCACCGAAGCCCTGCTGGGCCTGGCGCCCAATACCATCAAAATGGGCATCATGGACGAAGAGCGACGCACCAGCACCAACCTGAAAGCATGCATTGCGCAAGCCGCCGAACGCGTCGCCTTCATCAACACCGGCTTTCTGGACCGCACCGGCGACGAAATGCACACCTCCATGGAGGCCGGGCCAATGGTGCGCAAGGGCGACATGAAGCGCAGCGTCTGGATCGACGCTTACGAACGCAACAATGTCCAGGTCGGCCTGGAATGCGGCTTGCGCGGCAAGGCCCAGATCGGCAAGGGGATGTGGGCCATGCCGGATCTCATGGCCGACATGCTCGCCCAGAAAATTGGGCATCTGAAAGCTGGCGGCAACACCGCCTGGGTTCCGTCTCCCACGGCGGCCACCTTGCACGCCCTGCACTACCACCAGGTCGATGTGCAGGAAATTCAGCGCGGCATGGAAGGCAAGTCCGACCCGCTGCTCGACAAGATCCTGACCATTCCGGTAGCCACCGACACCAATTGGTCTGCACAGGAAATCCAGGAAGAACTCGACAACAATGCCCAGGGTATCCTGGGCTACGTCGTGCGCTGGATCGACCAGGGCATAGGCTGCTCCAAGGTACCCGACATTCATAACATCGGTCTTATGGAAGACCGCGCCACGCTGCGGATTTCCAGCCAGCACATGGCCAACTGGCTGCGCCACAATATTGTCAGCAAGGAACAGGTCACTGAAACCATGCAGCGCATGGCCGCAGTTGTCGATAGTCAGAACGCCGGCGATCCAGCCTATCAGCCCATGGCCGGAAATTTCGAGAAGTCGGCGGCCTACAAGGCGGCCTGCGATTTGGTGTTCAAGGGGCTGGAACAGCCTAACGGTTACACAGAACCGCTATTGCATCAATGGCGCCAGACCGTGAAAGCGGCGTCCGTGCAGGCATAACCAGTGTTGCTGCTCACCGCCTGGTGAAATACTGGGGGTGAGCCTGACGGATTTTTTCGACATATTCCAGCGTACCCGATAGATGTGTACGCAGTGCCTCCTGGGCCTGCTGCACATCGGCGCGCTCTATGGCAGCAAGCAACTGCGCGTGGTCACTGATAATGCGCTCCAGCTTGCCGCGCGCGGGCAGGTGCAGACGACGCAAACGGTCGATATGGCCACTGCGGCTATGAACCAGTGACCACAATCCGTCCCGTCCCACTGCCTGGTACATGCAGCGATGAAATGCCTCGTCGGTCTGAGAGAAGCCGGCCAGATCGGGTTTATCACGCAACGCTTCGTGCCGGCTCAGCAGGACTTTCAATTCGTTGATCAATTGTGGCGGCCGGCTCAATGCCAGTTCCCGCACGATCTCCAACTCGATGGCACGACGCAAGAAATGTGTTTCCTGTGCAAATTCAATATCGATGAGGCTCACCCGCGTCGCGGCTTGCGGAAAAACATCCACCAGCTTTTCTTCAGTCAGCTTCAATAGTGCTTCCCGTACGGGCGTCTGACTTACGTTGAATTCGGCCGACAGTTGGACGCGCGATAAAGGTGCACCCGGCTCCAGCGCCAGCGACACGATCTGGGCCCTCAGCAATTCGTATAACTGCGGGGCTGCATGCCGGCCACGGTCGAGCTCGATGTTCGGCTTCATAGGCAAACCCATAGTAGTTTCCAAATAAAAAGCATTAATTCACGTCGGAATATACTAATATTTTAGCTGGTCCCGTATGGTTCGGGTAGGCAGGGTCACGGCGCGGTCTGGCCGGCGCGCCAGCGCGCGGGCCAGACGAAACTCCTAACGGCGCACCTTGGTAATGACTTCATCCAGTCGATCCAGCATCAGGTCGATTTCCTGGGCCGTCACATTCAGGGACGGCATGAAACGCAACAGGCCGGGACGCGGCGCGTTCAGCAACATGCCTTCGGGGGTCCAATCACGTGCCGCTTCCACGATGGCCGGACCATCGTCGCGATCGAGCATCAGCGCGCGCAGCAGTCCTTCTCCGCGCTCGCCCTTCATGCCCCATTTAGCCGACAAGGCCATCAATCCTTCAGATAACTGCCGGGCGCGCGCATTTACGGCATCCATGAAGCCCGTCGCGGTAAGCGCGTCAAACACCGCCACGCCTACCGCAGTCATCAATGGATTGCCGTTGTAGGTACCGCCCTGGTCACCGTGCTCGAAACACGATACCGCCTCGCGGGCACACAGTGCGGCTAGCGGCACGCCACCTCCGATGCCCTTGCCCAATGTCATGATGTCGGGCGTTACGCCCGACAATTCATAGGCGAACAACTTACCGGTACGTCCCATGCCTGTCTGGACTTCATCGACAATCAGCAACAAGCCGTGCTCATCGGCCAACTTGCGCAGGCCGTGCATGAATTCGCTAGTGGCGGGTATGACGCCGGCTTCGCCCTGGACTGGCTCCAGCATGATGGCAACGGTTTGGTCGTCGATCAGCGCGCGGACCGATTCCAGGTCGTTCAAACGAGCTTTGGGAAAGCCCTCTACCTGCGGTGCGTACAGCGTGTCCCAGCCGGGCTTTCCCGATGCCGACATGGTGGCTATCGTGCGACCATGGAAACTATGCTCGAACGTGATGATCTTGAAGGCGCCCTTGCGATTCAGACGGCCCCATTTGCGCGCAAGCTTGATGGCCCCTTCATTGGCCTCGGCACCGCTATTGGCGAAAAAAATACGATCGAAGCACGACGCGCCAGTAAGGCGTTTGGCCAGTTCCATGGACGGCAGATTATAGAACGCGGGGGACGGATTGATCAGTAGCGCGGCCTGCTCGTTGACGGCCTTTACGATTTCGGCGGGACTATGGCCAAGACAGTTCACCGCCCAGCCTTGGATGAAATCCAGGTATCGCTTGCCAGTGTGATCTTCAAGCCATGAGCCCTGCCCGCGGATAAACACCAGCTCCGGGCGCGACGTAATTTCCATAAGCGCATCCACACCCGACCGATCAAATTTCATATTGGCATCCTGTATTCAGAAAAAGAAGTGACGGCAGCCATGGCTGCAGCGGGGCCATGGCAGATCCGGCCACGGCTACAATCTGCAAATTCTAACGCAGTAACAGTCTGGACTTGCGCAGCTGGTTCCACAGCATCGGGCCGAACACGTTTATAGCCAGTCCCAGCATGACCAATACACCACCCAACCACTGGATGGCGGCGAGATGCTCATCCATGAAGACGGCAGCCGATATCAATCCGATCGGTGGCACCAGTAGGCTCAAGGGTGCAACTTTGCTGGCCGGATGTCGGCTGAGTAGACGCCCCCACAGCACATACCCCACGATGGTCGCAATCATGGCCAGGTAGAAAACTGCCAGCACGCCCACATACGTAATGCCGGCAAGACTGGCGTGTATTGCGTCGGGACCCTCGAAAATCCACGACAGCATGAAGAATGGCACTGGTGGGATCAGCGCGCCCCACACGACAAGGCTCAGCATATCGATCTTGCCCGCCCCTTTCGTGACAATGTTGCCGCAGGCCCAGCTTAGTGCGGCCACCAGCGTCAGGACGAAGCCTAGTATCGGCACGCTGCCCGGCATGGCGCCCTGCTCGATGAGTAGCAGTCCCATAGCCGCCACCACCATGCCCAGTACATTATGGCTGCGCACCTTTTCGCCAAGAAAGAGCGCTGCCATCAAGACAGTGAAGAAGGCCTGTGCCTGTAAAACCAGTGAAGCCAGGCCCGCCGGCATGCCGACATACATTGCTGTAAACAAGAAGACGAACTGGCCCAGGCTAATGGTCAATCCGTACGGGATTATGATGCGCCAGGGGAGTGCGGGGCGCTTGATGAAGAAGACAGCAGGAAATGCGACGAACGAAAACCGCAAGGCGCCCAGGAGCAGCGGCGGAATCTCGCTCAGGCCCTGCTTGATCACGACAAAGTTCAGACCCCATGCGACGACCACTACAAGAGCAGCCAGCCAGTCTTTCGCGGGCATGGTATTCCTTCACAACAATTGCAGGCAGGCGCTATTATGCGCTACATGGGTCGTGCTTCCGGCCTGCTATTAGCGCGCGTCAGCCATGACTGTCACCATCCTGAGTTTACACAGCTACCCAGTCAAATCGTGTGGCGGTATTTCCCACACTGACATCGGCCTGACCCAGGCGGGCCTCGCATTTGACCGGCAATGGGTCATCGTGGATCGACAAGGCGTTTTCATGACCCAACGCCAGTATGCCAGAATGGCGCTGATCCAGCCCGCGCTCGGGGACGGCACCTTGACCTTGAACGCCCCCGGGATGCCGACCCTCCAGGTGGTGCCGGCCCACGATACGCCTGCTCCACCACCTGTCTCGGTACGCATTTTTGGCAGCGATACCCTCGGCCTTGACGAAGGCGATGCGGCGGCACTATGGCTGGGCGACTTCATGGGGGTACCATGTCGCCTCTTACGTGTACATCCGCTGGCCGAACGGCTGGCGAGCCGTGACCATGTCAATGCATGGCGCCGCAAGCACCGTGAACACACCCCGGATTTTCCGGCCGATCATGCATTCGGCTTTGCCGACGGCTTTCCGTTTCTTGTCGCCAACCAGGGCTCGCTCGATGCGTTGAACCAGCAACTGGAAAGCAAAGGACATCCTCCGATTCCCATGAATCGCTTTCGACCCAATATTGTGGTGCAAGGCCTGGACGCTTACGAAGAAGACTACCTGGCGAGCATGCAAATCGGGACGCTGAAATTCGCCTTCGTCAAGCGCTGCGCCCGCTGCCCCATACCGGGAATCGATCAGGCCACCGCAGAGTTCAGCCCAGAGCCCATACTCACCTTATCGTCCTATCGGCGCTTCGCCGAAGGAATTTTGTTTGGCGTCAATGCTGTGGTAGCTGGTGCCGGGCCCGGTAACGGTGCAGGCAACGGTACTGGAGCCCTTGCGGAGCCCCGTTTGCGGACCGGCGATACCGCCGAGCTGGAATTCAATATTTGACCGGAAATCAGGTTGCCACCATGCGGCTGAAATGCCTTTCGAGGCGGCGCTGTATGTGTTCCAGGCCCAGGCTGAGCATCCAGTAGATGAAAGCGGCCGCCAGGTAAAGAGGCAAGGGCTGGAAGGTCGTTGCAATAACGTCTTTGGTGGCAAGCAGCAGCTCGGTCACGGTAATGACAGACACCAGCGATGTGTCCTTGATGAGGCTGATCAACGTATTGCTCATGGACGGGACAGCAAGTCGCATAGCCTGCGGTATTACGACGTAGTACAGATTCTGGCCGTAGTTCAGGCCCAGGCTGTAGCCGGCCGACCATTGTCCGCGCGAAATACCAAGAATGGCGCCTCGCAGGCTTTCAGAGATATAGGCGCCCGCGTTCAGGCTTAGCGCCAGTACACCCGCCGTCAGCGGCTCGAACGAAATGCCGATGCTGGGCAAGCCATAATAAATAATGAACACCTGCACCAGCAAAGGCGTGCCACGCATCATGCTGACATACAGTGCGGCAGGCGCGCTGCACCAACGGCTGGGAACGATGCGCGCGACCGCCAGGACGAATCCCACCAGTAACCCGCCGAACATGGCCGCAAACGCGAAAATCAGCGTGTAACCCGTGCCCTTCAGCAATATCGGGGCGGCCAGGATCAATAATTCGACGAGATCCATGACTTATTGGGGTGCCTGGACCTTGCTGACGTCGATGCCAAACCATTTGTTCGATATCTTGGAGAATGAGCCGTCTTCAAAGGAATCCTGGAGGGCCTTGTTCAAGGTCGCCCGGAATTCCGGATTTCCTTTTCTGAAGGGAATTCCGTTGAACTTCGGTTCGCCCACGATGGCCCCACCCTTGATCGGAATATTGGATGTCTTGACCAGGTAGGCGGTCATCAGTTGGTCGTTGAGGGCTGCATCGACACGTTGGCTGACCAGATCGGACAAATACTCTGGTGCGCCCGGATAGCTCTTGACCTCGACGCCTTCCTGCGCCTTGGCCAGCGCTTCGTAGTTGCTGCCTTGGGATACACCCAGCCGCTTGCCCTTGAGATCGGCGAAACTCTTGTAGGCACTGTCGTCGTTCTTGCGCAGGATCAACTGGGGACTGGAGGCGACATAGGGGACGGAGAACTCAAACGTCTTTTCACGTTCAGGCGTAATACCGACCTGATTCAAGATTACGTCGAACTTGCCCGAGCTCAGGCCGGCCAGGATGGCACTCCATTCCGTCTTGACAAACTCGACTTTTACGCCCAACTTGTCGGCGATCAGCTTGGACACCTCGATATCGAAGCCATCGAGCTGGCCGGTCTTGGCGTCTACAAAGTTGAAGGGCGGATATGTACCTTCCACGCCGACAATCAGCGTGCCACGCTCTTTGACCGCGTCAAGCAAGTCGGCAGCATGGACGCCGTTGGCGGCCAGGACCGAGAAAGCGGTTGCACCGGCGGCCAGCAAGCCGCCTACAAATCGGGATAGCTTCATTTTTATTCTGCCTAAGGGTCGGGAAAGCACCATCCTAGCAAGCTTTCAATGAACTTATAACTACCGGATTATTACTTATAAATTTCTAAAAGTAATAACGATATTTATAAAGAAATTAATTCGTTATAAAACGAAGACTTCAGTACAAGCTTAACTGACGTGGCTCTTGAAGCTGCGCTTCTTTTGCGACATGAGTCCCGGGCAACAGGCTTCCGACCCGTACGCCCAGCAAACGGATTCTGTGATCGAGCGTAATGCGCTTTAGGCACTGTCCCGCCGCACGGTGTATGACGCCAGCGTCGCGCGTATACGCGGGCAAAGTCAGGTCCCGGGTGACGGTACGAAAGTCGTCAAATCGCAACTTGATGCCAATAGTGCGCCCGACATAGCCTTTGCGCAACAGGTCGGATTCCAGCTGTGTGCACAAACGCAGGAAGACCTGGGACAAGGCCGGGCGGTCGCGCGTCACATGCAGGTCGCGTTCGAAAGTGGTTTCGCGGCTGATGGACTTCGGTTCTGAGTGCGTCACGACGCGGCGATCGTCGATGCCTTGCGCCACATTCATAAGCCATCGCGCATAGGTCAGGCCAAAATGTTCCTGGAGCAAGTCAGCCGGAGCCTTGGCGAGATCCGCAATGGTGTGTATGCCAATGGCGGCTAGCTTCACATTGGCTTTGGGTCCGATACCGTTCACCTTGGCCACGGGTAGCGGCCAGATCCTGCGTTGCAGGTCGCCCGGGCCGATAATTGTCAGGCCATTCGGCTTGTCCAGGTCGGAAGCGATTTTTGACAGCAATTTGTTGGGCGAAATCCCGATGGAGCAGGACAGCCCGGTGGCCTGCTCGACCGCCTCCTTGATGCGCTGCGCCAGTGGCAAAGTCGGCTCGGGAAGGTCGCTGAGGTCTATATAGATTTCATCGATGCCGCGGTCCTCTATGCAAGGGGCGACGCGCGCGACGGCCGCCTTGAACAGCCGCGAATAATGTCTGTACGCCGCGAAATCAACCGGAAGCAGAATCGCATCGGGCGCAAGTTGGGCCGCTTTCATCGTACCCATGGCAGAAAATACGCCGAGAGCACGGGCTTCGTAGGTTGATGTCGTGATGACACCCCGGCCGACATAGCCGCGCAGTCGGGAGAACAGGCGGGTGCCGTCTTCCAGCGTGCAGGGCTGTGCATTGTCGCCCCCGCCGATGACCACCGGTAAGCCGCGCAGTTCGGGATAACGCAAAAGCTCCACCGACGCGTAGAAAGCATCCATGTCCAGATGCGCAATCCGGCGTTGGACAGGTGTGGCGAGTGGGTCTGGAACCATGGGCAGGGACGCTGTGCAAAAACACAGCGATTATAAACCCGCGCCCTTTGGGCCGCCGACGTGCACGGATTTGGTGCGTTGCGCAGGGAATAGCCCATACACGCTGCGATTTTATGCACGAATTTGGCAAATTCGCACGGGCCGGGGCGTCATAACGTGCAGGATGACTAAGCAAATGTGGCACGACAATTGCGTACTGTTTGCTTTACCACACGACGCTCAGGACACCCGACATGAACACATCCATTGCCACACGCGGACCGGCACCGGCCGGCAAAGTATGGTTGGTCGGCGCGGGTCCCGGCGATATCGAATTGCTGACGTTGAAGGCGGCACGAGTGCTCAGGACATGCACAGTGTGGCTGGTCGACGACCTCGTTGGCCCGGACATCATAGAGCTCGCAGCCACGGGGACGCGTATCGTGAATGTCGGAAAACGTGGAGGCTGCGCCTCCACCCCACAAGAATTCATCCTGCGTCTCATGGCACGATACGCCCGTGCCGGTCATGTCGTCGCGCGGCTCAAGGGAGGCGATCCCTTCATATTCGGCCGGGGCGGCGAAGAAATGGCGTGGCTCGGTCAGCGCGGCATCGAAGTCGAGGCCATCAGCGGCATAACGGCTGGTCTCGCAGTGGCTAGTGCGCTGGGCCTGCCTCTGACGCATCGCGAGGTGGCGCGTGGTGTAACACTGGTCACGGCGCATACCGCCGACGGCACACGCCCGGACTGGCGTGCCCTGGCGGCCAGCGGCCTGACGATTGTTTGCTACATGGGCATGGCGCGCGCCGCGCAGCTTGTCGCGGAATTGGTGGCGGCCGGATTTGCTCCTACGCTGCCGGTAGCGGTTGTCCAGCACGTTTCCTGCGTGTCACAACGGCACATCACGACAACGCTCGAGAACCTTGACAAGGATATCGAAACGCATCACCTGACCAGTCCGGCCGTCATTGTCCTGGGCGAGGTCGTCAGACATCGTCAGGCATGGACCCGTGGCGCTGTGCAACCGACCTGCGCACAACGCACGGCTTGATCAGACATCTTGCTTTCACTGCATCGCGTTTCTATCTACACTGGATGCTCCGACAATGGCGCGCCTTCCCTATACATTGACCGCGCTGCCTGCGTCTTCATTGAACTGTGGACCTTTGCCCCGGAAGCGCCATGAGCCAGAACGTAATCCTGTACACCAACAGCCAGTATTCCAGCCCCTATGCCCTGTCAGTCTATGCAACCTTGCTTGAAAAAGGCGTGCCATTTGAATTGCGCACCATCAATCTGGCTACCGGAGAACATCGTGCCGATGACTACGTGCGGCTGTCGTTGACATCGCGTGTTCCGGTCCTGGTGACGGGCGGGTTTTCCTTGTCGGAGTCTTCGGCCATCATCGAATATCTGGAAGAGGTTTATCCTCAGCCGGACTTTGCCTCTGTTTTCCCGGACAACCGCGAACAAAAAGCACGTGCCCGCCAAATACAGGCCTGGGTGCGCAGCGACCTGGGCGCCCTGCGCGAAGAACGTCCCACTACAGTCATTTTCGATGCCAGGAATCCAGCGCCCTTGTCGCCTCAAGGTCAAGAGGCCGCCGCCAAGCTGCTGAGCATCGCCGATCTGCTTATCGACGATGAGGGCAGTCATCTTTTTGGCTCCTGGTCGATTGCGGATGTGGATTTGTCCGTCATGTTGAACCGGCTTTGCGCCAACGGCGACCCCGTCCCTGAAAAAATAAAAGCATATATCCAACGCCAATCGGACAGACCTTGCGTAAAACAATGGTGGGCCCTTGCGAAAAACATAAGATCTATTTAATATACATCTTTGTGTCGGTACGGTGCCACCGGTGCCTGCGACCACTCCCCCCGAACCCCAAGGAAAAAAGATGCAAATAGGAATGCTCAAACTCGCCGGCCTGAAAAGCGAAAACTGCGCCGGCGTTCTTGCCCAGGCGCTCAAGGCTGTCAATGGCGTCAGCAACGCAAGCGTATCGTTCGGTGACAGCAAGGCCACGGTCACCTACGACGAAGACATCGTGTCGACCCAACGCCTTCAAGTCGCCGTGCAAGATGCGGGTTACAGCATCGCCAAGCCAGTACATGGCGAAGACGGCGCCTGCTGCGGCGGCTGCGGAGGTTGAATGCAGGAGGCCGTCACGCGTTGTCGCTGGTGCACAGACGACCCCGTCTACATGGCCTACCACGATACCGAATGGGGCGTGCCATCGCATGACCCCGCCCACCTGTTCGAAATGCTGTTGCTTGAAGGCTTCCAGGCGGGCCTGTCGTGGATCACCGTACTTAAGAAGCGTTCGCGGTATCGCGACGTTCTTTTCAACTTCGATGTCGAAAAGCTGGCCGCCATGAACGACGACTACATCGACACGCTTATGCAGGATCCCGGAATTATCCGCAATCGGCTTAAGCTGAAATCCGCCCGTCAAAATGCACAGGCTTGGCTCAGGCTGGACGATCCTGTGGGGCTCGTATGGTCTTTTGTCGGCGGCGCTCCCAAAGTCAATCACCATCGGCAGCTTACCGAAGTCCCCGTCACGGCTCCCGAAGCTGAAACCATGAGCCGAGTGCTGAAAAAGGCGGGGTTCAACTTCGTCGGCCCGACGATTTGTTACTCCTACCTCCAGGCGGTCGGGTGCATCATGGATCACACCACCGATTGCCACCGATATCCCTTGCTAGCCAATGCACAGTCTCGGTCGACAGGCAAGGGCCGCATCCTTGATGTAGGTTAAAGGAAACAGATAGGACTCGGTTAGCCTGACAGCTCGGTCAAATGGCGCATGGCGTATGGATATTCATTACCATACAGGTAATGCAAGCCGACGTCCAAACCCACAACCATTCTTTTTCCAGAAGAGTCAAACAACGATTCGCAATCCAGTGGGTCGCATTATTTATTGCCCTGGCCTTATTGGCTACCGCGATCGCATCCAATTTGCTGCTGGACCGTCGCCACACCGAAACGCGCGAGCGCGACCGGCTGTCCACCCAGGCGCGTATCATCGCCTTGAATATGGAACAGCAACTGGCTACTGCCAACCGGGCCTTGCAGGCTTTGCTGGGGGATTTGTCGGTATGGCGCGACAACTACGATCGGCAGACGCACATTGAATACATCCGGGCCGTTGCCAATGCCATGCCAGGCATCCGCAGCATCGGCATTATCGACGCCGACGGCATCCTCATTGCTTCCAACCATGTAGGCGTTCTTGGTACGGATTTCAGTCATCGGAATTACTTTCAGACTGCCAAATGGCAAGCCAACGCCGACACTCTGTATATCTCGGCCCCATATGAAAGCATCTTTGGTTCCGACATGATCAATATGGCTCGGGCCGCCCTGAGCCCACAGGGCGAGTTCCAAGGCATTGTCTTTGCCACACTGAATAGTGACCATTTCCGCACTCTGATGGCGTCCGTGCTTTACGCGGCTGATATGTGGGACGCCGCCGTGCATGCGGATGGTTCGATGTTCTTGCGTGTGCCACACAGAGAGAGGCCCGTCAATGTCAACCTGGCGAAACCCGGTACTTTCTTTACACGCCACCTGGAAAGCGGGAAGACGACGACAGTACTGACCGGAACACCGCAAGGCACAGCGGATAAACAAATCGTTGCCCAGCACACCATAGATCCTGCGGAATTGCGGATGAACAAGGCACTGGTTATTTCGACCGGGCGCAATATTGATGCCGTCTTCCTTCCCTGGAAGCAGAGCGCGGCCCTGCAGGCCGGGCTTTTTCTGATCATCTCGGCAATAACTGTACTAGGCCTATACACCTACCAACGGCGCGAACGCGAGTTCGATCGCAAGGAAGCACACGCCCGCGCGGCATTACAGGCCAGCGAAGAGAATCACAGGCTCATCGTCGAGAACACCAAGGACGTCGTCATCAAGCTGGATGCCAATGGTGCCTATACCTACGTCAATCCGCGTTCGAGCGGGTTTTCGGTACGAACCTGAATTTCCTCGCAGGGAAAAACTATCAGCAATACGTGGCTCAAGACGACCGGCAACTCGCGGTGGCTTTCTTCGACTCCCTGTTTCAATCGCCTTACGAGGCAACGATAAGCTTGCGGGAAAATACAGCCGATGGCTTACGTTATTTACAGTGGACCGCCCATGCCCTGCGTGACGAACAAGGCAGTGTTTTCAGCGTGATCAGCATAGGGCGTGATGTCACGCAGCACATGACAAGGATGAACCTGTTGCAGGAACAGGCATGGCGAGATCCTCTGACAGGCCTGGCCAACCGTCGGCACTTCATCGATATGGCAGAGGCCGAGATTACCCGGGCCCGTCGTTATGCGAGGCCTCTATCATTATTGTCTCTGGATCTGGATCACTTCAAGGAAATCAACGATACATACGGCCACCAGGCAGGCGATTCAGTCTTGCAAGAATTCGCTGCGATCGTCCTGGATATTGTGAGGGACGTCGATATCGTAGGACGCACCGGCGGTGAGGAGTTCGCCATCCTGTTGCCAGAAACCGACATCGACGCAGCCCTTGGAGTGGCAAGTCGTTTGCATGAAGCGTTGCGCAAAAGCGAAGTGACACTGCGTTCCGGTGTTTCCTTGCGGTTTACCTGCTCCGTGGGCGCGGCGTTCCTGGATGGAACAACGGTAACCCTGGACGACCTGTTTGAACAGGCTGACAAAGCCCTGTATCAGGCCAAGCACACCGGCCGCAACAAAACATGCGCGGCCGTGCAGGGTTCAGCAGTTCGAGACGCCCCTTGACCCGCGCGTTGGTGCTGACCGCAAGGTCGATGCGATGGATTTCAGGAAATATCAAGGGGCGAAAATGATTTCACCAGGTCGTCCAGCGCTTTTAGTTGCACCAGGAACGGCTCTAGTTTAGCCAGCGGCAAAGCACTGGGTCCATCGCACTTGGCTTTGTCAGGATCGGGGTGGGACTCCAGGAACAGGCCGCCCAGGCCGATCGCCATACCCGCGCGCGCCAGGTCCACCACTTGGCTCCTGCGCCCGCCGGAGGCTGCTCCCAGCGGATCACGCTGTTGCAGTGCGTGCGTGACATCAAAAACTATCGGTCGATTGCCGCAGGTTTTCTTCATGACATCAAAGCCCAACATGTCGACCACCAGATTGTCGTAACCGAAACAGGTGCCGCGCTCGCACAGCAGTACGCGATCATTACCAGCCTGGCCGAATTTTTCAACGACATTCAGTAACTGGCTGGGGCTGAGAAACTGGGGTTTCTTGATGTTGACGGGCCGCTTGGTCTTGGCCAGTGCCACGACGAGGTCGGTCTGGCGGGCAAGAAAAGCCGGCAGTTGCAACACATCTGCCACCTGCGCGACGGCATCCGCCTGCGAAGGCTCGTGTACGTCCGTCAGTACCGGAACGTCGAATGCCGCGGCGACTTTTTGAAGAATTCTCAAACCTTCATCCAGGCCCGGTCCTCGATAGGAATGAATGGACGAGCGGTTTGCCTTGTCAAACGACGCCTTGAAAACATAAGGTATATCGAGCTTTTCTGTTACTCGCTTGTATTCCTCGCAGGCCCGCATGGCGAGGTCTTCGGATTCCAGCACATTGATGCCGCCGAACAGGACGAAAGGCAGATTATTGGCACAGGAAACCCGGTTGGAGATTTCTATCGTCTTCATGGCAATTGGCGTGTAGGCAGTAACGTATCAGTTGTCCGGAAACGGCAAAGCGCAGCAATGCCATCCCGCTGGCTGTCCCGACGCAAAAGTGTGGCCGGGACAGGTACCGCGCAATAATCAGTCCTGGCGGCTGGTGACTTCGAGAAGGTGATAGCCAAATTGAGTCTTCACGGGGCCTTGGACAACGTTGATGGGCGCGCTGAATACGACGGTGTCGAATTCCTTGACCATCTGGCCCGGGCCGAACGATCCCAGGTTGCCGCCATCGCGGCTGGAGGGGCAGCTTGAATTGTCTTTCGCCACTTGTGCGAAATCCGCGCCTTCTTCAATAGCGGTCTTGAGTTCCTGGCATTTTTCTTCCGTTGACACGAGGATATGACGGGCTGTGGCTTGAGCCATGAGTAGTACTCCTTCTAAATGAGTTAAAGAGCATAACTCAATCGACAAAACACCGCGTTACAGGCGGCAACGCCTCTGACCATCGATATTGCCCAGGTCTTCAAGAGCATGACCGCCTCCACGTTCTCGTCTTCTCCAGGATTTTGGCTGCCATGGCCAGATAGGCCGGCGTCAGGTATGTGCAGGTAAGTTCCCGGGGAACGCCGGCGTGAGGGGCGGGCGATTGGGCCCCGCCCTTCGTGCGCCGCCGAAATTATCCAGGAATGCTTCCAGGGCGACTACGCCCAGCGGCCTGCTCACCAGATACCCCTGGATTTCGTCGCAGCCCATTTCGGTGAGCAGATCATATTGTTCCGGCGTTTCCACACCTTCTGCAATGACTCGTATATCGAGTGCCTGGCCGAGCTCAATAATGGTCTTTACGACCTTGTAGGCGGTGGTGTTCCTGCGGATATCCACGACGAATGAACGGTCGATCTTCAACTCGGTGATAGGAAAGCGGCACAGGTAGCTCAAGGATGAAAACCCGGTACCAAAGTCGTCGAGCGCCACCTTCACGCCCAGATGCGTCAGCGTCCTGATCATTGTTTCGTTGCGATCGGCGCCGTCCATCAGGAGACTTTCTGTGACTTCGATCTGAAGAAGGCTCGGCGGCAGCCCCGCCGCATCCAGCAAGGCCATTACTTCGCCGACCCAATCGGGCTGCTTGAACTGACGTGCCGACACATTGACCGATACGACCAGGGCTCGACCAGCATCCATCCACACCTTGGCCTGCGCTATGGCCGTCTTCAGTACCCAATTACCGACCTGACAGATATCGCCCGACTCTTCCAGCGCACTGATAAAGTCGGAAGGCATGACGCAACCGAGATGAGGGCTATTCCATCTGAGGAGTGCTTCGACACCAACGACGCGCCTGGTTTTCACATCGAACTTGGGCTGATATTCCAGATAGTATTCCGCGTTTTCCAATGCCGTGCGCAGTGCATTTTCCAGATAAAGGGCATCAACTGCGCGCGCACTCATTGCGGCGGTGTAGTACTGAAAGTTATTCCGTCCGCAACTTTTGGCATGGTACATGGCTGTGTCCGCATTTTTCAGCAAGATGCCTATGCTTGCGCCGTCGCGCGGAAATAGTGTGATTCCGATGCTCGCGGATATTCGCAAGGTGTTCCCATGCAGCTGAAACGGCGCCGACAGCGCCTTGATGATTTTCTCAGCCACTATCGCGGCGCTTTCGGCAGAAGGCAAGTCGGTCAGCACCGCAGTGAACTCGTCGCCACCCATACGGCTGACCATATCGTGATCGCGCACGCATGCCTGCAAACGTTTGGCCACCAGTATCAGCAGCTCGTCGCCTACGGCATGTCCGAGGCTGTCATTGACCGTCTTGAATCTGTCCAGGTCCATAAAAAGCACGCCTACCTGGCGGTTCAACACGTGGGCCTCCTGCATGGCCCGACGCAGGCTTTCCTGGAAATACGACCGATTGGGCAAGCCGGTCAATTCGTCGTGGAACGCGATATGGTGGAGCCGCTTCTGCGCTTTCCTGCGGTCCGTCACGTCGTGGAAAACCATCACGGCACCTACGATTACGCCGTCGCTCAGCCGTATGGGCGCCGCTGAGTCTTCAATATGGAACTCTTCGCCGTCGCCCTTGCGTACCAATATGGTGTGATTTTCCATCGCCACTACGGCATTTGTGTCCAGGCATTCCCTGATAGGGTTGACTGAAGGTTCGCGCGATTTTTCGTTGAATATCCTGAATACTTCGTCCATATGCATGGAGCGGGCTTCCGCTGTGGTCCAACCGGTCAGTTCCTCGGCCACCGGATTCAGATATTCGATGCGCATGTTCTGGTCGGTCGTTATCACCGCATCGCCGATGGACTGCAGCGTAACAAGGGCTTTCTCTTTCTCCTGCCGAAGATCATTGAAGGTCTTGCGCAGTGTACGCAAGGGTAGTCCATACGTGGCAAGGAAAAGCAGTATGGCCACGACCAGGCTGATGGCCGCTATCCCGCCACTGTTGATCAGCGCCACACGAAATGATCGTTCGATGTCGATACGCCCCACCGGCCTTCCCGCGTCAAACAGCAAGCGGGAAGAACTTATCCGCGGGGCATCTACGACACCCTTGCTTTGGGCAACGATAGTGCCTTCTATATCGTAGACCGTACGGGATTCGGATGCTCCCACGCTGCCAGTTCGGAATGACAGAAGTTCAATGAGCCGCAGCTGCTCGAAAACCCATAGCTCCGGGTTGGTGTTGATGAGTTCGCTGACCGCCAATGCATTGACATGCGTTTCCACCGAGACCACGGCTTTCTCATGCTGGTACTTCAGCGCCAGGTAGGTGACAGGCGGAAGAATGAAGGCCAGCACGGCAAGAACCGCAGCAAAAGCAGTAAGAAGTTTGAGTTTGCGTGGGTAAAGCATGCTGGAATCAGTCTATCTTATGGCCGGTCGTACGAAGTATGTCGGCTCCTTGAGCGGAACGCACAAAGGCCGCGAACTGCCTGACCGCTTCCGAAGGCTGGCTGGCGGTAACCAGGTACAAGTCTTTGGTGTGGGGATAACTACCATCGACCAGCGACTCCATGGACGGCAACACGCCATCGACCGGGTGCATCGTAACGTGCCGGCCCTCGGAGAGTATGATGGCCAACGTCGATGTGGTGAAGGCTCCGGGTGTGAGCTCGACCTGGTCCGCCGCCGCGGTATCCGTCATTGCCATGATCATGCCTTTGCGTGCATGCGCAGCCGCTACCGCCACTTCGATGTCACCTGAAATACGGATGAGCTGCCGGGTATCGAAATCGCCCAGCGGTCTTAGCACCAGCCGCAACGGCGCGCCATTGGACCAGGACGCAAATTGATCTGAATAAATGTCGGCAATCTTTGCCGGAGTGAGTTGCAAGGTCTCCGTTTTGGGATGGCTTATAAATACGAACGCCGACGTTCCGTACTTGTGTGCCGCCAAGCCGCTTTCCGCCTCCGCCGCCTTTATGTCGCGCGAAGCCACCGCAATGTCCAGGCGTTTTCCCAACAAGGCCTTTATACCGCCCCCTGTTCCAAGGCTGTCGTAGACCTTCACCGTATGGTGCCGCTGGGCCCTTTCAAACGCTTTTCCGAGCAGTCGCATGGTCCCTACCGCGGCACCCGTACCGCCCACCTTTACCGTTGCGGCAAAAACTTGGGTCGAGATGAAGGCGCTCAGGCAGAAGAACACGGCGGTACACCATTTCCCCTTGTACCCACTTGGTCGCTGCATTGTTCCGTCCCCTTTCCTTTTCTTTCTTCTATTCGCGCACGAGAGAGCACCGCCAGAGTATCTGCAAATGTGTCCATGAGCAACAATATCCCTACCCAAGGAGCTTGCCTGACGCCAGAAAGCCTCACTGCGCCTCCATGGCGTAGTGAGGCTTTTGAACCAAAAGGATGCGGCGCAAGCGAATTGTGCACCGCAATGAAGCGTGCCGAGCCGGGATCTGGCCGCTGGTTTAGCGTTACTCAGCTTTTCACGCCATGCAGACACCCCTCACGCCACCTACGCGATTTTCTGGCACGTGAATTGCGTAAGTGCTAGTGCCGGATCGAGAGAGAGTCGGCACGACAATTTGTGTACATCAGGCAATGGCGCCCGCGACCGCAAGGTCCCGGGCGTTTCACGTCTGTACGAACTGAAATGCCATGAGGATATCGCAATGAACGCAGTGACCGCATCCGGCCCCTTGCAAACCCTGATCGTGATCGGTAACGGCATGGTGGGCCACCATTGTGTCGAGCAACTGGTGGCAAAGGGCGCCCTGGAGCGCTATCGCATACACGTCTTCGGTGAAGAATCCCGACGGGCCTATGATCGCGTGCATCTTTCCGAATACCTGGGCGATCGCGACGCGGAATCCATGTCGTTAAGCGATGCCGGGTTCTACGGGCAGGAAGGATTGACCCTGCATCTGGGCGCCTTGGTAACGGGGGTGGACCGCCACCGGCGGCATGTGGTCACCGCAGAAGGAAGTTTCGCCTACGACAAACTGGTGTTCGCCACGGGATCGTATCCCTTTGTGCCGCCGGTGGCTGGGGCCGACGGAAATTCGCGGCTGGTCTATCGCACGATTGATGATCTGGACCTCATCCGCAATGCCGCAAAGGGCGCACGCCGTGGCGTTGTCGTCGGAGGAGGCTTGCTGGGCCTTGAGGCCGCCAACGCGCTGAAATCGTTGAATCTCGAAGCGCATGTGGTCGAGTTCGCTCCCCGTCTTATGCCTGTACAGCTAGATGAAATGGGTGGCGCGGCGCTCAAGTCCCGCATCGAAGGCCTGGGCGTCGGTGTACACCTATCCCGCGCAACGCAGGAAATCAAGCTTGGCAGGAAACACCGCTACCAAATGCTCTTCGCCGACAAGACGGCATTGGAAACGGACCTCATCGTTTTCTCGGCGGGAATCCGGCCACGCGATGGCCTGGCGAAAAAGAGCGGGCTCGCCATCGGAGAGCGCGGCGGCATCATCATAGATGAGCGCTGCCGGACCAGTGATGCGCACATCTATGCTGTCGGTGAATGCGCCGTGTGGAACGGCACCATTTTCGGCCTCGTCGCACCCGGCTATCAAATGGCGCGCATCGTCACCGCCGAACTCTGTGGCGAGGCGGAAGAAAGCTTTGCCGGGGCCGACATGTCGACCAAGCTGAAATTGCTTGGCGTGGATGTCGGATCCATCGGCGATGCACACGGTACGACGCCTGGCGCGCGCAGTTATCGCTATATCGATGAGGCCGCGTCCAGTTATCGACGTCTCGTCATCTCGCAGGACGGCAAGCGTGTGCTGGGCGCTGTCCTCATTGGCGACAACAGCTATTACGACTCCTTGTTGCAGTATGTGCAGAACGCTATTGCACCTCCGGCCGACCCTGCCGGCCTCATATTGCCGACCGGATCCGCCGCGCCGCTGCTGGGCATAAACGTGTTGCCGGCAACAGCCACCATCTGCTCCTGCCACAACGTCAGCAAGGGCGCCATCAGTTCAGCCATTGACGAAGGGTGCTCCGATGTCGCCAGCGTCAAGGCCTGCACCAACGCGGGAACCGGCTGCGGGGGCTGTGCCGGCCTGCTCAAGCAGGTGGTCGAGCATGAGCTGGCCTGCCGAGGCGTGGCCATCGACAAGAGTCTTTGCGAGCACTTCGCTTACACCCGCCAGGAGCTTTACGCCTTTACCCGCATCGAAGGCATTGAAACATTCGAGGAAATGCTGGCGCGCCATGGCCGCGGGAAGGTGGGCTGCGACATCTGCAAGCCTACGGTAGGATCCATCCTGGCCTCATGCTGGAACCGGCCCATCCAGGATCCGAAGCTGGTTCCTCTGCAAGACACCAACGACACCTTCATGGCGAATATGCAGAAGAACGGCACATACTCGATCGTGCCCCGGATTCCCGCTGGCGAGATCACACCCGAAGGCCTCATCGCCATCGGAGCCGTCGCGAAGAAGTACGAACTCTATACAAAGATCACCGGTGGACAACGCATAGACCTGTTCGGTGCCCAACTGCACCAATTGCCCGATATCTGGGCCGAATTGATTGCCGCCGGATTCGAGACGGGCCACGCATACGGAAAGTCGACCCGCACAGTGAAATCCTGCGTCGGCAGCACCTGGTGCCGCTATGGCGTGCAGGACAGCGTGAAGATGGCGATCGATATCGAGAATCGCTACAAGGGCCTGCGAGCGCCGCATAAGCTCAAATTTGCGGTCTCGGGCTGCACCCGCGAGTGCGCCGAGGCACAAAGCAAGGACATCGGCGTAATTGCCACCGAAAACGGATGGAATTTGTACGTCTGCGGCAACGGAGGCATGCGCCCCCGCCATGCCGAATTGTTCGCCACCGACCTGGACGACACCACTCTGATCCGCTACATCGATCGCTTGCTCATGCTTTATATCCGTACCGCCGACAAACTGCAGCGTACATCGGTCTGGCGGGAATCGCTGGAGGGCGGCCTCGACTACCTGAAGGCGGTCATCATCAAAGACAGCCTTGGCCTGGGTGCCGAACTCGAAGCCCAGATGCAACTGGTGGTGGATCGATATGAATGCGAGTGGGCCAACACCATCGCCGACCCGGAAAAACTCAAGCGTTTTCGCACCTTCGTCAATCGACGCGGCGGTGATCCGGACATCCAATTTACCGAAGAACGCGGCCAACGACGCCCGGCGCAAACCCGGTCCCGCGTGATTCCTATTACCGAGGAGATAGCTTGATGACTGAACTATTAAGCGGCCGGCCCAACTGGCGTCCGGTTTGCTCTCGCAGCGACCTGGTGGCAAATTCCGGCACCGTTGCCTTGGTGGACGGCGTCCAGATTGCATTGTTCTTTGTGCCGGACGCCGGAGAGCAGACGTTGTATGCCATCGAAAACAAAGATCCCAAATCAGGTGCAAATGTCATTGGACGAGGCATTGTGGGACGCATTGGCGGTGACCTGATTGTCGCATCGCCACTCTACAAACAGCACTTCAGGCTTATCGACGGCCTTTGCATCGACTACCCCGAGCAACGCCTGCGAACCTGGAAAACCCGTTTCAACGGCGATTCGGTGGAACTTGCCTAGGGATATCCCGGCGCCGCAGCCACGACTCTTACAGTTTTCAAGGAACACATCATGTCTTACGTAATACCTTCCGAATTTGTCACCAAAATGGTGGATGCGGGTGAATCGAAAATTTTCATGGCCACGCGCGATGCGTTGATCAGGGCCTATATGGCGGGAGCCATACTGGCGATCGCGGCCGTCTTTGCCGTCACCGTCAGCGTCCAGACCGGCTCGCCGATTTTGGGTGCGGCATTGTTTCCCGTGGGTTTCTGCATCCTCTATCTGATGGGCTTCGACTTGCTTACCGGGGTTTTCGTATTGACCCCGCTGGCCCTTTTCGACCGCCGTCCCGGTGTCACAGGCATCATCATCCTGAAACACTGGGGTATTATTTTCCTGGGAAATTTCGCCGGTGCACTTACTGTGGCCTTCCTCATGGCTATTGTCTTCACGTATGGGTTTTCGATTCCACCGAACGATGTTGGGCAGGTCATCGCCCATATCGGTGAAAACCGGACGCTTGGCTACAAGGAATACGGCGCGGCGGGCATGCTCACGATTTTCATCCGTGCTGTCCTGTGCAACTGGATGGTCTCCCTGGGTGTCGTCGGCGCAATGATTTCCACGTCGGTCAGCGGCAAGGTCATCGCCATGTGGATGCCTGTCATGCTGTTCTTCGCCATGGGTTTTGAACATTCCATCGTCAATATGTTTCTATTCCCTTCTGCGCTTATCATGGGCGGCAACTTTTCAGTCATGGATTACCTGATATGGAACGAGATACCGGTGGTGCTGGGCAACCTGGTCGGCGGAATTTCGTTGACAGGCCTGACGCTCTATACGACACATCTGAAGACCGGTCCCAAACGCAGCTTCAACTGATAGGCATCGCGGGCGTGCCTGGAAGGACACACTGGCATGAGCAATAGCAACGTGCCCGCGACGCTGCGATTCTTGCTGGCCGCGCGTCGCTGTGAACTGCACGCCCTGGAATCCCTGGCCGGCACATGTGAGCTCGTCGTTCTGGCGGGCCAACTGGTGCATGCCCTGCAAAAAGAACGGGGATGGTCCAACCTTTATCTGTGCAGCGACAACGATGATGGTTTGCAGAAGCTGGCAGAACTCGCTAGCGAAACCACCCATGCCGAACAGGTGATGCGTAACTATCTGGATGCCCTGGTTTCGGGGCCCAGCCCGGTCTGCGACAAAGCCCATTTTTTCAACCGCGCGGCCTCGGCATTCCAGAGACTGGACGCTCTTCCCGGTTTGCGACGACGCATACGGGGCCGTCACACGCCGGCACAGGATGCAGAGTCGACCTTCACCGACCTGATCGCCAGCTTGCTGGCCATGGTGTTTGAGGCGGCCGACTCCGCGCTCGATCCGGATGTCACACGCATTCTCGTTGCGCTGCTCAACTTCATCCAGGGCAAAGAGCTCAGCGGCCAGGAGCGTGCCTATGGGGTGGTGGGCTTCAGGGCGGGCTACTTCACCGACGGACAGAAGGCCCGGATGGCGTCGCTGGTGGCACGCCAGCAGCGCAGTTTCGATGTGTTCGCGCAGTTTTCTCCCCAAACAGCGTTGCAGACATGGCGACAGCTGGATCGCCCAGCGCAAGATGTACAGCGCATGCGGGCCATGCTCGAGAACACATCGGAACCGCAACGGGTGGGGGTCGACCTGGCTGGAATTTGGCTGGACCTGTGTACACAGCGCATCGATGGCATGCGCGAAGTAGAAAATACGCTGGCCCAGGCCCTGGCACAGCTTTGCCAGCAACGCACGGCCGAAACGCGTAAAGAGTTGGACGACCGGCGCCTGTTGCTACGTCGTTTCACGGATCGTGCAAACGGCAAAGAGCCGAGCATGGTGTACCGCGTGCAAGGGCGTATTGCCGACATCCCGCCCCCGGATGGCATTGGCGACGACATGGACCGCTCCATCGTGGACATGCTTTGCGAACAGACCATGCGCATGCAAGAAGACGCCAAGGCACTGGCCAGCGTCAGGCGCTCGCTCGATGAGCGCACGCGCATGGAAAAGGCCAAGTGGATGCTGATCAACCGGTATCGACTGAGCGAGCAGGAGGCCCATGAGCACATGCTGCGCGCAGCCATGGACAGCGGAGTGTCGCTGGGTGAGATCGCGGATCGACTGCTGGAGCAATCCCGGGAAAACTAAGCAGGGCCCGATGACAGCTCAAGAACGCCGCTGCCGTCTTTCAAGGCTATCCCGGTCAATTGCAGCCGGCGTGCTTCAGCGCATAACCACCATAAGCGGCGCGCGGCTTCATCGTACGCAAGCCCTTGCGGCCTGACGTTGGATATGCAATTTCGCTGGGCATCGGTGCATCCGCGGTGTGGCTCCCAGGTCACATACATGCCAAGACTGTCAGGCGAACTCAGGCCGGGACGCTCGCCGATGAGCATGACGCTTATGCGGGCACCCAGGATCTGGCCAATTTCGTCACCTAACGCCACCCTGGCCTGCGTCGCGATCACCACAGGACCAAGCACCCAATCCGCCGGCGCGCGCCCCACGATTTCAGAAATCAACGGACGGACATGCCGTGAAATAGCAGTCGAAGACAAGCCGTCCGCCACGATAAGCAGAAGGTCACAGGCGGCATGGCAAGTACGCTGTCTGCCTGTATAGTCGCGCAGAACGTCCGCACTCTCCGGTGTCAATTGCCGACCCAGGTCCGGTCGGGCGAGATACGTGGCCCGGTCAGGTGCCGCGCTGCGGACATTCAAGGCCTTCAAGCCGTCCCGCTCCAGTGCTGTGCGCATTGCGTCCGCATCGAGCGCGGCGTGTACTGCGACGCGTGCCTGCGCATGGGCGTAGTCGAAGCGCAGCACCTCCGCCGTGGGGATGCTGTTTCCGGCACGTCCCAGGGCAAGGCGCGCCCTTGTGTACCGTCGCAGGTCCATCCAGGGATCTTCGTCAACCGGTGTCTTGGACATGATGTACCTTGTCAGAATCGAAAACCAAGCCGGCGCAATGCGCCCAGCGCCGGATGCGAAGGTGCAAGCGGCAAGGCGGATCCCGCCGCATCGATCAACTGCATGCGCTGCAGCCATTCCTCGAATTCCGGCGCACGTTTCAGGCCCAGCACAGAACGCAGATAAAGGCCGTCGTGAAAAGACGTGCTCTGGTAATTGAGCATAATGTCGTCAGCGCCGGGCACACCCATGATGAAGGTCACGCCAGCCACGCCCAGCAAGGTCAGCAATGTGTCCATGTCATCCTGATCCGCCTCGGCGTGGTTGGTATAGCAAATGTCGCAGCCCAGCGGAAGACCCATCAATTTGCCGCAGAAATGATCTTCCAGCGCGGCCCGGGTTATTTGCTTGCCATCGTAAAGGTATTCCGGCCCTATGAAGCCGACAACGGTATTAGACAATAACGGATTGAACGCTCTTGCCACCGCATATGCCCGAGCTTCACAGGTTTGCTGATCCACGCCGTGATGGGCACCCGCAGAGAGAGCACTGCCCTGTCCCGTTTCGAAATACATGACGTTCTCACCCACCGAGCCACGACGCAGGGACAACGCGGCATCGCGGGCCTCGCCCAATATGCCCAGGTTGATGCCGAAGCCCGCATTGGCGGCCTCGGTGCCGGCAACGGACTGAAACACGATATCCACAGGAGCCCCCTGCTCGATCATGCGCAGCGTATTGGTGACATGGGTCAACACACAAGATTGGGTCGGAATGCCAAGCCGCGAAATCACTTCGTCCAGCATATGCACCAGCCTGCTGAGGGCCGGAATATTGTCGGTAGCGGGGTTGATGCCTATTACCGCATCGCCGGCGCCATAAAGCAGACCATCTACGATGGAGGCAGCAATTCCTTGCATATCGTCGGTCGGATGGTTCGGCTGCAGGCGCACGGCAACGCGGCCCGCAAGTCCCAATGTGTTGCGGAAGCGCGTAATAACCCGACACTTGCGTGCCGCCAGGATCAAGTCCTGGTTACGCATCAGCTTGCTGACCGCAGCCGCCATTTCAGGGGTTATCCCAGGCCTCAGCTGTTCCAGCGCCGTTTCGCTGGCGAAGCCGGACAGCAACCAGTCCCGAAAGCTGCCGACTGTAAGGTGAGCGACCACCGCAAAGGCCATGGGATCATGGCTGTCGACGATCAGACGGGTCACTTCGTCGCACTCATACGGGATCAGTGCCTCATCAAGAAAGCGCGCAAGTGGCACATCGGCCAGGCACATGCGCGCCGCCATGCGTTCAACGGCGTCACTCGCGGCAATGCCGGCCAGCTCGTCGCCCGAACGGGCAGGACTTGCCTTGGCCATGAGTTCCCGCAAGTCCGCAAAGGCCCATGTATGGCTATTAACGGTGTGCTGGTATGGCATGTGCCCTGAACCTCGTCGTTAACCGTAGTTGCGTCGTTACGGCGTGAGTTGCATCGTAAGCGCAACGGCCATACCTGGTACATCATGCTCGGCCATGATTGGGCGTATGGCGGTATCGACGACATCGCGAAAGCAGGCCGTATCGTCGCCAGCCCAGCTTGCGGTGCAGAGAGCCATGCCGATCAATGCGGCCTGGAGAAGTTTTGGCAAGATAGTCAAATTGACTTATCCTTTTTCAATATTGCGCCGGAACGCCGGATCGCCGGAACGCCGGATCGCCGGAACGCCGGATCGCCGGAACGCCGGATCGCCGGAACGCCGGATCGCCGGAACGCAGGTCGCCGATGTGGGCCACCATCACCGACCCACAGGCCTGCCCCAAGCAGCGAGAACACCTCTTCGTTAACTGGAGATCACCATGGAAATTCACGAATTGCATCGCGGCCGCTTGATTGACCACATTCAGCTTATCGTACGCGATTTGGCGGCGAGCGAGAAATTTTACAGCGCTGTCCTTGATGTCCTGGACATTCCGATCGGCGGATCGGGGGATGGCTATTTCTGGGCAGACGAACTGGTCGTTTCAACCGCGAATAGTGAGGCAGCGGCTGGCGAGCTGACCGGGCGCAACCACCTGGCGTTCCAGGCGCAAGACCGCGCAATGGTCGATGCATTTCACAAAATCGCTCTCAAAAACGGGGGCAAGGATAATGGGGCGCCGGGGCTGCGTGAATACCATCCTGATTATTACGCGGCGTTTGTACTGGACCCCGACGGTAACAACATCGAAGCGGTATATCACGGTCCGGCCAATCGCAGCGCCCCCTCCGTAAAGGTGACCTTCTGAAGCCCCAACTTTCTAAAGTGCCATTCGGTTGATGGCCATAAAAAGTAAAGCGCCTGGCCCATAGCGCTAAAACGTAAAACTATCCTACTGTGAGCACAGCTTGGCACTTGCGTGCACAGCTCTGTAATCCAGCGGCCCTTACAGGGAGCATTCCACCGGAATGGCCTTCCTGCCGGAGGCCCGTAGCTGTTGCCATTCCGTAGGTTTTTTACATTTGGTAAGTCGGATATGGGAGTGTCGATGATATGGTCCCTAACACAAAACGCGGCCACGACGGGCGCGCAACATTAATAATTCAGACCGTTACACAGCCGTTGATCGAACTCCTCACTCTTCGGGGAGCCGATCGCCGCCAGCGCCAGGACATCCTCACTACCGCGAGCTTCAAGCGCGGGAGACCAATTCTGCGTGCTTGTGCGGGCTGTGCCGGCTCAGGACCCATGAACCTTAAGCAACCTAAAGACATTTTCTCCGCAGCGCAAGCCTTCACCATTCGTGACGCCCGCCAACTTGTTGTCACACTGATTTTGTTGGCGGCCGCCCTTCTCCCGCCGACTCTCCTGGCCGGGGAGCTTTATCTGCAAGAGTGGCAACCCTTGACTCAACGGGTCACATTGCAGGTCGAACCACTGGAACCTGGCGGCTATTCCGCCCCAACTCCGCGCTTCCAGCCACTTGAACCGGATAGTCTGCTGGAAATCGACAATGAAGCAAAGATTCAGGCGCAAACCGAATATCTGGCCGCCAAGTATCGTCGAAGCGAATCGACGATACGCGAATATGTGGAACTGGCCTGGAAAGAAGCAAGCAAGCGCGACGGAATGTCGCCAGAGCTCCTTATCGCCATGATGCAGAAAGAGAGCTCTCTACGTCCGAAAGTTCAAAGCCGATATGGCGCCCAAGGCCTGATGCAGGTGGTTCGCCGTTGGCATCCCGAAAAGCTGCACCCGTCCGAATCGCTATTCGATCCAGAGGTGAACATCCGCGTCGGAGCCGATGTGCTGGAAGAGTACCTGGAAAAGGCCGGCGGCAGTCTCAATAAAGCATTAGGAAAATACTCGGGCAATGCACGAGGCTACGCCACAAGGGTATTGGATGAATCCTATAAGCTCGCTCGCGTCGCTGCCGAAGCGGCGGGCCAGGTGCTGGCATCGAAAGGCTAGCTCTAGCCGTGCGTAAACATCCTGGTGCTGCGCACGCTTTCGGCCAAATCCCACGGCATGGCGTCGCCGAGATCCGCGCAGGCTGTCAGTGCCGCCAGTGCAGGCGCGATATCCAGCTGTCGTGACGTCAACCAGGCGTCATCATAATACGTCTGCATATAGCGCTCTCCGCTATCGCACAGGATCGTGACGATCGAACCGCTCTGCCCGGCCTCGTGCATTTGCCGAGCCAGGTGCAGCGAAGCGATAAAGTTGGTGCCGGTGGAGCCGCCGCTACGCCGTCCCAGGCTGCCATGTAAGTAACGAAGGGCCGCCAGCGAGGCAACATCAGGCACTTTCACCATGCAGTCGATGACGCTGGGTATGAATGATTTTTCAACGCGGGGCCGTCCGATGCCTTCGATGCGAGAGCCGTGCTCGTGGGACAAGGTACTGTCGCCCGTAGTATAGGCGTCGAAGAATACTGAATTCTCGGGATCGGCCACGCAAACCCGGGTTTCAAATCCGCGGTAGCGAATATAGCGTCCTATGGTGGCTGTCGTGCCGCCCGTGCCACAGCTGCAGACCACCCATGTGGGTATGGGGTGTGCCTCTTGTCGCATCTGATTGAAAATCGACTCGGCAATGTTGTTGTTGCTGCGCCAATCCGTCGCCCGCTCGGCGAAGGTGAACTGATCCATATAATGGCCCCCCAACTCGCGTGCAAGTCGTTCGGATTCGCCGTAGATTTCGTGCGATTTGTCGACCAAATGGCAGTGTCCGCCGTAGAACTCAATGGCAGCGATTTTCTCGACCGAGGTGCTCCTGGGTATGACGGCCACGAAAGGCAAGCCGATAAGACGAGCAAAGTAAGCTTCTGACACCGCCGTCGAACCGGATGACGCTTCAATCACTGTACTTTGCTCGTTCAGCCATCCATTGCACAGCGCATAGAGAAATAATGATCGAGCCAGCCTGTGTTTCAGGCTGCCCGTGGGATGACTGGACTCATCCTTCAGATACAGCTCTACCCCTGGATACGCCGGTAGCGCCACGGGAATGAGGTGGGTGTCTGCCGATCGATTGAAATCGGCCTCGATCCTGGCTACGGCCTGTTGCACCCACTTCTGCTGTGTCATTTTCATTAATCCAAAATTACGTCTGCTGGACGCCACCGGACGAATCAGCGGCGAACGATATAGTAGCGCCAGACACAGCCGCGCTTGCGGTTTACCCGCCTATCCCATCCACTGACTGACCGGAACGGCCGTATCCTGGAGTTCCTGGGCGATCACGTCAACAAGCGCCGGGCCGTCATGAGCCAGCGCCGCCTTGATGGCGGAGTCCACATCGGCCGGGTCGGAAACCGTCCATGCCTTGACGCCAAATGCTTCAGCCACTTTGGCATGGTTGGTACGAGTGAAATCGACGGAGAAATAGCGCTGCTCGTAGCCTTCCTGCTGGCTCGCCTTGATCCATCCGAAAACGCTGTTCGAGAACACTATCATCTTCAAGGGAATGTTGCGGCGTACCAGTGTCTCGAGTTCCCCGCAAGTGAAGCCAAAACTTCCATCGCCCATTACCGAGACAACCACCGAATCGGGTCGTCCAAATGAGGCACCTATGCCAGCAGCCAACGAAAAGCCCAGTGCACCGTGGGCGCGATTGGTAATGAAGTGGCGGCCGGGGTGATTCGAATTGAAGTACGCGGAAAGATAAGGACAAGGTGTTCCAGGGTCAGCCACCACCACCGCATGGTCGGGCAGCAGGCGGTTCAAGGCATCGAGCACCCGCTCCGGCTTGATCGGGGTAGACAGTTCGGATGCGAGGGTCCATAAAGCTTTTTGCTTGGCGCTGCGGGCTGCCTGTGTAATTGCCCGTCCATCCGAAACGGCTGAAGGACGTTGCCCGATACGGTCCGTCACGGCCTGGTTCAGGAGCATGAGGGCCAGCAAGGCATCGCCAACCAGTGCAACGTCGGTTCGATAATTGGTTCCGATCACCATGGGGTCCGCATCGATATGCAGGATGGGAATACTGCGCGCCGGGAACCGCCAGTGTTCCGTCGTCGTCGAGCCTGCACGGCATCCGATGAACAGCACCAGATCCGCCCCCGCGACGACTTCGCGCGTGGCATCCGTACCGCCATTGGCGCCAATCACCCCCGCGTTCAATGGATGCGTATCGGCAAGGCTGCCCTTGCCGCTGATGGTCGTGCAGACCGGCGCATTCAAGATGGTGGCCAACGCATCCAGCGCCTCGCATGCCCCTGACAACACCACACCGCCGCCGCAAATAATGACTGGCGAGCGGGACGCGACCAGTTTTTCGGCCGCTGTCTCGACATCAGCGGCATTCGGGGCGCTGCGCATCGCGGGAAAGGTATCGTGGCCTTCCTGCGCCCATACCGACGCCGGGTCGATCGTTTGCTTCTGGACATCGTAAGGCAGGCATATATGGGCCGCGCCTGGCTTGCCCGTGGTCATTGCACGGAATGCGCCACGAACGGCATCGGGAATTTCCTCGACGCGATTCACGGTGGTATTCCATTTGGTCAGCGGACGATACAAGGATTGCTGATCCAGTTCCGTCAACGGGAACTTGCCCCGCGAGGTCACTGATACGTCCGTCGTAATTCCTAGAACCGCAATCGACGATTCATTGGCCTCGACAAGCCCGGGCAGCAGATATGTCGCGCCACCGCCGCTCGGGCCCTCGCATACACCGACTTTATTGGTAACGCGTGCGTACGCGTCTGCCATATAGCCCGCACTGCGCTCGTCACGGGCAAGTATGTGGTCTATGTCATGATCCAGGCGCGCCAATGCGTCGTAAAAGGGCAAACTGGTGTCGCCGCATAAACCGAAGATATGTTTCACACCATTCAATTGCAGCATGCGGACCAAAGAGTCCGCGCCGTTCATCTTGCTCATTAACTCTCCTTGAGTGCCATCGGCATCAGTATGCGACCCCAGACAATATACATTTAAGTATACCTAAATATATACTAAAATTGCGTGGATTTTTCGATATACCGACGGATAAACATGGTCGTCCCCAAACCTATCAAAACCAATGTGAAACCCAGTTCACAGCCTGGCGCCAAACCAAGCCAGCGTGGCCGGGCTGCGGGCGTATTTGCCGCCCTGCGCAACATGGCAATCTCGTATGAAATGAAGCCGGGCGAGCGCCTGAACGAACTGGAGCTTGCCACGCGTTTCGGCGTCAGCCGTACACCCATACGCGAGGCGCTGACCCGCCTGGCCAGTGAAGGCCTGTTGGTCGAGTCCACCAGGGGCTACGTACGCAAACCACTGGACGTCCAGGAAATGGCTGACCTGTATGAAGCGCGAATGGCAATAGAACGGGAATGCCTGCGGCTGGCATTCGAACGCGCGACCGAACGGCAACTTCAGGACATTTCCGAATTCCTGGCTGACAGCATGGCGACGCCAGCTACGGCTTCCAGCGAAACACTGGTTGAACTCGATGAAGGCTTTCATCTGCGTATTGCAGACATGGCGCGCAATGCGGAGCTCAAGCGTATTCTTGTCAGCCTGAACGAAAGACTGCGCTTCATCCGCTGGATCGACATGGAAAACGTAGGGCGGGAGTCCACCCAGCAAGAGCATTCCGACATCGTCGAGGCGCTGGTAAAACGGGATCCCGCCCGCGCGCAAGCCATACTCGCGCAACATATAAGCAGCCGCCGCGAGCGTATCGTTGCGTCGATCACACAAGGGCTTGCCCGGATCTATCTGTAATCGCCCCGGGCAGTGAGGGGAATTGACCTCAATCGTGTTCGACCTTATCGTCATGTAGTCCAGGCTCCCGTCTTCCAACGACCCGCGCCCGGACTGTCCAGGCCTAAACCCAGGAGAACAATGATGAGCTACGTAGAAGGATTTGTTGTCGCCGTACCCGCCGCAAACAAAGAGGCCTACCGCAAGCACGCTGAGCAAGCGTCCCAATTGTTCAAGGAGCTCGGCGCCACCCGTTTCGTTGAATGTTGGGGAGACGATGTGCCAGAGGGCAAGATAACGGATTTCCGCGGGGCCGTGAACGCCAAGGACGATGAAGTCGTGGTATTTAGCTGGCTCGAATATCCTTCCAAAGAGATACGCGACGCCGCCAACCAGAAGATGATGTCCGACCCCCGCATGAAAGCCATGGCAGAAGAAATGCCCTTCGACGGCAAGCGAATGATATTTGGCGGCTTCGTGCCCATCGTCGACGTGTGAGCGTATCGGCCTTCGTTTCGGCGTTCATAGCGGCGGCGCCCCGCTTACCTTATCTCGCTCGAATAGCCGAAATCGCGCAAGGCACATTCCAACGACACCTTGCCATTGCGCACATCCTGTTCCACCAGTCCGCGGGGCCGACTTTGGGGCGCGCCAAAGCCACCTCCACCGGACGTCTCAATACGTACGCTTGCGTTTTTTTCAAGTGGCATATTGGCTGTTTTGGAAAACAGTTCCTGTTCCTGTCGCGTGCCAAAGTTCTGGATGAGCCTGGCCTGGCGGCCAACACCGCCCGATTTGACCCCCAACGCGCGGCCAATGACATGATTGTCCGAACGGGCTGAAAATGTGATGCCGTCGGCCCTTGCCCGAATCTGCTTGGCAATCCCCAAGCCGCCGCGCCGGAGCCCGGCCCCGCCTGAGTCGGGAATGAGTGCGTACTCGTCCACCAACAAGGGGTATTCGTTTTCCAGAGCTTCAATGGGTAGATTCGACGTATTCGTCATGTGCACGTGTACCGCGTCCATGCCGTCCTTGTCGAACCGCGCGCCGCTTCCGCCGCCCAATGTTTCAAGGTAAACGAAATCTCCCTCGCGCGTCCCCCAGTTGCCGGAGAAGACGATGGCAGGACAACAGTCGTTGCTGGCCGCCATGATCTTTTCCGGAGGCAACAAGCCCTGGAACGCGCCGAATATCGCTCCGGCCACTTTCTGCGCCGTGATACTGCGCGCGCCGACAGCCGCGGGCGGCCGGGGATTCGTGATGGTGCCCACGGGTGCATGGATGCTGATGGGTGCAAACAGCCCGGCATTAGGGGCTATATCGGGATCAAGAATGGCCTTGACTGCATAGTAAACAGAGGCCTTCATCGCACTCATTGGTAAATTCATGGCGCCGCGCGCCTGTCCGCTGGATCCCGTGAAATCGAAATGCAGGCTGCCGCCTTCGACAGTAAGGGCCACGCAGATGACAACGGGATCGCCGCCGCCCAGGCCGTCGTCGTCCATGTAGGATGTGTAGCGATAAGTCCCGGGCTTCAGTTCCTCGATCCGATTCATCACCCGGCGCTGCGTGTAGTTGATGAAGTCGTCAATCGACTGCTTGACCGCTTGCATGCCCATTTGCCCGATCAGCGCTCTCAGGGCTTCCGCGCCGCGCGTGTTCGTTCCTATTTGCACGTTCAGGTCCAGCCGCCGCTCTTCAGGATCGCGGGTGTTGTTGCAGATGATGCGCAGAAGGTCTTCATTCAATATGTGTCCCGCGACGATGCGGCACGCAGGAATTCGGATGCCTTCCTCGAAAATGGACTTTGATCCGCCTGCGATCGAACCGGGCACTGTTCCACCAACGTCGGAATGGTGGGCGATATTGGCTGTGAAAAAACTCAGCTCGCCGTCCCAGAAGACCGGGGTAACGATATTGATGTCTGGCAAATGACTGCCATTGGACAAATAAGGATCATTGCAGATGAATACGTCGCCGTCCCTGATGTCTGCAACGGGGAAGTCGTTCAACACCGACTCTATCGCCCCGTTCAGCGAACCCAGATGCAAGGGGATTTGCGTGCCCTGCGCCACAAGTCTGCCTAGCACGTCGAACAAAGCAACGGAACAATCCTTGCGCTCCTTGATATTGGTCGAGAACGACGAACGGATCAGCGTGTTGTTCATGTCTTCCGTAATCGTCAGGAGGCGGTTGCAGAATACTTCCATGCCGATCGGATCGGCGATCTTCAGCTCGGTACTCTTACTCATCGTCGTTTGCCCCTAGTCGTATGATCAAATTTCCATAAGCATCAATTTGGGCTTTGTGACCAATGCCTATCAGTGTCGTCGAACTCATCTCCTCGAGGATTGCCGGGCCAACGACAGTGACATTAGAAGGGACCAAGGCCCGATCGTAGACCCTGGCTTCCACCCAGCCGTGGTTCCGGTTGATATACACCTGCCGGCTGTGGAGATACGCGTCGGCCAGGGTGGTATCCACCTCGCGCTTGGATAAAGACACCTTGACCACCCGGCCAACTGCCTGCAGGCGCAGGTTGATGATATGTACCTTGCGTGTCGGGAGTTTATAACCGTATTCCCGAAGGTGGATGCTCTGGAATTCCTTCAGAAAATACTCATAGGCTGGATGAGTGCCTTCAGGAAAGGGAATCTGGATCTCGAAATTCTGGCCTTCGTACCGCGCATCAATGGAAAGGCGAAGAACCCGTTGCTCGACATCGATATTTTCAGAATCCAGCCAGTCATTCGCCTGGGTCTCGAGACCGGAAAACGACGCCATGACCCTATCCCACAATTCTGCTGAAGCGACGCTGATGTCGCTCTTCACAAAGTCGAAGGAAATATCCGCCAGCAATACACCCCGGGCGCACATGGTGCCGGGCTCCTGCGGCACAATGACGACCGGAATACCGCATTCCTCGGCTACCTCTACGGCATGCAGAGGGCCCGCACCACCGTAGGCGAACAAGGCAAACTTATCGAGGTTGTAGCCTTTCTCAGTCGACACGGACCGGATGGCGCGACTCATATTGGCCGTCGCAATGCGCAAGATCCCTTCGGCCGCCTCTTCTATCGACAGCGACAGGGGCTCGGCCACGTGTGTGCGGATGACTTCCTTCGCTTCTGCCGCGTACACCGGCATTTTGCCGCGCAAAAGGGTACGAGGGTTCAGGCGCTGCAGCGTAACCTCGGCGTCCGTGATGGTGGGCTCCCGCCCTCCGCGTCCATACGCCACCGGGCCCGGTACCGCACCTGCACTGTGGGGCCCTACTTTAAGCGCCCCCGCATCATCGCGCCACGCGATGCTCCCTCCGCCCGCGCCTATGACATGAATGTCCACCATCGGAATCTTCACCGGATAGCCAGCGACATTCCGGTGCGAAGTAAAGACCGCGCGACCCTGCTGAATCAACGAAACATCGGTGCTCGTACCCCCCACGTCGAAAGTCACCAGATCGGGGTGGCCAATCGCGGCGCCGATTATTGCCGCGCCCACGACGCCCGCGGCGGGCCCGGACAAGCAAGTACGCACGGGATAGTTTCGTACCGAGTCCATCGACATCAAGCCGCCATTCGAATGCACCGTTCTGGGTTCATTCGCAATACCAAGCTCGGTGGCACGCGTGAGAAAACGGTCGAGATAGCGGGACATCTTCGGACCTATCGTGGCGTTGAGCACTGTGGTGGACAAGCGCTCGTACTCGCGGAACTCCGGCAAAATGTCGCTGGACAGGCTAATGTACACCTCGGGCATGATCTCGAGTACGAGCTCCCTGGCCCGTCGCTCGTGGTCCGGGTTCTTGTAGGAATGAAGAAAACAAATAGTCACTGCGCCGACGTTTCTTTCCGCAAAGAACAGGGCGGCCTCCCGGACCTGATCTTCGTCCAGAGGGTGAAGCACCTTTCCATTCGAATCCACGCGTTCCAAGACCTCCCTGCGCAATTCACGTGGAACCAGCACGTCAGGCTTCTGGATGTTGTAGTCATACAAATGAGGACGAACCTGTCTTCCTATTTCCAGAATATCCCGGAAGCCGCGGGTGGTGATAAGGCCGACCGTGGCCCCCTTGCGTTCGATAATAAGATTCGTCGCCACCGTCGTGCCATGGCCAATATGTGAGACCTGGGATGGCGACACGCCCTGCTCTTCCAGCATCTCGGCCATGCCCGAAATAATGGCTTCGGATGGGTCATGAGGCGTGGACGGCGTCTTATAGAAAGATACCTCGCCGTCTTCGCTGATCATCGAGAGATCGGTGAAGGTCCCACCTACGTCAATACCTATGCGATACATGTGAGTTCCTGGCAATATGCTCCGCCGACCCGGCACCATAGTGCAGGACCGAAGGAACATAATCGTGTGGGTATGAGTTAATTAAGCTTGATGTTTGCTTGCTTGGTGACGCCGCACCATTTGGCAACCTCGCTGGTTACCATGGCTTTGAACGCTTCACCGACGATATCCGAAGGCTCAGCCCCCTGGTCGAGCAAATACTGCTTCAATGGACTGTGGTGGATCGTCGCCGCCAACGCCTTATTGAGCCGTTCAGTGATATTCGCAGGCAAGTTGGCCGGTCCAAAGACACCGAACCAGACCATGGCCTCGAAACCGGGGTAGCCCTGCTCCGCAACGGTCGGGACATCTGGCAGCAACGATGAGCGCGTCCTGGACGTCACGGCCAGAGCCTTTAACTTCTTGTCCTTGATATAGGGATACGAAGTCATCACCACATCCATCATTGCATCAACCTGTCCACCAACCAGATCAATCATGGCCGGTCCCGAGCCCCTGTAAGGAGCGTGGATCATCGTAATGCCTGCGGTTGACAGGAATAGTTCAGCGGCAAGGTGATTCGACGTCCCCACTCCGTTCGATGCGAAGGAGTACTTTTCCGGATGCTTTTTAACCAGATCGACGAATTCCTTCAGGGTGTCGGCCGGCACGGACTGATTCACGTCAAGCACGTTGGGAATCGTTGCCACGACCGCCAATGGCGTGAAATCTCTCACCGGGTCGTAGGCCAGCGATGGGTAGACACAGGACGCCGACGCGTTCGTACTGACGGTGCCCATCAGAATGGTATAACCGTCCGCAGGTTGCCGGGCGACATACGCGGACCCAACCGTCCCCCCCGCGCCGGCCTTGTTCTCGACGATCACATTGGCATTCAGCTCTTTGGCGACGCCTTCAGCCAGCTTACGGGCGACGAGGTCCGTCGACCCGCCCGCGGCAAATGGGACCACCATTCTTATGACCTGATCGTTTGGCCATGCTGCCAAGGCTGACGCGGCAATAACGGACGAGGCTGCACTGAATGCGACGGCCATAAAAGTCTTAGCTGGGATTTTCGTCATGGGGTTTGGTCTCAGGTGTGGGGGTTTCACGCTGCATGATGAAAATGATACGGATAAATGATGCGGTGGTCATAGATCAGATCTATTGTTAAATAAACCGCAACAATACTAGAATCGACCTTCAGAAGTGTGTGCGTGGAGCCCATGGCCGACGGGAGCGACCGCCGGTGCAGACAAGCCGAATTGAATCGCTTACAGGAAAATATGACACGTGGCGAAACCAGACCTCAATCTATTGGTTCAATTCGATGCATTGATGCAAACCAAAAGCGTGTCCAAGGCTGCCGACAGGCTCGGGCTTACCCAGCCTTCAATGAGCGCCGCGCTGGCACGTCTGCGGACCTTGTTCCATGATCCGCTGCTAAGTCGGGAGGGATCCGTATGGATACCCACGCAGAAAGCCATCGAGTTGCATCTCGACATGAAACCTTTGCTGGACAAATGGTCGGCCCATACAGCGGTTGAAGAGGAGTTCCATCCGCTTTACTCGCATCGAACGCTGGTCTTGTATGCGACGGATTACGTGCAGTTCAAGCTGGTACCCGAACTGGTAGCCGGGCTAACGAAAGACGCCCCTCATTTTCATCTGAAGGTCGTACCGGCCAAGCCCTTGCACGGCCTCACTATGCTGGACACCAATCATGCAGAGCTGATTGCCGGATACTTTCCGGCCGCCACTCCAGAATTACGGACGCGCTTTCTGTTCAACGAGCCCGCCAAGTGCATCGTCCGAATTGGACATCCCTGCCTTCAACAGAAGTGGACGCTTGACGAGTATCTGAAGCATGGTCACATCGACCTGTCTGCCCATACCGGATTTTTCAGCCGGGAAATCGCATCGCTACTCACCGACCAGCCCCGAAAACGCACGGTCGTTGCTACGCTTTCCAGCTATATGGTCTGCCCTCATGTGGTCGAACAGTCCAACTTGATCGCCACCGTGCCGAGCAGCGTGGCGGCGGAAGCGAAACGGACTCGGAAAATCCAGATTCTGGACGTACCATTCAATATTCCGACGCTGTCCATTTCCCTATATTGGCATGAACGTCATCAAACCGATCCGGCCCATGCGTGGCTGCGACAATACATTTCAAACCTGGATCTGACGTAAGCGGTTAGATGCAAAGCCGACCTTGGCGAAACGCAAGGAAAGACTCCTGGTGAATACCCTTATTTTCGCTGCATGGTGATATCGGTACTTACCCGGGTCCGGCGCGGAAGCCCACTAGGGAGTCGCCCTATATACCGTTACCCCATAACCTTTAGGAATACGACAGTTCAATAAAGGACTTTGACGTTACTTCATGACGTATCTAGGATTGCTTTCATTACAGCCACATTAATCCGGGAGACCACATGAAACTAAAAACGGCGTCTATCGTAACGTTCACCGTGCTGACCTTGAGCGCGGCCTTTTCCTCCTCCGTATACGCACAAGGCGCCGAAAGACCCACGCTGCGCATCAGCT
This sequence comes from Pollutimonas nitritireducens, assembly GCF_002849615.1. Classification (GTDB taxonomy): domain Bacteria; phylum Pseudomonadota; class Gammaproteobacteria; order Burkholderiales; family Burkholderiaceae_B; genus Pollutimonas; species Pollutimonas nitritireducens. The sequence continues at coordinate 245,742 of NZ_PDNV01000001.1, forward strand.
CGGGCGCCTCAGATAACGCCACGCTCGATCCGCACCGCGCCACGTCCACGGCCGACAAAGGCGTCGCCAGCCAAATGTTCGATGCGCTTGTTCGGTTCCCGCCGGGCAGCGCGGATCCCACCAAGCTCGAGGCCGACCTCGCCGAAAGTTGGGAAACGTCGAAGGACAGCACCATCTGGACGTTCAAGCTGCGCCAGGGCGTCAAGTTTCATGGCGGCTATGGTGAGGTGAAGGCTGAAGATGTGGTCTATTCCCTCGAGCGTGCGGCAGATCCCAAGCGATCGAGCTTCGCCGCTACGTTTGGCGGCGTCGAGAAGGTGGAAGCCGTTGACGACTACACAGTCCGGGTAACGCTGAAGTATCCGGACTCGGGTTTCCTGGGACGAGTCTCTGATTACCACGGCGGGAATATCGTCAGCAAAGCGGCTGCCGAAAAGCTGGGCAACAAATTCGGCGCGTCGCCCATCGGAACGGGCCCATTTGCCTTTGGCGAGCATGTGACGCAGCAACATGTGCGACTGGTCGCCAATGACGACTATCATCGCGGCAAGCCGATGATCAGCGGTATCACTTACCGCATGATTCCTTCGGACAGTGCACGGGACATGGCGTTCTCGTCGAATGAAATCGACATTATCCAGGGCAAGCGCGAACAGCGGTGGGTGGAGCGGGCACGCAAGCGTGACGTGAATGTTGACATTTTCGAACCGGCGGAATTCCGCATCCTGCACCTCAACCGCAACATCAAGCCACTGGACAACGTGAAGGTACGCCAGGCGATCGCCGCGGCCGTCAACGTCGATGAAATAATCCGTTATGCGGGCAAGGACGTGGCGTCCAAGGGCTGCTCCGTCGTGCCCGAGGGCTATCTGGGCCATGACTGCAGCGCAGGTCCCTATAAATACGCTCCCGAGAATGCCAAAGCCTTATTGGCCGAGGCAGGTTTCCCCAATGGCATAGCGATCAAGTCCATTGTGTCGAATATCTCGGCACAGTTACCCATCATGGAAATTGTGCAGTCGCAATTGGCCAAGTCCGGCATCAAGCTGGAGCTCGAAGTGGTGGACCATGCAACGTATCAGGCGCGCAGCCGGCAGGATCAGAGCGCGATCGTGTTCTATGGCGCGGCCCGCTTCCCGAACGCCGATGCCTACTTATCGGAGTTCTTCGACTCAGCCGCGGCGATCGGCTCTCCCACTGCCATGTCGAACTTCTCGCACTGCTCTGTGGCCGATGAGAGCATACGGGCCGCGCGGATCGAACCGGAGGATGCCAAGCAACTGGCCTTGTGGAAAGATGCGCAAGCCAAGATACATGCGGACGTATGTGGCATCCCGCTGTTCGGTCTGAAACAGGTGTGGGCACACGGCAGCAATGTGGACTACGGATACAAGCTGGAGGGCTCGTTGAACCTGTCGCCGCCGATCACGGAAAAAACCACCGTGAAGGCTCAATAAGCCACGATGGCCGGTTCACTGTCCATGAAGCAATTCATTAGACACCTCTTGAGCCACCACGCGGGCCTCGTGCATGAACGCCTCGATGAGGTGCGCGTTGCGCGAGGTCCGCATGCGGCACAACTGGAACTTGAAGAAAGTTTCTGGATCGAAGCGGCGCAATGCAATACGACCCTGCGTGCCCTCGGCAAAAAGCGGATGAATCAACGACACGCCCATGCCGGCGGCCACGAATTCGCACACCGTCGGCGCGGTCACCGTATCGAGCACGTAATTCAATTTCGCGCCGACCGCATCGAATGCCTTTTGCACCAACTCGTCGGTTTGGCTGCCTGCAGCAAAGGACACGAAGGGAATCCCGTCCAGGTCGGAAGCGCGGATTACCCGCTTCTTGGTCAGCGCATGATTCATCGGCATCGCGCAGAACAGCGGCGAAGAAATCAGTGGCTCCCGATCGATGTAAGGATTCTCCACGCGACTCCCAACCAGCGCGACATCGATTTGTCGCGTAACAAGCCAGTCGGCCAGGAATTGCGAACCTCTCGTCTGAATAGACACATGCACCATGGGATGCGATTTGATGAAGTTCATAGTGACACGACGCACGAACGAGCCCGACAAGGCGGGCATGACGCCCACCGTCAATTGCCGCTGCTCGTCGCGGCGTATGGAATCGACAGCCTGTTCGAGCTGGCGCAAGCCGGTGAATACCCGATCGATCTCTTCATACAGGCGCATGCCATGACTCGTAGGCGCAAGCTTGCCCCGCACCCGGTCGAAAAGGCTCAGTCCTGTGTCTTCCTCCAGCTTGCTCAGCAGCTTGCTGACAGCAGGCTGGGACACAAACAGAGCATCGGCTGCGCGACTGACAGTGCCCAGCTCGACCACCGCTTTAAATGCCTCGACCTGCCGCAGATTGAGCGAATTCTTCATACTTCTCCATCGAATCAACATGCCAAGATCTGAATCTTATGACGTAATTGTCATCGGCGCTGGCATGGTGGGCGCCGCCGTCGCCTACGGCTTGGCGAGCGCCCATACCCGGGTGCTGGTCCTGGACGGTGGCGATACCGACTTTCGCGCCGCCAAGGCAAATTTCGGCCTTGTGTGGGTACAAGGAAAAGGTTGGGGGAATCCGGCATATCAACGGCTGTCGCACGAAGCCGCCCAACTGTGGCCGGCGTTCGCCGATCAGCTGATGGACGAGACCGGCATATGCCTGGACTACGAAAGCAAAGGCGGACTGAATTTCTGTGTGGGCGAATCTCAACTGGAGGCGCGCAGAATACGTTTATCGCAATGGCACGGGGAAACGCCCGAACGCGTTCCCTGTACGCAGATGCTGGATCGTACATCGTTGCGAAAGCTATTGCCCGGAGTGCGCCTCGGCAAGGAAGTCAGCGGGGCAAGCTTCGGCACGACCGATGGACATGTCAATCCGCTGCGCCTGTTGGCTGCGCTGCAGAAAGGCCTGGTCCATCGCGGAGGAACCCTGCTGGGCAACCATGCTGTAAAGGGCGTATCGGCGCTTAGTCAGGGTGGTTTTTCTGTGCAAGCGAATCTTCAACGGTTCGACGCGGCACAAATCGTTATTGCGGCCGGCCTGGGCTCGTCCGCCTTGGGGCCGATGATCGGACTGGATGTGCCATTGCGCCCACAACGAGGGCAACTGATGGTGACGGAACGCCTTGCGCCGCTATTGCCACTGCCAGCCAGCGGAATCCGCCAGACACGGGAAGGCACGGTAATGATAGGCCTGACCCAGGAAGACGTTGGCTTCGACCTGAGCACCACGTCGGCGGCAGCCGCCCAGATGAGCCGGCAGGCCTTGCAAATATTGCCCGACCTGGCCCGAGCGCGATTGATACGCCAATGGTCCTGCCTGCGCATCATGACACCAGATGGCTGTCCGGTGTACGCGGAGTCAGCCGCCTATCCTGGCGCGTGGATCGCGCTTTGTCACTCCGGCGTCACGTTGGCGTCATTCCATGCGGGACCATTGGCCGACTCCTTGCGCAACGCCAAGCTGGATTCCCGTCTGAATTTTTTTCATCATGAGCGATTCGATGTTTCATCAACTGAGTGATCCCGGCGCGCAAGCGCTTACCCTGACCATCGATGGCCAGCCCGTCACGGCTAGTCCGGGCGAAACCGTTGCCTCGGTCTTGCTGCGACAAGATTCGCCGGTTGCGCGCAGCACGCCCGTGCATGGCAACCCGCGCGCTCCTTATTGCATGATGGGCGTCTGTTTTGACTGCCTCGCTACGGTGGATGGCGTTGCATCGACACAGACCTGCCTGGTTGCCGTGCGTGACGGCATGACGGTCGAACGCCAGCATGGCAAGCGGAGCATCGCAACATGACGCGCAAATACGATTTGACCATCATCGGGGCAGGCCCCGCCGGCATGAGCGCCGCCATTCGCGCTACCGGACTGGGCCTTAAAGTGCTGGTGGTGGATGAGCAACCAGCACCGGGCGGGCAAATATGGCGCGCCGTCGAAGCGGTTGCAGACACCAGAACTGGCGCACTTCTAGGCGAAGAATACCGCGCCGGACAGGCCGTGGCGCACGCGTTCAAACATTGCGGCGCCGAGTACCAGTCCAACACCCAGGTGTGGCAACTCGAGCCAGGCTGGCATATTTACATGAGCCAGACCCAAAAGGCCGAGATCGTACAGGCGGACAACGTGTTGTTGGCGACGGGGGCGCAAGAACGTCCCGCCCCGTTTCCGGGCTGGACCTTGCCGGGTGTGATGACCGTCGGCGCGGCGCAGATCACCCTGAAGATATCGCATCAAATCCCTACCGATCCGGTGTGGATTGCAGGCAGCGGGCCGTTGGTTTTGCTGTACATGACGCAGCTACTTCAAGCCGGGGGAAAGATCGCAGGTTGGCTGGACACGGCGCCGATAGGCAGCTGGCGGCGCGGCATGCCGCATTTTCTTGCGGCCATGGGAAACTGGCGCGACATGCGTAAGGGGTATCAATGGATCAAGAGACTGGAAGCCGCCAGGGTGCCAATTTTTCGTGGCGTGCGCCAGTTCCGTGCGCAGGGCGAAGGGCGGCTGACGCATGTCGTGTATGAGAGCAGCGACGGCGTCACCCATCGCATACCCGCCCGTTTGTTACTGGTGCATGAGGGCATCGTGCCGTCCATACACATGACCCGTTCGCTGGAATGCACCCATACATGGTTGCCTGCCCAGGCATGTCTTGCGCCGAACGTGGATACCTGGGGCCAAACCAGCCAGGCTGGCGTGTTCGCAGCTGGCGACGCGACGGGCATTGGCGGCGCGCGTGCGGCACAAGTGCGGGGCGAGATCGCGGCGATCGGCGTGGCGTTGCGCCTGAACAAGATAACCGCACAGGAAGCCGACCACGTCGCCCTGCCATTGCGCAGAAAACTCGACAAGGAACTTGCCATCCGACCCATGCTGGACGCCATGTATCCACCCGATCAACGCGTATTCCAGCCCTCGGACGATACTATCGTCTGCCGATGCGAAGAACTGACTGCGGGCGATATCCGGGCGGCGGCCAAAGTCGGCAGACCCGGTCCCAATCAGATCAAATCCATCACACGGGCCGGGATGGGGCCTTGCCAGGGCCGCCAATGCGGCTACACCATCGCGCATATCCTGGCGGCAGAGCATAAGTGCCATGTCAGCGAGGTGGGTTTCTATCGCATTCGGCCGCCCCTGAAACCTTTGACCCTTGGCGAACTGGCTTCGCTGGATATCGGAGACGACCTGCCATGACGGGCAACACTTACGACGTCGCCGTCATCGGGGGCGGTCTGCACGGCTTATCAGCAGCCCTGCATCTGGCGCGTGCCGGCAAGCGCGTGGTCGTGATAGAACGGGCCTGGGTGGGCCGCCACGCGTCGGGCGCGACGGCCGCTGGCGTACGAACGCTGAACCGCGACCGCGGGGAACTCGACTTATCGCTCGAGTCCATGGAGATGTGGCATGGACTCCAGTCGCTGGTAGGCGACAACTGCGGCTTCAACCCCAGCGGCCAGATCTGCGTTGCAGAAAGCCAGGCCACGCTGGACAGCCTTGCGTCGCGCGTGACCTCCTTGCGTCAGGAGGGTTACACCCACGAAGAGCTGATCGGTCCCGACGAACTGCGTCGCTGGCTGCCCGCGCTAAGCCACCATTGCCTGGGCGCAACCCTTGCCCGGCGCGATGGCGCGGCCGATCCGCACCGGATGCTGCGCGCATTCCGTCAAAGCGCGGAAGCGGCAGGCGTCGTCATCAAGGAGCAATGCGGCGTCACCGCAATCGAGCGCCGTGGCAACGATTGGGCGATAAAGGCCACTCAACACGAATGGGTGGTGCCTGTGGTCGTGAATGCCGCCGGAGCCTGGTCCGCCAGGGTGGCGGCCATGGTGGGCGACGATATCCCACTGGCTACGAAGTCTTCCATGATGATGGTCAGCGAGCGGCTTTCACCTTTCATCAAGCCGGTGGTATCCATCATGGGTCGATCACTGTCATTCAAGCAATCGGACCAGGGCACGCTGGTCATTGGCGGTGGGCTGCAAGGCATACCGGATCTGGATAAGGAATCATCGACCGCAAGAATGCGCGTCCTGGCCAAGGGCGCGCGCGCAGCAACCGATCTGTTCCCCGGGGTACGCACGATCCGGATTATCCGCGTCTGGGCCGGACTCGAGGCCAAAACGGACGATATGCTGCCCGTTGTCGGTGCATCCCCCAATGCACCCGGGGTCTTCCACGCGTTCGGATTCTCCGGTCACGGATTCCAGCTCGTTCCAGTCGTCGGCGCGGCATTGGCTGATCTGATCGTGCGCGGTACCACCGCGCGCCGGATTGAGCACCTGAGCGCCCAGCGCCTCATGGCGCCCGATACGGCGAAAAAGACTTTGACGGAGCCATCCTCATGATGCGTTTTGCCATTAAACGGCTCCTGCTTGCCGTTCCAACCCTGCTGGCCATGCTGACCGTGGTCTTCATCCTGGTGCGGCTGGTGCCCGGCGATCCGGCAGCCGTCATGCTGGGCGACCAGGCCAGCGCCGAAGCACTTGATGCACTGCGCATACAACTGGGCTTGGACCAGCCTGTGTTGCAGCAGTACCTGTCGTTCCTGGGCGATATCCTGACCGGCGATTTCGGCGTGTCCATGTCCACGGGCAGGAGTGTATTGCACGAAGTCGCGCAGGTGCTTCCCTGGACCCTGCAATTAACTGCCGCCGCGATCCTGATCGGTTCGGTATTCGGCCTGCCTTTGGGCGTGTGGGCAGCACTGCGGCGCAACGCCTGGCCCGATTACCTGGGTCGGCTGCTGTCGTTGACCGGACTGTCATTCCCCGCTTTTGTGTCGGCCATCCTGATGCTGCTCGTTTTCGCCATTCAGCTGAACTGGTTTCCAGTCATCAGCTCGACACGCGCAGACGATTGGGCCTCGCAAATGCGCAACCTGGCGCTGCCGGCCTTCAACCTGGGCTTGATCATGATGGCCTATGTCATGCGGGTAACGCGCTCGTCCATGCTAAGCGTGATGGGCGAAGACTATATTCGCACTGCACGCGCCAAAGGTATCCGGCCCATGCGGCTTATCTTGCGCCATGGCCTGCGCAACGCATTGATTCCCATCGTGACCGTCGTAGGTCTGTACTTCGGCACACTGATCGGAAACTCAGTACTGACTGAGATCGTCTTCAACCGGCCAGGCCTGGGCAAGCTGATTCTCGGCGCACTCAATGTGCGCGACTACACCTTGCTGCAAGGACTGATGATCGTGTTCGCCTCCTGCGTCATTGTCGTGAATCTATTAACCGACCTGGTCTACGGGCTGGTCGACCCAAGGGTGAAATACCAATGAGTGCTATCGTTTCCGTTGCACCGCGCCCCAATGCGCTATGGCTGGCACTGCGCAAGAACCGCCTGTCCTGGGTCGGGCTGGGACTTCTGATGTTGATCGTCTTCACCGCCCTGTTCGCCCCCTGGATCGCGCCGCACGATCCCTTGCAACAGAACATCGCCTATCGGCTCGAACCGCCATCCGCTGAATTCTGGCTCGGTACCGACAGCTATGGACGAGATGTACTATCGCGCCTGATTTACGGGACTCGGGTGTCGCTATTGGTGGGCTTCGTAGCCATCCTCATCGCGATGGCGATAGGTTCATCGCTGGGTGTGCTGGCCGGCTATATCGGCGGATTATTCGACCGCCTGGTGATGGGGCTGGTTGACGTACTGCTGTCCTTCCCCACCCTGGTGCTGGGACTGATGATCGCGGCCATGCTGGGTGCCAGCCTCCAGAACCTGATCATTGCCATCGCCATCACTGAAATCGCTCCCTTCGTCCGGGTAGCACGGGCCCCCACGATCGCCTTGAAGCAGCGCGATTTCATCGAGGCCGGGCGGGCGCTGGGCTACGGTCCGCTACGCTTGATGGGTGTTCACATCGTGCCCAACATGATCTCCGATGTGGTGGTACTGGGTTCTTTATGGATGGCCTCCGCCATCCGGACCGAGGCATCGCTGAGCTTCATCGGCCTGGGCGTGCCACCCCCAACGGCCACATGGGGCAGCATGATCAGAGAAGGCTTTGAAAACATACTGGACGCCTGGTGGCTCACCGTCTTCCCCAGCCTTGCCATCCTCCTGACAGTACTCGCCTTGAATCTGCTCGGCGATGCGCTTCGGGATGCCATTGATCCCAAGCTTCGCTCGGAGTAAGCATGCAAACCACTACACCTACGCTCGAGCTTCGGAACCTGAGCACCGAATTCCGCATTGGCGGTGAGTGGCACGCCGCCATACGCAACGTGTCGTTGTCTGTCGACAAGAATGAGACCCTGGCAATCGTCGGGGAATCGGGTAGCGGCAAGAGCGTGACGGCCCTGTCGATCCTGCGTCTCATGCCTCAGACCGGCGCACGGCATGGAGGTGGCGAAGTGCTGCTGGAAGGAAATGACCTTTACAAGCTATCCGAAAAACAAATGTCCCGGTTGCGCGGCGATGCCATCGCAATGATTTTCCAGGAGCCGATGACATCACTGAATCCGACCATGACCGTGGGCGACCAGATCGCAGAAGCGGTGCGCCAGCATCGCAAGCTGGGCTGGAGCGAGGCTCGAAAGATAGCCTTGGAGGTACTCGAAGAGGTCAAGATCCCCGCTGCCGCGACACGTTTCAACGATTACCCGCATCAGTTCTCGGGCGGCATGCGACAACGCGTGATGATCGCCATGGCGCTGGCCTGCAAGCCCAAGGTTCTCCTGGCCGACGAACCGACGACCGCGCTGGACGTGACGATACAAGCACAGATCCTCACCCTGCTTGACGATTTAAAGAAGGCCTATGGCATGTCGGTCATCTTCATTACCCATAATCTGGGCGTCGTGGCCCAGATCGCTGACCGCGTGGCCGTCATGTATGGTGGTGAAGTGGTCGAACTGGCCGAGGTGAATGCGCTCTTTGCGCGTCCCGCGCACCCGTATACGGAGGCGCTGCTGCGCGTCATGCCCCGCGTTGACGCCAATGCGGCGACACTGGAGCCCATACCAGGCAGCGTACCGGCCATTACGGCCATCCCGGCGGGCTGCACCTTTGCGGCACGATGCGCGTTGCGCGAGCCGATCTGTGAAGCCCAACATCCCCCCTTGACCGAACTTCCGGGCAGCAAGCAACAAGTCCGCTGCTTTGTGCGGGCACGCCAAGCCGAAGGACACGCATGAATACCCTGCTGCAAGTACGCAACCTGGTCAAACGTTTCGAAAGTGGCGGCGGCTTGCTTGGCGCACCCAAGCAAATCGTAAGAGCCATCAATGACGTCTCATTCGACGTCGGCCGCGGCCAGTCGATCGGATTGGTGGGTGAGTCCGGCTGCGGCAAATCCACCGTGGCCCGGACCCTATTGCGCCTGATCGAACCTGATTCAGGATCGATCCACTTCAACGGTATCGACGTGCGAGGAGCCGATGCTGCAGAGCTTCGAAAGCTGCGCCAGCGTATCCAAATCGTGTTCCAAGACCCCTTTGCCTCGTTGAACCCGCGACGCACCGTCCGCCAGACGCTCGCCGAGCCGCTGCGGGTACACCGCATCGGCAAGCAATCCGACATCGAGTCGAAAATCACGAAAACGCTGGACGAAGTCGGCCTGCCACAATCCGCCATGGATCGCTATCCCCACGAATTCTCCGGAGGACAGCGACAGCGCATCGGCATCGCCCGCGCACTGGTGCTTGACCCAGAGCTAATCGTTGCCGACGAGCCGGTCTCCGCGTTGGATGTGTCGGTACAGGCTCAAATCCTGCAGTTGCTTGAACGCCTTAAAACCGAAAGGCAGTTGTCGTTCGTGTTCGTCTCGCATGACTTGGGCGTCGTTCGCCATTTCTGTGATGAGGTTTGTGTCATGTATCTGGGTCGCATCATCGAAAGCGGCCCTACCGCGCAGGTATTGGACTCACCGTTCCATCCGTACAGCCGCGTGCTTCGGGACTCGTCGCCGGTGCCGGATCCCGCTGCACGCATCAAGCTGTCCCGGATCGTAGGAGAAGTTCCAGCCCCCACGAACTTGCCCACCGGTTGCACCTACCACCCCCGCTGCGCACGGATGCAGCCGGAATGCAAGGTTACGGCGCCCGCCTTGCTGGGTATGCAGGCAGATAGGCAGGCGGCATGTTTCTTTCCGATGGAGTCTACAACGGACTAGTCGGCTCAAATTTGGTTGCCATCGTTTCGGGAATCCTTGGCCAATCTCTAGGGAGCGAGCCGATTGGCTGCTGCCTGTACCCCGTCCAATATGCTGTCGGCCAGGCCTTCAGGGAATCCCTCCGGCAGCTTGCCACGGACTATCCGCACGACATCCGGTGTGCGGGAGACCAAGTCATCAACAACAAACTGAGCCCCTCGGCCATCGGCGGTCACAACACCGTAGCGCTCGCCCACGGCCAGCCAGTGCCGGCGCCGGATGTCGCGCATGACCCAGTGTGGGTTCTTGATGCGGACTGCCATGGCCATCTTCGCTCGGAAGGGTGACAGCTTCCCTTGGCCTTCCCCGAGAATTGGATAGGCTGATAGCACATCGTACAGCGGCGTGAGCTCGTAGCTGCCACGCGGACGAAGGAATAGGCTGAAGTTCTTCGCGTGGCCATCCGGCGCGCACAACATCCAGAACAGGACCTGTGACTGGAAGAACGTCCGCCGGTCTTGCTCAGATTGCCGGGATGTCTTCAGCAGGCCCATGATGCGCTCTACCCCCGGGCCGCCGTCGGCCTCGTACTTCAGGTGTGGCTGCGTGCCGGTGGCCTGGCACATGTCTTCCTGCGGCAGTCGGATAAGCCAAGGCGTCCCATCTTCGTTGTTCCACCACATCCGGTCAAACCGCTCCACCGCGAGCACCTTCATGTCCTCGAACTGCAGGGGCTCGGTGCGTGCAACCGGCAAGCCGTAGGCGGCCAGAATCTCCGAGCACAGCCACTCGTTCTCGACCGACTCGCTTAAGCCGAATTTCATGTTGCCAACCAGGCCCATCGGCAGCTTGAAGATGTGGGAGGTTGGAGTCGCGCCCCGTGGCCGGCTCCATTGGCCATTGAACCGCAACAGCGCTGTCTTTTCCTGCGCGCCGGCGATAGAGATACGAAACTCATTATCGTCGAGTTCAGGGCCGCCCATTTGTACCGGCGACACTACACCACGTAGTAGCTGCGCTACCTCGGCGTCGCTCATAAGCGTTGCCTGTACCGACGTAACGCCAGTGGGCACTGCACCGTCGGGCAGTACTTGCAATGCGCCCACGCAATCCCTGCCAACCTCGGCCAGCAAGGTGAAGGCATCGGTAGAGCCGGCCCGAAACCGGCGCGCAACACGCTCGCGAATAGCCTTACTGTCTGGCAACAGATTTTCGAAGTAAGCACGAACAGCATCACCGCGATAGGGCCCGTTGCCTGGTGTGAAAGGAAGGGACAGCGACAATGGCCGCCCCTCTTCGGACGCGACCCAGTCGTTGTTGTATTGAAGGACTTCGCCGATATGGGGTTGAACGCTCCATGTACCAACAAAGGCGCCATTCATCCAAAGACCCAGGACCCGTGTGCGAGAACGTCGACCCATGGGCTCACCATAACGGGCCGGAGGAATTCTGGCTCGGCGGGTCGCCCGCTTGGCGCAAAATGAGCTCTACGCCGAAAATGTTGAGCACCTGCAGCAGGCGGTCAGCACTGATTTTGTCTGCGTTGCGCTCCATCGCGGAGAGAGTCTGCTGAGTAACACCCAGCCGCAGCGCGGTGGCGGCCTGGGTCAAACCGGCCTGCTTTCGAAAGCCTTGAAGCAATGCCGGCAGTTGCTCTGCAGTGCGGACGGGGAAGTTAGTCATACAAATCTCAGGCTGTAATTGCAGTTTACAAATGGTACTCTGTAATTCGGATATACACAGCTTGATTTGTAAAACCAAATACAGGCTGAAATCAGTAAAGCGGGGATTCATTCTCGCAGGTGTCGTAAGCGCCCACTCCTGTCGACGCCATGAAGGCGCACCGCCTGATTTCAATCACCGTCGCAAACAGCCTCCCAGAACATTTCAGCCGATTGGCTCAATATTGAGCGATCGCGATAAAGCCGAACCTGCAAGGGAATCTGCCACCGCTCCGGGCCCGCAAGTACCAGGCGCCCGGCGTGCAGGTCGGCGGCGACTAAAGATTGCGGCAACCATGCGATGCCGCGGCCGCCACCTTAGGGTCTCCAAATACATGTCAAAAAACGGCCCCGCCTACCGAATCCACCATGCGAAAGCGTCAGACGAACAAGCAGACTCCGACATCAGGATGCAGTTCTGCGAGAAAGTTCGCATTTCCAAAGACATGAGGTTCACGAAAAGCGACATATTCATCTCGCCCCCTCTGGTTATCAAACACCATCTCGAGGATGGTCAGCATCTTTCCGGGACAGCCCCGAATGCCGGTGGACAGCAGCAGTGACAAGGGTGTCCATTCCGAGGTGGCGAGGGTCGTGGGAATTGCAATTTGCCTGATGCGAGGAAGCGCGCTTGAGCCAGCAAGCATTTCGGTGCCGCCGGCCGACATCCGCATTTGCAGTCGCAACACATTGTCCCGGTCGAACGCCTGCTCAGATATACAAAGCTGAATCGCTTTACACATGTCCATAACTGAGCCGCCGCCAACAGTACGTTGGATAACGGCGAATGCTCCCCCACCTTGTCGGTTAGCCCCACAAAGCGTTCGCCCAGTCCTTTAACCACGGTGTCGATAACGCTGCTGCCAGTGTTCAGCGTGCGCGAACATACTACGAAAGCACGACGGTAGCCGACCCGCCGTCAGTGACGACAATCCGTATTCCGAGTCCTTGTTCCGTACCCTGAAGTACCGGCCCTCAGTACCCACGCAAGCACTTCGTCAGTCTGGCGAAGGCGCGGGCGTGGGTCGAATGATTCAGAGGGCGTTTTTCTGCCGAAAATTTTTTCGGCAGATTTTGGCCATCGGCTGTCTACGCCTCATAGCTCCCATCCGCATTCAAAAGGCGGAATTGAGCTGGGGACTCTTCCAGCGCATTGGTTGCCCGCAGGCACCGGATGAGCATGTCCAGATTCGAATAGTCGAACCGGCTTGCCCATCGCGCCATCTTCGCGAGACTCCGCACGAATCCCCTCGGGTCATTCCCGCGAGTGAGCGCGCGGGCGCAGTCGACATACTGAGGATGATAGAGCGTCGGAATGATGATGCGGCTCAAGCCCGTGCGCGTGAGCTCCGCGTTCATAACCAGTCGCGATAGGCGGCCGTTACCGTCATCGAACGGGTGTACCTCAGACACAAGAAACGCGTAGTACACGGCTCGGGCCAAGCCTTCGGGGACGGAAAGCGCAAGACGCGAGCCCTCATCAAGGGTACCTCGTACGTAGGCAGGTTCTACAAACTTAGTCGACCCCGCATAGTTCACTTCGAGCTTTGGTTTTCCCGGATTTGCTTCAGGTCGCAGCTTCAGCATCTCTGCATGCCAGTGCTCAAGACCCTCCAGAAACTCCGGTCCGGCAACGGGAGGGCTGTCTCTAAAGGGCGAGGTGAGGGCTAGACGGAATACACCGAGGATATCGTGCGAATCCTTGGGACGATTGGGCACGATGACGTTGCTCATTACAATGTCACGTGCTTGCTCGATGTCGAACTTCGTGCCTTCCACGTAATTGGAGAAGTACGACTCTATGAACCCAAAATGCTGCCGTGCAACTCCGGCCACGGTCGACTCGATGCGTGGTAGCGGCTCTACTCGAAGGTGGGCGGCAAGCGCCTCAAATCGAACGACCCGCTCTTGGTCCACGGGAGAGCCCCGCGCAACCGCTAGGCCTTCTCTGGTACGCAGCTCCCCTTTCGTGTGGGTTCCCAGCAGAGCCCCGATGATGCTGCGAAGCTCCTCTAGCGCCTTTTCAGCGCCGAGCGCAGGGGCCAACGCCGCAGCCTGGTCGCGAATGTCATTCAAGGCCTTCTCTCCCGAGGCGTTGAGCACCAAAACCAAGAGGCCTTCGACGTCCTCCCTCGGGGCTCGGAGGTTTCCTTTACGGCCGATGTTCTCGAGAAGCATTCTCGTGCGGCCGGCGTAGTGAATACCTGAGGTCCCCATCGCCAAGTCTCCGGGGAGGGGGCCAGGCCCCCGCACCACCCTAATAGATAACCCCGGAAGCACCACCTTCTTGTTGAAAACGGTGGGATGCGAGAGCGTTAGCTCGCCGCTGGGCAGGACGCCGCCTTTCATGGCGCTGAAGTGCGACACCACGCCCCCGGGAACCGCAACCCCGGCAACCCGCTGCCAGTTCCGCCGCACGACCGCCGCTAGCTCCTCGTCGGACGCAGGGGGCGCGTAAACACCTTTATACACGCGGATGAGTCCTCCCGCCGCAGCTTGCCGCTGCAAGTTTCGAGCGGCCGCAGCTGACAACGAGGACGCGAAGAACAGTTCTTCAGTCGGGGCGGAGAGGCGGTTGGATTTCATGAGAAGGTCGTCGTTTCACTAAGAAGGTTGTATTGCATGTCGCTGTAACGCTAAGAAATTGGCATTCTCGTCGTATAGTCACTTAGATTTAGTCCTTCCCGAGTCGCGCTAGGCCACCTGGATTTACTCAAATTCACTAAGAAACTAGCGCTGCGAGTACCGAATTGTCGCTCGCTCACTAAGAAAGTGCAATTTTTGTCGTTTATCCGCTAAGTAAGCCGGTGAATGTCTCTTCCTCCGGCAGTCAAAGCGGCGTACCCCTGCGGGTAGGCGCATCTACCCATCTGCGATCCGGAGGACCATCTCCCTAATGGCTGAAACCGACCCAAAGCGGATCTCGGTCATGTTGGAAAGCGGACATTCCTACGTGCTGCGGTGATCAGCGCTCCGCTCATGGGTTCGCGGCTTAGAACCCCTCCGGGCGCTAGGACCTCACCGCCTCGGCAAAGCCTTACGCCCAGATAACAATGTCCTTCGGCCGGTAGTCGGCAGCTCTCTGAAGCATGGGATCGTCCCAACTGACCGCACGCAGCCCCTGTCGGATGCGATCGGGCACAAGTCCTGCGTCGCTGATGGGGATGAAGACGTTCGGAAGCGCATACTCGTCGCCAAAATCAAGCGCATGTGCTCTCTCTCGGAGCGGCTGGTCACCAGCCGCCCTGTAGAGATAGGTCAGGTGCCGCACCACTACGACCGCGTCGACGTGCGCGAACTGGATCGCCGCTCCCGTTGAATCCTTCAGGTACGAGTTCGCAGTGAGGAGTCCGCACTGTTCGTGCTTCAACACTGTGATCGGCTCGTAAATGAAGTCGTCCCACACGATAACGAGCACGGACGTATCTGTCTGAACTGCCTTGAACTGGGCGAACTTCTTATCCGCATCAAGTAAGAAATCCTTGACCGGGTTGTCTCGCGGCAGTGTGAGCCCCCCATCGCCTTTCAGCTTCGCCACTTGGGCCATCGGTAGTGCGCGGCCGGCGACTTGGAACGAGTTGGTTCGCCGGGCGCGAATGTGCTCCAGCAGTGATGGAGTCTTCACCTCAAAGAGGAAGCCCCTGTCAGGCGTGACGATTCGAAGCTCCGGGCGCTTTCCGGCCGCCGATACCGCCGGCTCGTGCTGGAACGTAGTGCCTGCGGGCCAGTCCAGCGTCAGCAGTTTCCGCAGCACCAGCAGTTCCGCCAGCTTTTGCAGGATCTGGTCGTAATGAGGCTCGTGCTTCTCCTTGCCGCATATGGCAGCGATGTCCTTGATGAACTGGAAGCCAAGGCCTGGCAGCTTCTTCTCGCAGTCGGCACATGCGTCGACGATGCTGCGACCCAAAGGGTGAGGAGGCAGCATGGAGAAGTGATAAGAGAACCAATGCCATGCCATCGCTCCCCCAATGCTCAGCGTCGCTTCCTTGAGCAGGCTGACCCAGGTTTCTTGATCCAATTTCTCAGGCAACGGAGACCTCCCAACCTCATGGTTCATGTGGGCGACCAAGGTACTCTCGCCCCATGGTAATCGCGGCCTGAAGGCAGGCGCTTTGACTCGAACAGCGAATATTTACGGCGGGCTGACCGGTCCGAGGAGCAACATCGACCGTCAGCTCTAGGCCGATTGTAGTCAATGCTTGATGGGCTGAACTCGACCCATTTCGGTCGTTCGTTTTTTTTTCCAAGGTTCCTCCGCACCAGAGACAAGCCAAGTCACGGACACTGTGGTCTATTCGAAAAGAGGTAACCATCAAGGCAATGTATAGTTATGTTACGTAATGTATGTTGCATACGTGACTTGCTACCCCAGTTTGCCGACATTCCAAGCATGCATCTTATGAGAACCGATAACCAGCCCCAAGACTGAGGGATCTGGCAACAGCCAGCGAGCCGCAACGGCAGCTTTTAGACTACTTGAACGGGGCCTATAAGAGTGGCACGGGGTTGGAGCCTGGTCAGGAGCGATCCAATCAGCTTGTGATAGATGCGTTCATGGACCTTCTACCGGAAGATGCAATATCGCAACTTGAAGCCTTCCTGAAGGACAAGAGCTACGTATTCGACAACATCAAAGAGCAGAATAGGCAGCGGCACTTCTTCAACCAGCCGGCCGTACTGCTGGCTTACTTCCTAGCGGAGAGGATGCCTGCTCAAACCGAGGAAATCTGGCCAATCGACTCTGACGACTTAGCAAAAGTGTTCAGCGATCTAGGCAAGAGATACGGTGGCTGAGTAGGTCGGTGGTTCGATAACTCCAAGGAACCCAGTGATGGTCGAGCGGGATATCGGCTGGCAACAAACTCGCGCTGGCCGATTCCGTATCTCGACGCCGTCCCATTCAACAAGATCCCAAAGTCCCACAAAAAAGGCCACCTCACGGCAGCCTCCTCTGTTACATTTAAAAAACTTGGGAAAAATCTAAACTTCCACGGGATCCTACACCTGTAGAGACACCCATAAGGTGAGAATTCTCACTCTTTAAAAACAATGACTTACAGTATTCTGAGAACCATGAATGGGCGCCGTTGCGCTCATAAGCTGAGAATCCTCTCCCAGCCTGACCTATGATCCTTGCCTGGAAAGCACCTTTCCAAGGGACTCCCATTAGCCGATCAAATTTTCTGTATTCCGACGCCCCTTGGGGTGAAGGCCTTATTCTAAAAGGCGTCGCTCAGATTCTGAAGGTGAATGTCATCAAAATTCACTGTCTCATCCTGTCACCCATGAAGCTTCTTACCAGAATATGAAATTCCAGGATCAAAAAGAGCCCTGATGAAGGGCTCGTCCGGGATCTTCAGGATGGGTGATCACCTCCGGCTCGCCTTGGCCTGCGCCACCACCAGCCGTCCCAGGTCAGACACCCGTAGCAGCCCGCCCCGACGCAAACCGTTTGGAAGGGTTAAAGCACCGATCACTTCCACCGCGTCACCCAAATTTCGCGCAAGAGCTGAAGCTTTGGTGTTCAGGGCTTTTGCCAAATCTGCTAGGGGTACATACGTTTGCCTGAACGCCAACAGTTGCTCTGGAAGGATGACGTCACGCTGCTGCCCTGGTAGCTTGACCTCCACGGTTTGCATCAGCCCCGCATTGATCCAGTGCCTCAGGTTTTCTTGTTTCCAGCCTGTCATCTTAGACAGGTCCTTCAGGGACATACCTGACTCCAGCACAGGCAACCCAAAATATTGAGCCACCTCTGAGCGCAGAAACCCCATCTTTCCGATGGTTGACCCTTTAATGACAGCACGAAGCTCGCCACGCTGAGCAGCCTGCATGACAGACTGGATCGCCGAGTTGCTACCCCAGCGCCGGCTCATGAAGTCTGACCAAAACACAAGCTCCTCATCTGACGTATCCACGGACTTGACCTTGCGCACCAACACAGCATGGAGATGGTCGATCGAGCTCGCCTTAATCTCCCCCGCCTTGAAGATATCCCTGCGCCATTGGATTGAGAAAACAACCGGCTGATGTCTGGTTCATAAACAATGACGCTGGCGAGTATGAGGTTCAAGAACAATGCCTTGTTAGCACAGCGGGTACAGCGCTTGTCCTACTGTATTTGGAGCCATCGATGTTTGAGGTTGGCCCTGACTGGGATTCAGGCCGAAAATATAACGAGCATGGCTCATACATTCCACACAAGAAACCTGCATTCCGGTAGTGGATGCGCTTCATACAGATATGCATAATTACATCGTTTATCACAAAGCTGAAAAGATGGGCTACCCAGCCATCGATATTGACAAGCTTGCTATCTATACAAAAAAACCGACTGTGAACATCAAGGGGAGCCGTATCTGGCTCATTGCTGGGGAAGGTAGTCCGCGCAAATACTATTTGCGTGCGACTTTTGTGATCGGCTCTGTCGAACCTTCAGACAAGCCTTTATTCAAGAGCCGAGTTATCGGCACAGATGGCCAACTCCTCGACCCCATGCCGCCACTCAATGGCGAATCCTGGCTCAAGTCCTTTGTGAAAGAGCAGGGCAACTTCGCTTTCGGCTTTAGTCGCATTAATAACATCGTTGTCGTGGAAGCGTTGAAGAGCATTCTTCTTGCCAACACGCTCCGTTAAGTGTGCCCGTCGGCCGAGTGCCGCTTCATAGCGCTAGGCCTATCGTCAGATTAGGTCTGGTTTAATCCAATTCACGCATCTTTTTTAAGCCTTTTGATCTCATCGCCCAGGCTAGCAATCTGATCCTCTGCTGCTGTTAACGCCTCTTCAAGCTCCTGTACACGTTGACGCCACCGCTCATGGGCATGCACCAGTGCTAGTGCCCAAACCTCCTCTCCCAAAACCCCAAATCGCTCGGACAGAGCCTTTGGCATGGGTGCGGAAAATGTCTTGACGTCTGTGCGAGGAAGTCGCTTGCGCTCCTCCATTGCCGCCGTAATGGTCGTGTAGCTACCCCCGCCCAGGACTGTACGTATCGCCGCTTGACTCGCGTAAGCGCCGGAGGCTTCGATCTGATCTGCGGCGGCCCAGATCGCTTCCTTTGTAATGGTTGGGCGTTTTTTCATCTTGCTTCAATCAACCAGTCGAGAAAGGGGCAAGCCCCTTTCTGATCATTAGAACTTCAAGCGTCCGACGATCAGCTAGACTCCAAAAGGTCCATATCGATACGCTTGCCTTCCTTCAGGAGATCGAAAAGGAAGCTCGTATAGGCCTGCATCGTCTGTGGGTCCTTGAGCAAGAGCTCCGCGATCCCGCTATGGGATGTCATTGCGCGCACGACGGCGTTCATAACCGCACCTGGCAGATTCCCCTTCAGCGCTTGATCCTTGGCATTGTTCTCCACCTGAGCCATGACCAGGGCGTTTTCAGACAGAATAGACAAAGTCTGATCCGCAAACGCAGCCCGGTCCTTGAGAGGTGTAGCCTCGCCAAACAGAGCGTTCAGCTTTTCGACGATTTCCGCAATGTAGACGGGCATGCCAACCGGGCCCTTACCACCACCCGCCCCCATCGGATTGAGCACTTCTGGCTCCTCGCCTTCTGCTTGGTTGTCCTCTCTGGCTTTGATGTCAAAGCCAGTCAACAAGAGCCCTTGCAGGTCAACCGCCTCAGGCGCCACACCGTCCAGGCGCTTGGACAACAGCTTGGCGAACGCAGCGAAGCCCTCAAGATCAGGATCGCCTAGCTCGATGAGCTGCGCAACGTAGTGGTACGTACGCACGAATTTGGCGAGATCCGTTTTAAACCCCAGGAGCTGCTGTAAGGCCTGCGCAGCCTCCTTGCGTTCAAAGTCTGCCTGCTTCATGCCCGCTTCATTACCCAACTTCTGAGCCTTGTCGAAAGCAAGATCCGCCGCCTCTATCGCTTCGCGCGTAACCTTCATCGCATCGTTGAAAGCATCTGTGGGCGCCTGCGTAGCAGCGTAAAGCGCCTTATGAGAGGATGAATCCGTTTCGATGAGTGCTTGAATGCTCTTGAACCGTGCAACCTGGAAGGCTTCGACATCAGACTCATCATAGAAGCCTGCTTCGTCCAGGCGTCCCTTAATGGTGTAAATAACGTTGGGATCCTGTATTTCATGGATTTGAGCGCCGGCATCATACTTGGCAAACGCGGCTCGAATCACCTCTGGATCGTTAGCAAAGTCGATGATGAAGGTGACGTCTTTCCCGGGCGCAGTACGGTTCAAACGCGAATAGGTTTGAACGATCTCCACCTCATTGGCGATCTTCTTGTCGTTATACATCGATACGAGCTTGGGCTGATCAAACCCAGTCTGGAATTTGTCGGCCACGATCATGACGCGAAACTCCGGTCGATCAAAGGCAATGCGCAGGTCCGGGCTCTTAGCATCAGGATTCATAGAGATTTCAGTGAATTCATCGCCCTCATCAATGATGAACTCCTCACCCGCCTGGGCATCATCCGCATGCATGATTTGGCTGCCTGTAATCTTTCCTGAGAAGGCTACTAGCGCCCGGATGCCTTTGTGTTCGGGATGCTTTTGAAGGTACGCATCAAATCCCTTCTTGTAACGCACGGCAGCGGCACGGGAGCTGGTCACCACCATGGCCTTGGCTTTACCATCGAGCAGATGCATGACATTGGCCGAGAAGTGCTGAATGATGAATTCCACCTTTTGGGTGACGTTTGTCGGATGCAAGGCCATCCAGCGAGCCAGTGCTCGTTTGGCCGACTTGCTGTCCAGCCGCCTCATTGACTTCCGACCCAAAACGACGGATCAAGTGTTCATACACGTTACTCATCACCCGGTCAGGCACTGTCGATGGGTGAAGATCGATGGCTGCAAAGTTCTGGCAGATGCGATACAGAACGCCGGCGCGGTCCATCCGGGCCAGCGTATTGGTGAAGTCGAACTGTTCGAAAATCACCCGGGCATTGCCTGAGAACTTGGCAATGTAGTCCTCCAGATTCTGACGGGTGCGCGTCGCCCCCAACGTAGCCAGACTGTATTCGGACGAGTTGTAAAACGAGAAACCTGTGATCTGTGGCAGAACGATATCCAAGTCGATGGGGCGATCCTGCATCGCCTTCATCGTGCTCAGCACCTTTTCACGGGTCGACTCCAACACGCATTCCAGACGCCGCAAAAGGGTAAATGGCAAGATGATTTTGCCGAAATCGACATGCTGGAAGTCGCCCCAAAGGTCATCCGCGTTTTTCCAAATGAAGTCTGCAAGTGTTGTGTTGTTGGTAGCCATATGAGAATTTTGAAATTTGTTACATTGAATATAACCGACGCTTTATGATACTACAACTCACTACAAAATAAAAGGAAGCTATACGCATAGCTAGCATAGACTGGCTACTTGTATTTCGAGCCTACTTCCGCCTCCATTTAAATATTTCCTTTTCGTCATTTTTTGGGAACAGGAAAGCCTGGAACTTTTCCAGTTTTAAACTGTCTTTATATACAGTAATACATTGCTTTACGCGAGTGAATGGAGTAAATTCCACTGGCGCAGCAGTTTGATTTTGTAACATTTCATAGGGAGGCAAAAATGAGCGTGACTGCATTACAGGCAGCAAAGCATGCTTGCGAAGCCTCTGGCTGGAAGCTTACGAATCTCCAGTTGCAGAAAATTTTGTACATCGCGCAGATGGTTTATGCAGGAAAAAACGAAGGCAAAAGACTAATTTCCGGAGGCGATTTTGAAGCCTGGGATTATGGCCCTGTCCTCCCTAGCCTATACCACCGCGTGTCAGCCTTTGGCAGCAGCCCGATAAAGAACGTCTTTCATGGTGTCGAAGAAATTGACGACACAGAGGTCGCGGATTTTATCGCCAAGGCGGCCAAGGAGTTGTCGTCTGTCCAACCTTTTAGATTGGTAGAGTACGTGCATGATAAGCACAGTGCTTGGCACAAGCACTATCATCCTGGCGTCAGAGGAATAACCATTCCTCATGAGTCAGTCATAGAAGAAAACAAATCTCGCGCGAAGGCTCAAAAAGCAAAAACAGCGAACGCAAAGGCATGACGGATCAAGAAGAGTATGTTCCTGACTTCCCGGAAGTCCCAGAAGACTGGCTTGAAGATGATGCTCAAGTAGGCAGAAATAATGCTCAGGCGCTTGAGCAACTGGGCGAAGACTTACAATACGAAAAAGATAGGCGGCGAGAGGAAAGATTCCTGTTTGTCGCAATCATCACCGTGTTAGTTGATGGTTATCTTTTCACAACCATATCAAATTGGTCGGGACCAATCGTGATTGGAGTAATACAGCTTTTTGGGTTGGCCGTGTACGCAAGGCATTGTGGAGTTCAAGAGGTAGATCAGTTCATTGACCGATTCTTGAGTTTTTCCCCACTTCACAATCGGAAGTCAAAGGAAGACAGCGCCTAAATAGGCGTGGTTTGGCATTTTCAGGAAAAGCGACTCATCGGGGTCGCTTTTTTTGTTGGGGTACTCCACGAAGGGAGTATCACATGAGCTATACATAAAAACGACAAAAACCTACCCTCTTATGCTTTCAATTTCGAGTCTACTTCCGCACCCATTAAATCAATCTATTAGAAGCAAGAGGACCATAGCCTTCTCAGGTTATGGCCGTCAGATTCTCACCTTATGGGTGTTTCTACAACACCATCAAACATCAATATTGCTGGCCTGCAGCGCATGCTCCTCAATAAACGCCCTGCGCGGTTCCACGTTATCACCCATAAGCGTCGTAAACACTTCATCGGCCGCAATGGCGTCCTCTACCTGCACCCGCAACAAGCGGCGCACTTTGGGGTCCATGGTAGTTTCCCATAGCTGGCTGGGGTTCATTTCGCCGAGGCCCTTGTAGCGCTGCTTGCTGATGCTGCGATCGGCTTCGCCGCGCAACCACTGCATGGCTTCACGGAAGTCGGAAACATATTTTTCACGACGCTTCTCGCCTTCACCACGTGCCACCAGCGCGCCGGTGCCCATCAGGCCAAGGAAGGTCTTGGCGGCTTTGGAAAGAATGGCATAGTCGGCGCCGCGCACAAAGGTACGATCGAAGATGCTGACGCGCACGTTGCCGTGATGCATGCGGTTGACGACGAGGCGCCAGGAGTCGCCCTCATCGTTCTCGTCCACAATGACGTTCACGCCGTTTGGAATCGAAGGATCTTCAATCGCATCCTGCAGACGCTGGGCGGAAGCGGCGGCCTGTTCAGCGCTGTCCAGGTTGATCTCCACGCCTTCAGCCATGGCCGACAGCGACGCCATGTCGATGTGCTTGGTGAGGCGACTGATGACGCCATCGGCCATGATGTACTGACGGGCCAGTTCAGCCAGCGCGTCGCCGCTGATCGGGTTGGCGCCATCCTTGGGGATCAGCACCGCGTCTTTCAGCGCCACCTGCAGCATGAACTGGGCTTCTTCCGCGTCGTCTTTCAGGTAACGCTCTTCACGGCCGACCTTGACCTTGTACAAGGGGGGTTGGGCAATATAGATGTGGCCCCGGTCTACTAATTCGGGCATCTGGCGATACAACAGCGTCAATAACAGCGTGCGAATGTGGGCGCCATCGACGTCGGCATCGGTCATGATGATGATGCGGTGATAGCGCAGCTTGTCGATGTTGAAATCGGGACCAATGCTGGTGCCCAGCGCGGTAATCAACGTGGTGATCTGCTCGCTGGTGATCAGGCGATCGAAGCGCGCCTTTTCGACGTTAAGGACTTTGCCGCGCAAGGGCAGAATAGCCTGGAATTTGCGGTCGCGGCCTTGCTTGGCCGAACCGCCTGCGGAGTCACCCTCGACAATGTAAATTTCGCACAAGGCGGGGTCTTTTTCCTGGCAGTCTGCCAGCTTGCCGGGCAATCCGGCGCCTTCCAGCACACTTTTTCGGCGTGTCATCTCGCGGGCCTTGCGGGCCGCATCGCGCGCGCGCGCCGCGTCGATGATCTTGTTGCACAAGGCCTTGGCGTCGGTGGGATTCTCGAGCAGCCACGTTTCCAGCGTACGGGCTACGGCCTCTTCCACGGCGGGGCGGACTTCGCTGGACACCAGCTTGTCCTTGGTCTGGCTGCTGAACTTGGGATCGGGAACTTTCACCGACAATACGCAGGCCAAGCCTTCGCGCATGTCGTCGCCAGTGGTATCGACTTTGGCCTTCTTGGCCATGTCGTTATCGGTAATGTACTTGTTCAGGACGCGTGTCATGGCAGCGCGCAAGCCTGTCAGGTGCGAGCCACCGTCGCGCTGGGGAATGTTGTTGGTAAAGCACAGCACGGTTTCGGTGTAACTGTCGTTCCATTGCATCGCCACATCCACCCCGACGGTGGTCTCGCCAACGGTAGATTCAGTGCTTACCGAGAACACATTGGCATGCAACACCGTTTTCGTGCGGTTGATGTATTCGACGAAACCTTTTACGCCGCCCAGGAAGGCAAAATTTTCTTCTTTGCCGTTGCGCTCGTCGATGAGGCGGATTTTCACGCCATTGTTCAGGAATGACAGTTCGCGCAGGCGCTTGGCCAGGATTTCGTAATGGTATTCGATGTTCTCGAAGATCTGGGTGTCGGCCAGGAACTGTACCCGCGTGCCCTTTTGGTCGGTCTTGCCGGTAAGCTTCAACGGCTCGACCCGCGCGCCGCGGTTGAACTCCATTTCGTGCATTTCGCCATTGCGCGCAATGCTCAGCTTTAACCACTCGGACAAGGCATTCACACACGACACGCCCACGCCATGCAGACCGCCCGAAACCTTGTACGAGTTGTGGTCAAACTTGCCGCCGGCATGCAGTTCGGTCATGACGATTTCAGCGGCGCTACGGTGGAATTCGTCGTCCTTATGAATGTCGGTCGGGATACCGCGTCCATTATCGGCGACCGATATACTGTTGTCAGCGTGTATGGTGACGACGATATCATCGCAATGGCCGGCCAGCGCTTCATCGATGGCGTTATCGACCACTTCGAACACCATGTGGTGGAGTCCTGTTCCGTCGGAGGTATCGCCAATGTACATGCCGGGTCGCTTGCGAACTGCTTCAAGCCCCTTGAGCATCTTGATCGAGTCGGCGCCGTATCCGTCAACGGCAACATTCGTGGGTAGATCTGACATAGTTTGTGAAAACCTTTATGTAAGCCTTGCGGCTGTTGAAGTGTGCCGGGCTGGCTCGCCCGGGCACACTTCCTGCGACGTAAATTCAGGGAATCTAAATGCGCATTGGCATGACGACATACTTGAACTGCTCGTCGTCAGGACATGTAATCAACGCCGATGCATTGACGTCGGGCTGGACCGACCACTGAATGGTTTCGGTTTTGACATTAGCCAGAACGTCGAGCAGGTAGCTGACATTGAAACCAACATCCAGTGGCTCGTGGCTGTAGTCGATATCGAGTTCTTCCTGAGCTTCTTCCTGTTCCGCGTTGGTGGAAGAAACCTTGAGCTGGTTATTGGACAGCTGCAGGCGGACGCCTTTCAGCTTGTCGGTCGTCAGAATGGCGGCGCGCTGGAGGCTGCCCTGCAATAGTTCGCGGCTGATGGAAAAATGGCGCGTGTAGTTGCTGGGAATCACCCGCGTGAAGTCGGGGAATTTTCCTTCGACCAGCTTCGATACCAATTCGACATCGCCGAAGCGGAAACGAATCTGGCCAGTTGCAACGTCGATGGACACCGGTTCGTCGGTATCGGTGAGCAGACGCTGCATTTCAAGCACCGTCTTGCGCGGCACGATGACGTCGTGCTTGGAAGCGATGCCTTCGACGACCGCGCCGCTATGTGCCAGGCGGTGACCGTCGGTCGCTACGGCACGCACAAAGCCGGGCTCGAACACGAACAACAAACCATTAAGGTAATACCGGATGTCCTGCTGGGCCATGGCGAAATGCACCATGTTGAATAAATGCTTCAGCGTTTTCTGCGGCAATGTAAAAGAAATATCCCACTGTTCCGGCTGAGCCAGCGTGGGGAATTCAGCGGCGCCCATGGTTTGCAAGGCAAACCGGCTTTTACCGCTTTGCACCGACAACTTCGCACTGGCCAGCCCAAGCTTCACATCACCCGTATCAGGCAGCGCCCGAAGTATGTCAAGCAGCTTGCGTGCGGCAACCGTCGTGGACTCGTTTTCATCACCGATACCGAACTCGGCATGCGTGGTAATTTGAACCTCGAGATCAGTGGCAATGAATGCGACGCTCTTGCCTTCCTTTCGCAACAGGATATTTGCCAGGATGGGCAAAGTATTCCTGCGCTCGACAATTCCAGCCACCGTCGATAACGGTTTGAGCAATGCATCACGAGTCGCTTGTACGAGTTGCATGGTTATCCTTTTAAGGTTTGTTCTAGTACGTGAAGAGCATGATTGAGCTCGGTCTGCTTGGACCTTGCGTCGGCAATTTTCCGCACCGCATGGAGCACGGTGGTGTGATCGCGCCCGCCGAATAAATCGCCGATTTCCGGCAGGCTCTTTTGAGTTAATTCTTTAGCCAGATACATGGCCACCTGGCGCGGCATTGCAATATTGGCAGGGCGACGCTTGGAATACATGTCGGCCACTTTTATCTTGTAGAAATCGGCGACCGTCTTCTGGATATTCTCGACTGTGATTTGTCCGTTGGACACCGACAGCAAATCTTTGAGGGCGTCTTTACAGACATCGACCGTAAGGACTTCGCGCCCATGAAAGCGAGCATAGGCCGATACCTTGCGCAACGCACCTTCGAGTTCGCGCACATTGCTGCGCAAGTGCTTTGCGATAAAGAACGCGACTTCTTCTGGCATGGTCACGCCTTCGGTCTGGGCTTTGCGCAGCAGGATGGCCACACGCATTTCCAGTTCCGGAGGTTCGATGGCTACGGTAAGGCCCGAATCGAAGCGGGAGATGAGCCGGCTGTCAATATTGGCAAGTTCCTTGGGATACGTATCGGAGGTGATGATGATCTGCTTGCGCTGCGCGACCATGGCCTCGAACGCATAGAAGAATTCTTCCTGGGTGCGGTTCTTGCCTGCAAAGAATTGTATGTCGTCGATCAGCAACAGATCGAGCGAATGGTAATAGCGCTTGAATTCATCGAACGCCTTGCGTTGATAGGCCTTGACCACGTCCGACACATATTGGTCGGCGTGCACGTATCGGATCCGGGCTCCTTTGCCGCTCGCCAGCAAGGCATTTCCAATGGCATGGATAAGGTGCGTCTTGCCCAGCCCGACCCCGCCATACAGGAACAGGGGGTTGTACGAAACGCCGGGGTTCTCGGCCACCTGGAGCGCAGCGGCCCTGGCCAACTGATTGGCTTTTCCCGTGACGAAGTTGTCGAAAGTCAGGTCGGTGTTCAAGCGCGAGCGATCGTGCGCAAGTTCCACTGCGGCGGCACTGGCGCCAGAGTTGACTCTTGTGGCGGCCGGCGCGGCTGGCGCGGCCTGACCGCTTGCGTCGTCTGGCCCTGGTTCTGGCCCTGCGCCCAGGCGTGCAGCGGGGCCGCTGCGAGCGGGCGCGGGCGATGCCCCCGCGCCCGCGAGTTCAAAGACAACCTGTACCGGGCGTTCGTACCATTCGGTGGCAAGCGTTTCGATTTGGTGCGCAAAGTTCTTTCGCACCCAGTCCAGCTTGAATCGGTTGGGCGCAGAGACTCGAAGCACCGCTTGAGCTTCGTCGAAAGCAAGGGGAACCAATGGGCGTATCCAGGCACTAATCTGCTGTGAAGGTAGGTCCTGCTCCAGACGCTGGACGCAGGTCTGCCAGAAATCTTTCATGTCCACCACTTCTGTAAACCTCGATTCTACCCTGTTGAGACCCTAGTTATCCACAAGGTGCGACAAGATTCCTGGCTAGTACTTGTGCTAACCATTTGACTAAACTATCAAAATTTGATGAAATGGTGAGCTTTACACGAATTTTTAACACCTGCAACCGATGTCACAGACTAACCTTGTGGCAGTTTCAGGTAGCTCTTTTATTTTGGATCCCCAATGAAACGCACCTTCCAACCTTCCGTCACCCGTCGCAAGCGTACCCACGGATTTCGCGTCCGCATGAAAACGCGTGGCGGCCGTGCCGTTATCAATGCGCGTCGTGCCAAAGGCCGCAAGCGCCTGGCCGTATAGCCAATAAAAGCCCTTGCGCCAGCCGATAGCTACGGCAGGCGCCTGCTTTTATGCGCGCCACATTTCCTGCTGCGGCACGCCTGCATCGCCCCTCGGAATACGCGTCTGCCCTTAGAGGCAAACGACTTGCCAGAGGGGCGTTGTTCGTTGTAACTACGCCGCGCGATCTACCTGAAGGTTCAGAGCCGATCTGCGCCAGGCTGGGGCTCGTCATTGCCAAGCGCTATGCGGCGAAGTCTGTCACCCGAAACGCCATCAAACGGGTCATACGGGAAGCGTTCCGGCAGAAAAGGCATGAGCTTCCGGCGCGCGACCTGGTGTTTCGCCTGCATTCCAAAGTCGGGCCGTTTACGCTGACCGAACTCAAGGCATTGGTCCGTAGCGAAATCGACGCCCTGTTGAACCGCGCCATGAGATGATCAAGGCACTGCTTATCGCACCCATCCGGTTCTACCGGTATTTCCTCAGCCCCTGGGTTGGCCGAAGCTGTCGCTTTACGCCCACCTGTTCCAACTACACAATCGAGGCGATCGAGACACATGGTCCCCTTAAAGGGCTTTGGCTGGGAACTCGGCGTATTGTGCGCTGCCATCCATGGTGCCATGGCGGCTATGACCCGGTACCAGAACCGAAAAAAGATTCCGGCGGCAGTGGCAAGTTGCCTTAAACTGCCCTCCTGCCGAAACTTTTCCGAACTATCTTCTGCTCATCTGCGATTCAGCTGAGCTACGTTAAACTGTTGGGCTTTGCTCAGCTTTGACTTGAAACAGGCGCTATGGATATCCGACGCACCATCCTCTGGATGATATTTTCCTTCTCGCTCTTGCTGTTGTGGAACAACTGGCAAGTCCATAACGGCAAGCCTTCATTGTTCGGCGGCACTCCACCAGCCACTCAAACGACTGGACAGGCGCCGACACCTGCCGCGCCTGCGGACACCAGCGTTCCCACGGCACCTGCCGGAACGCCCGGCGCCCCGGTCGCAGCGACCGATACAGCGGTCCCAGGCGGCCCTGGCAAGCCGGCCAGCACGTCCGAGCAGGTCAACGTGAAAACCGACGTATTCGATCTCACCTTCGATACGATGGGCGCGCAGCTGGTCAAGGCCGAGCTGCTGAAGTACACGGGCTTCGAAGGTTCCAGCGACCCCATGGTGCTCCTGGACAACTCCGCTTCCTTGGTCTACCTGGCCCAGTCTGGCGTTATCGGCGCCCCCGCTGGCGCCAGCTATCCCACGCACCTGACACCGTTCAAGCTGGTCTCGAAAGATACTGTCGGTGACGCGCTGAATGTGGTTTTCGAATCTGAATCCGATGGTGTCAGGGTCGTCAAGACCTACACCTTGCATGAAGGCCGCTACGATATTCACGTCAAGCACGACATCTACAACCTGGATACCAAACCCGTCACCCCCGCCTTGTATTTGCAACTGGTACGAGACGGCAATGATCCCCCGGATACCTCGTCGTTCTACAGCACCTTTACCGGTCCAGCGCTCTACTCGGCTGAGGAAAAATTCCAGAAAGTCTCATTCTCTGACATCGATAAAGGCAAAAGCGGCTACACCAAGGAAGCCAACAACGGCTGGATAGGCATGGTGCAGCACTACTTCGCCACCGCCTGGGTGCCTACGGAGACCGCGGTTCGCCATAACGAAGCACTGCGGCTGAGCGAAAACCTGTATGCCATTCGCAGCATTGAATCAGTAGGCACGATCGAGCCAGGCCAACACAAGGTCGTCGAATCCGATCTTTGGGTGGGTCCGCAAGATCAAAAAGCCATGAGCGAGCTGGCCCCCGGCCTTGAGCTTGTGGTCGACTATGGCTGGCTCACCATCATTGCTAAGCCGCTGTTCAAGATCATGACTTGGCTGCATGCCATACTCGGCAACTGGGGCTGGACCATCGTCGCGCTTACTCTGCTGATCAAGCTGGTGTTCTATCCTTTGTCGGCGGCAAGCTATCGCTCCATGGCCAAAATGAAACAGGTAACTCCACGCATGCAGGCTTTGCGCGAGAAATTTGGCGACGACAAGGCCAAGTTGAACGCGGCCATGATGGAGATGTACCGGACAGAGAAAATCAATCCGCTCGGGGGATGCTTGCCCATGGTGGTGCAGATTCCCGTGTTCATTTCACTATACTGGGTGCTGCTGGGTAGCGTCGAAATGCGCGGAGCACCCTGGATACTCTGGATACACGACTTGGCCGCCCGCGACCCATGGTTCATTCTGCCGGCATTCATGATGGCCACCATGTTCTTGCAGATCAAGCTCAATCCTACGCCGCCCGATCCGACCCAGGCCAAGATCATGATGATCATGCCTTTGGTGTTCGGTGGCATGATGTTCTTGTTCCCTGCCGGTCTGGTGCTCTACTGGTGCGTGAATAACGCGGTCTCCATCGCTCAACAACGCTACATCATGCACAAGCTCGACAAGGAAACGGCAGCAGGGGCGCGCTAGGCGCGTTCGTTGACGTGAAATGAAAGGGCGCCTTGCGGGCGCCCCTTTCGTTCTGCGGCAACCGCAGGTTCAGCTTATTAATGCAAGCTCCTTCTTTATCAATTCGACGATGAAGCGTTGGCGCTTCAGTGGCATGCGGTCCATAACGCTGGACACACTGATTGCAAAGGTGGGGTGGCCCGACCGCTGCGGTATCGGGACTCCGACGCCCAATACTCCCGGAACTGCCGCATTTCCCACGGCAGACCATCCGCGCTCCAGCGTCGATCGGATCAAGGTTTCCATTTGCTCGCAGGT
Source organism: Pollutimonas nitritireducens (assembly GCF_002849615.1). Lineage (GTDB taxonomy): Bacteria > Pseudomonadota > Gammaproteobacteria > Burkholderiales > Burkholderiaceae_B > Pollutimonas > Pollutimonas nitritireducens. The sequence goes on from NZ_PDNV01000001.1 coordinate 276,410, forward strand.
CATGCCCCCAAACGTAGGCAGACGGCTTCTATTGAGGTCGAGTATCTGGCGGATATCTTCTTTGGGCAAATTGGCCAGCAAGGCGAGTCCCGCCGCGCCAACGCCCATAGGCTGCTTGTGCCCTATCGTCACGGACAGCACCTGCACAGGATAGGAACCGAGTTCCCTGTGCACACATAATGAGTCGCCATTTTCACGGCGTACCAGAAACGACGAATCGCCAGTCTGGGCGCTGATACGGGCAAGCACGGGCTTCAAGCGGTCAATACTGTGTGCGATGGTGGGTCCGCCTGCAAACCGGCAATGGTTGAAGACGAAGGTACGCATATCAGCTGTCGGCTTCACGTAATCATGGGCGATCAGCACGTCAAGAAAGCGATAAACCGTGGTGCGCTGAATTCCAGTAATGGCGGCAATATCGGTGATTCTCAATCCATCATCCCCGGCAGTTCGCAGCACCTCCATGATTTGAAGTCCGCGCCTGAACGTTTTCGGCCCTGTCTCTTTCATAATCCGATCCGAATCGTTTGTCCAAATTATGGACAAAATTGTTTGTTCCTTTCCGTCCCTGCGTATAGGATACCTCAGCAGTCATCACTGATGTTCAAATTATAGACAAACGGAGACAACCATGACCTTCGCATTGAAGAAGCTGTTCCTCAATATAGGCATTTTCAGCGCCGCAATGCCTGCCATGATGTTGGGTGCGTCGTCGGCAATCGCCCAGACAGATTATCCGGCACGTCCCATCACTATGGTGGTTGGCTACGCGGCAGGCGGCGCGACCGACATACTTGCGCGCCTTATTGCCAAATCAATATCGGAAGAGCTCAAGCAAACCGTGATCGTTGAAAACCGGGCCGGAGCCAATAGCAATATCGGCGCGGAATACGTCTCCCGAGCGAAGAACGATGGCTACACCCTCTATGTGGGTACTATCGCCAACACCATCAACAAGGCCCTGTACAAAGACCTCCGTTACGACTTCATGAAGGACTTCGAACCCGTCGGCATGATGGCGACAATTTCAAATGTCCTGGTCGTCAATCCGAAGCGGCCCTTCAAGACCGTAGACGAATACATCGATTACGCCAGGAAGAATCCTGGCGACCTCACCTGCGCGTCGTCCGGAATAGGATCGTCTATCCATATGTCTTGTGAACTGTTCAAGATCCAGACCGGTACCAACATACTCCACGTTCCCTATCGTGGTAGTGGTCCGGCCGTTGCCGACTTGTTAGGCGGCCAGGTCGATTCCATGTTCGACAACTTGCCCTCTTCATTGGCACATATCAAGGCAGGCACCTTGCGACCCATTGCCACCACTACAGCGAATCGCGTCGATGCCCTGCCGGACACCCCCACCTTCGCGGAGAAAGGCGTCAAGGACTTCCTCGTCCAGTCATGGTTCGGTATCAATGCACCGGCGGGCACGCCGGCTTCCATCATACAAACGCTCAACCAGGCATTGAACGATGCACTGAAAAAACCGGAAGTCATAAAAGCGTACCAAACTAACGGTTTTACGGCCCCTCCGCCACCCAATTCACCGGAGAGCTTCAGGCAATACGCGCAATCCGAAGTCGATAAATGGGCACTTGTCGTCGAGAAGGCGAATATCAAGGCCAACTGATCGAACACCAAGAACCCCCTACCTGTATAAGGCGCCCCGCCACCATGTTTCCCATAGACTTTTTTTATCGAGCAGCCCAATTACACGCGAATCGCATCGCCATTGAAAGTCCGCAGGACCGCATCACCTATGGCGAACTGGCGACTAGGGTAAGGGCTCTTGCCGTAGCGTTGCAGTTCCGTGATCCTTCGCCGGGATCACGAGTGGGCCTCTGTGCGGCCAACTCGGCGAACTATATCGTTGGCATGCTCGCCATCCTGGCGGCGGGAAAGATCTGGGTACCGCTGAACTATCGCAGTACCTCGTCTGAAATCAAGCGTATCCTGGACACCACCGAACCCAGCGTCATCATCGTTGACGAGACCGGCGACGAATTGATCAGCAGTCATGCGAGCGCCAAGCTGTCGTTCTCCGAGTTTGCTGGCCTGGTCGAAACGTACCGGGCCGCCTCGCCCACGCGCCACGAACTGTCACGTGACGATACCCAGGCAATCAAATTTACCGGCGGCACGACGGGTATTCCAAAAGGTGTGATGCAACCTTATCGCGCCTGGGTAGCCGGTATCATCAATCAGATCGTGGGCTGGAAGATCACCCACGACGACAAGTTCGTCATCTGTGCGCCCATCAGCCATGGAACGGGCACCTATGTCATGCCGCTGCTGGCTCAGGGAGGCTGTTTGCTGCTATGCGCCTCCAATTCGGCCAGCGACATTGTCCATGCGTTCAAGAGCCAGGGCGGAACCATGACGTTCATGCCCCCGACCTTGATCTACAAGCTCATCGCAGCCCCAGAGGTAAACCCGGCCGACTTTCATTCACTACGTCTGATGATTTATGGCGGCGCCCCCATGCCCACCGAGAAAATCAGCCATGCGCAAACCTTCTTCGGCCCAGTTGTTGCGACCACTTACGGCCAGACGGAGGCCCCTCAAATTGCCACCTTGCTCGCTCCAGATGAACTCGCCGATCCCGCATACCGTGCATCGGTTGGCCGCGTGACATGGCTGACAGAAATTGCCATCCTGTCCCCCGGTGGCGATGAGTTGCCGCCGGGGCAACTGGGTGAGGTCGCTATCAAGGGCGATCTGGTGATGACAGGCTATTGGAATCTACCGGACAAAACCAATGAGACCATCAAGCGCGGCTGGCTGCATACCGGCGATGTGGGCTACCTGGACGATAAAGGTTACCTGTTCCTGAAAGAACGTCTGCGCGATGTGATCATAACGGGCGGCTTCAATGTCTACCCCGTCGACGTCGAAAACGCGCTGTCGCTGCACGATGCAGTACATGAAGCCGCCGTGTTCGGAATGCCCGACGATAAATGGGGCGAAACGGTCAATGCGGCCATTGAACTCAAACCGGGCACTGCCGCGACTCCCGACGAGATCAAGGCGTTTGTACGGGAAAAATTGGGACCGGTTCTGACTCCGAAAAACATCTACTTTTACACCAGCCTGCCACGCTCATCCGTTGGGAAGGTCCTGAAGACAGCCATTAAAGAACACATACTAAACCCGCAATCCCGCACCCTGAGTGCCATTCAATGATCATGCACGGAGACTCGATGAAACACACCCCGACCACCGAATTATGCGCGCACAGCCTGACCGGCATGAGCTACCGCGACAAAGACCTCGTCAACGATCTGATTGGTGAGCGCACTTTCACCGACGTCATGTTTACTCAAATCATGGGGCGCACACCGCGCGCGGTCGACTTGCGGATCACGGATGCCGTCCTGATCACCTTGATGGAACATGGCCTGACGCCCAGCGCGATCGCAACCCGGCTGATCTACATGAGCGCGCCTGAAAATCTTCAGGGGGCTGTGTCCGCTGGAATTCTGGCCGTGGGCAGCCAGTTTGTCGGAACGATGGAAAACTGTTCGCAATTGCTGAAAAAAGTCCTGGAATCAACCAACCCGGAGCAGACGGCAAGGGACATTGCGCAGCAACACAAGTCAAATAAACAACATCTTCCCGGGTTCGGACATCACCTGCACAAGCCAGACGACCCACGCTCGCTCAAGCTTGTTCACTTGGCGCAGAAAGAATCCGAATTGTCCCAAGAGCATGTCAACGCCCTGCTTATGCTCGGCAAGGCTGTCGACGAGGTGTTCGGTAAACACATTACGATCAACGCCACGGGTGCTGTCGCCGCCCTGTTGGGCGAAATAGGAGTATCTACCGAACTTATGCGTGGGTTTGCCGTCATTTCGCGCGCGGCCGGACTGGTGTCCCATATCGCCGAAGAACAGCGGATACCTTCCGGGCGCTACATTTGGGAAACGATTGACGAGTCGATTCCCTACGTCAAGAAGAGCACAACCTGACTGGTTTACAAGCATTCAAAAACGAAAGGGAGAGAAATGCCACACTTTGTTCTGGTCACCGGCGGTTCGAGCGGAATTGGTAAAGCCATCATTGAACGGCTGTCTGCCGAAGGCTTTCATACCCTCAATCTGGATAGGCAGGCGCCACGCCAACTTTCCCTGAATGAGCAGCATTTTCCTATCGATCTGCTCGATACGGGCGCTCTTGAGCATGCCCTTGACCGCCTGTCTCAAGAATACGAGATCTTGCGTGTAGTGAACAATGCTGGCATGGTCAAGCCCGCGTTATTGGAAAGCACCTCGATCAGCGACGTACGCGAAGTGGCCAAACTCAATATCGAAGCTCCTATCCTCATCATGCAACAATTTTTGCCGGCCATGAAGGCCAGAAAATTCGGCCGTGTCGTCAACATCAGCAGCCGCGCGGCCTTGGGCAAGGAAAAGCGGACCGCCTATGCAGCATCCAAGGCGGGGCTCCTGGGCATGACCCGGACCTGGGCATTGGAATTTGCCGGCAGCGGCATCACGGTCAATGCCATCGGTCCTGGTCCGATTGCCACCGAGCTTTTTACTGCTGTGAACCCTCCTGACGCGCCTCAAACCCAACGGATTCTGGACGCCATTCCAGTCAAGCGCTTGGGCGAACCTGCCGAAGTCGCCCACGCCGCCTGCTTTTTCCTGGACGACCGCGCTGGATTCGTCACAGGCCAGGTGCTTTATGTTTGCGGCGGCATGACGGTCGGCCTTGGAAATGCAGCATGAAAACGGAATGGAGATTGTGATGAAACTTGCCAACAAAGTCGTATTCATGGCGGGCGCAGGAAGCAGCGCACCTGGCTGGAGCATAGGCAAGGCCACATGCGTCACGCTGGCCCGACAGGGCGCAAGCATCGTGGCTGTGGACAAGCATCTTCAAGCGGCGGAAGAATCGGCTGAAGAAATTCGAAAAACCGGTGGTATAGCGCTGGCGCTCCAAGCCGATGTGGCCGACCAGCATTCCATAGAGCAAGCCGTCGCACGTGCAATCAGCGAGTTTGGAGGCATCGACGTTTATATTGCCAATGCGGGAATAGGAAAGATCGGCGGTATTGTCGAAACAGAAACCGCAGATATGGATCTCATTTATCAGGTAAATGTTCAAAGTCTGCTCATTGCTTCAAAATTGATCATTCCAAGCATGCTGCAACGCGGAGGTGGTGCCATCGTCACCATCTCCTCCGTTGCGGGAATCCGTTATCTCGGTTACCCACACCTGGCCTACAGCGTCACCAAGGCGGCGCTCATTCAATTCACGCGCATGATTGCCCAAGAATATGCCGGTCGCGGCATACGAGCCAATACCGTTGTCCCTGGTCTAATCGACACGCCCCGCGTTCAGAAGAATGTCTCCGCGGCGTTTTCCAGCGACAACAACCCCGATGAGGTTCGCAGCAAGCGGAATCAGCAAGTTCCCATGCAGCGCATGGGAACTGCCTGGGAAGTGGCGAATGCTATCGCCTTCCTGGCTTCTGACGATGCGTCCTATATAACAGGAACCGAACTGGTGGTCGATGGTGGGCTTACTGGCAAGTTTTGACATAGACGGTATCAGCGCCATTCCGTCCATATTTTCATGATCACACCGGACACGTCGATAGTATTTAACTATTTATTTAAATCAATCAATCAATTTTACCTTTCGTCGGCCATCTCCTACACTGGGTTTCATCCGACATTCGTCAAAGGGGCACGTCTGCATCCGTGTTCTCATTGAAGTCTGTATTCGTTACACCCATGCATCGCAAAAGGAAAAAATGGCAAAGCTCACCACCGCCGCCGGCGCCCCGGTCGTCGACAATCAAAACATACAGACTGCAGGTCCTCGCGGCCCCGCCCTTCTGCAGGATGTCTGGCTCTTGGAAAAACTGGCTCACTTCGATCGCGAAGTCATCCCGGAACGCCGGATGCACGCGAAAGGCGCCGGCGCCTACGGAACTTTTACCGTCACCCGCGACATCAGCCAGTTCACACGCGCGAAGATCTTTTCACAGATCGGCAAGCAGACCGACGTCTTCATGCGCTTTTCCACCGTCGCGGGAGAACGTGGCGCCGCCGACGCAGAGCGCGACATCCGGGGCGTTGCCATGAAATTTTATACCGAGGAAGGAAACTGGGACCTGGTTGGCAACAATACACCGGTGTTCTTTTTCCGCGATCCATTGAAGTTCCCTGACTTGAACCACGCAGTCAAGCGCGATCCGCGCACCGGCATGCGCAGCGCGCAAAACAACTGGGAATTCTGGACAGGCCTGCCAGAAGCGCTGCACCAGGTAACCATCGTCATGAGCGACCGCGGCATTCCCACGGGCTTTCGCAACATGCACCTGTTCGGCAGCCACACCTTCAGCTTCATCAACGCCAATAACGAGCGTTATTGGGTCAAGTTCACCTTCAAAACCCAGCAGGGCATCAAGAACCTTACCGATGCCGATGCTACGCAGGTCGTGGGACGCGATCGCGAAAGCTCGCAGCGCGACCTGTTCGAAGCCATCGAGAAAAACGACTTCCCGCGCTGGACGATGTACGTGCAGATCATGCCGGAAAAAGAGGCATCCACGTATCACTTGAATCCCTTTGACCTGACCAAGGTGTGGCCGCACGGCGACTATCCGCTAATCGAGGTTGGCACCCTGGAACTAAACCGCAATCCTGAAAACTTCTTCGCGGAAGTGGAGCAGGCGGCATTCACACCAGCCAATGTCGTGCCGGGCATCAGCTTTTCACCGGACAAGATGCTGCAAGCCCGACTGTTCTCGTATGGCGATGCGCAACGCTACCGTTTGGGTGTCAACCATCACCAGATTCCGGTGAATGCGCCCAAGTGCCCTTTCCACAGTTTTCACCGCGACGGAGCAATGCGTGTGGATGGCAACCACGGTCGCATCACCGGGAATGAACCCAACACACAGGGCGAATGGCAAGAACAGCCCGATTACCGCGAGCCGCCGCTGTCGATCGAAGGTGCCGCTGATCACTGGAATCATCGCGAAGATACCGACTACTTCTCGCAACCGGGTGCCTTGTTCCGCTTGATGAACGATGAGCAGAAACAAGTCTTGTTCGAAAACACCGCTCGCGCGATTTTGGGCGCTTCCAGAGACGTCCAGGAACGCCATATAAGCCACTGCACTCAAGCTGACCCAGCCTATGGCGCCGGCGTGGCCGCTGCCATCCTGGCTTTGGCATAAGCTAACGTGCCCGACGATTCGCCAGTGCTCTGGACCAGGATTCGTGACTGCAATGCGAGCAGGAAAATTCCTGCTGCGCCTTCAACACATGGGTATGGCCGCAGTGATTGCAGGCGTAAAGACCATCGTCGGGTACCCGGGTGAAATCCTGGCGATGTTCGGGGGGCATTACCGACAACCCGGCCTGCACGAGATCGTCTTCGTAAAAGAAAAGACTCACATCGCCATCGATTTCGAGTATGCCCATTTTGACCTGGCCCAGGTGCTCTACGCCCTGTTGGCGCAGTTCCATGAAGAACTCATCTTCCGATATGTTGAGCCGGGACAAATTCTCGATCTCGTAGCGACCTTCGCGTATCAATGTAATCGGTACACCGTCCATCCATGCAGCAATTCGCGAACTGCGGCCCATGACATAGGTAGTCGTCCGATACAGCAGCAGCAGGGCTGCAAAGACGGTCGCTACCGGTGCTATTGGAACGTCCTCATAAAACGTGACATCCCCGGCCGCGGAGCCGAGCGTCAGAATGATCACCAGCTCGAATACCGATAATTGCCGGATACCCCGGCGCCCCGCAACCTTAAGGAAAAGGAATACCAGCACATAGGCGATGGCTACCCGCAGCGTGACCTCGGCCAGGAAAGCGAGAGGGAATTTGTGAAAAAATATTCGTTGCCAATCGAATGCTTCCATCGATGCTATTCCATCAAATTATCATTGTGCGAGTAGAGTCAACCACCGGCCTGTACCGATGCATTCGTGACAAACCGGCTTTGCACCGCCTATAGATATGACTTGCCGTCCAGGTACGCCTTGCGCCAACGCGTGATCACGGAACGCTCGAACAGACCACCGATTGCGAACGGATCCGCATTCACGAAATCTTCGGCTTGCGCTCGCGTTTCCAGGTCCACGATATAGACGCTACCGGTGCCTCCGGTGCCGTCGTCTTCCAACTTGGCACCGCAAGCCAGCAACAATTCCTTGTTGTCTTCCAGATAATCCAGATGTTTATCGCGCAAGGCCTGTCGCAAGGCTTGAGTATGTGGCTTGTCATAGGTTTCTATCAGGTATGGCATGTTGGTTCCTCTTGGATTTTTATGTTTAAACTGTCCAGCATCTGCGCCAATAATAGTACGCTTTTCGTCAACCTTGCCACATGCTGCCATGACCCTACGATCTCACGAACCCATCATCGCCATTGCAACCGCTCCCGGGCGTGGCGGGATAGGTGTTGTACGTATATCGGCCAGCAATATGGAACCTTTGCTGGCTCGATTATTCAATGTCCAGCTCACGCCGCGCCACGCCCACTACCTGCCCTTCAACGACAAGGATGGCAACGTCATGGACGCCGGTATTGCCCTGCTTTTCAAAGGCCCCCATTCGTACACCGGGGAAGACGTACTTGAACTGCAAGGCCACGGCGGACCTGCCGTACTGCGACGGGTACTGGACCATTGCCTTGAAGTCGGAGAAGAATATGGTCTGCGCCACGCAGAGCCAGGCGAGTTCACACAACGTGCTTTCCTCAACGAACGTATGGATCTGGCGCAGGCGGAAGCCGTAGCTGACCTGATCGATGCGTCATCGGCTGCCGCAGCGCGCAGCGCGATGGCGTCGCTCAGCGGTGCCTTTTCCAACCGCATCAACGCGCTGGGTGATCGAATCGTGCGCCTGCGCATACTGGTCGAAGCAACGCTGGATTTTCCCGAGGAGGAAATCGACTTCCTTGAAAAGTACCAGGCCCATGCCACGCTTGAAGAAATTCGGTCCGACCTGCATGCACTCACGGTCCAGGCACGACAAGGCATGATCCTGCGCGAGGGGATGCATGTCGTGTTGGCGGGCCAGCCCAATGTTGGCAAATCCAGCTTGCTTAATGCACTGGCCGGCGACGACATCGCCATCGTTACGCCCGTCGCCGGTACAACGCGCGATAAAGTCATTCAACAAATTCATATCCAGGGCGTACCGCTGCACATTGTCGATACAGCTGGCCTGCGCGAGACCGACGACACTGTCGAAAGTATAGGCATAGCACGAACCTGGGCCGAACTCGAAAAGGCGAATGTCATCATTCACTTGCAAGATGCGCGCGCCCAGAACGACGAGCTCGATACGGCAATAACGAACCGCCTTCCTGCCCATACACCGGTACTCAAGGTATTCAATAAAATCGATTTGCTGGACGCTGGAGCCCAAGCAGCATTCCTGACTTTGACTGATACCGATACCCCGTTCAGGAAAAACCACAACGCGCCGGAAGCGCAGCTCGCGTCCGCCGCCACCGACGTGGCATTGGGCATTTCCGCCAGGACCGGTGCCGGTCTGGATATGCTGCGCCAGAAGTTGCTGGACATTGCGGGCTGGAATCCCAGCAGCGAATCCCCCTGGCTCGCACGAGAACGCCACCTGAAGGCATTGGATAGCGCCGGCGGCCATATGGTACTCGCCGCCGAACACGCAAGCCAGAACGACCGTGTACTGGATCTTTTTGCGGAAGAACTCCGACTGGCTCACGAGGACCTCTGCGCGATCACCGGTCAATTCACAAGCGATGAACTGCTGGGTGAAATTTTTTCCAGCTTTTGCATTGGGAAGTGAATTGGCGAAAAAGCTCAAAAGGCATCAAACCAAATAAAAGTAAGGTACTGATTTATAATAAAAACTGTTTGATTCGATGCGAAGTGGTTTGAAGTGTTTTGTCCTAACTTGCTCCGAATGTGCTCCGAGATTAGAGTTTCGGAGCACACGGAGCACAAAAGGAGCAAAACGTGAAAATTTCCATCCAGAAGCGAGAGCCCAACAAAAACGGTCACCGAGCATTGCGGCTGGTCTACTACCATGGATCTAAGACAGGCGAGGATGGGGTTCGAGAGCAGAAACGCTCGTACAAACCACTCAATCTCTTCCTCTATGACAAGCCCAGAAATCCAGCAGAGCGGGAAAACAACAAGACAGTTCTACTGAAAGTCGAAGCTATTCGTGCCAAGCGCCTACTGGAGCGCGAATCTTCGCGACATAGCTTGGATGACCGCAGCAAACTGTCGGCAAGCTTTTTCGATTACTTCGATCAGCTGACCGATGAAAAGGCCATGGGCAGTCGGTCTAACTATTCAATCTGGATTTCCACGCGTCACCACTTGCGTCGTTACCATGGACAGGAAGAACTAACCTTCGAGGAAATTGACAAAGACTTCTTAGACGGGTTTCGCCAAAATCTGCAAAACATCGCAACGACCAAGTCTGGACAGAAATCCCCGAACTGTTCGGGGTAGATGTGCGCACCGTCAGCGAGCACCTGAAGAACATCTTTGCTAGCCAAGAACTTGACGCGGAAGCAGTAATCCGGAAATTCCGGATAACTGCCAGTGACGACAAGAACTACCAGACCCAGTTCTACAACCTCGACGCCATCATTTCTGTCGGCTACCGGGTCAACTCCATACGCGCAACGCAATTCCGCCAGTGGGCAACCGGCGTCCTGCGTGAGTTCGCTATCAAGGGCTATGTGCTCGATCGTCAGCGCATGGAAAACGGCAACTTCCTAGGCGAGGACTACTTCGAGCGGCTGCTGGCGGAAATCCGCGAGATCCGCCTCAGTGAGCGACGCTTCTACCAGAAGATCACCGACATCTACGCCACCAGCGTGGATTACAACAAGGACGCACCAACGACCAAGGCATTCTTTGCCAAAGTACAGAACAAACTGCATTACGCCATCCACGGCCATACCGCTGCAGAATTGATCCGCAAGCGGGCTGATAGCAGCAAGCCGCATATGGGGCTGCCGTCCTGGGCGAACGTGCCCGAAGGAAAAATACTGAAAACCGATGTGGCCGTAGCCAAGAACTACTTGACCAAGGACGAGTTGGATTCATTGGGGCGTATCTCACCCCAGCATCATCGCTGCCGCCGCAAATAATCTGAACTGCGTGCTACCCGTATTCATTACCAGGAGCAAAAAGCATGCGCTACCTTGGTAACTCCAGGACCAACTCCCCCGCAGTCGCCATCCGATAACCCATCGCCTGGTAGCCACGTTGCCGCCGTTCCCACATGCGCAGCAGCGAAGGATGTCCGGCGTCGATGAAGTCGATGATGCGCACGCGCTGCTTGCCCGCCTGCTCCCGGTGCAGACGGCCGGCATACTGTTGCAGCGTACCTTTCCATGAAATCAGCATTGCCAGCACCAGCGTGTCGAGCGGCGGGTGGTCGAAGCCTTCTCCCACCAATCTGCCACTGCCCAGCAACACGCGCGGTACATCGGCATCCAATGCATTCAAGGCAGCGATCACGCTGGCGCGTTGTTTCTTCGACTGGCGGCCATGCAGCAGGACCAAGGGCTTGACACGCCCCACCAGAGCGGCGTGCAAGCCGTCAAGATGATCGGTCCGTTCGGACAAGGCCAGCAGCTTGCCTCCCTGTGCAAAAACCTTCGCGATTTCGTCGGCAGGTAGCGTGGCACACACTCCAGCATCTGTAGCGCACCAGCCGGTTTGGCAGCGGTATGGCGGATCGGACCACACTGCATGAACAGAATGGGTTGACGGCCATCGCGCCGGATCGGTCAATAGCAACAGTTGCCGCTGCTGGCAGTCACTGCATTTGATGCGCCGCTTTTCGCAGACACCTGGACGCCACTCGTTCGCACAAGCCGGCGAGTAGCCGCTTTTACCGGTCTTGCTTTCCCAGCGAACTGGATAGACGTCGGTGCGACCCCGGAACAACTGGCCAAAGAGCGTGGCTTTCTCGTCTGTGGTCAACGATAAGGTTGCCGAGGGCTTGAGGATCGGCGCAGGCGCTTTCCAGGCGATGCCGTGCGCTTCAAGCAGGGCGACCAAGCGGGCGTTCTCGGCACGAAGGTGGGCGAGTTCGTCGTCGCGGCCTGTCATCGCCTACGCTTTATCCTGACCACAAGCCGGCTTCGGCCAAGCGACGTAACAGTGCCGCCCGCTTGGCGTGAGGGACAAGGAAGCGCCGCAACTGGCGATCGAAGGCGTCTGGGCTGATAACCAACGCATACCCTTCGGCAAGTACCTTCAGCTGACTGACCGTTTTTTCGTAGCCGGATGCACTTCCGCGAGATGCTTGTTCACTTGCCGCTTTCCAGTATTTGTCCGGCGAGTCCATGATCCGGCGTAATTCGCCCTCGCGTTTCTGGCGCCGTTCCTCCTCGCGTTTTGCATGAGCCTGAGCTTCGCGAGCCCGCCTGGTTGCGGCAGCCGATTGCGCCAGTCCTCGCAATTCCGCCCCTTGGCGTCGGGCAGCACCCGAAGATGTCGGGCGTTGTGCCTTGAGCCATGCCGCGTAGTGCGACTTCACCTGGCGTTCTGCCTCCTGGCCCCGGCCCAATGCAATTGTCTTGAGTACATCCTGCATATCCGCTTTCTGCCAGGTATCCAGCCAAGTGGATATTTGCAGCGTTTCATCGTGCGGCGACGTGGCCACAGCACTGCTCATGCTGGCGGCTTCAAGCAGATCGGGGTCGATTTCCAGAAATTCGACCAAGGCCTGCTGCGCTGGCGAGAGGTCGGCCGACCCACAAGGCACTTCCGGCTCCAGCACGTCATCGTGCAAGGCATCGCCGGCAGCCAACCAGCCCAGGTACAGAGGCCGCAAATCGCCACGCATCAACTCATCGCGCAAGGGAGTCAACCTGCGCATCCAACCACTGCCGTCGTCTTCGGCAAAGCGGTCATAATCTTCGCTTTCCTCCAGCATCCAACTGATGATCCAGTGCGAATCGCTGGATTCAACCGACAGTACAGCCGAACGGGCGAAAGAATCCAGTTCGGCCTTGCGGAAAACGGCCTGTCGATGGCCGCGAATTCGTAGTACTGGTATTCACTCATGATACTGATGTCCGATTGGTCTTTCTGGATTTGGCAGGCAACTCAGCCCAACTCGTACCAGGTCCCACGCCCACCACCCTGCTGGACCAAATGCCCCTGTTCCACCAGCGTACGGAAGTGCTGTTTGAGCGTGTTGCGATTGCCGCCAGTCAGGCGAATGGCTTTGGCCATGGTGATCCTGCCGTGCTCGCGCGTGAATTCGACGATCTGCAATGCCAGGTCCGGCAGCTTGGCCAGCACCAGCTTCTCGCGCTCGACCTTGCGTTCCAGGCGACGTACCTGCTGGCACAGTGCGCGCAGGAAGAACACCAGCCAAGGCTGCCAGTTCGGCGTGTCAGTGCGAATACTGCCTTGCGTCTGGCGCAGCGCCAGGTAGTAGGCTTCCTTGTTCTGCTCGATCACACTTTCCAGCGAGCTATAGGGGACGTAGGCATAGCCAGCCTGCAACAGCAGCAGCGTGGTCAGCACCCGGCTCAGGCGACCATTGCCGTCCTGGAACGGGTGAATCTCCAGAAACACCACGACCCAGATGCCGATCAACAGCAATGGATGCAGGCGTCCGCTGCTGCGTTCCTCGTTGAACCAGGCCACCAATTCGGCCATCAGGCGTGGCGAATCGAAAGGCGTTGCGGTCTCGAACACCACACCCAGCGGCTTGCCATCTTCATCGAATGCCGCGACGCTGTTGGTGGTGGCTTTGTAGTTGCCGCGATGCCAAGCATCCTTGTCGCTGTGGGTCAGCAGGTCGCGATGCAGTTGCCGGATGTGGTTCTCGGTCAGTGCGATGTCCTGCCAGGACGAGAAAACCAGTTCCATAACCTCGGCGTAGCCGGCCACTTCCTGTTCGTCTCGGGTCTCGAACGACTTGATCTGCAGGTCGGAGAGCAGGCGTTCGACTTCACGGTCCGACAGTCTGCTGCCCTCGATCCGTGTCGAGGAACCGATGCTCTCGATGGTGGCAACCCGTCGCAATGCCGACAGCCGGTCAGGCGCCAGCGTGCCCAGGGCGCGCCAAGCACCCTTGAATTCGTCAATGCCGGCGATCAAGCCGAGAATTTCCGGGGTAATTTGGAGGGAGTCAGTGCGAATCATGCAACCAATAGTACACCCATTTACACCCAAAAAATGCTCTTTCCGTCATTAAACAACCCATTTACACCCCTTTCGGTAGGGCAAGCGGCAAGAGATGATCCACTACGCGTGTTGGATAGCCATCAAGGGATACACCCGTGTTTTGGGTCCAAGAATAGCTCCAAGCAAGCCAATGACCTCCTACAAAGCCATTCAGTATCAAGAAGATACAACTCAATCAATTATTCTGTATTGGGAAGTGGCGGCCTATTCGGCTACGACTCCGTCCGCTTTACACCCGCGATAAGAAGCCCGTTCCGCCATTCGTCTTGCAAAAGAATGCAGCCTGCACCGTTTTCGCGGGCCGCGCCAATTCCTGAACACGGCCTACGCCAGCAATACGCTATTCAGAGCTGTGGGGCGGCATTCCTGACGAGGCTCTGGCCTGTCGCCAGGCTCTAAGCCACATTCAACGCCAACACACTGGAAGCTTTGTGCACCTGTGGATAACCACTATGGGTGCGATGTGTGTACAGCATGTGGACTGAGCAGGGATAAGCGTGCCGTCCTGCTTCGCGTCAAATGTTATGCCCGATTCCTCCACTGAGAAAACAGAACTTGTCCTACTCAAAAAACAATGGCAAGCCGCTGTTCTCGAAAGGTATTATGAAGTTGTTCCACTTATCCACAGACATCCATTAGTAGTAGTCTCTATATATAAGAGAATAATAAACAACTACAAGCAAACCCCGAAAATCGATACGTTACCCCCTTTTCGAACTCAAACCGCAGGCATGTTGCCTCCAATTCGAAACTTTTACGACGCCAATTCCTCTCCTATGCATCTCGTACAAAAGCTTCCCGACAATCCGCTGGATATTATTGGAGATATTCACGGCGAATATTCCGCGCTCCTGACTTTGCTGGAGCGCCTGGGCTATGACAGGAACGGGCAGCATCGCAAGGATAGGAAGCTGGCTTTCGTAGGTGATCTATGTGACCGCGGTCCCGATAGCCACAGCGTGATCCAGTTGGTTCAACACTTGGTGCAGCAAGGAAACGCGCAAACAGTTCTGGGAAATCATGAACTGAACTTGCTGACTGGCGACGTCAAGGACGGTTCAGGATGGTTTTTTGACGAGCGCTATGACCGCGACCTGAAAAACTACGCTCCATTTCGTCGCACTTCACCGGCGCAACGACCAGCCATCATCGAGTTTCTGCAGGGCATGCCTATTGCGTTGCAACGGGACGACATACGGATTGTGCATGCGGCGTGGACTACCCCCGCGATCGACGCCATCGGCGCCGTATCCATCGGCAATGTGGTCAGGCAGTTCCGTGTATGGGACAACCTCGCCCAATCCACGGCTGATGCCTCCGGCCTGTATCAACGCTACCTCGACGAAAAGCGAGAATGGGCAGTACAGCTCGAAGACGAGACCTCCCCTCCTCCTTTCCTGCATTCAATAGCCGAATATGAGGCCACACAGCAGATGGTCAACCCTCTTAAGGTCCTGACCTCCGGTGTCGAGCAAAAGGCCGTCACGCCCTTTTTCGCTGGCAACCGGTGGCGTTTTTCTGATCGTGTGAGCTGGTGGGACGACTACGAGGACGAAATACCAGTCGTAATCGGCCATTACTGGCGGATGCACCGCATGCGCAGCGGCCAGGCATCCCCCCGATACAGTCAATTATTCAGAAACGTGGAATCGATGGCCTGGCATGGAAAACGACGCAACGTTTTCTGCGTCGATTTTTCCGTCGGCGCCCGGTGGCGCGACCGGAAGGCAAACAGACCCCTGACCACATCACGCTTCAAACTTGCCGCCTTGCAATGGCCCGAGAATCAGGTTTTTTTCGATACTGGCGAGGTTTTTCCAACTATTTAAACTTCTGCAAAATCATGTACACACCAAAAGCATTCGAACTCACCGACCAGGCTTCGCAGTACCAAGTGATTCGCGAGTATCCCTTTGGCACGCTCGTGTCCGGGGGTAAGGACGAGCTTGTTGCCACACACCTGCCATTTCTGGTCACTACAGACGCCCGGCAGAACGTGGTGCTGCAAGCGCATATTGCAAGGAGCAACGCTGAGTTTTCCCAGCTAGGGGAAGGCACTCGGGTACTTGCCATTTTTCAGGGGCCTCATTCCTATGTTTCCCCGTCGTGGTATCCGTCCAAGGCCAGCAGCAATGGCAAGGCAGTGCCAACATGGAATTACGTGGCGGTTCATGTGCACGGAACGCTGATGATCCAGAGCGATCCTGCATGGCTTCTTGAACACCTGACACTGCAAACCGAACGTTATGAAAGGACGCAGCCGAATCCATGGTCCATCGACGACGCACCGGTGGATTACATCGATGCGATGTTGCGGAGCATCGTTGGTATTGAGATAACCATCACTGATATCGAAGCAAAGGAAAAACTGAGTCAGAACCGGCCCCTGGCTGATCAACAAGGGGTGATCGACTCGCTAACAAAAGGCGAAAGCTCCGGACTCCAAAAAGCACTGAGCAGCGAAATTGCCCGGCGTATGAAGGCAAACATAGCTGCTCGATAGATAATTACAATTAGTTACTAACATTTAAAGGGCTTTTGCTCGGAATCGTCCTGTGGATAACTCCTATATACGATAAGTGTGCACAGCCTGTGGATGAGTCGGGGATAACATGAATTTAATACGCTTCGGAAAAAGTTGTACCGAATCGGTCCCCGAGACAAACAGACCTTATGCTCTGCTTCATAGTGGGCTAAGTCTTTGGTACCGTGCCATTTTTTAGGGTTATGCCACTTATCCACAGACACCCATTAGTATTAATCTTTATAAATAACAAAGTTAATTAACAACTAAGACCGACGACAAGTTCATCCTCAAATAGGACGGTTCAAGTCCGTTGATTGCCATGTATACTTCGTTCACTTGATCTATACTCAACGAGCTTCAGGAGTCGGGGCCTGAAGCTTTTCAGAACAGACAAGACCCCTGGTTGGCAAAGCTGGCAAAATCACCGGTTTCAAACAAGCGCCAGTTTTTCCAGCGCATCGTCCAGCGTTTTGTCCTGTTTGGCGAAACAGAAACGAATCAGCTGGTGGTTTGATTCAATAGCGTCCGGTCGGCCGTAGAAAGCAGCCATTGGTATGACGCCTACACCATGTTGTGTTGTCAATTTGCGTGCGAACTCCGCTTCCGGTAGGTCTGAAATCTGGCTATAGTCGGCAAGCAAGAAGAAAGTGCCTTGGCTGGGCATGGGTTTGAAACGGGTCTTTGCCAGTCCAAGACTGAGTCGATCGCGTTTTTGCTGATAAAAATTCGATAGCTCCATGTAGGGCGCTGGATCCTTCATATAATGTGCCAAAGCGACCTGCATGGGAGAAGACACGGTAAACACCATGAACTGGTGTACCTTACGTATTTCAGCTGACAGCTCCTTTGGCGCACAACAATATCCGACTTTCCAGCCCGTCGTGTGGTAAGTCTTTCCGAATGAAGAAACAACAATGGAGTTGGCGGCGAGCGCCTCTCTTCTCGCCAGGCTTTGATGCCGTTTTTGGTCGAACACAATGTGTTCGTAAACCTCGTCGGATAATACGATGATGCCTGTGTCGTTCACAATACGCTCAAGCGCATCAAGATCGGACTCTTCCAGATTGATTCCAGTGGGGTTATGCGGGAAATTGATGATCAGCATCCGCGTTTTTGTTGTCACTGCAGCACGCACTTTTTGCCAATCTATTTGGTACAAGGGATTTGTTTTAGTGGGTGGCAGCATCGCCACGATCACAGGTCTGCCCCCGGCCAACTCAATAGCCGGCACGTAAAGGTCGTAGAAGGGTTCAATAACCACCACTTCATCACCTGCCTGCACAAAAGCCAGAATGCTGGCCATTAGCGCCTCGCTTGCACCACTGGTAATCGTTACTTCAGTGTCCGCTTCATAAAAGTGGCCGTACAAGGTTTCCATCTTGGCTGAAATCTCATCTCGCAAAGCAGGAATGCCAGCCATGGGCGGATATTGATTGTGGCCGTCGTTCATCGCTTTAACAACCTGTTCAAGCAACTTGGCAGAGGGATTGAAGTCTGGAAATCCCTGTCCCAGGTTAATCGCCTTATGTTCTATGGAAAGCTGACTCATTACGGTGAAAATGTTAGTGCCTATCCTGGGAAGCTTGGATTCGAATTTCATGTATGTACGATTTATTAAGGTTGAATGGCAGCTCAATCGGTCCTGCTCGATGTGCTATAGGATTCATGTGTGTGAATGTCATGTTTACGTATTGTAGAGGTACAGCCGCGGCGCCGCACGCTCTACAGGCTCTATCAACATGTTATTGAGAAGGTTATCCACAGACTTATCCTTTAAAACGAGTCCATTAATCGCGTGTTTCACGTGAAACATCGTGGCAGGCTTGCTTTTTCGTAAGGCAGCGAGTGAACCGATTCTTATGTCTACTATTTTGTCAAAATAGCCCACGGCTATTTGGCATCTTACTGGTTCGATCTTTCGACGATATGGAATTCAAACGGAATGTGCAGTTAGTGTCCTACCCCGTCAATGTGATTACCGGGTCCGAGGCTTCTGTATGTGGGGAATTTTTTTATATCTTGGCCTGCCGGTCGGAATTGCGGACGCTACTACTAGCCATGGAGTTTGCTTGCCGGTATGCTTCTATTTAATGGAATACCAGTTGGTGTGGGCCATAATCTTTTAGCTAAATCATTCCAGGCCAAATCGCTATACCGGTCGAGAGACGACCTGTTATAGCGGTAAACCTTTCCGACTCGCGAACTCTGCACGGTGCAATCGAACGACGAACTAATATTTCACGCCCGTTCCGTTAGCCATTCAATTGGTTTTAATTCGGACGGCGCAGGACAGTCCTATGTTTGCCCTTAAAGATCAGCGTTGCGACAACGGCAAATTCTCAGCATGTTTCACGTGAAACAACGCACGGGAATTAGGGGAGCCGATGGTTGCTGTCGATTTTTATTAATGTCCGCGTATGTGCGTCTACAAATAGCGACGAAAGTACCGTGCGTTTCAAAATATCGCTCATGTAAACAGAATAAAACATGGTTGGCTTGTGATGGTTAGTCTGTAGACCTGCAAATCTTGTTTCACGTGAAACAGTCGACGAGTATTCTCGGGAATGCTTTAACTGTAATAGTTGTGAAAACGCATGTTTCACGTGAAACAACTCTGTTCGCGGCGTTATAATGTCAAATTAGTGTATGTACTCGCTTGAGTAAAAAATGATTTATCCAGAAGAATTCGACGTAATTGTGGTCGGCGGCGGCCATGCTGGAACCGAAGCCGCTTTAGCCGCAGCCCGCATGGGTGCCTCCACCTTATTATTGACTCACAACATGGAAACGTTAGGACAGATGTCTTGTAATCCGTCCATCGGGGGGATTGGTAAGGGTCATCTGGTGAAAGAAATCGATGCCTTGGGTGGGATAATGGCCTATGCCACCGACCATGCTGGTATTCAATTTCGCATCCTTAATCAATCCAAGGGGCCGGCAGTAAGGGCAACCCGGGCTCAAGCCGATCGTTCGCTATACCGTCAGGCAATCCGTACGACTTTGCAAAATCAAACCAACTTGATGATCTTCCAGCAAGCTGTAGATGATCTCATGTTGGAGGGAAATAGGGTTGTAGGCGCCGTAACGCAGATTGGATTGAAGTTCCGGGCTCGCACGGTAGTGCTGACTGCCGGCACGTTTCTTAATGGATTGATTCACGTGGGGCTAGATCATTATTCGGCGGGTAGAGCCGGTGATCCACCATCTGTTTCTCTGGGTCAACGACTGAAAGAAATGAAACTGCCGCAGGGCCGCTTGAAAACCGGAACACCACCCAGGATTGACGCGCGAAGCATTGATTTTTCAAGACTGGAAACGCAGGCTGGCGATAGCAATCCCGTGCCAGTGTTTTCCTACATGGGCAGCGCGGACATGCATCCACGCCAGATGCCCTGCTGGATTACGCATACAAACGAGCGGACCCACGATATCGTGCGTTCCGGGTTGAGTCGGTCACCGATGTACAGCGATGAAGCAACCATCGAGGGTATCGGTCCCCGCTATTGTCCATCAATTGAAGACAAGATTCATCGATTTGCTGACAAAGCCAGCCATCAGATATTTTTAGAGCCAGAAGGACTTACGACTCGGGAAATCTACCCGAACGGCGTATCAACGAGTCTTCCCTTTGATATACAGCTCGCCATGGTGCGTACACTGCCAGGCCTGGAGAATGCAGTAATCATGCGCCCGGGATACGCGATCGAGTACGACTACTTCGATCCACGTGAACTCAAGACAACGCTAGAGACGCGCGCTATCAACGGCCTGTTCTTCGCCGGCCAGATCAACGGGACGACCGGCTATGAAGAAGCCGCAGCTCAGGGGCTGTTGGCGGGGGTGAACGCTGCAAGGCAAGCAAAAGGAAATGAGGGTTGGTGTCCAAAGCGTAACGAGGCCTATTTGGGCGTGCTTGTGGACGACCTGATCACGAGTGGCGTAACGGAACCTTATCGCATGTTCACCTCGCGTGCCGAGTACCGTTTGAGCCTGCGTGAAGACAACGCAGATCTGCGTCTTACCGAGCAGGGCCGAAAACTGGGGCTGATCGACGACCTGCGCTGGGATTCCTATTGCCGAAAACGGGATTCGGTGAATGCGGAGGTTGAACGACTACGAAGCAATTGGGTAAATCCAAAGACACTTGCGCTGCATATCGCCGAGGATCTGCTGGGCAAACAAGTGGAACGGGAATATTCCTTGTATGACTTATTGAAGCGGCCCCAGGTGTCCTACAAAGCGCTCATGGACCTGGCAGCCCAGGACGGAGAGTTACTGGCAGGGCCGGGTTTGACTGACAAAGTTGCGGCCGAACAGGTTGAAATCCAGGTGAAGTATTCGGGTTATGTTGCGAAGCAGCAGGAAGAAGTGGACAAGCAGTCTGCTCAGGAAGGGCAACCTATTCCGATCGACATCGACTATGATGCAGTAACGAGTCTATCCATCGAAGTGCGCCATCGATTGAAAGCCAGTCGTCCTGAAACGGTGGGACAAGCCGGGCGAATATCAGGCGTTACGCCTGCCGCCATATCCTTGCTTTTAATCCATTTGAAGCGCCTGCAGCATCGGAAGAAAGCGGCGTAATGGCGGAACACGATTTCATGCAGCGATTGGGTGCTGCCGCAAAATCCCTGAACATCGATATTGACCAGGAAAAGTCAACGGCGTTGCTGGAATACATTTTCCAGCTTCTACGCTGGAATCGCACCTACAACCTGACTGCCTTGCGTGATCCAGAGCAAATGCTGGTTCAGCATCTTTTTGATAGTCTGGCTGTCGTTGGACCGCTCACGTTTTTACTGGATAAAAACACAGTATCGACGAGGCCGTTGGTGGTCGATGTGGGCTCCGGTGCCGGTTTGCCCGGCGTGGTTTTGGCGATTATGAGGCCTCTCTGGACGATCCATTGCGTTGACGCCGTGGAAAAGAAAACGGCATTTGTGCGGCAGGTCGCTAGCGTATTGAAACTGCCGAATCTGCATGCGATCCATGCCCGTGTTGAAACCTTGCCTTCGTTTGATGCTGATGTCGTTATCTCCAGGGCGTTCGCGTCTTTGCGCGACTTTGCGACGCTGGCCGGCCCGCACGTGGCACCAGGTGGACAATTGCTTGCCATGAAAGGTCGCGAGCCGTCGGATGAGATCGATACACTGGAGCAGCTGACCGACTGGAGGTCGCACCATATCGAAACGTTAAATGTCCCTGAATTGAATGCCCAGCGTTGCCTGGTCTGGTTGAATCGCAAGGAACTCCATGAATAACAATATAACTACAGCCATTGCCAACGTGTTCTGCATCGCAAACCAAAAGGGCGGAGTGGGGAAAACCACCACGGCCATCAACCTCGCTGCGGCGCTTGCCCTGTTGCGCAAGCGCGTGCTGTTGATCGATCTGGATCCTCAGGGCAACGCCACCATGGGCAGCGGCATTGATAAGAATAAGGTGGAACAGAACCTTTATCAGGTACTGATAGGCGACTCCACGATAGCCCAGGCCCGTGTCAGGTCTGAAGCAGGCGGCTATGACGTGCTGCCAGCCAATCGCGAGCTCTCAGGCGCGGAGATTGACCTTATTCAGATGGACCAGCGCGAACAGCAACTCAAGCAGGCCATCGAGCACGTGCTGGATGATTATGATTTCATCCTGATCGATTGTCCGCCGACGCTGTCCCTGCTCACGCTCAACGGGCTGGCTTCCGCTAACGGCGTCATCATTCCCATGCAGTGCGAATACTTTGCGCTGGAAGGGCTTTCCGACCTCGTGAACACAATCAAGCGAGTGCATCGCAACATCAATCCGCAATTACAGTTGGTGGGCCTGCTGCGCGTGATGTTCGATGCTCGAGTGACGCTGCAGCAGCAAGTCTCGGCGCAGATCGAAGGGCATTTTGGCGATAAGGTATTCAAGGCGATTGTGCCACGCAACGTACGCCTTGCCGAAGCGCCTAGTCATGGCCTGCCCGGTATCGTGTATGACAAGAACTCACGTGGCGCAAAGGCCTACATCGAATTCGGCAATGAATTAATCAAGCGCATGAAGAAAGAAGCCTTGCGCCAGCAGGCACGTCCGCGCAGCTAACCAAATCTGAAAGAGGAATACACAATGGCAACAAGAAAACCCAAAGGATTGGGCCGGGGTCTGGAAGCCTTGCTGGGCGAAGACGTACCGGTTATGGAGAATTTTGGCAAATCCGAATCCCAGGAAGAACGAGCTCCTTCCGTACTGAAAGTAAAAGTCTTGCGTGCCGGCAAATACCAGCCCCGCACCCGCATGGACGAAGGCGCCCTGAATGAACTGGCCGAATCCATACGCAACCAAGGCATCATGCAGCCGATCCTGGTGCGTCCCCTGGATGGCAGGGACGCCGGCAAGTACGAAATCATTGCCGGAGAACGACGTTTCCGTGCAGCCCAATTGGCCGGTTTGACCGAGGTTCCGGTTCTGGTACGAGAAGTCCCCGATGAAAGTGCCGCGGTCATGGCCCTCATCGAAAATATTCAGCGCGAGGACTTGAATCCCTTGGAGGAGGCACAGGGTGTGCGCCGCCTGCTGGATGAGTTCGGGCTGACCCATGAACAGGCGGCGGCGGCAATAGGGCGGTCGCGCTCGGCCACGAGCAACCTGATGCGTCTCCTTAATCTGACCGGACCGGTCCAGACCATGCTGCTGGCCGGCGACATCGATATGGGCCACGCCCGCGCGCTGCTGGCCACCGACGCAGCCACCCAGATCCTCCTGGCGAACGAGGTGATTGCCAAAGGTCTTTCCGTTCGTGAAACTGAAAAACTGGTGGGCCGCAGCATCCGCGAGGCCGATGAGCAGGGCGCAAAGCCAGTACGCAAATCGGTCGCCCATTCTGGCGACGTGAAGCGGATGGAAGAAGCATTGTCTGATCACTTGGGTACGCGCGTCACGCTCAAAATCGGTGCCAAGAATCGCGGCCAGCTGATGATCGACTTCCATGGCTGGGAGCACCTGAATTCGTTGCTAGAACGTCAGGGTCTGTCGCGGTTTGTCGAAGCCTGAGTGCCCGGGATCCCTATATTTGTATCTTTGGTGACAGCCACGTGGTTTTATAGCTGATTTTCAGCGTAAGCATTTGACACGGCCTAAAAAAGTCTGCATAATTCGCAATTCGCTTTTGGTGGGATGCCCGAGTGGTTAAAGGGGGCAGACTGTAAATCTGTTGACCTTGCGTCTACGTTGGTTCGAATCCAACTCCCACCACCAGAAGCTCCTATTTACTGCAGCCGCTTGCCATGTTGGAGGCGATTGTGGAACGATCAGGTGGATAGAATCCCCTCGCGGGTGTAGCTCAATGGTAGAGCAGAAGCCTTCCAAGCTTATGACGAGGGTTCGATTCCCTTCACCCGCTCCAGCAGGTTTTTGATTTCTGCCAGAAATGGCAGATAGCAACGAAGTAGTTGCCCATGTGGCTCAGTGGTAGAGCACTCCCTTGGTAAGGGAGAGGTCACGCGTTCGATCCGCGTCATGGGCACCAAAAATTTTATTTATTTATAGCTTTATTCCATCGTCAGGAGTCCGCCATGGCAAAAGGTAAGTTCGAACGTACCAAACCACACGTAAACGTCGGCACGATTGGTCACGTTGACCACGGCAAGACGACGCTTACGGCGGCAATCACCACGGTGCTGGCCAAGGCCTTCGGCGGTGAAGCCAAGGGCTACGCGCAAATTGACGCGGCTCCTGAAGAAAAAGCACGCGGCATCACCATCAACACCTCGCACGTGGAGTACGAAACGCAAGCGCGCCACTACGCGCACGTTGACTGCCCGGGCCACGCCGACTACATCAAGAACATGATCACGGGCGCGGCGCAGATGGACGGGGCGATCCTGGTGGTATCGGCCGCTGACGGCCCAATGCCCCAGACGCGCGAGCACATCCTGCTCTCGCGCCAGGTTGGCGTGCCGTACATCATCGTGTTCCTGAACAAGGCCGACATGGTCGACGACGAAGAGTTGCTCGAACTGGTCGAAATGGAAGTGCGCGAACTGTTGTCCAAGTACGACTTTCCTGGCGACGACACGCCCATCATCAAGGGTTCGGCCAAGCTGGCGCTGGAAGGCGACGAAGGCCCGTTGGGCAAGCAAGCCATCATGCAATTGGCCGAGGCGTTGGACACGTACATCCCGACGCCAGAGCGCGCCGTGGACGGTGCATTCCTGATGCCGGTGGAAGACGTGTTCTCGATCTCGGGTCGCGGCACCGTGGTGACCGGTCGTATCGAGCGCGGCATCGTCAAGGTCGGTGAAGAAATCGAAATCGTCGGTATCAAAGACACCGTCAAGACCACGTGCACGGGCGTTGAAATGTTCCGCAAGCTGCTGGACCAGGGTCAGGCGGGCGATAACGTGGGTGTGTTGCTGCGCGGTACCAAGCGCGAAGACGTCGAGCGCGGCCAGGTTCTGGCCAAGCCCGGCTCGATCAAGCCACACACGGACTTCTCGGCCGAAGTGTATATTCTGTCCAAAGACGAAGGCGGCCGTCACACGCCGTTCTTCCAGGGCTACCGTCCACAGTTTTACTTCCGTACGACGGATGTGACCGGTACAATCGAATTGCCAGCGGACAAGGAAATGGTTCTGCCGGGTGACAACGTGTCGATGAAAGTCAGCCTGATGTCGCCCATCGCCATGGAAGAAGGCTTGCGCTTCGCCATCCGCGAAGGCGGCCGCACCGTTGGTGCCGGCGTTGTTGCCACCATCATCAAGTAAGCAGTAAAGTATCGAATGGCGAGCCGGCAATGTGCGGGTTCGCATCAGTTCAGAAGGTGGTGAGCCCAAGCTGGTCACCACCTTTCGGGGTCTAGGGGCATAGCTCAATTGGCAGAGCGTCGGTCTCCAAAACCGAAGGTTGTAGGTTCGATTCCTACTGCCCCTGCCACAGTCAGTTCATCGCAGCCGCGTTCAGCGGCGCCACTCGCCGGAATATGTCGAATAGCAACACAGTAACCGTTACCAGTACCACCGATCGCGTCAAGCTGGGTCTGGCGGTGCTTGTTATCGTAGCCGGCATTGTCGGCTACTCGATGCTCGATGGTCAACCTGTCATAGCGCGCGTAGGCGTATTTCTGGGCAGCCTGGTCGTCGCCGCAATTATTGCCTGGTTCAGCGAACCCGGCCGTCGCACCATCAGTTTTGGTCGCGATTCATACAACGAAGTCAAGCGTGTAGTCTGGCCGACGCGTAAAGAAGCCACTCAAATGACGGGCATCGTATTCGTGTTCGTCATCGTGATGGGTATCTTGTTGTGGATCGTCGACAAAGGTCTTGAGTGGGTCATCTATGGCCTGCTGCTCGGCTGGAAATAAAGGGCACACATGAGCAAACGTTGGTATGTCGTTCACGTTTATTCCGGAATGGAAAAAAGCGTGCACAAGGCACTGGTCGAGCGTATTGAACGCGCCGGACTGGAAACATCCTTTGGGCGCATCCTCGTTCCGTCCGAAGAAGTCCTTGAAGTCAAGGGCGGCAAGAAGTCCATTACAGAACGGCGTATTTTTCCAGGCTACGTGCTGGTCGAGATGGATCTCACCGACGAAACCTGGCATTTGGTAAAGAACACAAATCGGGTCACTGGTTTTCTTGGCGGTTCCGGTAACCGTCCCGCGCCCATTTCCGACCGCGAGGTCGAAAAAATTCTTTCCCAAATGGAAGAAGGTGTCGAGAAGCCCAAGCCTAAAGTCCTCTTTGAAGTTGGCGAGTTGGTCCGCGTCAAGGAAGGTCCGTTCGCTGACTTCAACGGCAATGTCGAAGACGTCAACTACGAGAAAAGCAAAGTGCGCGTATCGGTCACTATCTTTGGCCGCGCGACACCTGTTGAACTGGATTTCGGTCAGGTTGAAAAGACCTGATTTTTTAAACCCCGGGGAGCCGGTCTTGCCATACGCAGACCGGTGTTTGAACCCGCAAGGAGCTAAGCATGGCGAAGAAAATCGTCGGCTTTATCAAGCTGCAAGTACCAGCTGGTAAGGCTAACCCCTCACCCCCGATCGGCCCTGCGCTGGGTCAGCGCGGCCTGAACATCATGGAATTCTGCAAGGCGTTCAACGCCAAGACTCAGGGCCTCGAGCCCGGTCTGCCAATTCCCGTGGTGATCACCGCCTACGCAGACAAGAGCTTCACGTTCATCATGAAGACGCCGCCTGCGACAGTCCTGATCAAAAAGGCTGCCAGCGTGCAAAAGGGTTCGGCTCGTCCCAACCTGGACAAGGTAGGCGTTCTTACGCGTGCCCAGGCCGAAGAAATTGCAAAAGCCAAATCGCCCGATCTGACGGCCGCCGACCTCGATGCTGCCGTACGCACGATCGCTGGTAGCGCCCGCAGCATGGGCATCACGGTTGAAGGGGTATAAACATGGCCAAGTTGAGCAAACGTACAGCGGCAATTGCTGCCAAGATCGACCCCAACAAATTTTATCCGGTTGCTGAAGCCATCGCGCTGATCAAAGAAACGGCCACGGCCAAGTTCAATGAGTCCATCGATGTCGCCGTGCAGCTGGGCATAGATCCCAAGAAATCCGACCAATTGGTGCGTGGTTCGGTCGTATTGCCGGCAGGTACCGGCAAGTCCGTCCGTGTCGCCGTCTTCGCCCAAGGCGAGAAAGCCGAGGCGGCCCGCGCTGCGGGTGCCGATATCGTTGGTCTGGACGACCTTGCTGAAAGCATCAAGGCAGGCCAAATGGACTTTGACGTGGTCATTGCGTCGCCCGACACAATGCGTGTTGTCGGCGCCTTGGGCCAGATCCTCGGTCCTCGCGGCCTGATGCCTAACCCCAAGGTCGGCACCGTGACTCCAGACGTCGTTACCGCCGTCAAGAACGCCAAGGCAGGCCAGGTCCAGTACCGTACCGACAAGGCCGGCATCATTCATGCCACGATAGGCCGCGCTTCCTTCGAAGTGGACCAATTGCAATCCAACCTGCTTGCTCTGGTTGATGCCCTGAACAAGGCGCGTCCTACCGCAGCAAAAGGTGTTTACATGCGCAAGCTCGCTGTCTCGTCCACGATGGGCGGCGGTGCACGCGTAGAAATAGCTTCCCTGTCGGCTTGATTTCGAGTCGCAGGAAATAGAACTTTGGGCCGTGTCTGGGTTCGCCAGACATTGCTGTCAAAGACCGCTGGAGTACCTTGGCATGGCGTTTTGTACGTTAGCTCGGGGCCTTAATTTCAGACTGCTTGCAGAATGAGTCCAGCGCAGACGGCGCCCATGGAAGAATTCTTTTAAGAACTCGACCAGGTGCGCCGCATTCGGTTGACGCAAGGGACCCTCCCGCGCGTCTTTAGATGGAGTGTTCAAACCGTGAGTCTCAATCGTCAAGAGAAAGCGGTAGTCATCGAAGAAGTCACTGCAGAAGTTGCAAAGGCTCAATCGGTCATTATCGCTGAGTACCGTGGTCTGGACGTTGCCTCTGCCACCGTATTGCGCAAGACTGCGCGTGAGTCGGGTGTGTATCTGCGTGTTCTCAAAAACACGCTAGTCCGTCGTGCTGTTGTCGGAACTCCTTTCGAGGAACTTTCGGCCCAGTTGACCGGTCCGCTAATCTACGCGATTAGCAAGGATCCGGTTTCGGCGGCAAAAGTACTAGCCAATTTCGCTAAAACCAACGACAAGCTGGTTATCACAGGCGGGGCATTGCCCAATAACGTCTTGAGCCAGGATGGTGTGAAGGCCTTGGCCACCATGCCGTCGCGCGACGAGTTGATTTCGAAACTGATGGGTACGATGCAAGCCCCTGTCACGCAATTTGTGCGTACGCTCAACGAAGTTCCTACCAAGTTCGTTCGCGGCCTCGCGGCTGTGCGCGATCAGAAGGAAACTGCGTAAGCAGGCCCTTCGGATTTCGTCGAACAGAGCGACAACCAACCCTGGTTTTTATATATATATTTGGAGTTCTCAAAAATGGCATTAAGCAAAGCTGACATCCTTGACGCTATCGGTAGCATGACCGTACTCGACTTGTCCGAGCTGATCAAGGAAATGGAAGAAAAATTTGGCGTGTCGGCTGCTGCCGCCGCTGTGGCTGCTGCACCTGCTGCTGGCGGCGCTGCTGCTGTCGCGGAAGAGCAAACCGAGTTCACGCTCGTATTGAACGAATTCGGCGCCAACAAAGTTAGCGTCATTAAAGCCGTGCGTGAAATCACTGGTCTGGGCTTGAAAGAAGCCAAAGACTTGGTCGACGGCGCACCAAAGCCAGTCAAGGAAGGCATGGCCAAAGCTGATGCTGAAGCTGCCAAGAAGAAGCTTGAAGAAGCTGGCGCCAAGGCTGAACTGAAGTAAAGCTGTTTTTGCTTGCCCGGGAAGCGCCAAGGCCTTCCCGGGCTTTTGCGTTTCCAGAAAACCCTTGATTCCGGTCGGGTTATTGGCCCGAATCGGGTTTTCTGGAGTCGTAAACCAGGGCCGTGGTTGACGGCCCATGTAACCCTCGAGTCGGAGTGCTCATGCCTTATTCGTTCACCGAAAAAAAGCGCATACGCAAGAGCTTCGCCAAGCGTGAAGACGTCCAGGACGTCCCTTACCTTTTGGCGACTCAACTGCAATCATTTAAAACATTTCTGCAGGCGGATACTACACCTTCCAAACGCAAAGATGAGGGCCTGCAAGCGGCCTTTAGTTCAATCTTCCCAATCGTTAGCCACAATCAAATGGCGCGGCTTGAGTTCGTGAGCTATGTGCTTGGCGAACCTGTGTTTGATGTCAAGGAATGCCAGCTGCGCGGGCTGACCTATGCTTCGCCGTTGCGTGCCAAGGTACGCCTGGTTCTGCTGGACCGCGAAGTCAGCAAGCCCACTGTCAAAGAAGTCAAAGAGCAGGAAGTGTACATGGGCGAAATTCCGCTCATGACCAATACTGGTTCTTTCGTGATCAATGGCACGGAACGTGTCATTGTTTCCCAGTTGCACCGTTCGCCTGGTGTCTTTTTCGAGCATGATCGCGGTAAAACGCACAGCTCGGGCAAGCTGCTGTTCTCGGCGCGTGTGATTCCCTACCGCGGCTCGTGGCTGGATTTCGAGTTCGACCCCAAGGACGTCCTGTTCTTCCGTGTCGACCGCCGCCGCAAGATGCCTGTCACCATTTTGCTCAAGGCCATCGGGATGACACCCGAAGCCATTCTGGCGTACTTCTCGGATTTCGACAATTTCGAAATCCACAAGGAAGGCGGCACCTTGGAATTCGTGTCGGAACGCTGGAAGGGCGAAGTCGCCCACTTTGATATCACCGATCGTGATGGCAAGGTTATTGTCGAGAAAGACAAGCGCATCAACGCCAAGCATTTGCGCGACCTGGCTGCCGCCAACGTCGAGCGCGTATCCGTGCCTGAAGACTTCCTGCTTGGCCGTGTGCTGGCCAAGGGTGTGGTCAACCCGGAAACAGGCGAAGTCATCGCCAACGCCAACGACGAGATTTCCGAATCGATGCTTGCCGAGCTACGCGTGGCAAACATCCATGAAATCCAGACGCTGTACATCAACGATCTGGATCGCGGCGGCTATATTTCGCAAACGTTGCGCACCGACGAAACGGCTGACCAAATGGCCGCGCGCGTTGCCATCTATCGCATGATGCGCCCAGGCGAGCCTCCAACCGAGGATGCCGTCGAAGCCTTGTTCCAGCGTTTGTTCTACAGCGAAGACGCCTACGATCTCTCCCGTGTCGGCCGCATGAAGGTCAACAGCCGCCTGGGCCGTGGTGAAGACATCACCGGACCCATGACGCTGACCAACGAAGACATCCTCCAGACCATCATGGTGCTGGTCGAGCTGCGTAACGGTCGCGGCCAGATCGATGACATCGATCACCTGGGCAATCGTCGCGTGCGTTGCGTGGGCGAGCTGGCCGAGAACCAGTTCCGTGCGGGTCTGGTACGTGTCGAGCGTGCAGTGAAAGAACGTCTTGGCCAGGCCGAGACGGAAAATCTGATGCCACACGATCTGATCAATTCCAAGCCGATTTCGGCCGCCATCAAGGAATTCTTCGGTTCCAGCCAGTTGTCGCAGTTTATGGACCAGACCAATCCATTGTCCGAAATCACGCACAAACGTCGTGTTTCGGCACTGGGACCTGGCGGTCTGACACGCGAACGGGCAGGCTTCGAAGTGCGCGACGTGCATCCGACCCACTACGGTCGCGTATGCCCGATCGAAACGCCTGAAGGTCCGAACATCGGCCTGATCAACTCCATGGCGCTGTACGCTCGCTTGAACGAGTATGGCTTCCTGGAAACGCCTTACCGCAAGATCATCGACGGCAAGGTCAGTGAACAGATCGATTACTTGTCAGCCATCGAAGAAAGTCACTACGTGATCGCGCAGGCCAACGCGGAGCTCGACGAAGAAGGGCGTTTTGCCGATGACCTCGTGGCATGCCGCGAAGCGGGTGAGACCATGCTTACCGCTCCGACCAATGTGCACTACATGGACGTTGCTCCATCGCAGATCGTCTCCGTGGCGGCGTCGCTGATTCCATTCCTGGAGCACGATGACGCCAACCGGGCACTGATGGGCGCCAACATGCAGCGCCAGGCTGTTCCATGCTTGCGCCCGGAGAAGCCTCTGGTCGGTACAGGCATCGAGCGCACGGTAGCGGTCGACTCGGGTACAACGGTACAGGCTATCCGTGGCGGTATCGTCGATCACGTCGATGCAGAGCGTGTGGTGATCCGCGTGAACGATGAAGAAGATATCGCCGGGCAGGTCGGCGTCGATATCTACAACCTCATCAAATACACGCGGTCCAACCAGAATACCAACATCAACCAGCGTCCTATCGTCAAGCGTGGCGATCACGTGGCGCGTGGCGACGTGCTGGCTGATGGCGCCTCGACCGATCTTGGCGAACTGGCGCTGGGCCAGAACATGCTGATCGCTTTCATGCCCTGGAACGGCTACAACTTCGAAGATTCCATTCTCATCTCCGAAAAAGTCGTGGCCGACGACCGCTACACATCGATCCACATCGAAGAACTGACAGTGGTTGCGCGCGACACCAAGCTGGGCGCTGAAGAAATCACCCGCGACATCAGCAATCTGGCCGAAACGCAACTGAATCGTCTGGATGATTCGGGCATCGTCCATATCGGTGCCGAAGTGCGCGCCGACGACGTGCTGGTCGGCAAAGTCACGCCCAAGGGCGAGACCCAGCTGACTCCCGAAGAAAAGCTGCTGCGCGCGATTTTTGGCGAGAAGGCCTCCGACGTTAAAGATACGTCGCTGCGCGTGCCTTCGGGCATGGTCGGTACTGTTATCGACGTGCAGGTCTTCACGCGTGAAGGGATCGAACGCGATAAACGCGCTCAGTCCATCATCGACGATGAATTGCGCCGTTATCGCCAAGACCTCAACGATCAGCTACGTATTGTTGAAAACGACACCTTCGATCGTATCGGCAAGTTCCTGATAGACAAAGTCGTCAACGGCGGCCCGCGCAAGCTGGCCAAGGGTACAGCTATAACCAGCGAATACCTTGCCGAGGTCGATCGCTGGCAGTGGTTCGACGTGCGCCTGGCCGATGAGGCCCATGCAATCGTCCTGGAACAGGCCAAGGAATCGGTCGAACAGAAGCGTCACGAGTTTGACCTTGCGTTTGAAGAAAAGCGCAAGAAGCTGACTCAGGGCGACGAGCTGCCTCCTGGCGTGCTCAAGATGATCAAGGTTTACCTTGCCGTCAAGCGCCGCCTGCAACCTGGCGACAAGATGGCCGGCCGTCACGGTAACAAGGGTGTCGTTTCGCGTATCACGCCTATCGAAGACATGCCGCACATGGCCGACGGGACACCCGCCGACATCGTGCTGAATCCCCTGGGCGTTCCTTCGCGGATGAACGTGGGCCAGGTTCTTGAAGTGCATTTGGGCTGGGCCGCCAAGGGCGTGGGCTTCCGCATTGCAGACATGCTCGAAGACGAAAAGAATATCCAGATCAAGGATATTCGCACCTATCTCGAGAAGGTCTACAACAGCACAGGCGCCAAGGCCCGTATCAGTGAGCTGACCGATGATGAAGTCATCGAGATGGCCCACAACCTGAAAAATGGCGTGCCACTGGCGACGCCGGTCTTCGACGGTGCCACCGAAGAAGAAATCACCAAGATGCTGGAACTGGCTTACCCCGACGACATCGCCGAAAGCCTCAAGCTTACGGAAACACGTTCGCAGGCATGGCTGGTGGACGGTCGCACGGGCGAGCAATTCGAACGTCCGGTTACGATCGGCTACATGCACTATCTGAAGCTGCATCACCTGGTTGACGACAAGATGCATGCGCGTTCTACTGGTCCATACTCGCTGGTTACCCAGCAGCCATTGGGTGGTAAAGCCCAGTTCGGTGGTCAACGTTTCGGTGAGATGGAAGTGTGGGCGCTCGAGGCTTACGGTGCTGCATACACCCTGCAGGAAATGCTTACCGTCAAGTCTGACGATATTGCAGGCCGGACCAAGGTGTACGAAAACATCGTGAAGGGCGACCACGTCATTGACGCCGGTATGCCAGAGTCGTTCAACGTTCTGGTCAAAGAAATTAGATCCCTGTCCCTGGACATGGATTTGGAGCGTAAATAATGAAAGCGCTACTCGATCTATTCAAACAAGTCTCGCAGGACGAGCAATTCGACGCCATCAAGATCGGCATCGCATCGCCCGAGAAAGTGCGGTCGTGGTCCTTCGGGGAAGTTCGCAAGCCCGAAACGATCAACTACCGTACGTTCAAGCCCGAGCGCGATGGCCTGTTCTGCGCCAAGATATTCGGTCCTATCAAAGACTACGAATGCCTTTGCGGCAAGTACAAGCGCCTCAAGCACCGCGGTGTCATCTGCGAAAAATGTGGTGTGGAAGTCACGGTAGCCAAGGTGCGCCGCGAGCGCATGGGCCATATCGAGCTTGCCAGCCCCGTGGCGCATATCTGGTTCCTCAAGAGCCTGCCTTCGCGCCTCGGCATGGTCCTGGATATGACTCTGCGCGACATCGAACGCGTACTGTACTTTGAAGCATGGTGCGTCATCGAACCTGGCATGACCCCGCTCAAGCGTGGTCAGATCATGTCCGACGACGACTTCCTGGCCAAGACCGAAGAATACGGCGACGACTTCCATGCCCTGATGGGCGCGGAAGCGGTGCGCGAATTGTTGCGCACCATCGATATCGATCGCGATGTCGAAATCCTGCGCGCCGAACTCAAGGCCACATCGTCCGACGCCAAGATCAAGAAGATCTCCAAACGTCTGAAAGTGCTGGAAGGCTTCCAGAAATCGGGCATCAAGCCCGAGTGGATGGTCATGGAAGTGCTGCCTGTGCTGCCGCCAGACCTGCGTCCTCTGGTGCCGCTGGATGGCGGTCGTTTCGCGACCTCCGACCTGAACGACCTTTACCGCCGGGTCATCAACCGCAACAACCGCCTCAAACGCCTGCTTGAACTGAAGGCGCCGGACATCATCCTGCGTAACGAAAAGCGCATGCTGCAGGAATCGGTCGACTCCTTGCTGGATAACGGTCGCCGCGGCAAGGCCATGACGGGCGCCAACAAGCGCCAGCTTAAATCGCTGGCCGACATGATCAAAGGCAAGAGCGGTCGTTTCCGCCAGAACTTGCTGGGCAAGCGCGTCGATTACTCCGGTCGTTCGGTCATTGTGGTGGGTCCGCAGCTCAAGCTGCACCAGTGCGGTCTGCCCAAGCTGATGGCGCTCGAACTGTTCAAGCCTTTCATCTTCAATCGTCTTGAAATGATGGGTCTGGCCACGACAATTAAGGCCGCCAAGAAGCTGGTCGAAACGCAAGAGCCCGTGGTCTGGGATATTCTCGAAGAGGTCATCCGCGAACATCCCGTCATGCTCAACCGTGCGCCTACACTGCACCGCCTGGGTATACAGGCGTTCGAACCGGTGCTGATCGAAGGCAAGGCCATCCAGCTGCATCCGCTGGTCTGCGCCGCGTTCAACGCCGACTTCGACGGCGACCAGATGGCCGTGCACGTACCGCTGTCGCTGGAAGCCCAGCTCGAAGCCCGTACACTGATGCTGGCATCGAACAACATTCTGTTCCCGGCCAATGGCGAACCGTCCATCGTGCCATCGCAGGATATCGTGCTGGGGCTTTACTACACGACGCGCGAACGTACCAACGGTAAGGGCGAAGGCTTGTTCTTCACCGACGTCGCTGAAGTCCAGCGCGCCTACGATAACCGTGAAGTCGAGCTGCAAAGCCGGGTCACCGTTCGCCTGAACGAGTACGAGAAGGACGAGCAGGGCGCATGGCAACCTGTATTGCGCCGTTTCGAAACGACAGTGGGCCGCGCCTTGCTGTCCGAGATCCTGCCGCACGGCCTGCCATTCTCGGTGCTGAACCGTCCGCTCAAGAAGAAAGAGATTTCCCGTCTTATCAATCAATCGTTCCGTCGCTGCGGTTTGCGCGCAACGGTGATTTTTGCCGATAAGTTGATGCAGTCGGGTTTCCGCCTGGCCACGCGCGGCGGCATCTCCATTGCCATGAGCGATATGCTGATACCTTCGGTCAAGGAAGAAATCCTTGCCCAGGCCAGCAAAGAGGTCAAGGAAATCGACAAACAGTATTCGTCGGGTCTGGTCACTTCGCAAGAGCGTTACAACAACGTGGTCGATATCTGGGGCAAGGCCGGCGACAAGGTCGGCAAGGCCATGATGGAGCAGTTATCCACCGAACCCGTAACCAATCGGCACGGCGAAGAAGTGCGTCAGGAGTCATTCAATTCCATCTACATGATGGCCGACTCCGGTGCGCGGGGTTCTGCTGCACAGATACGCCAGCTGGCTGGTATGCGTGGCCTGATGGCCAAGCCTGACGGTTCGATTATCGAAACGCCGATCACCGCCAACTTCCGTGAAGGGCTTAACGTACTCCAGTACTTTATTTCCACTCACGGTGCTCGCAAAGGTTTGGCCGATACCGCCCTTAAAACAGCGAACTCCGGCTATCTGACGCGGCGTCTGGTTGACGTGACCCAGGATCTGGTGATCCGGACATACGATTGCGGTACTACGCGCGGCTATATGATGAAGGCCCTCGTCGAAGGTGGTGAAGTCATAGAACCGTTGCGCGACCGTATTCTGGGTCGTGTGGTCGCCGCCGATATCGTCAATCCTGAGAACCAGGAAACCGCGCTGGCTGCCGGCACGCTGCTCGACGAAGACCTCGTCGAATATATCGACAGCATTGGTGTCGACGAAGTCAAGGTGCGTACGCCCCTTACTTGCGAAACCCGCCATGGGCTATGCGCGCATTGCTATGGGCGTGATCTGGGCCGCGGCAGCATGATCAACCAAGGTGAGGCTATCGGTGTTATTGCCGCCCAGTCCATCGGGGAGCCGGGCACGCAGCTTACGATGCGTACCTTCCACATTGGTGGTGCGGCATCGCGGAATGCCATGGCCAGCTCTGTGGAGACTAAGTCCGCCGGTACCATAGGCTTTGCCATCGGCCTGCGCTACGTCACCAATACCAAGGGGGACCGCATTGCCATTTCCCGTTCGGGCGAGATTGTCATTTTTGACGATAGCCGCCGCGAACGCGAACGTCACAAGATCCCTTATGGCGCGACCATCACCGTCGGTGACGGCGATGTCGTCAAGGCCGGTCAACGCCTTGCCAACTGGGATCCTTTGACCCGTCCTATCGTGTCGGAATATGCGGGGCAGGTGCGGTTCGAGAATATCGATGAAGGCGTCACGGTCGCCAGGCAGCTGGACGAAGTCACGGGTTTGTCGACACTCGTGGTCATTACGCCCAAGACGCGTGGCGGCAAGATCATGATGCGTCCGCAGATCAAGCTCCTGAATGATGCTGGCGAAGAAGTGAAAATTGCTGGCACCGATCATTCGGTGAATATCACTTTCCCGGTCGGCGCACTGATCACCGTGCGCGATGGCATGCAGGTTTCCATTGGTGAAGTGCTGGCGCGTATTCCGCAAGAATCGCAAAAGACGCGTGATATTACCGGTGGTCTGCCACGCGTGGCCGAGCTGTTCGAAGCGCGTTCCCCGAAAGATGCCGGCATGCTTGCCGACGTTACGGGTACGGTTTCCTTCGGCAAAGACACCAAGGGCAAGCAGCGCCTGGTCATCACCGACCTGGATGGCGTCAGCCATGAGTTCCTGATTCCCAAGGAAAAACAGGTGCTTGTGCATGACGGCCAAGTCGTGAACAAGGGCGAAATGATCGTCGACGGTCCGGCCGATCCGCACGATATACTGCGTTTGCAAGGTATTGAACGGCTCGCCAGCTACGTGGTGAACGAAGTCCAGGACGTGTACCGGTTGCAAGGCGTGAAGATCAACGACAAGCACATCGAAGTGATTGTTCGTCAGATGCTGCGTCGCGTGAACATTACCAACGCCGGTGACACCAGTTTCATTACGGGTGAGCAGGTGGAGCGTTCCGAACTGCTGAATGAAAACGATCGCATGGAAGCCGAAGGCAAGATTCCAGCCACGTACGACAACGTGTTGCTGGGTATCACCAAGGCATCCCTGTCGACCGATTCGTTCATCTCGGCGGCCTCGTTCCAGGAAACCACGCGGGTCCTGACCGAAGCGGCAATCATGGGCAAGCGCGACGATTTGCGTGGCCTGAAAGAAAACGTGATTGTCGGTCGCCTGATCCCTGCAGGTACCGGTATGGCGTATCACATGGCGCGCAAAGACAAAGAGGCCCACGAGGCGGCCGAACGTCAAGCGGCTCGTGCGATGGCCAATCCGTTTGAAGACACGCCTCCTGCCGAAGCTGTGGAAACACATGGCGACACTGCTTCTGACCAAGGAACAGGGCCCGCCGAAGAGTAGGTCCGCAGTCTGCAGCAAGTGAAAAAGCCGGGTGGCAACGCCCGGCTTTTTCTTTAGGTGCGCCCAGCATGGGCGCACTCCCGCGGGTGCAAGTTCCGCGAATCCCTACCGGGCGTGCTTATGTTGCTTCAGGGTCCCGAATTTTTCGTCATACACGTCGCGGGCCCAGTCGATGAATCCGCGCACCCTGGGCGAGAGCTGACGATGGAATGGGTAGAGCGCACAGATCAGCCGTTACGCCGCTCTCAACGGCGGCTAACAGCTTTCCGGGGCAACGTGCCATCCCGCGCGGGCGCTGGCTGCCACTCATACCGTCAAGGAAATCGTCATGAGTACCAGAAAGCTTTCTTTCGCAACATCGACCGTCCAGACGGCCATTGTTACCGGCGCCTCCCGAGGCATAGGCCGTGCCATCGCCCAGCGACTGGCCGCCGACGGCTTCAGGGTCGCGGTCAATTACGCGAGCAACGCGGCCAAGGCCCGGGAAGTCGTTTCGGCTATCCAGGCTGCCGGCGGGCAAGCAATTGCCGTGCAAGCGGATGTGTCCCAAGCCGAAGACGTGCGACGACTTTTTGCCACGGTGCTGGACTCATTCGGAGCCATAGGCGTCGTCGTGCACAGCGCGGGCGTGATGCCGCTGGCTCCAATCGCGCCTGACAGCATCGACATCTTCGATCGTGTGATCCAGACAAACCTTCGCGGTGCCTTCCTGGTGTTGGGCCACGCCGCTCAGCACCTGCAAGCCGGCGGGCGCATTGTCGCGCTGTCGACCAGCGTGATCGCCAAGTCCTTCCCGCAGTACGGCCCTTACATTGCAGCCAAGGCTGGCGTTGAAGGTTTAGTGCGTGTGCTGGCCAATGAGCTGTATGGCCGGCAGATCACGGTCAATGCGGTAGCGCCAGGCCCGGTCGCCACCGAACTGTTCCTCGAAGGCAAGACTGACGAGCAGATTGGCCAGCTCAGCAAAGCCGTGCCTCTGGAACGCTTGGGGCAACCCGAAGATATCGCGCGGGTGGTGTCGTTCCTGGTCGGTGCCGATGGCGGCTGGGTCAATTCTCAGATCGTACGTGCGAACGGCGGGTTCGCCTGAGCGTACGTCCGCGCGGAACTCATTTTGTACGCAGTGCTGCGTTTCGCCTTCGGCGTGGTCATGTTTTCCCACACTCAATTAAAAGCATATGTCCGCGTATTGTTGACCTTTGCGACTTTGCTATGCTACGATGGCGAGCTTGCCAAAGGGATTATTTGCCAAAATACCCTGGCAAGGGTAACAAAGGCCGGCTAGCAATAGTCGGCTAGCAATAGCAAGAATTGCCGCAAGACCCGCTCTTTTACGTTTTTCGTGTCAGGCGGTTTTTGCGCAAACCGCCTGAGGCTCCTATTAGTGTTCGGCATCACGCCTAACCTATCGCAGCAGGCGTCTCATTCAAATTATGCAAATTGGCTACGCAAGTAGCCAATGCATAACAAGTCACAGGATGCGTAAAGGTCATGCCAACCATTAGCCAACTCGTGCGCAAGCCGCGCGAAGTCTCCCGCGAGAACAGCAAGAGCCCAGCGCTCGAAAACTGCCCTCAGCGTCGTGGTGTTTGCACTCGCGTGTACACCACAACCCCTAAAAAACCTAACTCGGCTTTGCGTAAAGTCGCCAAGGTACGTCTTACCAACGGTTTCGAAGTCATTTCGTACATCGGCGGTGAAGGCCACAACCTGCAGGAACACTCGGTCGTTCTCGTGCGCGGTGGTCGTGTCAAAGACTTGCCTGGTGTTCGTTATCACATCGTTCGCGGTTCGCTTGACTTGCAAGGTGTCAAAGACCGCAAGCAATCGCGTTCCAAGTACGGTGCAAAACGCCCGAAAAAAGCCTAAGTTTTTCCATAGTCCAGCTCGTCTGGTCGTATCAGTGCAGCCATGGGCACGAGCCCATAGCATGTAAGTGACCCTTTCCAATAAAGTGGTCGTGGCCGTGTAAAGCACGGTTCAACTGAACTGTCACAAGGAAGTTAAAATGCCTCGTCGTCGCGAAGTCCCCAAACGTGAGATTCTCCCCGATCCAAAATTCGGCAGCGTAGAGCTCGCCAAATTCATGAACGTTGTTATGTTGGCTGGTAAAAAAGCAGTAGCCGAGCGTATCGTCTACGGTGCTTTTGAACAGATTCAGGCTAAAACTGGCAAAGAGCCCATCGAGGTTTTCAATCTCGCCATCAACAACATCAAGCCCCTCGTTGAAGTGAAGAGCCGCCGAGTAGGTGGTGCAAACTATCAAGTTCCGGTTGAAGTGCGCCCTGTGCGCCGCCTGGCACTTGCCATGCGCTGGTTGCGTGAAGCAGCCAAGAAGCGTGGCGAAAAGTCGATGGATTTGCGCCTGGCCGGCGAATTGCTTGACGCCTCCGAGGGTCGCGGTGGAGCAATGAAGAAGCGTGAAGACACGCACAAGATGGCAGAGGCCAACAAGGCATTCAGCCATTTCCGTTGGTAATCTAAGGACATTTTAATTATGGCCCGCAAAACCCCCATTTCGCGCTATCGCAATATCGGTATTTCCGCGCACATCGACGCAGGGAAGACGACGACCACTGAGCGCATTCTGTTCTATACCGGCGTTAGCCATAAAATCGGTGAAGTCCATGATGGCGCAGCCACCATGGACTGGATGGAGCAAGAGCAAGAGCGCGGCATTACCATTACTTCGGCTGCCACGACGGCATTCTGGAGCGGTATGGCTGGCGACTACCCCGAGCACCGCATCAACATCATCGACACCCCCGGACACGTCGACTTCACTATCGAAGTCGAACGCTCCATGCGCGTGCTCGATGGCGCCTGCATGGTGTATTGCGCCGTGGGTGGCGTTCAACCCCAGTCCGAAACAGTATGGCGCCAAGCCAACAAGTACGGCGTGCCGCGTTTGGCGTTCATCAACAAGATGGATCGTACCGGTGCCAACTTTTTCAAGGTCTACGACCAGCTTAAACTGCGTCTGAAAGCCAGCCCTGTGCCTATCGTTATTCCTATCGGCGCCGAAGACACCTTCACGGGTGTGGTCGACCTCGTCAAGATGAAAGGCATCATCTGGGATGACGCCAGCCAAGGCATGAAGTTCGAGTACGTGGACATTCCTGCCGACCTGGTCGATTCGGCCAATGAATGGCACGAAAAGTTGGTCGAGTCGGCCGCTGAATCGTCCGAAGAGCTCATGAACAAATACCTGGAAACAGGTTCGCTGACTGAAGCCGAAATCAACCTCGGGATTCGCACGCGCACGATCGCTGGCGAGATCCAGCCTATGTTGTGCGGCACGGCATTCAAGAACAAAGGCGTTCAGCGCATGCTCGACGCTGTCATCGACTACCTTCCCGCACCGACGGATATTCCGCCCGTTGAAGGTACCGATGATGAAGGCAATGTTGTTCATCTACCCGCCGACGACAGTGCCAAGTTCTCGGCATTGGCGTTCAAGCTGATGAGCGATCCGTTCGTGGGTCAGCTGACCTTCGTGCGCGTGTATTCGGGCGTCCTCAGATCCGGCGAAACGGTCTATAACCCCATCAAGGGCAAGAAAGAGCGCATCGGCCGTATCTTGCAGATGCACGCAAACAACCGCGCCGAAATCAAGGAAGTTCTGGCGGGCGACATCGCCGCTGTCGTGGGCCTGAAAGACGTCACCACGGGCGAAACCCTTTGCGATCTTGACGAACACATCTTGCTTGAACGCATGGAGTTCCCGGAACCCGTTATTTCGCAAGCAGTCGAACCCAAGACCAAAGCCGACCAGGAAAAAATGGGCATTGCGTTGTCGCGTCTTGCTCAGGAAGATCCTTCTTTCCGGGTACGCAGCGACGAAGAGTCCGGCCAGACCATTATTTCGGGTATGGGCGAGCTTCACCTGGAAGTGCTGGTTGACCGCATGCGTCGTGAATTCGGTGTGGAAGCCAACGTGGGCAAACCCCAAGTGGCCTACCGCGAAACCATACGGAAGACGTGCGAAGAAATCGAAGGCAAGTTCGTCAAGCAGTCGGGTGGTCGCGGCCAGTACGGCCACGTTGTCCTCAAGCTCGAGCCCCTGCCTCCAGGTGGTGGTTACGAGTTCGTCGATGCCATCAAGGGAGGTGTGGTTCCTCGCGAATACATCCCCGCGGTCGACAAGGGTATCCAGGAAACCTTGCCAGCCGGCGTGGTTGCGGGCTACCCGGTTGTGGACGTCAAGGTTACGCTGTTCTTCGGTTCGTACCACGACGTTGACTCGAACGAAAATGCCTTCCGCATGGCCGCCTCGATGGCGTTCAAAGATGGCATGCGCAAGGCCAGCCCAGTGCTGCTCGAGCCCATGATGGCTGTCGAAGTCGAAACACCTGAAGACTACGCGGGTAACGTGATGGGCGATCTGTCCTCGCGTCGCGGTATGGTTCAAGGCATGGACGACATGGTCGGCGGCGGCAAGGTCATCAAGGCAGAAGTGCCCCTGGCCGAGATGTTCGGTTACTCGACCACGTTGCGTTCGCAAACGCAGGGTCGGGCAACTTACACCATGGAGTTCAAGCACTACGCCGAAGCTCCGAAGAACGTTGCTGACGAAGTGATTACCGCTCGCGGTAAGTAATATACAGGTCCTGCCCATCTTGTATGGTGGGCAGGGAAGATTTTTGTTTCCTTGAAAACATTGATGGATTAAATCATGGCAAAAGGTAAGTTCGAACGTACCAAACCACACGTAAACGTCGGCACGATTGGTCACGTTGACCACGGCAAGACGACGCTTACGGCGGCAATCACCACGGTGCTGGCCAAGGCCTTCGGCGGTGAAGCCAAGGGCTACGCGCAAATTGACGCGGCTCCTGAAGAAAAAGCACGCGGCATCACCATCAACACCTCGCACGTCGAGTACGAAACGCAAGCGCGCCACTACGCGCACGTTGACTGCCCGGGCCACGCCGACTACATCAAGAACATGATCACGGGCGCGGCGCAGATGGACGGGGCGATCCTGGTGGTATCGGCCGCTGACGGCCCAATGCCCCAGACGCGCGAGCACATCCTGCTCTCGCGCCAGGTTGGCGTGCCGTACATCATCGTGTTCCTGAACAAGGCCGACATGGTCGACGACGAAGAGTTGCTCGAACTGGTCGAAATGGAAGTGCGCGAATTGTTGTCCAAGTACGACTTTCCTGGCGACGACACGCCCATCATCAAGGGTTCGGCCAAGCTGGCGCTGGAAGGCGACGAAGG
This sequence comes from Pollutimonas nitritireducens, assembly GCF_002849615.1. Lineage (GTDB taxonomy): Bacteria > Pseudomonadota > Gammaproteobacteria > Burkholderiales > Burkholderiaceae_B > Pollutimonas > Pollutimonas nitritireducens. The sequence continues at coordinate 319,177 of NZ_PDNV01000001.1, forward strand.
CCCGTTGGGCAAGCAAGCCATCATGCAATTGGCCGACGCGTTGGACACGTACATCCCGACGCCAGAGCGCGCCGTGGACGGTGCATTCCTGATGCCGGTGGAAGACGTGTTCTCGATCTCGGGTCGCGGCACCGTGGTGACCGGTCGTATCGAGCGCGGTATCGTCAAGGTCGGTGAAGAAATCGAAATCGTCGGTATCAAAGACACCGTCAAGACCACTTGCACGGGCGTTGAAATGTTCCGCAAGCTGCTGGACCAGGGTCAGGCGGGCGATAACGTGGGTGTGTTGCTGCGCGGTACCAAGCGCGAAGACGTCGAGCGCGGCCAGGTTCTGGCCAAGCCCGGCTCGATCAAGCCGCACACGGACTTCTCGGCCGAAGTGTATATTCTGTCCAAAGACGAAGGCGGCCGTCACACGCCGTTCTTCCAGGGCTACCGTCCACAGTTTTATTTCCGTACGACGGACGTGACCGGTACAATCGAATTGCCAGCGGACAAGGAAATGGTTCTGCCGGGTGATAACGTGTCGATGAAAGTCAGCCTGATGTCGCCTATCGCCATGGAAGAAGGCTTGCGCTTCGCCATCCGCGAAGGCGGCCGTACCGTTGGTGCGGGCGTTGTTGCCACCATCATCAAGTAATATTGCTAGCGTGGGCAGGAGCGGTATTGCTCCTGCCTTATTCGTTCTTTAGGAATTCCCATGAAAAACCAGAAAATCCGCATCCGTTTAAAAGCGTTTGACTACAAGCTTATCGACCAATCGGCCGCCGAAATCGTTGAGACAGCCAAGCGCACGGGCGCGGTAGTGCGTGGCCCAGTGCCTCTGCCTACACGTATTCGTCGCTATGACGTATTGCGTTCGCCTCACGTCAACAAGACGTCGCGCGACCAATTCGAAATGCGTACGCATCAGCGTCTTATGGACATCGTGGATCCAACCGATAAAACTGTTGACGCCTTGATGCGCCTGGACCTGCCCGCAGGTGTAGACGTCGAAATCGCTTTGCAGTAATCTGTACGCTGCGCCTATGGCGCTGTATGTAAAAAACGCCATGCTTGCTGCATGGTGTTTTTTTTTGGGGCTTACTCATGAAGCAACTGCTCTTCTTCCTTGGCTGCGCGTTGATGCTCTTGGCGGGCTTAGTACCGCGGCATGCCGCGGCGGCAAGTTGCAATGAGGGCCAGTTGATCAAAATGGCCGACCAGACCTGGGAGAGTGCAAACTTCACCACCCACGTCATCCGCAAGCTGCTATCGGATGGATACCAATGCCAGACCGAGATTGTGCCCGGTACGCCCGCGGCCACCGAGAGTGCGCTGGTGCAGAACGACCTTCAGATCATCGCTGAACAGTGGTCCGGACGGTCTCCGATTATCCAGGACGCGATCGAAGCCGGCACTGTGAGGGTGGTGGGCGATACCCTTGCGGGTGGGGCGGTCCAGGGCTGGTATGTCCCCGACTACCTGGTGCATGGCGACGCCGAGCGCGGCATTGATCCACTGGCACCGGATCTGAAAACCTGGGAAGACTTGCCCGAATACAAATCCTTGTTCACGGATCCCGAGATTCCGGAAAAAGGACGTTTTCTTAACTGCCCCACTGGATGGGTATGTGAGAAAACAAATAGCCGCCTGCTTAGCTTGCACGGTCTCGAGGACCACTACACGAATTTTCGAGCGGGTACGGGTGCTGCACTTGATGCTGCGATCAGTTCGGCTTACGACCAGGGCCGGCCAGTTCTGTTTTATTACTGGCAGCCCGCCGGGTTGATGGCGAAGTACAAATTTCACAAAATACAGTTGGGACCTTTCAACAAAACCTGCTGGGACGGCATCGTTAGCGGGGAGGGCGATCTGTGCCCGTCGGATTTCCTGATGGCAAGACTGGCCGTGGCCGTATCGGAACCTTTCGCCCAGAATAATCCCGACCTGGTCACACTGTTTGAACGCCTGCAATTCCAGCCGGACCTGCTGAATGGCATGATATTGCTCATGACCGAGGAGAGACTGTCTGGCGACGAGGCGGCTGATCGATTCCTTAGACAGCATCCGGAGGTATGGCGCAGGTGGGTACCCGATCCGGTTGCGCAACGCATGACCGCCGCCTTGGAGATGAATACCACTTCCTCCGACGGCTACGTCATGTTCCCGGAATGGTCCGCCGCGGACTACGTGAATCGGCACCTCATGGCGGTGGTGAAGTCGTATGGAGAAAGCTTTAGACACCTAAGCGATTTCATGCTGACGGCAGTGTTGTTGCCCGTGGAGCGAGGTTTGCAGATGTTGCCGCCCTGGGTCTTTCTGGCATTGGTCGCCGCCATGTCCTGGCATGCCACGCGCAAGCCCGTCGCCACGGTCCTATATGTGGCATGTCTGTACCTGATTGGAGCGGTGGGGCTTTGGGATAAGCTGATCCAGACTTTCTCGCTGGTTCTGGTCTCCACGATCATCTCCATCCTGCTTGGCGTGCCGATCGGCATACTTGCCGCGCGCAGCCGCCTGCTGCGCCGCGCGCTTACGCCTGTGCTGGATGTCATGCAGACACTTCCCAGTTTCGTCTACCTCATACCTGTGCTGATGTTGTTTGGGCTAGGGAAGGTTCCGGCACTTTTTGCCACCATCGTCTATGCTGCGCCGCCGCTCATACGCCTGACCATACTGGGCTTGCGACAAGTGGATCCGACCGTCATGGAAGCTGCGCAGGCCTTTGGTGTGACGCGCTGGCAGATGCTGACCAGGGTAACCTTGCCGTTGGCACGGCCCAGCATCATGGCGGGGATCAACCAGGCCACCATGATGGCGTTGGCAATGGTCGTGGTGGCTTCCATGATCGGCGCCCGAGGGCTTGGTGAAGACGTGCTGGCTGGCATCCAGACGCTGGATGTGGGACGCGGGCTGCAGGCTGGCGTGGCCATCGTCATTCTGGCCATCGTCATCGACAGAATCACCCAAGCGTACGGCCAGCCGCGACGCCGCAGGCGACGTTTGCAAGGCAAGGAGAAGGCCTGATGCCGGACATCAAAATACAGATACGCGATGTCTACAAAGTATTCGGCGAGAAGCCGGACGTTGCGATGGAACTGCTTCGCCAGGGCGCCGATAAGGCAACTGTCCAGGCGCGGACCCATTGCAATGTGGGGCTGGCCGGGGTCAGCATCGATATACCGACCGGCCAGATATCCTGCATCATGGGCTTATCCGGCTCAGGAAAATCAACGCTGGTACGCCATCTGAATCGGCTTATCGATCCGACCGCCGGCGAAATACTGGTGGACGGCCTCGATATTCTGAAGTTCAGCATGCCCGAACTGCGCCGGATGCGGCGCTACAGTATCAGCATGGTGTTCCAGGGGTTCGGATTGTTGCCGCATATCAACGTCATCGATAACGTGGCGTTCGGCCTGTCCGTGCGCGGCGAAAAAAAAATCGCGGCCAGGGAAACGGCGTTGAAGTGGCTGGACCGGGTAGGCCTGTCGGAATATGCCGCCAGCTATCCTGACGAATTGTCGGGAGGCATGCGTCAGCGGGTGGGGCTGGCGCGGGCGCTGGCCATCGATGCCGAGGTGCTACTCATGGATGAGGCTTTCTCCGCGCTGGATCCCCTGATCCGCTATGAAATGCAGGACCAGCTGTTGGCATTACAACAGCGCCTCAGGAAAACCGTCGTGTTCGTTACCCACGATATCGATGAAGCAATACGGCTGGGGCAGCACATTGTCATCCTGCGCGATGGCAAGGTAGAGCAGGTGGGCACGGCGGACGAGATCAAGAATCATCCTATAAACGAATACGTGGAACGATTCGTGGTCCGGCGTGTGTAGCGGCCAACACATTCGCGGCCTTTTAGGCGCTGCTACTTATTCGTCACTTGCTTACAGTACAGCCAGCATGTTAAAGTACTAAGCTTGACCAAAAAAGTTGGTCAGTTTTTGATAAGCGTGGTATCCACCTGAATCTGGATGGGGTCCATGCTTATAAAAAGAAATCGTGTATGTGTAGGTTTCACATACGGTAATTAGCCCCGACCAATCGCAGTCGGGAATGGAGAAAACGATGTCGAACTCGACACCTACGCCTGCCGCCTATCGGCTGGGGCTGGTTGGGCGCAAAGTCGGCATGACCCGTATTTTCACCGAGGAAGGCGAGTCCATCCCGGTAACAGTACTGGACGTGTCGAACAACCGCGTTACCCAAGTCAAGTCACCAGAAATCGATGGCTACGCGGCAGTGCAAGTTGCCTATGGCACACGTCGCGCTTCACGCGTGACCAAGCCGCAGGCAGGGCATTACGCCAAAGCCGGCGCCGAAGCCGGTAGTATCCTTAAAGAATTCCGTCTAGATCCCACCAAGGCCGCTGAATTTACAGCTGGTTCGGTCGTGGCCGTCGAAAGCGTGTTCGAAGCAGGACAAAAAGTAGACGTGACTGGCACCACGATCGGTAAGGGCTTTGCCGGCACCATCAAGCGCCACCACTTCACCGGGCAACGTAATTCGCACGGTAACTCGCGTTCGCACCGCGTACCAGGTTCCATCGGCCAGGCTCAAGATCCCGGTCGCGTGTTCCCAGGTAAGAAAATGTCGGGTCACCTTGGTGATGCTACCCGTACCGTTCAAAATCTAGACATCGTACGCGTCGACGCGGAACGTGGCTTGCTGTTGGTTAAGGGCGCAGTCCCAGGCCACAAGAACAGCGACGTCATCGTGCGTCCCGCCATCAAGATGTCGGCGAAGAAAGGAGCCTAATCATGGAACTCAAGCTCCTGAATGACCAAGGTCAATCCGCAAGTACGTTCGCTGCTCCTGACACGATTTTCGGTCGCGACTTCAATGAAGCCCTGGTGCACCAAGTCGTCGTGGCCTTCCAGGCCAACGCACGCAGTGGCAACCGGGCCCAGAAGGGCCGCGATACCGTCAAGCACAGCACCAAGAAGCCATGGCGCCAAAAAGGCACAGGCCGTGCCCGTTCCGGTATGACATCCTCGCCTATCTGGCGTGGAGGTGGTCGTGCGTTCCCTAATTCGCCTGAAGAAAACTTCACGCAGAAAGTCAACAAAAAAATGTATCGCGCCGGCATTCGTGCGATTCTTTCCCAGTTGGCTCGCGAAGATCGCATTTCCATCGTCGATACTTTCGTTCTCGATGCGCCCAAAACGAAGTTGGCCGCAGACAAGCTCAAGAGCATGGGCCTCGAATCGGTGCTGATCATTACCGACGTGCTCGACGAAAATCTGTACCTCGCAACACGCAATCTGCCGCATGTTGCCGTGGTTGAACCGCGTTATGCCGATCCGCTGTCGCTGATCCACTACAAGCAAGTGCTGATCACCAAGACGGCTATCGCTCAACTCGAGGAGATGTTGGGATGAACGCCGAACGCTTACTGCAAATAATCCTGGCTCCCATCGTGACTGAAAAAGCCACGTTTGTTGCCGAAAAAAATCAGCAAATCGCTTTCCGTGTCGCTGCCGACGCAAGCAAGCCCGAAATCAAGGCTGCCATTGAACTCTTGTTCAAGGTGGAAGTTGAGTCGGTGCAGGTCTTGAACCGCAAGGGCAAAGAAAAGCGCTTTGGCCGTTTCATGGGTCGCCGCCGTAACGAGCGCAAAGCATATGTTTCGCTCAAGCCCGGTCAGGAACTCGACTTTACGGAGGTGAATTAAATGGCACTCGTAAAAGTCAAGCCGACTTCGCCCGGTCGCCGTGGCATGATCAAGGTGGTTACACCTGGTCTGCATAAAGGCGCTCCCTTCGAAGCTCTGCTCGAAAAACAAACTCGCGGCTCCGGTCGCAACAACAATGGCCACATTACTGTGCGCCATCGTGGCGGTGGCCACAAGCAGCATTACCGTCTCGTCGACTTCCGTCGCAACAAAGACGGCATTCCTGCCAAGGTCGAACGTCTGGAATACGACCCTAACCGCACTGCACACATTGCTTTGTTGTGCTATGCCGACGGCGAGCGCCGCTACATCATCGCTCCTCGTGGCCTGGAAGTAGGCGCAACGCTGTTGTCGGGTCTGGATGCTCCCATCCGCTCGGGCAATACGCTGCCTATCCGCAACATCCCAGTGGGTTCAACCATACACTGCATCGAAATGCTTCCGGGCAAGGGTGCACAAATGGCTCGCTCCGCAGGTGCCTCGGCTGTCCTGATGGCTCGCGAAGGTACTTATGCCCAGGTGCGCTTGCGCTCTGGCGAAGTCCGTCGTGTCCATATCGACTGCCGTGCAACCATCGGTGAAGTCGGAAACGAAGAACACAGCTTGCGTCAAATCGGTAAAGCCGGTGCGATGCGCTGGCGTGGTGTACGTCCTACGGTTCGTGGTGTTGCCATGAACCCGGTCGATCACCCGCACGGTGGTGGCGAAGGCCGCACTGGTGAAGGTCGCGAACCGGTTTCCCCATGGGGCACTCCGGCCAAGGGCTTCAGAACCCGTCGTAACAAGCGCACAGACAATATGATTGTCTCGCGCCGCAAGCGCAAGTAAGGGGCGAACACTATGTCACGTTCGATCAAGAAAGGCCCATTCGTCGACGCGCATTTGATCAAAAAGATCGATGCGGCCGTCGAGGGCAAAGACAAAAAGCCGATCAAAACCTGGTCGCGCCGTTCCACCATCCTGCCCGAGTTTATTGGGCTGACGATTGCTGTGCATAATGGCCGCCAGCACGTTCCCGTGTACGTCAACGAGAACATGGTCGGCCACAAGCTCGGCGAGTTCGCACTGACCCGTACGTTCAAGGGCCATGCTGCGGACAAAAAGTCCAAGAGGTAAGTGATGGAAACTACAGCTATTATCCGTGGAGTCCATATCTCGGCCCAGAAGACACGTCTTGTTGCGGATCTGATCCGTGGCAAGTCAGTTGCCCAGGCGCTGAATATCCTGACATTCACACCCAAGAAAGCCGCGGGTCTGCTCAAGAAAGCTCTTGAGTCCGCGATCGCCAACGCCGAACACAACGACGGCGCCGATATCGATGAACTTAAAGTCACTACGATCTATATTGACAAGGCTCAATCGATGAAGCGTTTTTCCGCCCGTGCAAAAGGCCGCGGTAACCGCATCGAGAAGCAGACTTGCCACATTGTGGTCAAAGTCGGCGCCTAAGGAGCAACAATGGGACAGAAAATACACCCGATTGGGTTCCGCCTCGCGGTTAACCGTAACTGGACTTCGCGTTGGTACGCCGACGACAAGGACTTTGGCGGCATGCTTGCCGAAGACATCCGTGTACGCGAATATCTGAAGAAAAAACTGAAGAGTGCTTCTGTTGGCCGCGTGATTATCGAGCGTCCAGCCAAGAATGCCCGCATTACCATTTACTCGGCTCGTCCGGGCGTGGTAATTGGCAAACGCGGCGAAGACATCGAGAACCTCAAGTCCGATCTGCAGCGCTTGATGGGCGTGCCCGTGCACGTCAATATCGAAGAAATTCGCAAGCCCGAAACCGATGCTCAGCTTGTTGCCGACTCGATTGCCCAGCAGCTCGAAAAACGCATCATGTTCCGCCGCGCCATGAAACGCGCCATGCAGAATGCAATGCGTCTTGGTGCCCAAGGCATCAAGATCATGAGCGCAGGTCGTTTGAATGGTATCGAAATTGCCCGTACCGAATGGTATCGCGAAGGTCGTGTGCCACTGCACACATTGCGCGCCAATATCGACTACGGCACTGCCGAAGCCCAAACAACCTATGGCATCATCGGTATCAAAGTCTGGGTCTACAAGGGTGACATGTTGCCTAACGGCGAAATGCCTCCCGAGACCGCAGCGCCCCGTGATGAAGAGCGTCGTCCGCGTCGTGCGCCCCGTGGCGACCGTCCAGACAGCCGTCGTCCCGCTGGTGCTGCGCGTGGTCGCGGCCCTCGCAAGCCAGACGCCGCGCCGGCGCCTGAAGGAGAATAAAACATGCTGCAACCAGCACGCAGAAAATACCGCAAAGAGCAAAAAGGCCGCAATACGGGCCTGGCTACTCGCGGTGCAGAAGTTTCGTTTGGCGATTTCGGTCTGAAGTCCATCGACCGTGGCCGTCTGACCGCACGCCAAATTGAAGCTGCTCGACGTGCGATCAACCGCCACATCAAACGTGGTGGCCGTATCTGGATCCGTATCTTCCCCGACAAGCCGATTTCGCAGAAACCTGCCGAAGTCCGCATGGGTAACGGTAAGGGTAATCCGGAATACTGGGTCGCAGAAATTCAACCCGGCAAGGTGCTTTATGAAATGGAAGGTGTAAGCGAAGAGCTTGCACGTGAAGCTTTCCGCCTGGCCGCCGCTAAGTTGCCCTTGCGCACGACATTCGTGTCGCGCCACATTGGTGCTTAAGGAGACCTCATGAAAGCCAGCGAACTCCGTTCCAAAGACGCCACCGAGCTCGGTAAAGAGCTCGAGAGCCTGCTCAGAGCACAATTCAACCTGCGTATGCAGCGTGCTACTCAGCAGCTTTCCAACACCAGTCAAATTGGCAAGGTCCGTCGCGATATCGCGCGTGTCCGTACCATCATGACTGAGAACGCAGGAAAGTAAGATGAGCGAAACTCAAAATACCCAGCCAGCCAAACGCCAGCGTACCCTCGTTGGCAAGGTGGTGAGCAACAAAATGGAAAAGACTGTCGTGGTTAGCGTTGAGCGCCGCGTCAAGCACCCCATTTTTGGCAAGATCATTGTGCGCACGAACAAGTACAAAGCGCATGACGAAACGAACCAGTACAACGAAGGTGACATGGTCGAAATCGCAGAAGGTCGTCCGATCTCCCGCGACAAGTCATGGGTTGTCGTACGTTTGCTCGAAGCCTCGCGCGCTATTTAAGTAATGCCCGGAGCAGCGTACGCGCTGCGCCGCCATCACTCTGATACGCCGTAAAAAGAAGCCCCCGATTCGCAAGAGTCGGGGGCTTCTTCCTGGGTCTGGCATCAGCGTCACAGCGCCGCGATCATCGGAGTTCGCGTCGCAGTATCTTGCCCACATTGGTGCGCGGAAAATCGTCCCGGAATTCCACTGACTTGGGTGCCTTGTAGCCGGTAAGCATGCTGCGGCAGTGCTTGATCAGCGCCTCTTCGGTAAGCGTGTCGTTCTTGCGGATGACGAACAGCTTGACGACCTCGCCGGAATGTTCGTCGGGTACGCCAATGGCCGCTGCTTCACGCACGTCGGGGTGCTGCATGGCCACCGCCTCGACTTCATTCGGATAGACATTGAATCCCGACACTAGAATCATGTCTTTCTTGCGGTCCAGAATGAAGATATAGCCCTCGTTATTGACATAGCCAATATCACCGGTGCGCAGGAACCCGTCCGGATCAAACGCTTTCGCAGTCTCATCGGGTCGGTTCCAGTATCCGGGGGTCACCTGTGGCCCGCGCACGCATATTTCTCCACTTTCTCCCAGGGCTAGTTCCTTTCCTTCGTCGTTGCGTATGGATATCTCGGTGGATGGCACCGGCAAACCAATGGAGCCGTCGAACGTGACCTTGTCCAGTGGGTTGATGGTGACAGCAGGAGAGGTTTCGGTGAGGCCGTAGGCCTGGGCCAATGGCTTGCCGGTAGCCCTCAACCAGCGTTGCGCAACGACTTCCTGAACCGCCATCCCGCCGCCGAGAGTGATCCGCAAGGATGAGAAATCCAGTTTGGAAAACTCAGGGTTGTTGAGCAGCGCATTGAACAGTGTATTTACGCCGGTAATTGCCGTGAACTTGACCTTGCCCATGTTCTTGATGAGATCGGGAATGTCGCGGGCATTGATCACAAGCAGGTTCTGCGCACCCAACTTCATGAAGGTCAGGCAGTTGGCCGTGAGCGCAAAGATATGATACATGGGCAGGGCTGTGACGATGCATTCCTTGCCTTCGGTCGTGTATGGCTTGACCCAGGCATGGGCTTGGCACAGGTTCGATACCAAGTTTCCATGCGTGAGCATTGCGCCTTTCGCCACACCGGTAGTACCACCCGTGTACTGCAGGCATGCAAGGTCGCCGTGGGTAAGCGTCACAGGCGTATACCGGGCATTTTTTCCGGCCTTTAGCGCCTGCTTCAGACTGATTGTGCCGGGCAGCTTCCAGGCTGGAACAAGTTTCTTTACGTGTCGCACAACGAGATTGGTAATTGCACCTTTTACCGTCCCCAGCATTTCGCCTATCGACGTAACCACGATATGTCTGATGGCCGTATTGGGCAGCGCTTTTTCCAGGGTGGCGGCAAAGTTTTCAGCGATGATAATGGTCGTAGCGCCCGAGTCCGCTAGCTGGTGCGTCAATTCGGCGGGCGTATACAAGGGATTGGTATTGACGACCACAGCGCCCGCGCGTAGTGCACCGAACAGGCAGATTGGATACTGCAGCACGTTGGGCAGCATCAAGGCCACACGGTCGCCTTTCTGCACGCCGATCGCATGCAGCCATGCAGCGAAGTGGCGCGAATGGGCGTCCAGCTCGCCGTAGCTCATCCTCGTACCCATGCTGATGTAGGCGGTGGCCCCGGAAAATCGTGCACAGCTTTCCTCGAACATGGCTACAAGCGAACTATAAGCGTTCGCCTGCTCGGTGATGTCGCCAGGTATGCCGGGCGGGTAATGATCAAGCCAGATGCGTTCCATGGTGTGTCCCCATTCTGTTATATCTATCCGGGCAGGGCCGTGCTCTTGCGACCTGGCCTCCGGCATTCATGCAGCAAGTGCGCGCACCGTCTCGCTCTGCTTCTCTTAGCATAACCGACGGCCCCCTGGCTGACGTCGACATCCAATTTCACTCACGCGCAGGACTGTTAGTTGCTGTTGGCGCAGACTTGGCGCGCCGGCATGGTGCAAATGCCGTCCGGATGGCTCCATACCATCACAACTTCCGAAGCAAGGAGCGCAAGCATTGTGTTGAATGATCCCCTGGTGCTTATTTTGATGTATTTCGTTGTGCCCCTTTGGCTGGCCGCTGGATTTGCCGACTGGTTATGCCATCGCGCAAGCCATATTGAAACGACATCGGGGCCCAAAGAGTCGGTATTTCATCTACTGCAGTTCGGTGAGGTGAGCCTTGGCCTGTTGGCCGCGATTTTTCTCGAGATCAACGCCGGCATAATCGCATTCATAATGCTTATGTTTGTCGTACACGAGGCCACCGCATTGTGGATGCCAGGCATCGTTAGCGAGACAACGTCCGCTGTTGTCTCGCGCCTTTGCCGGGTATCGGATTAGAAGCGATGCGATACTTGTACCCCGATCAGGTTGGCATTCGAATCGTAGTTGCCGCGAACGGTTCCTTTGGTTGGGTCCGTATCGTTATTAATTGACGTGTTCTTGAGAAACAAATGGGTGTATCCCACGTCCACGGTCGTCCGGTCGTTGACGTTGTATTGCGCACCCACGGAGACCCAATAGCGGTTGTTGTCCGGCAGCGATGTGGGACGGTAGGTGTCGGAGTCGACAGGAGACTGGTCCCAAGCGAGGCCGCTCTTGAGCGTCCACTGCTGGTTCAGCCTGTAGTTGGCGCCCAGGGCCACACGCCACGTGTCGCGGAATCGTAGGTCCAGACTGTCTTGCCCAAGCGGGCCGTTATCAATGTCCAGGGACTTGATACTGCTCCAACCCGTCCATGAAACGTCTGCAAGAAGCTGCCATTTGCTGTTCAGGTCATGCACTACGCTGAATATGGCGGTGTCCGGTAATTCCACGGAGGTGGCGGCATTCACGCTGCGGGCAGGTATTGGCGCCGGCACGCTTTGATTGGTCAACTTGGTAGAACCATCCGGGTCGATCTTGACCTTGGACCGATAAGACAGGCCGATACGGGTTTCCGGTGTGACTTGGTACTGAGCACCCAGGTTCCAGCCCCAGCCGTCCCCCTTGAGCTTGACCGTAGCGTCAAGATCGCCCATGTATCCAACGGGACCCATTGCAGGTACGGCCCGGCTGAACTCGGCATCCAGGTACATCCAATTGACACCGGCGCCCAGCGAAAGACGGTCGTTGACCTTGTAAGCGATCGAGGGATTCACGTTAACGGTCTTGATTTCGAACTTTTTGGAGTGATACCGCCCTGTCCAGTTGCCGTCCTCGTATTCGGTCATCAAGCCGAATGGCGCACCGACGCCCAGGCCAAGGTACCAACTTGGCGTAAGTTCCCACGACATGTAGGCATTGGGCACGACGGCCCAGGAGCCGGCATCGCCGCCATTCGGGCCCGTTGCGCCGGGTACCCTGCTGCCCTCGTTGTCGAACTTGAACGATGGGCGGATTGCCGTTAGCCCGCCTGAAACATTGACGCCCTGCAGGCGCGTCATCCCAGCGGGATTGTAGTAAATGGTGCTGGCGTTTTCCGCTATTGCGCCCGAACCCGCATAGGCGTTACCTAGTCCGCTGGCGTTTTGCTCCATGATCTGGAACCCTGCCGCATGAGCATTTGCCGCGGCAAGTCCGGCTACGACTGCGGAAATAATGCGTATCGACGAAACTACCTTTTTCATTTGTCACCTCCAGTTGAGTCGTTTTTATATGTATGTTGCGTGATCGGCTGCCGGGCTCCGACTCTTTTGTTGTAATGCAGCGGTCCCCCAGTAAACGGGGCGAACCCTGTGCCAAAAATTACCCCGGCGTCAGCAAGATCGGAATCGTCTACGATGCCGCAGTTTACCTGTTCCTGTGTCTTATCGATCAGCGGAGTAATGAGTCGTTGTTCAAGCCCGGCGGGAATAGGTCCGCTTTGCTGTTTCACGGGTTTGTTGTCTTTCCATTGATAAAAGCCCCGGCCCGTTTTACGGCCCAGCTCCTGGCGGGCCAGGTGAGTTTCCAGGCAGACAGGTGTGCTGGCCTGGCCTGTCAGATGTTGACCGGCGTCCCGCGCGATATCCAGGCCCACGGTATCGATGAGTTCTATCGGGCCCATCGGCATGCCGAAAGCCACCATTGCGGCGTCGATGGTTTCGGGCCGAATACCTTCATCAACGCAGCGCATGGCCTCGAGCATGTAGGGTGCAAGTACGGCATTGACCAGAAAACCGGGTGTACTTCGAACCGGCAGCGGCAGCTTGTCGATCTGGCCGACGAAGGCATGCGTGGCGATTAAGACGTCGGGGTCCGTTTCCGGCGTTTCAACCACCTCGACCAGTGGCATCTTGGCCACAGGATTGAAAAAGTGAATGCCGACCAGCCGTTGCGGCGACTGCAGGCCATTGCGTAGTTCTTCAATGGAAATACTGGAGGTATTCGTGGCCAGGATGGCGCCGGGTTTCATTAGCGGCTCGATCTGTGCGTAAAGACCGCGCTTGATTTCGGCATTTTCAGTAATGGCTTCGATCACCACATCGGCGCGCCGCAGCCCTTTGCCATTCAGGTCGGGTATGAGGCGGTCGGCGGCGGCGCGCGCTTCACGAGGAATTTTCTTTTTTTGTTTAAACAAGGCGTTGGCGCGACCCTGCGCAACGGCGATCCGGCTGCGATCCTGATCCTGGAGGGTTACCGTCAGGCCCTTCAAGGCGCACCAGGCGGCGATATCTCCGCCCATGACGCCGGCACCGATGATATGCACGTGTTCAACAGGCGGGGCGTCGCGTCCTTTCTTACCTAAGCCCTTGAGCCTTTCCTGGAGGCCGAATACTCTCACTAGATTCCGGGCCGTGTCTGAACGTATCAGGCGATCGACCAGCTCGGGCGCCTGCAGGGCATTGCCGTCTTGCTTGGCCCATATTTCCAGTATGGCGCGGGGCGCGAGATAGTGGTGGTGTGGATCACGGGTATTCAGTTTCTTGGCTGTCTGCCTCGCAACCAGCGAACGCAGCGGCCGCATGTTAAGCCACGCACCCAGGCCGCGCGCTTTATGCGGGGGCTTGCCGCTGACCACCAGCCTGGCAGCGGCCTGTGTCATAAGGCGTGGCGCCACGATCCCATCGGACAGGCCTGTCTTGGCCGCCTTGCGTGCATCCTGAGGCTTTCCGCTCAGCATCATGTCGAGCGCGAGCGGCGCACCTATGGTTTGCGGGAGCCGGCGCATGCCGCCCCAGCCCGGAAAGATGCCGAGCATGACTTCGGGCAGGGACAAGGAAGTGCCGGGATGGTCCACGACCAGGCGGTATCGGCAGGCCAGGGCCAGCTCCAGCCCTCCCCCGAGGCAATGGCCCTGTATCAGCGCAAGCGTTGGATACGGTACTGCAGCCAGGCGGTTGAACAAGTGCCAGCCGCGCGAAACCAGTTCGGTGGCCTTTTGAGCCGTGTCCAGCCCGGCAAATTCATTGATATCGGCCCCGGCAATGAAGCCGGCGTCTTTGGTCGAGTGAATGATCAGGCCGGCCGGCAGCTTGCGGTCGAAATGGTCCAAGACTTGGCTCAATTCTTCCATGACCTCCGCTGACAAGCGGTTTACCGGGCTGTCGGCACAGTCGATGGCCAGCCACGCCAGTTTATTGGCGTCGACCTTGCAACTGAAATGACGAAGGCCTAGTGTGTCGAAATCGCTAGTCATGTTTCCGCCTTTGTGTCGCAGGTTTCTATCAGCATGGCGCCACCCTGGCCGCCTCCTATGCAGATCGTGGCAATGCCGCGTTTCAGATTCCTTGCGCGCAGCGCATTCAGCAGATGCAGCACGATGCGCGCGCCCGACGCGCCGACCGGATGGCCCAGGGCAATGGCCCCGCCATCCACATTCAGGCGGCCAAGGTCAAGCAAACCGAGCGCATTGCGACCCAGGTTCTCCTGGCACCAGCTTTCATCGTTCCAAGCGGCGACGCACCCGAGCACCTGGGCCGCAAAGGCCTCGTTCATTTCCCACAGGTCCAGGTCATTGAGCCCAAGCTGATGACGTTCGAGTATGGGCGTTGATGCATGCACTGGACCCAGTCCCATGGTGGCAGGGTCCAGGCTGGCCCATTGCGCATCGCTGATGCATCCCAGCGGCTCGAGCTGATAGCGATCGACGGCGTCTTGCGAAGCGAGCAGCAGCAAGGCTGCTCCGTCGGTTACCTGCGAGCTGTTGCCGGCCGTTATGTTGCCCCAGGGTTTGTCGAACACCGGCTTGAGATTGGCCAGCTTGGCGGGCGTCGAATCTTCGCGTATGCCATCGTCCTCGGCATACAGCTGACCCTTTTGGTCCACCAGCGGGACGATTTCGTGAAATGCCCCGGCGCGTTGCGCGGCCAGCGCACGCATGTGGCTCTCGGCGGCATAAGCATCCATCTGCTGCCGACTCAGTCCGAAGCGATGTGCGATGTTCTCTGCCGTCTGGCCCATCGACAGGCCCACGACCGGGTCGGTAAGGCCCTTGAGCAGGCCGATGACGGGTGCCAGGTACCCGGGGCGCAGGGTTGTCAGCGTGGCCAGTTTTGCGCTCAGGCTGCGGCTTTTCCCCCAGGCCGCAAGCCATTGGACCATCTCGTCCGTGAACAATATAGGGGCCCGCGACAGCGCGTCGACGCCACCGGCCAAAACGAGTTTCGAACGGCCGGTCTGGATGGCCATCACGCCTGAATCCAGCGCCTGCATGCCCGATGCGCAGTTGCGCATCACGGTCCAGGCCGGCACCTTGTAGCCGCAACCCATCCTCAGGGAAATCACCCGCCCGATATTGGTTTCATCCGGCGAAGGTGCGGCACAACCGATAATCACTTCGTCCAGATCGGTCGGATTGAATGGCTGCCTCAGCAGTAATTCGCGTCCGGTTTGAACGGCCAGATCGGACGCGGCAAACGGGCCAGGCGCATTGCGGGCCTTAAGGAAAGGGCTGCGGGCCCCATCTACAATATATACCGGTGCAAAAGCCATTGCGCGATGTTCCTTATGCAACGTTGCGTTCGGGCGCGGGCGCTTGCTGGCTGGCGCTACGCAGGTCAAAGGGGAAATCGTCCACGGCAATGACACGGTCTCGCAATGCGTTGCGCAGGCGGACCGATTCATATTCGTCGTCCGTAATGCCGCCGGCGGCATGTACCGCTTGCGCGATATCCCGCACATTCGCCGCGGGATTGTTGTCGAGCTGGCCCGTCTTTTCGAACTGCCGGATCTTGCGGTCTATGGACTCGGTGCCCACGCTGGCCATGAACGCGGCTTCGATGACGCCGATGGGTTCGTTGGTGTCCTGGGGGACGTAACAGTCGTGGGTAAGGCGATCGCGGGCGGCGCCCGGCTTGGTCAGCAGGCGCGCCACTGCCTGGCCGAGTTCGTCGGAAGGCGGCGCCACGGGGTGCCCGAACGGAAATACCAGCATGCGCAAACCCCAGGCAACGGCGCGATTGGGGAAGTTCTTCAGTACGCCTTCAATAGCTTCCTGCAGCTTGTACATGGCATCCTGGATAGCCCAATGTGCCAGGGAAGCATCGTCGGCCTGGCGGCCGTCGTCGTCAAAGCGCTTGAGCGTTGCCGAGATGAGATACATCTGCGACAGGATGTCGCCCATTCGGGCCGAGAGACGTTCGCGCCTTTTCAGCGATCCACCCAGCACCAGCATGGAAGTATCGGCGAAAACCGCGAATGCGCTGGAATAGCGGTTCAGCAGTCGGTAATAGACTTGCATTTCAGGTGCGACATCAGCGTCGATCCAGCTGAAACGGCCTGCTGTCAGAGCAAGGCCCAGTGAGCGAAACACATTGCCCATGGTGTAGCGGACGTGGCCGCACAACGCCTGGTCGAAGTCATGCAAGGCCTTTTCGGGGTCGGCATGATTCGCCGCGTGCAATTCGGCCAGCACGTAGGGATGGCAACGTATGGCACCCTGGCCGAATATGATCAGGCTTCGGGTCAAAATATTGGCGCCCTCAACGGTGATCCCCACTGGAATCTGTTGGTAGGCGCGTCCCAGGAAATTTTGCGGCCCCAGGCAAATGCCTTTTCCACCGATAATATCCATGCCGTCATTGACAACACTGCGGCCGCGTTCGGTCAGATGATATTTGACAATAGCTGAGACGACGGACGGTTTTTCCCCGAGATCAACGGCCACCGCCGTCATGCTGCGTGCTGCGTCAATGAGGTAGGTGTTGCCGCCTATACGGGCCAGCGCTTCTTCGACGCCTTCGAATTTGCCGATGGGAGTACGAAATTGAGTGCGCACCAGGCAATATGCACCCACGGCCCGTGATGTCATCTTTGCCATACCGGTGAATGAAGATGGCAGCGAGATCGATCGGCCGGCGGCAAGACTTTCCATCAGCATGCGCCATCCCTGGCCGGCCATTTGCGGGCCCCCTATGATGAAGTCGAGTGGCATGAAGACGTTCGTGCCCCGGGTGGGACCGTTCATGAACATCGCGTCCAGCGGGAAATGGCGACGGCCTGTCTCGACGCCCGGATGGGTGGCGGGGACCAGTGCGCAGGTAATGCCGATATCTTTCTTGGTTCCGAGCAGACCTTCGGGGTCATACAGCCGGAATGCCAGCCCCAGGAGCGTGCACACCGGTGCCAGTGTGATGTAGCGCTTGTCCCAGGTTACGCGCATGCCCAGCACTTCACGCCCCTGCCATTGCCCCATGCAAACGATGCCGCTGTCCGGTATGGCTGCCGCGTCCGATCCTGCCCACGGACTGGTCAGCGCGAAAGCCGGAATTTCCTCTCCGATTGCCAGCCGCGGCAAGTAGTGGCTTTTCTGTTCGTCGGTGCCGTAGTGCAAGAGCAACTCGGCGGGCCCCAGCGAGTTGGGAACCATTACCGATACAGAAAGCGCGGAGTTGCGGGTGGACAGTTTGGTGATCACTTGCGAATGGGCAAGCGCCGAAAAGCCGCGGCCGCCATACTCCTTCGGGATGATCAGGCTCAAGAAACGGTTTTCCTTGATGTATTGCCAGAGTTCTTGCGGCATGTCGTGCAATTCACGCGTTACGTGCCAGTCATCGATCATTGCGCAAGCAACTTCCACCTCGTTGTCCAGGAAGTCGCGCTCTTCCTGCGTCAGTGTCGGTTTCGGTATGGCGTGCAGCTTGGACCAATCAGGCTTGCCGCGGAACAGTTCGGCTTCCCACCATACCGTGCCTGCCTCGATGGCATCGCGTTCTGTGTCGGACATTTGCGGCATGATGCGCCGGTATAGCGCAAGCATGCGGCGTGATATCAAGGCGTGGCGTAGCGGCCTTACGCCCAATACGATGACGATGCCAGCGGCAATGACGGTCATTGTCAATAGAAAAGTACTCATGCGACATTCCTTTGTTCAGGGCTCTTGAGCGTGCCAGGCAAAGGAGCGCGCAGGCCGCCTAGCAAGAAGCTCAATAGACGGGCAAGCAACATTTCCGCATCGCTTGCATCGCCGGATTCGGGTTTGGGCCAGTTCATGGCCAGGCGCAAGGTTTCGGTGCCTGAGATGGCATACGAGGTGGCCCCGAGCATGAAATGAAAGCGCCAGACGATTTCGTCTTCAGGCACGTCCGGCAATGACTTGAGCAAGGCCTGCTTGAAGCGCTCGATAACGCCGGTGTGTTCGTCGATGAACATGGTACGGATGAATCCGCCGGGGTCCGACATGCTTCGCTCGAGCAGCGGCACGAAAGCTTTCTGGCCGTGGCTCGCGCGGGTTGCATGGCGAACCAGGGGGCCGAAAAACGACTCCACGATTTGAGATGGTTTGAGCGGCTGGCCCTGTGCTGCGTCTTCGAGCGCATTAAGGAGGTCAAGGCGTTCCTGGTTCAATGCCGCCAGCCGACGCTGGAAAACGGCATGCACAAGTCCATCTTTGGAGCCGAAGTGGTAATTGACCGCCGACAAGTTGACACCAGCGGCCGCAGTAATCTGCCGCATGGATGTATTGTCGTGCCCCTGGTCCGCAAACAACTGTTCAGCGGCATCAAGAATGACGGTACGAGTGGGGTTCGCGCGGTGTAAAGACATAGGCTCTAATTCAAACGTTTGTTTGAATGTACGCGCTATCACTGCAAAATGAAAGCAGTGTTTACACTAGGCCCCTGTCCAAGGGGCAGCCTGGGGCGTACGCGTCCTAGAAGTAATATGAAACGCCAATATACAGCGCTGGTATGAATTTGTATTTCTCGACCTTGTCGTTGAACTCGCCGAACTGTTCATTGATGGCGCGGTCGGTCGCGGACGCATTGATCTGACGGGCCAAGTCGTAGGTCGGACCGGAGACGTCATACGAGGTCTTGGGTTTGCCAGCGTAATACACGCCCAGATCCGCCACAAAACCCCAAGTGTTGGCTTTTTGTTGTGAGACATTGAGGCCATAGCCAATACCGATATAAGGAGTCAGCGCGCGGTACTTGGCTCTGGCTGTGTAGGTGTCGCCCGCGCCCAGCTTCAATGTGTTTCCGTTCAGGCGGATGCCATTGGCATCACCCGTCAGCTCGGTGTTGCGCCATGTCAGGCCACCGGTCAGGCGAAAGCCATTGTCTGCCGGAAACCAATCCAGAAAAATGCTGGCATTGTCATTCTTCAGTTTGCCTGAATAGTCGACCGAACCGGCGGTAAAGTCACGATTGAGCGAACCGATGGTCGTAACTTCACCGCGCAAGGTGAATGCCGGATTCAGTCCATAGGCATAGCCGACGCCGGCACCCAGGAAGCCAGCTTTGGCATAAACGCTATGCTTGGCATCCTGGCCGGACGAGGATTGTGAAAAGGCAGGTGCGCAAAGCAGGCCGGACAAGGCGGCCGCACAAAATGATTTCGAGATAAGGGTCATGATAGGACAGCTGTAGAAGAGGGGAGAGGGACAGCGGGAAACCAAAGTGTAGAACGGTCGATACGAAATCAATCGGTCTAAAAGGCAATGGCATTGTGTCCTGCTCCGCGCTTAGACGCAGCTTCCGGTCTACGCCTTGAGCGGCGTAAACCGGACTTCTACAGAGCCCGTATAGCTAGATGTGGGTGACGAACTTGGTGACCAGGTAACCGTCGAAGGTTTCCAGGCCGCCTTCGCTGCCGATGCCGCTGTCCTTGACACCGCCAAACGGCGTTTCGGGCAGTGCGCTGCCGAAATGGTTGATGTTGACCATGCCGGCCTCGATATTGTTTGATGCCTTGGTGGCCGTCTGCAGTGAGTTCGTGAAGACATAGGACGCCAGGCCAAAGGGCAGGGAATTGGCGCGCCGGATGACGTCGTCGGTATCGGAAAACCGTGAGATTGGTGCGATGGGGCCGAAAGGCTCTTCGGTCATCAACATGGAGTCCTCAGGCAGGTCCGTCACCACAGTGGGCGAGAAGAAATGGCCCTTGCCGGCGATAGGTTCGCCGCCCAGCACGATCTTTCCGCCGCGTTCACGGGCATTGTCCAGGAATTTCGTCATGGTCGGTACGCGTCGTGCATGCGCCAGTGGCCCCATTTGGGTTTCAGGATCCAGGCCATCGCCAACCTTCACGGTTTTCAATGTATTGACGAAGGTTTCCAGGAACTGGTCATAGACGTTGTCATGCACATAAAAGCGCGTAGGCGAGATGCATACCTGGCCAGCGTTGCGTACCTTAAAGCGAGCCAGCTGTTTGGCGGCACGGTCGATGTCGGCATCTTCGAACACAATAACGGGTGAATGGCCACCCAGTTCCATGGTGACGCGTTTCATGTGTGCGCCAGCCAGCGAGGCAATATGTTTGCCCACAGGCACCGACCCGGTGAAGGACACCTTGCGTACGATGGGTGAACGGATCAGGTAGTCGGATACTTCGGAGGGCACGCCCCACACGATGTTGAGCACTCCAGGAGGCAAGCCGGCATCGTGGAACAGGCGGGCAATTGCCATGACGGCACTAGGTGAGTCTTCAGGGCCTTTCAGGATGATGGTGCATCCTGCGCCAATGGCGGCGCAGACCTTGCGTATGGCCTGGTTATAGGGGAAGTTCCAGGGCGTGAACGCCGCGCAAACGCCAATAGGCTCGCGCAGTACCATCTGGCGGATCTCGGGGCTACGCGGAGTGATGATGCGGCCATAAATACGGCGACATTCTTCGGCGTGCCAGTCGGCATGGTCGGAGCATGTCATGATTTCGCCAACGGACTCTGCCA
Source organism: Pollutimonas nitritireducens (assembly GCF_002849615.1). GTDB lineage: Bacteria > Pseudomonadota > Gammaproteobacteria > Burkholderiales > Burkholderiaceae_B > Pollutimonas > Pollutimonas nitritireducens. The sequence goes on from NZ_PDNV01000001.1 coordinate 340,091, forward strand.
AAGGCTTGCCCTGGTCCAGCGTCATGTTGCGACCGATTTCCTGGGCACGGTCGCGCGAAAGCTGGCCGACCTTACGCAGAATTTCAGAGCGCTGCATGGGCGAGCTATGGCGCCAGGTTTGGAAGGCGCGCGCGGCCGCTGCCAGAGCGCGGTCCAGATCAGCCTTGTTGGCATGCGGCAGGTGACCCAGGACATCGAGGGTCGAAGGGTTGGTGACTTCTTCAGTCTTGCGGCCTTCGCCGCTTACAAATTCACCGTCTATATATAGGGCTAGTGTCTCGTACATAGTTGCGTTCTTCTCTCTGTCTGAGGGGAAATGACTCGCCATCCAATGGATCTAAGGAGCCTCGGGCTTTAGCATCCTCGATTCTAACTTCCTTAGTTGCTTGCATACAACGACGATGCACGTTCTTGCCAGTTAAATCATAATCTGGTTGGGGTCGCTCCCCTTCGCTCATTTCCCAAAAAGTGCGGACGTTCCGAATGCGACTTCAGACGCGTCATTCAATACTTCGTGCTCGCCAACTCCGATCGAACGATTGTCAATAAGAAACCAGCATGTTAAAGAACAAGCCTTTAGTCCGGTCGGCGGCGCCACCTCCAACATCAAAGCGATACTGCACAGTAAAGTCCATATACGATTTCGAGGCGTTGTAGTGATCATCACGGAACCAGTAGCGTACGGTTACCCCTGGTCCCACAGCGGCTCCCCATGAAGCACCCGAACCTTGAAGATCAAGTCGGCCCAGACTGTCGCTTTGAATGCGGGTTTTATCCCAATACTTGTCTGCGGCCATGACAACGTGCGGGAAGAGGACAAGATTATTCACGATCCGGTCGAGGCGAAAGCTGCGACCGACGCGAGCCTCTGCCGTGACAAAGGCCCGGTCTCTGTATAGCCGCCCCGGCTCTTCGAACGTGTTTTCCAGTGTGCGTCCATGAATATGGGCCGACGAGTTCTGCCAGTAATATCCTGCCTGAACATAGCTGTCGACAGTAAACCAGCTTGGCACGTCGGTGCGCAGTTCCGTGCCTTCATAATGCGCATAGGTAGCGTACGCGAGCCAAGGTCCGCTGTCCGCCGCTGTCTTATAAGAAGCCGTCACTTTCGTGGGGTTCAAGGCGTGGCAGTCTTTTGCACCGATTCCGCTTTCACGTGTGGCTCTGCCTGAATTGAATTGACGTTCAAGGCCGAACGTCAGCTGCAGTTCAGTCGACGGTGTAAATCTTAAACCGAGGGCGCCTACTGTGCTGGGGAGGCCAGAAACGCTTTTGAACCTCTGACTAGTATCCACGGGTCCGATGCAAGGGTCCGTCTGGGCAGCAAGACCGCTAGCTGAGCTATATAGCGTGTTGCTTGCACGGCCATATACTTCAAATACGCGCGTTGGCGTATTGAGGAAGGCCGAAGGTCGCCAGTAGCCCTCCGCGACACTAAAGATAGCGTCGCCGGGCTGAATCAGCGGTGTGCCGCCGGTGCCAGATGATAATGCGCGGCCCGCACGATATCCGATCGCAACATAGCCGCCCCATTCACGTCCCAGGCCTGCGATATTCTGACGGGTCGCGTAACGTCTATCGGAAGACAACTCGAACATGCCGGCATCCGCGTTGTCGATTGCCTCCTTCAGCGTTAACGCTGCACCGCGTTTGTCGCCAGCCGAGGCTTGAGCATAGCCCTCATCCAATATAGCCGAGGGGGGAGCACGTCCCGTTGCTCTTGCAGTTCGGAAGTCTTTGAGAGCGAGCGTGGGTTGACCGAATCGTTGACGCAAATACCCTCTTTGCATCAACAGTTCGACATCGCCTGGATGCGACGCCAGCAAATCATCGATCAAAGCCAGGGCTCGTGCAGCTTGAGCATCGTCGCCTGCGGCCAGAGTAGTAATTAACAGGCGCTTCCAGCGCACATCATTGGGCGCTAGGGCGATGGCCTGCTGAGCCTTGGCAAGCGCCATGGGGTAATCCTGTTGAGCGTATGCAGTGTAAGCCTCCTGGGCTGAGGCAGTCGCCTGTCGATCGCGCACTGCGGCCGCGTCTGCCGACACGGAGGATCCGAGTTTGCTTGAATGCGCGCCGTCACGAGGCGACGGGTAATTCCCGGACTCGGAGCCAGCCACCGCGCTAAGCGCGGGGTCGCTCAAGCCTGCCGCGATCGCCTGGCGGGCCTCATTCCGTGCCTGGTCGTTCCGGCCCTCCTTCTGCAGGGCGTAAATCAGCAACAAGCGCAGGCTTGCCAGATCCGGCCTAAGCTTGATAGCCGATCTTGTCGCCTCCTGTGCTGCCGCGAAATTGCCGCTATTGAATGCCTTATAGCCTCGGTCTGCATGTTTCCATGCTTGGCCGCTCAGCGGGCGCTGAGCTTTCTCTGCCGCGATCGACTTGTGAGCTGCAGCACGTGCCGTCGTCGTCTGCGGGAGGTTAAAGAGAATAGCTGTGAGCGCAAAGATGAAGGCGATATGGCGCATTCTAAAGGGCTCCCGTAGAAAGACTGGATTCGGTGTGACTCGGCCGGAGTAAGCCTTCCTGGTCCATTTGAAAGGAGAGCGCTTCATCCACAATGGAAGGCTCAATCATTTTCTCGCGAACAAGAACCTGACCCAGCACCATTCCCGTTTGCTGCTGTATCTTCAGTGCACGCTCCAAGTCAGCTTCATTTATTGCTTGCCAGGACAACAATAGGTCCCCTAACCGCTCCCGCTTGCGCACTAATTGCTCGTCCGACGGGAAGTCGTGCATAGTTTTATCCCAGACCAATGGCTTTCCGGTGAAAAGGTGAACGATGAACTGGCGCCAAGCGCGACCGGCTGCCATCGCGTTAATTGCATTGCCAAGCACCATACGTGGAATAGACAGCAGACCATGCTCCCATCCGTACATGCTGCTCACGAAATAAAAGCGCTGCACGGCACGAAGCAATAGTGCAGCAGAATTGGCTGCCATCAACGGGATCAACCAGCTGTCGGGAGCAAAAAGCGAGGGATAATAAACGGTCCACAGACCGAGATGGTCCGCTGCGACAAAGAGAAGAAAATTGAGCAGAAGAAAATACGCGGCGATTGCGATGAAGGACGTGACCAGACCCTTGCGATCGCGAAGCAGCAGATATCTGTTTGCCAGGCTTCCTTCCCAGCCCACCTGTGTCCACCCCTGCAAACTGATTCCCAATGTCCATCTCGCCTTTTGCCGGTATGCCGCACGGAACTTATCGGGGAAATATTCGCGCACGCTCATCGGTAGAGTCATTGAGTGAACTTTGAGTCCGCCCAAACCGAAGAATGCATGGCGCTGAGCTATATATTGCACTGGGAATTTGCCGAATATCTGCTTCATATTCCGGCGGGCCAGACGCGTGCCGATGTCGTAGTCTTCGGTAAGCGTTGCTGTGTTGAAAGGCTGGTTGTTGGTCTCGGCTGCCAAGTCGGCAAGGGCGCGTTTGGAAAAGCATGTTCCTACGCCCGCAGACGGTACCATTCCAGTGAGACTTTCGCGGACGACCAGATCCTTGGTATGCCACTCGGCAAATTCGTCCATATATGTTCCGGCGACAAATTCATGCCATCCCCTTTCGAGGGAAGTGACCGGTAGCTGGACAAAGTCAATTCGCGGCAAAAGATAATTAAAGTATTTAAGTTCGAGGGGATGCACCACATCTTCGCTATCGTGCAAGACCATGCCCGCAAACTTGATACCTCGTTTCTTTTCCTCGAGAAAAGCTGCTTGAACGATCCAGTTGAGACAATCTGCCTTATTAGTCGGCCCGGCATGGGGAACTTCGACCCGGATAAGATGGCGATAGCGCCGCCGCATACGCTCCACTTCTGCAATGGTCCGTGCATCATTGCAGTAAGTCCCGGCAAACAACATGTAGTTTTTGTACTCTAGCGTCGCGACCATGTTTTCCAGCATGGGAGCGATTACATCGAACTCGAGCCAGGCGGGAATCATAATGGCGAGATGCTGTTCGTCTTTCTCGCGAAGCTGCAGTTCGGTAAGGCGAGGATGATGCGGTCTGATCGTGAAGTAGCGGCGAAGGCGCCTTAGCCAGAACCACGTGTCGATGAACAGATCATCCGCCGTGGACACAAATATGAAAACGCCGACTATCGCAGCGAGGAACTCCAGCGAGCGATAGTAGTCGGCAAAGAAGTACGGCCAAGACAAATTAGACATCGCATGCGTTCTATTTTTTCTCGCGTCGCCGGCCCGCTTTATAAGCCAGTGCCAGGAGGACAACAAAAAACAGGACAATAGCTGATATCAACGGCACGCCCCATGATAAATAATGACGCCATTCGTAAAACGCACTATTCGCTGCATCCGCGATTCGACTTGAATCCGGGTGAGCGCTATCTATCCATGCGACCGGTCCTTGTGGTCCGATTAGTGTCACGTCGCCCCGATCCAGCACATAGGCGGGCGACGGCGTGTCAAGGGATTCGCCATGGCTTTGCCATATCAAACCACGGTGGCCACCGGATTCAGCAACTTCAATCGCTGTAATGCCGTCCAATCCAGTGATGTCGAGCCATGTCACGCCGCGCTTTGCAACGGCGATTTTGCCCGACTGCGTCACCCCGACCTTGGATTCGACGCCTTCCACCGGGACATTCATGGCAATAAAAGCGGTCTGTGGTTGTACCGGTTTCCCTTCGGGAACGGACACCAGTTTGGTGTGTGTCGCCGATAGTCCTGTGGCCACTGCCAGCCGCGCTATTTGCATGATGCGAGCGTTGCCTTGGCCTGCCCAGGTATCCGGTACGATCAGGTCCGGGGAAGAAGCAAGAGAAGGCAATAGACCAATGAAGGTTCCATCTGGCTCTGCTTTCCCTATTTCCAGATAGCTGGTGGGCAATACACTGACCGGATAGCCCCGGACCGACTGAGCGCACCCGCTGGCCACAGGAAGACGCTGGACTTCTACGCGCAGCTCATTACTCAAGCGCAGTGCATAGCCAGGGATGCGCGCGGAAATGCGCTGCTTTTCTCCGTCGGCACGTAATTGGGCTGCCGTGAGCAAGGTGTCGTTCAGCAGTACCGAGACCACCGGGGAAGTGCCCGAGGAGTCGGGAGCAATGGCCAGATCCAGTGCGAAGCGGGTTGGCATCTGGCCATTAGGCGATACGGCGCCCAGGGCGAACTCGCTCGTCCAGTGCCCCTGGTTCGAAACTTGGAAGCTTCTGAATGAAGCGCCGAGGCTGGATAAGCGTATCTGATTTTCGTTGGTGAAGTCGGGGCGAGAGGCTGCTTCAACTCGAACACGGCTGGATGTCAAAATCTGGCGCCAGGTATCGGAAAGCAGGCCGGCGGCCTGTGGTCCCGCTTGCGCGCGAACAGCAATGATAGGGCGAGATCCGGAAATCTCCACCCACAGGTCGGCGTTTAATGCTTCGCCCCCCGTCAAGGCGGACCGCTCGCGCCATGCGTCCATCGCCGCTGTCGCCGCGACATCTGGAGCCAGCGCCTCGGCCAGTGCATCGAGGGCTGAACCCATTTTTCTGCGTAGGCTCTCGTCGATGATGACGATATTTCCAGTCGCCGCCTGCGCATCCAGCAGAATGAGTGCGCCGATGTCCGCTTCTGTGCCAATCTCAAACCCTGATTGTGCGCGTCGTATTGCATCAAAAACACTAGTTTGACGCATGGCGTCTGGGATACGGATGCCTTTCGTGTCAATGACATCGCCGATCTTGGGGAATTGACCGACTTTGACACGCTTTCCCGCTCGTTCAAGAACAGTGGCGATACGCCAAGCCGCATCAAACGCAGCCGCGCTGCTTTGCTCGTCGCCGACGAGCAGCAGCGGATCGGGCGGCAAAGCGCCCCACGCCGACTTTAATGAAAAAGGAAGGGCGGTCCTGTAGCGATAACTTATGCCGGTTTCATCGCTGATCGATAGCGTGCTCAAACTTGCGGGCGTGACTTGGCATGCTTGAAGATCGTGGTTGGAAAACCAGTTGATACCCAGCCGGACAAAGCCGGAATTGCTCGATTGAAGTTCCAGCGGGATCGCCACTTCGACTGACCCCTCCTTATCGCTGAAAGATCTGATCATTACCGGCTGACCGTCGACAAGCAGTTGCAGCAGCGCTCCCGCCTCATCCATTAGATAGCGCGCCTTGAACTTCAGTACGATGTCATCCAATGCCACGGCCGCCGGCACTGGAAAATAGACTTCCTGGTAACTATCGGAACCTGGCGTGGCCGGACGCAACGTTATTCCCATGCTGCGTAAGGAATAGGCCTGCTTATCCCAGCCAGGATGGACGGAATGCTCCAAGGATAGATCGGTCGGCTCGGTTTCTATGGGCTGAGCGTTGGATATGAAGGAAAGGCTCAACCCAGCACCTAAGAGGATGCCATGAAGGACCCGTCGGGCCTTTGCGATGAGCCCTCGCCTTGCATCGCTCTTGGAGGAAGTGAAGTGCCGATAATTAAACATAGGAAGCCAAAACTGAATCATGAATATGTAATTCGGCAACGGGCCGCCCACATAATGCGTCAACAATCCGCCGACTTGCCAATCCATCGCCGTACGGATTGCTTCTTCTGCCGAAGCGCCGGTATTGCTCTTCGTCGTCCAGCAAAAGATTGACGTTGGCCACGATACGGCTAGCGTCGGTACCTACAAGCCTTGCCGTGCCGGCCGAAATTGCCTCCGGGCGTTCAGTAACGTCACGCATGACGAGTACCGGCTTCCCTAGGAAAGGTCCTTCCTCTTGAAGGCCACCTGAATCAGTCAACAGAATATGGGCGCGCTGCATAAACCATACGAAATCAAGGTAATCCAAGGGATCGATTAACTTCACATTCGGGGAGGAACCCAGCGCCACGTAAACCGGCCCACGGATATTCGGATTCGGATGAACAGGATAGACGATCTGTAGATCATCCCGCTTGGCCAGCTGCTTTAGCGCTACGCAAATACCATCGACGCCCGATCCGAAGTTCTCGCGGCGATGCCCGGTAACGAGCAGCAGACGGCGGGTAGGATCAAGCCAAGGGAAGCGTTGTTCGATCCCGGCGCGTAGATCGCTATCATTGAGCAACTTATCCTTCATTAAAGAAATTGCATCGATGATGGTGTTGCCCGTGACCCATAACCGTCCAGTGGCGCCAGCTTTTACCGCATTCCTGCGGGCAGCATCAGTAGGTAGGAAGAGGTGTGTGGAGAATATATCCAGAACGCAGCGATTCATTTCCTCGGGAAACGGCTGGCTCATGTCCCCAGTGCGCAGACCCGCCTCCACATGCCCGACGGGAATGCGCCGGTGAAAGGCGGCCAGACCGCAGGCCATTGCTGTGGTCGTATCGCCATGGACCAGCACATAATCCGGTTTGGTTTCTTCAAGTACATTGTCAATCTTTCGCATTAACCGCGACGCAAGTTGATTCAAGCTTTGATTGGGCTCCATGATGTCTAGATCGAAATCTGGCTTGAGGCCAAAAAGATCGATGATGGGGTCGAGCAAGCTACGATGTTGCGCGGTGACGCATAATGCGCTCTGAACATTGGCCTCTTGCTGAAGCGCGAGCACGAGCGGCGCCATTTTGATTGCTTCTGGACGGGTACCCAGGATTGAAAGAACTCTCACACTGCGTAGCCATTAAAGGTGCAATAGGAAATGTGGGATAACCACTTAAATTTTTCGGTGGAGCGGCGTAGGCTTTTGCGCTGGATTGCCATCGCGGGGCTGTTGCCAATCTCGAGCGGCGAAGGCCTACCTAAACCGTTTACGGCGACTTTTTTTCAGCCATGGAAAGAACATGTCGCGCAGCCTAATCAACAATGGGTTACGTTGATTAACAGAATGCGCCAATTCGGGTGCCGTCGAATTATCCTTCAGTGGATAGGAATTAACAAGGCAAACGATCAGTGGCAAATTGCCGACGCCACTATCAAAATGTTATTGGACAAGTGCCTCGATACGGGATTGTCTTTACAGATCGGGCTGCCATATGACGGCGACTGGTGGGATATGTTGCAGCTGAACAACGACTCCAAATTAATGGAGGCGTATCTGGAGACCACCGCGCGATATTGCACCGACTACCTTGCGCGTGCGGCTTGGCCGGATCATCCCGCCTTCTGCGGCTGGTATATCCCGTACGAAATCGAGCAACATAGCTGGTCTACGACGCAGCGCCGAGAGCTGCTAATTCCCTGGCTGGGGAAAATCAGTCAGGCGTGCTTGATGGCATACCCGGAACGCAGCCCCGGAGTTTCGACTTATCTGAGCGTCTTATCTAATAGCGCTCTGCTCCCTGATCTGTGGGACCAGATCTTAGCTGACGTCGCGCTGCATCCCATGATCCAGGACGGCGTCGGGATCAGCGGGCTATCCAATTACGTGGCGCTTGCACCGCTTCGCGGGTTGCTTGTGGATCGCGGCGTCGAGTTCGACCTGATTTTAGAGTTGTTCGAACAGACGTCTTCGCGGAGTGGAAGCGAGCCATTCGAAGCGCGTAGCGCGACCTACGGTAGGTTGCGTTCTCAACTAGAAATTGCAGAGTCCTACGGAGCGAAGGACATCGTTGCGTTTGCAGTGGATCCTTGGATGGTGGGCAACTCGCCAAGCGCACACAAGCTGCAGGCAGCATGGCGCGCCTCATATTGAGAGTGCCATCGCCTGTTCCCCGTGCGTGAAGGTTTGCATACCGCATCGACGCTTCGATGCATGGAGCGGGATTCCATATAGACAACGCTCTGGAATCGAAAATTGGTTGTTTTTGTAAGAAGATGGCGTAACCTTCTTATTCAGCCGGTTCAACTGTCAAAGGTGCGTTGTTCTCCTGGATGACCAATATTTACTTATTGTGCTTGCAATGTGGGCATAGAAAAGCTATCATACGAAACTTGCCTACAGTAGACGCCAAAGCAGCTTTGCGTAGGCAATACGAGTTTTTTTAGCAGATTTCAACCCAGGGCTGGTGCAGCTGCCAGCCTGACGGGACCAAAACTGGTTGTGTGGCGCCACTAATCGTTAGTTGCGCGGTGCGGCTAAGTTGGAACAGGAAAAATCATGATCCAAATGCAGACCACGCTGGACGTGGCCGATAACACTGGCGCACGCAGAATCATGTGCATCAAGGTGTTAGGCGGCTCGAAGCGCCGTTATGCCGCTATCGGTGACATTATCAAAGTTAGTGTCAAAGATGCGGCCCCACGCGGGCGCGTCAAAAAGGGCGAGATTTACAACGCTGTAGTGGTTCGCACCGCTAAGGGCGTTCGTCGTAAAGACGGCTCGCTGATCAAGTTCGGTGGCAACGCTGCCGTGTTGCTCAACGCCAAACTGGAACCCATCGGTACCCGTATCTTCGGACCTGTCACGCGCGAATTGCGTACAGAAAAGTTCATGAAGATCGTGTCGTTGGCTCCAGAAGTGCTGTAAGGAGCGAACCATGCAAAAAATCCGTAAAGGCGACGAAGTCATTGTGTTGACTGGTCGCGACAAAAAACGCCGTGGCACCGTGTTGCAACGTGTAGACGCCGACCATGTATTGGTCGAAGGCATCAATGTCGTCAAGAAACACGTGAAGGCCAATCCTATGGCCGGCTCGCAAGGTGGCATTATCGACAAGACCATGCCCATCCACATCTCGAATGTGGCACTCTTCAATCCCGAGTCCGGCAAGGCCGATCGCGTTGGGATCAAAGAAGTCGATGGCAGCAAGGTCCGTGTATTCCGTTCCAGCGGCGCCGTCGTTGGCGCCAAGGCTTAAGGGGCGAAGAACATGGCACGTTTACAAGAGTTTTACCGCAGCAAGGTCGCCGCAGACCTTCAAGCCCAATTCGGCTACGAAAGCGCAATGCAAGTGCCGCGCATCACCAAGATCACCCTGAACATGGGTGTGTCCGAAGCGGTGTCCGACAAGAAGGTTATTGAGCACGCCGTCTCTGACTTGACGAAAATTGCAGGACAAAAGCCTGTTGTCACGAAAACGAAAAAGGCTATTGCCGGTTTCAAGATCCGTGAAGACTACCCCATCGGTTGCATGGTCACATTGCGTGGCCGCCGCATGTACGAATTCCTGGACCGTCTGGTGGCCGTGGCTTTGCCGCGCGTTCGTGACTTCCGTGGTATTTCGGGTCGTGCGTTCGACGGACGTGGCAACTACAACATCGGGGTGAAAGAGCAACTCATTTTCCCTGAAATCGAATACGACAAGATCGACGCCGTACGTGGGATGAACATCAGCATCACCACGACAGCCAAGACCGACGAAGAAGCCAAGGCACTGCTTACAGCCTTCAGCTTCCCGTTTCGCAATTAAGGGGCGAACGTGGCAAAACTTTCACTCATCAATCGCGATATCAAACGCGCCAAGCTGGCAGAAAAATTTGCACCCAAACGTGCTGCACTGAAGGCGATCATCGACGATCAGTCCAAGACTGACGAAGAGCGCTACCAGGCCCGTTTGAAACTGCAACAACTGCCGCGCAATTCCAACCCGACGCGCCAACGTAACCGTTGCGTTGTCACGGGTCGTGCGCGTGGCGTTTATAGCAAGTTCGGTTTAACTCGCCACAAGCTGCGTGAAATGACGTTGCGTGGCGAAGTGCCGGGCATGACCAAAGCCAGCTGGTAGGAGAAATATAAATGAGCATGAGCGATCCCATCGCCGACATGTTGACCCGCGTGCGTAACGCGCAACAAGTCAATAAAACGTCGGTTAGCATGCCCTCCTCGAAGCTGAAGGTAGCTATTGCTGCCGTGCTGAAAGACGAAGGCTATATCGACAGTTACCAGATCGGCGGCGAAAAAGCCAAGCCGGTTCTGGAAATCACACTTAAATACTACGCTGGCCGTCCGGTCATCGAGCGTATCGACCGCGTTTCGCGTCCTGGGCTGCGTATATATAAAAACAGCAAATCCATTCCTCAAGTGATGAATGGCCTGGGCGTCGCTATCGTGTCGACTCCGCGCGGTGTCATGACCGATCGCAAAGCTCGCGCCAATGGCGTGGGCGGCGAAGTACTTTGCTACGTGGCATAAGGAGAATCATATGTCACGCATTGCAAAATACCCGGTCCCCGTACCCCAAGGCGTAGAAGCCACCATCAGTGCAGATCAAATTGTTGTCAAGGGTCCATTGGGCACCTTGAAGCAAGCCCTGAAGGGCGACGTTAACGTCGTTCAAGATGGCGATCAGCTGACGTTTGCTGTAGCCAACGATTCCCGCGAGGCCAAGGCCATGTCGGGTACGTTGCGCGCACTGGTTGCCAACATGGTAACTGGTGTCAGCAAGGGCTTCGAGCGTAAACTCACTCTGGTCGGCGTGGGCTTTCGTGCCCAGGTCCAGGGCGACGCGCTGAAGTTGCAACTTGGTTATTCCCACGACATCCTGCATCCCATGCCCGAAGGCATCAAGATCGAATGTCCTACCCAGACCGAGATCGTCGTCAAGGGTTCGGACAAACAGGTTGTTGGTCAGGTGGCCGCTGAAATCCGCGCTTACCGCGAACCCGAACCCTACAAGGGCAAGGGCGTGCGTTACGCTGATGAGCGCGTCATCATCAAAGAAACCAAGAAGAAATAAGCGCGCAGGCAAGGACGAATTATGGACAAGAGAATCTCCCGTTTGCGTCGTGCAGTGGCGACCCGCCGGAAAATCAGCGAGCTGCGAGTTCATCGCCTCTCTATTTTCCGCTCGAACCTGCACATATACGCGAACATCATTTCGCCGGAAGGCGATCGTGTGCTCGTTAGCGCTTCCACGCTCGAGCCGGAAGTACGCAAAGAACTCGCCGGCAAAAGCGCCAACGGTGGCAACGTTGCCGCCGCTGGTCTGGTCGGTAAGCGCGTAGCCGAAAAAGCAAAAGCCGCTGGTATAGAGCTGGTTGCCTTTGATCGTTCGGGCTTTCGTTATCATGGCCGCGTGAAAGCGTTGGCCGACGCCGCGCGTGAAGCCGGCTTGAAATTCTAAGCAAGGAATTATCAAATGGCTAAAGCACAAGGTAAGCACGCCGCAGAGAAAGAAAGCGACGACGGCTTGCGTGAAAAAATGATCGCGGTCAATCGCGTCAGCAAAGTGGTCAAGGGTGGTCGCACCATGAGCTTTGCCGCATTGACCGTGGTAGGTGATGGCGATGGCCGCATTGGAATGGGCAAAGGTAAAGCTCGTGAAGTGCCCGTCGCCGTTCAAAAAGCAATGGAACAGGCCCGCCGCGGACTGCTTAAGGTCAACCTGAAAAACGGTACCTTGCATCACACGGTATTTGGCAAGCATGGCGCCGCTACAGTCATGATTTCACCAGCACCTGAAGGTACTGGCGTTATCGCGGGCGGTCCTATGCGCGCTGTATTCGACGTAATGGGCGTGCGTAATGTGGTCGCAAAGAGCCTCGGCTCCAGCAATCCTTACAACATGGTCCGCGCAACGCTTAATGGCTTGCGTGCCTGCTCGACTCCTGCTGACATCGCTGCAAAACGCGGCAAGTCGGTAGAAGATATTCTGGGGTAAGTCATGGCACAAAAGCAAATTAAAGTAACTCTCGTACGTTCTGTTATCGGCACCAAGGAATCCCATCGCGCGACAGTTCGCGGTCTGGGCCTGGGTCGCATGAATAGCAGCCGCGTATTGGTCGATACGCCCGAGGTGCGTGGGATGATCCGGAAAGTGGATTACCTCGTTACCGTCTCGGAAGCCTGAAAGGAATCGAGATGTCAGAAACTCAATTAAATACGCTGAAACCAGCCGCAGGCAGCCACCCCGCTCGCCGACGTGTTGGTCGCGGTATCGGCTCCGGCTTCGGTAAAACCGCTGGTCGTGGCCACAAGGGTCAAAAATCGCGTACTGGCGGTTTCCACAAAGTCGGTTTTGAAGGCGGTCAAATGCCTTTGCAACGCCGTCTGCCGAAACGTGGCTTTACTGCGATGAACCAACATCTGTCCGCCGAAGTGCGTTTGTCCGACCTCGAGCGCCTGCCTGTCGACCAAGTTGACGTGCAGGTTCTCAAGCAGGCAGGCGTCATCGGCCAGGCCGTGCGTTACGTGAAGGTCATCAAGTCCGGCGAACTGTCGCGCAAGGTTGTCCTTAGCGGAATCAGCGCAACGGCCGGTGCTCGCAGCGCGATCGAAGCTGCCGGCGGCTCGCTGGCTTAAGGGGTAACGGTGGCTAAAGCTCAGGCACAGAGTAAATCGGGTTCCCGGTACAGCGATCTAAAGCGCCGTATCGTTTTCCTGATACTCGCCCTGGTGGTCTATCGGTTGGGAACGCACATACCCGTGCCGGGCATCAATCCCGACGCGCTGGCCGAACTGTTCCAGCAAAACCAGGACGGTATCCTGGGTTTGTTCAACATGTTCTCGGGCGGCGCGCTGTCGCGGTTCTCCGTGTTCGCACTGGGTATCATGCCCTATATCTCCGCGTCCATCATTATGCAATTGATGGCGGTCGTGGTGCCTACCCTCGAAGCGATCAAGAAAGAAGGCGAATCGGGCCGACGCAAGATCACCCAGTACACCCGCTACGGCACGGTGTTCCTGGCGCTGATTCAAGCTGTTGGTATCTCGGTCGCCCTCGAATCGCAGCCCGGGCTGGTAATCGATGTCGGCATGATGTTCCGCTTTACGACGGTAGTCACACTGGTTACCGGCACGATGTTCGTTATGTGGTTGGGTGAACAAATCACCGAGCGTGGTATGGGCAATGGTATTTCCATACTGATTTTCGCCGGTATTGTCGCAGGCTTGCCTAGCGCCTTGGCAGGAATGCTGGATCTGGTTCGTACTGACGCCATGTCGGTCTTGTCGGCTTTGTTCATTCTTGTGCTGGTTGTTGCCGTCACGTATTTCGTGGTGTTCGTCGAACGAGGCCAGCGCCGCATCACGGTGAACTATGCGAAGCGACAGGTCGGCAACAAGATCTATGGCGGTCAAAGTTCGCACTTGCCGCTGAAGCTGAACATGTCGGGCGTCATTCCCCCCATTTTCGCCTCATCGATCATCCTGCTTCCCGCAACCGTTACCAGCTGGTTCTCCAGCAATCCGAATATGCGTTGGTTGGGCGATCTCGCGGCGGTACTGTCGCCCGGTCAACCGCTCTACATTACGCTGTATTCTGCTGCAATTATTTTCTTCTGCTTCTTTTATACGGCCTTGGTTTTCAATAGTCGTGAAACTGCAGATAACCTGAAGAAAAGCGGTGCGTTTGTTCCAGGCATCCGGCCAGGGGACCAGACGTCGCGTTATATCGACAAGATACTGATGCGATTGACCCTGATGGGCGCTCTCTACATAACTCTGGTGTGTTTGTTGCCGGAACTCATGCAGGCTCGCTGGAATGTACCGTTTTATTTTGGTGGCACTTCTTTGTTGATTATCGTGGTGGTGACCATGGACTTCATGGCACAAGCTCAGGCTTACATGATGTCCCATCAATACGACTCGTTGCTCAAGAAGGCCAACTTCAAGGGTGCGGGATTGCCAATGCGGTAAAAAAGAAATGGCAAAAGACGACGTCATTCAAATGCAAGGAGAGGTTCTCGAGAACCTTCCCAACGCAACTTTTCGCGTCAAGCTGGAAAATGGCCACATAGTATTGGGCCACATATCGGGCAAGATGCGTATGCATTACATCCGGATTCTGCCGGGTGACAAGGTTACAGTGGAGCTCACGCCCTATGACCTGTCGCGTGCCAGAATTGTATTCCGCTCTAAATAAGCGGCCGGTTACAGGAAACTAGGAGTCAACCATGAAAGTAATGGCATCGGTAAAACGGATCTGCCGCAACTGCAAGATCATTAAACGTCACGGCGTGGTGCGTGTAATTTGCACCGAACCACGTCATAAGCAGCGTCAAGGCTAATGGCCGACACGCAACGGATTTAACAAGGAACAGTCATGGCCCGTATTGCTGGCATCAACATTCCGCCGCATCAACACGCCGAAATCGGACTTACCGCTATTTTTGGTATTGGTCGTACCCGTGCTCGCAAAATCTGCGAGGCATCCGGTATTGAGCTCTCCAAGAAAGTGAAAGATCTGACAGACGCCGAACTCGAACGTATCCGCGAACACGTCGGTGTGTTCACGGTTGAAGGTGATTTGCGTCGCGAAGTACAATTGTCGATCAAACGTCTGATCGATCTGGGAACCTACCGGGGCATGCGCCACAAGCGTGGCTTGCCTGTACGTGGTCAACGCACCCGTACCAACGCACGCACCCGTAAAGGTCCGCGTCGCGCTGCTGCTTCCCTGAAGAAATAATCGAGGAATAGAAGATGGCGAAAGCTTCCAACAGCGGCGCATCGCGCGCACGCAAGAAAATCAAGAAGAGCGTATCGGACGGCATTGCGCACGTCCATGCGTCCTTCAACAACACGATCATCACCATTACCGACCGCCAAGGCAATGCCTTGTCCTGGGCGACATCCGGTGGTGCGGGCTTTAAAGGCTCGCGCAAGTCCACACCGTTCGCAGCGCAGGTTGCCGCGGAATCGGCTGGGCGCGTCGCGTTGGAATATGGTATCAAAACACTTGAAGTTCGCATCAAGGGCCCCGGTCCTGGCCGTGAATCATCGGTGCGTGCACTGAATGCGCTGGGAATCAAAATTTCCAGCATTTCAGACATCACGCCGGTGCCTCATAACGGCTGCCGTCCGCCCAAGCGTCGTCGCATCTAAGGGGAAGCATCTTGGCACGTTATATTGGACCTAAATGCAAACTCTCGCGTCGCGAGGGTACAGATCTATTTTTGAAGAGCTCGCGCCGCTCGCTCGACTCGAAGTGCAAACTCGAGTCCAAGCCTGGTCAGCATGGCCGTACTTCGGGCGCTCGTACGTCTGACTACGGTTTGCAGTTGCGCGAAAAGCAAAAGCTCAAGCGCATGTACGGTGTGTTGGAAAAGCAATTCCGCAAGTATTTCTTTGAAGCTGAGCGTCGCCGTGGCAACACTGGCGAGACCCTGATTCAACTGCTGGAATCGCGTCTGGACAACGTCGTCTATCGCATGGGCTTCGGCTCGACGCGTGCTGAAGCGCGTCAGTTGGTGAATCACCGCTCCGTTGAAATCAATGGCCACACTGCCGACATCGCTTCGATGTTGGTCAAGGCCGGCGACGTTATCTCGATCCGCGAAAAGGCGAAAGCCCAGCTGCGTATTCGTGAATCGCTAGACCTCGCAACAGGCCAAGGCCTGCCGCAGTGGGTCGAAGTCGACACCGGCAAGCTGACAGGTACCTTCAAACAGGTTCCTGATCGCGCTGATGTTGCCCGCGACGTCAACGAATCGATGGTTGTCGAGTTGTACTCGCGCTAATTGATACAAGCAACAAGGCAGCAATTTGCAGTGTTGTAAGCCCACTTTTCCAGTTCGCTGGTAAGTGGGCTTTGCGATGCCGCAGGAATCATTCCAGCCAGTCCATCAGCCTTATCGGTGTAACGAGCCGAGGGTATTGAAAAGGAACATACATGTCGTCATTAGGTTTTCTCAAACCCCGTTCTATTGAAGTCGTGCCTGTCGGAAAGAATCACGCCAAAATCGTGATGGAACCGTTCGAGCGCGGCTACGGGCACACGCTGGGTAACGCCTTGCGTCGCATACTGCTGTCGTCCATGGCAGGCTATGCGCCTACCGAAGTTCAGATGACCGGTGTCGTGCACGAATACTCCACCATCGCCGGCGTACGTGAAGACGTCGTCGACATCTTGTTGAACCTGAAAGGCGTCGTATTCAAGCTGCATAATCGCGAAGAAGTCACGCTGGTTCTGCGCAAACAGGGTCAGGGCATCGTGTTGGCCAGCGATATCGAGCTGCCGCACGACGTCGAAATCATCAATCCTGATCACGTCATTGCCACGCTTACCGAAGCCGGGAAGCTGGAAATGCAGATCAAGGTAGAGCAGGGCCGTGGCTACGTGCCGGGCAACGTACGCGCCTTGGTCGACGACCGCACCCACACCATTGGCCGTATCGTGCTTGACGCATCGTACAGCCCCGTGCGCCGTGTCAGCTATTCGGTTGAGAGCGCCCGTGTTGAACAGCGCACCGACCTGGACAAGTTGGTGCTCGATATCCAGACCAACGGCGTTGTGTCGCCGGAAGAAGCTGTACGTCAGTCGGCACGCGTTCTTATGGACCAGATCTCGGTATTTGCTGCCCTGGAAGGCGCCGGCGATTACGCCGACAGCCCTCAGGCCCGCGGCAATGCTCCACAGATCGATCCAGTGCTGCTGCGCCCGGTCGACGATCTGGAACTCACCGTTCGCTCTGCAAACTGCCTGAAAGCCGAAAATATTTACTACATCGGCGATCTGATCCAGCGCACGGAAAACGAACTGCTCAAGACGCCTAATCTGGGCCGCAAGTCTTTGAATGAAATCAAGGAAGTCCTTGCTGCACGTGGCTTGACGCTGGGCATGAAGCTGGAAAACTGGCCGCCAGTCGGCCTGGAACGCCCTTAAGTACCCCTGAAGTCATCCGACAGTGGCAGGACCTAGCCATAACTATGGTAAAGTCCTGCCCGCACCCGGCCCGCAGCATTGCTGATAGAAGAGCCGGATAACCAACGGAATAATCCGTTAAAACAGATTCAAAGGAAATTATCATGCGTCACCGTAGTGGATTGCGTAAATTAAATCGCACCAGCAGTCACCGTTTGGCTATGTTCCGCAATATGGCCGTTTCGTTGCTCACTCACGAAGCCATCAAGACCACCTTGCCGAAAGCCAAGGAATTGCGTCGCGTCGTCGAACCACTGATCACGCTGGGCAAAGAGCCTACGCTGGCTAACAAGCGCCTGGCATTTGCCCGCCTGCGCGACCGCGATGCCGTGGTCAAGCTGTTTGCAGAAATCGGTCCCCGCTACAAAGAACGTAACGGCGGCTACACCCGCGTCCTGAAAATGGGTTTCCGTCAGGGCGACAACGCTCCGATGGCATTTATGGAATTGGTAGACCGTCCAGAAATCGAAGAAACCGACGCTGAATAAGCGCGTGTCTTCGCAGGCGTTCAAACGGGCTTTCGGGCCCGTTTTTTATGGGAGAATGAACCATTGCCAATGAACCGGAGCTGTCCTTCATGAGCACCTTCATTCCGTCCGATCATACCGGCGGCGCCGCGGCATCTGCTGCCGTCAACGGTCGCGCCAGGCTCGAGCAGGCTGACGACATAGTGGTCCTGCTCAGCAATGCGCCTGACATGTTGCTGGCCAAACGTATTGCGCATGTGCTGGTCGAAGAACATCTCGCCGCCTGCGTGAACCTTGGGGCCGCCATGTTGTCCATGTATATGTGGGAAGGGGTGCTGGAAGGCACCGAAGAAATTCCGCTCACGATAAAAACGACGGTTACACGGGCACCAGAGCTTGTGGCCCGGCTGGCCGAGCTACACCCTTACGAGGTTCCCGAGGTGCTCGTCATGGGCGTTTCAGGTGGCTCCGCGAGCTACCTCGACTGGTGTCGAACCCAGACGGCACTAAACCGGTCCCGGATTTGAACAAAAAGGACGCAAGGCGTCCAAGAGGAAGTACAGATGTCGTCTTTGGCGCTGGCCAACTCAGTAAAGCAAGCTCCGCCTGACACCAGGCAGCCGGTTGTACCTTCACCGAACCCCCGCGCGTTGCCCGCCGCAATGCACCGAACCGTCTGGACCTTGCTTGCGGCAGTGATGCTTGTGCTGGCGTTACTGCCTTTCGGCTCTGCTCGCGCTGAGCAGGAATTCCTGGATCCGGAAAAGGCATTTGTGTTTTCCGCGGCGATGACCACGCCCACCCAACTGGACGTGCATTTTTCAATAGCGCCGAAGTACTACAAGTATCGCGAACGGTTCGAGTTCGCGCTCACCCCCGATTCTTCTCCCAGCGTACTGGGCGAGGCTGTCTATCCCGCCGGAACAGTGACCTATGATCCAACCTTCGAGAAAGACCTGGAGGTTTATCACGATCAGGTAACGGTCACACTGCCGCTTGCCACCGGCGCGAGCCAGCCCATGCGCCTCGCCATCACCAGCCAGGGCTGTGCCGATGCCGGCCTGTGCTATCCGCCCATGACGCGGGAAATTACGCTGACACCGATAGAGACGGGGTATCGCGCGGAGGGGCCCGGTGTGGCCGCCAGCGTGCCTGCCGCAAAGCCGCAGCTGGTCCAGACCAAAGGCGCCATCGCATCAACGCAAATCGCGGGCACCGTCGGCGAAGCAAGCCTGGGTAGCGCCTTGAGTCTTGGCGATACGGGGTTTGCCGCCTACCTGTCCCAGGCAGGCTGGTTGCAGGTGATCGCTCTGTGCCTGTTGCTGGGTCTGCTGCTGTCTTTCACGCCTTGCGTCTTGCCCATGGTGCCTATCCTGCTGGCCATCGTGGCGGGCGATGCTGGAAAAGGCAATAGGATCTCACGTTGGCGTGGATTGTCGCTGGCCGCGGTGTTCGTGCTGGGCATGTCCCTGGTCTATACGGCATTGGGTGTGGCCGCAGGGCTGATCGGCGCCAGCCTTGCCGTCTGGTTGCAGACGCCTTGGGTCCTGGCGTTATTTGCGGTGTTGTTGGCCGTACTCGCCTTGGCGATGTTCGATGTATTCACGCTGCAGGCGCCCACGGGAATGCAGACAGCGTTGAATGCACGCCTGGCCCGGATCCCGGGAGGTCGCTACGGTGGAGTGTTCGCCATGGGCATGCTGTCTGCGCTCATCGTCGGACCTTGCGTGGCCGCACCGCTGGCGGGCGTATTGTTGTTCATTTCCCAAACAGGAGATCTGGTGCTGGGTGGAACGGCATTGTTTGCGATGGCCTGGGGCGAGGGCTTGCTGCTGCTGGCAGTGGGGGCGTCATCGGGCGCATTGTTGCCGAAATCGGGACCATGGATGAATGGCATCAAACGCCTCTTCGGCGTTCTGCTGCTTGCCACAGCGTGGTGGATGGTCAACCCGATACTGCCTGCGTGGCTGATGATGCTGGGCTGGGCGTTCCTGGCGTTATGGAGCGCCGTCATGCTGGGGGCCTTTAATGCCGTGCCCGCAGGGACAGGCGTGGCGCGTTTGGCCAACCGCGCATTGGGCCTGATGCTGGCGCTGTGGGCGGTCATCTTGGTGGTGGGCGTAATGGCAGGGGCACGCGATGTTCTAAGGCCACTGGCTCCGCTCACTGCATCGTCCCAAGGTTCAGGCGCCGTAGCGGCCACCCGCCCGGAGTTCACGCGGGTGACCTCGGTGGCAGAGCTGGACAATTTGCTCGCCAATACCAGCCGACCGGTCATGCTGGACTTCTACGCGGATTGGTGCGTGTCGTGCATAGAAATGGAGCGGTTCACCTTCAGCGATCCGTCCGTGGCGGCGCAGATGTCGCAATTGTTGCTGGTGCAGGCTGACGTCACCAAGAATTCCGTCGAAGACCGTGAGTTGTTGAAACGGTTCAAGCTGTTCGGACCGCCGGGAATCATTTTTTTCGATGACCAGGGTAACGAGTTGAATGAGGTGCGGGTGGTTGGATTCAAGAATGCGCGCGATTTTGGCGGGGTGTTGGAGCGGGTGCTTGGGGGCGTGTAGATAGCCATTCTTGCTCCGCGCGTCAGGTCCTATGAGGCCCTGCCCCGCTGTTAAATGGAAGCTTGGGATGCCGAGATCCGTTTCGGGTAAACGATATATAGCCTTGAATACTGTTGCCACAGCTTTTATCGCTGTCAACGAGCAGATTCGTGCCGAATGCCCATTGGCAATACATGTTCACACGTTCAAGCGGCCCGGCAGGCGGGCCGCGCAGGACGAGCGCGCGAGATTTTCTGAACTTGTGAAGGCGTACGCAAGAATGCCCAGCACACAGATCGCCCTAGCGACCTTAACAACTTATACAATGCAGCCGTGGTGGCGGTGATGAGGGTGTTGGCGACTTTCGGGACCCTCCAGCAGGACGTAGGCGAAGGTAGTCCCGAAGGGGACGGACGAGCCAGGCCATGCTGGTTCGGCGCCCAGGGCGCCGAATAGGGGCACGAGGAGCCCACACCCTCATCACCGCCACCACGGCGTGTAATGTGTAGCATTACAATCGCGTGTAATTTGCATTGGCGCGTAATTTCCAACAACGGCATGTAGAACTTAACGGCGCGCAAACTAAGCCAGCGTGGAATGCGCAAGCAAATTGCCGTATGGGCCGCGCATATAACCAAGCTTCGGTAGTCTGCTTAGCGAAACGAATGCGAGTAAACCGCATGCAAATAAATTGCTACGCCTGTTCCTTCAGCAACTTCGCCGCGGCGATCGCGAAATACGTCAATACACCATCGCCCCCAGCCCGCTTGAACGCCAGCAGCGATTCCATCATCACCTTGTCGTGATCGAGCCAGCCGTTCGCCGCCGCTGCCTTGATCATGGCGTACTCGCCACTCACCTGGTAGGCATACGTCGGCATTCCGAAAGCGTTCTTCACGTCACGCAGAATATCCAGGTACGGCATGCCCGGCTTGACCATCACCATATCGGCGCCTTCCCGGATGTCGGCGGCCACTTCGCGCAGCGCCTCGTTGCGATTGGCCGGGTCCATTTGATACGTGAACTTGTTGGATTTGCCCAGATTCGTGGCCGAACCGACGGCATCGCGGAAAGGCCCGTAGAAGGCGCTGGCGTACTTGGCGGAGTAGGCCATGATGCGTGTATAGATATGCTGCTCGGCTTCCAGAGCCTGGCGTATGGAGCCGATACGCCCGTCCATCATGTCGCTGGGTGCGACGATATCGACGCCGGCATGAGCCTGCACGAGCGCCTGGCGCATCAATATCTGCACGGTGGGCTCGTTTAACACATAACCGTTTTCATCCAGCACGCCGTCCTGGCCGTGGCTGGTGTAAGGATCCAGCGCTACATCGGTCAGTACACCAAGCTCAGGGAAATTCTTTTTCAGCTGCGCCACGACGCGCGGAATCAGGCCGTCGGGATTGGCGGCCTCGATGCCGTCCGGCGTTTTCAGGTTGGCGTCGATGACCGGAAACAGTGCAATGACCGGTATCCCAAGCGCGACGCATTCTTCGGCCACCTTTAGCAAGGTGTCCGGCGAGTAGCGCACTACGCCGGGCATGGAAGGGACCGCTTCGTGTATGCCTTGGCCCTCCATGACGAAAACCGGATAGATCAGGTCGTGCGCGGTCAGGATATTCTCGCGCACAAGACGACGTGAGAATTCATCGCGGCGGTTGCGGCGCGGACGGGAGGCGGGAAAGTCGGCGGAAAGAATAAACGAAGTCATGGAACAACCTTTGGAGAAATCCAGTTCTCGATTTGTGCCGCGGCGGTATCAAGGCCGATACGCTTGGTGGCGGAAAATGGCATGGCGTTCAGCGCACCAATATCGGCCAGCTCCTTTTTGACGGCGGCCACGGCCTTGATCCGCTGCCCGTAGGGAAATTTGTCTGCCTTGGTCAACAAGGCGAGAACCGGGATGCGTGTGGGCGCTATCCAGTTGGCCAGCCGGCGATCGAGTTCCGTTACCCCGCGCCGGATGTCGATAAGCAAGACAATGCCGGCCAGGGAGGAACGCTCGCGCAGATAGCCGCCGAGGACGTCGGCCCACTCTTCGCGTGCTTCGCGTGCCACTGAGGCGTAGCCATAACCCGGCAAATCGACCAGGAAACCCAGGTGAGCCCCAGGTTCCATCGGGTCTGGAATGCCGAACAAGTTGATCAGGCGGGTGCGCCCAGGCGTTTTGCTGGAAAAAGCCAGGCGGCGTTGATTGGTCAGGACGTTGATGGCGGATGACTTGCCACAATTGGAGCGGCCCACAAAACAAACTTCGGCCGTGGTGGGAGGCGGGAGCTGGTCGAGGCGGGCCGCCGAAACGGTAAAAGAAGCGCGATGCAGAATGGACACAGGAAGTACCTAGTACGGTTTAATTTAAACGCTATTGTATAATCGCACGTTTGAAACAGTTGCGTCATCTTCGTTAGGGTAGCCCTTCAACGGAATTGGCATTGTCATCGTGGTGTTTACGACACCCGGATCGAATAGCGATCGTCGAGGTCTTCATGAAGCGTGTGCTTTCCAGTATGGTAGTTGCCAGCAGCCTGCTGCTGGGATCTTCCGCAGTTTCCATTGCTTATGCAGCCGATATAGCGGTTGCCAAGCCCGATGCCGCCAAAGGCGAACAGCTCTTTGCCAATGGCGATGCCGCCCGTGGAATACTGGCCTGTGCCAGTTGCCATGGCGCTGCCGGCAACAGCACGATCCCGGTCAATCCGAATCTTGCTGCCATGCCGCACGAATACCTGGCCAAGCAACTGCGAGACTTCAAGTCCGTAGACGGAAAGGCGCCCGCGGCGCGCCGAGGCCCCAATGGCGCCCCGTCCATCATGACGCCATTCGCAGCGGCACTGACGCCTGAAGACATCCAGAATATTTCGTATTATCTGGCCCAGCAGGCTATCGACCCCAAGACGGCGGCAACGGCAAGCAACGAAGCCACCATGGAACGCGGACAGCGTATCTGGCGTGGCGGCTTGCCTGACCGCAAGGTACCAGCCTGTGCCGGCTGTCACTCGCCGAACGGCGCCGGCGTACCGGGTGCTTACCCCCGACTTGCCGGTCAGCACCCTGCCTATATTGCTGAACAGCTCAAATTGTTCCGCAGCGGCGACCGAGCCAATAGCGCGCCCATGTACGATATCAGCGACCGCATGTCCGACGCCGACATCGCGGCGGTGGCCGACTACGCGGCGGGCCTGCGTTAATTTGACATGATCTTGCGGGAACGTATACCGCAACGATAGGTCTAGAATAGGGGAAGGCTACTTTGCCGTCCCCTTTTTTTTGAAGCTTGCCTTGTGAAATCCTCTGTTTCCACGCGCCGAACTGGCGCAGACGTTTTCGAAATGCTGGGCTCGATGCGTTTTGCCGTCAGCTTGCTGATGTTCATTTGCGTGGCGAGTCTGATTGGCACAGTACTCCAGCAAAATCAGGCGGCCAACAGCTACATCGATAAGTTCGGCCCTTTCTGGTTTTCCGTTTTCGACAAATTTTCCGTCTGGCATATTTACAATAGCTGGTGGTTTCTGTTGATCATGACGTTCCTGGTGGTTTCGACGTCCATCTGTGTGTTGCGCAATTCGCCCAAGATGTTGCGCGATGCCCGGTCGTTCCGCGAATATGTTCGTGGCAGCAGCCTTCGGTCGTTCCATCATCGGGTCGAAACCACCAGCGCGGCCAGCCCGTCCGAAAGCCTGTCAGCGCTTCAGCAATGGCTGAGATCGGAAGGCTATAAATTCAAGTTGCGCGAGGATGGCGACAGCGTGATGCTCGCGGCCAAGAAAGGCAGCGCAAATCGGCTTGGATACATCTTCGCCCACACGGCAATTGTGGTGATATGCATCGGTGGACTGCTCGATAGCGAACTTCCCGTCCGTTTGCAGGTGTGGCTGGGCGGCAAAGTGCCGATTACAGAAAACATGCTTATTTCGCAGGTGCCCGATTCCGGGCGCTTGTCCGCCGGCAATCCCAGTTTTCGTGCCAACCTGTTAATTCCCGAAGGTTCACAAAGCAGTAGCGGTGTTGTCAGCGTCGACGAAGGTGTGCTGGTGCAACCGTTGCCCTTTACCTTGAAGCTCAACAAGTTTCTTGTCGATTACTACTCCACCGGAATGCCCAGCAGCTTCAAGAGCGAAGTCGAGGTCACCGATCCGCAAACCGGCAAGTCGTTCAGCCAGACCATCGAAGTCAACGAACCATTGCGCTTCAAAGGCGTAACGGTGTACCAGTCGAGTTTTGACGATGGGGGTAGCAAGCTGCAGTTGGTGGGGTATCCCCTGGTCGGCGCGCACAACCAGTCTTTCGACATCAATGGGGTTGTGGGCAAGTCTACTGAAATTGCCATTCAAGACTCCGGTCAGCAGGTTCCGCTGACCATCGATTTTTCCGGGCTACGGGTGATCAACGTCGAGAATCTTTCCGGCGACGTGCCGCCCCAGCCCAAGGAAATGATGGATCACGTGGCATCGGTCACCGGTAGCGCGGCCGGAGCCAAGAACGAGAACATGAAGAACGTCGGTCCCAGCGTCCAATACCGCATCGTCGGTAGTGACGGGCAGGCACACGAGTACACGAACTACATGCTTCCGCTCGTGCTTGACGGAAGTCTTGTGTTCCTGGCGGGCGTGCGCGAAACGGCGTCACAACCCTATCGGTATATCCGGATTCCGGCCGATTCCCAGGGGACCATGGACGAGTTCATGGAACTTCGCGCGGCACTCGCGGATCCGGCCTTGGTAAGCCAGGCGGCCCAGCGTTTCGCGCAGAAGAATGCAAGCCAGGAAATGCAGCAGCCCTTGTTACAGAAAGCAGCCGTTGGGGCGCTGGAGACCTTTTCCAAAGCGGGATTCAATGGCATTATCGAGAAAGTGCCTGAGCAGGACCGTGAGAAAGTCCTTGGATTCGCAGTTCCCATGATCCAGCTTTCGCTGCTGGAACTGCACGACATCGTGCGAGCCCAGACTGGCAAGCCCCTTCTCGATCGTACCGGTGCGGCGGGCGAGGAAGCCGACAAATGGTTGCAGATGTCTTTATTGGCCCTGGCGAATCTTCCCGACTATCCGGCACCGGTATTCATGGCTTTGAAGGGCTTCGAACAAATCGAGGCCAGTGTTTTCCAGGTCGCCCGCAGTCCTGGCAAGAATACCGTTTATCTGGGATGCCTGTTCCTGCTCATTGGCATTTTTTCCATGTTCTATATCCGTGATCGAAGAATATGGGTATGGATCCGGCCTGCGGGGCAGGGCAGCGACCTGTTGGCGGCAATGACATCACAGCGTCGCACTCTTGACTTCAATCACGAGTTCGATCGTTTTAAAGAGGCCTTCAAACGCCTCTCTACGTAACGAGGTTTTCTTTATGTCCGAGTCCATCATCAAATCCGATATGCCAATGTGGCAAGAGTCCATGACAGCCAGCGGGGATTCCCGAGGAAGCCGCGGCAAGCCCGACTGGACCGATATCGCCTTCTTCCTGCTGCTGGCGGCAGGCGCTGTGTATGTCCTAGGCGCATACAGCGGGAGCATGGACTACTATGAAAAGCTGATCCTTGCCGGGGCGGTGGTGTGGTTCAGTTGGATGGCGTGGCTATGGCGTCCCTTGCGTACGATCATGCTGACCAGCGGACTGAGCGCCTTGTTTGCGATCTGGCTGTATAGCGATGGCAATGGGCTGGCGAATGGCGATATCACGCGGGCCGAGACTGTCTTTTTTCTCCAGTATCTGTTTTCGTCACAGTCCGCCGTCTTGTGGATGTGCGCGCTTTTTGTGCTGGCCACCATTTGCTACTGGATCGGTATTTTCAGTACGACCGCCGCGTGGGTAGGCACTGCCCTTACCTGGGGCGCCGTGTACGCCGGTGTAACCGGACTGCTGGTGCGGTGGCGCGAGGGTCATTTGTTGGGACCCGATATCGGACACATTCCGGTCAGCAATCTGTATGAGGTGTTCGTACTGTTTGCCTTGATCACGGCATTGTTCTATCTGTATTACGAGCGCCGTTACGCGACTCGGGCGCTGGGCGGCTTCGTATTGCTGGTCATCACCTCGGCGGTGGTGTTTCTTCTCTGGTATACCTTCACTCGTGATGCGTTCCAGATCCAACCACTGGTTCCGGCATTGAAAAGCTGGTGGATGAAACTGCATGTGCCCGCCAATTTCATCGGCTATGGCACTTTTTCGCTGGCCGCCATGGTGGGCTTCGCCTATCTCATCAAAGAACATGGCCAGACACGCACATGGGGAAAGCTGGTGCCCGTCTTTGTGTTGGGTGCCGTTCTTTGCGCCGAACCCATGATGTTCAGCTCGCGCGAACTGTCGGTCACGTGGATGCTCTATTTCGGCATCGGCGCACTCGTCGTAGGAACTATTCTGGTGTTTCGCGGCCCGATTGCCCAGAAATTGCCTTCGCTGGAAATCCTCGATGACATCATGTATCGAGCCATTTCGGTGGGCTTTGCCTTTTTCACTGTTGCCACTATTCTGGGCGCGCTATGGGCGGCCGATGCCTGGGGTACATATTGGCAATGGGATCCCAAAGAAACCTGGGCGCTTATCGTATGGCTGAACTATGCAGCATGGCTGCATATGCGGTTGATGAAGGGGCTACGGGGTACGATGGCCGCTTATTGGGCGCTTGCCGGTTTGCTTATTACCAGCTTTGCCTTCCTGGGCGTCAACATGTTCCTTTCGGGGCTGCATTCTTACGGCGAATTGTAGGCAACGTGGGCATCAGCTCGCAAGTTCGTATTGAAAGGGCCGCGATCTAACCGATGCAGAGTCGACAGGCTCGCGGCTTGGCATTTGTAAGAAAATAATGCTGGTAAATTGGCACATTTGCTTTAAAATTCATACAGCTGTGCAGATTACTCATCGCAATTCATCCGGCACCGCCGTCTGGTGCCCTAAACCTGCATAATTTTTGGTCTCTCGACGCTCAATAGCTTTATAGCCACTTCAAACTTGTTATCAAGAAGATCATCTAAAGAAGACAATTATGTCTCCAGTTAAAGAAGGTCCCGGTATCGAAGTTCGGGCGAATCTTTTGGCTAATAAGGCGCTTGCTGCTCAGCTAAGGGTTTTGCATGCTTTTGTGCCATTGGAAGGATGGCTGGTCGGACCCTGCGCCGAACAATCTTCGTTGTTCGCAACCTCCGGGCGGTTTGAAATCCTGTCTTCGACTGATCTGGCATCACTATTCCAGGGGAACTGGATTCCCGATCCTCTCAACGACGGATTTTTCTATCGTCACGTCGTGGAACACGAAAAGCAGCGCCTTGCGCTGGACTCGACCTCCGGTCGAGGCGCGGCTTACCTGATACGGGCCGATCTGCAAGCCCCTGACTCCGAAAGTCGAGGTTCCGCCATAGGCCTGGCATACGACTGGCCGTTCAGCATCGCCCGGCGTACCCAAGAGGTCCGCTCATGCTTGACCGCATTAGCCCTGACGCTTGCCCTCCACGCGGAACTCGGCCTGGCTGAGCGTCTGATGCTCGAACTGCAACGTGATGCGTTTCTGGATCCCCTGACCGGTACGCTGAATCGTGCAGGCTGGATCAACCGGCTCGCACATATCGACGCAATGACTGGCAACGATGGCACCGATGCGGCCATATTCATGCTCGACCTTGACTACCTCAAGACAGTCAACGACACGCAGGGTCATTCTGCGGGCGATGAACTCATTCGGCTGACGGCGCAAACCATTTCCGCCGTGTTGCGCAATAACGATGCGGTAGGCCGTCTCGGCGGCGATGAATTCGGCATCGTGGCACAATATGCCACGCCGGCTGGCGCCGCCGCCCTGATGCAGCGGCTCAAAGAGTCCTTCATGAAAGTCGGCATCAATATTTCGTTGGGCATGGCGCTAAGGTCGGAAGCCGGTTCATTGAAGAAAACCATGCATATGGCCGACGAGCGCATGTACGAAGAGAAACGCACCAAGACCGCGCCGCGCCGCGTTACGCTTACCAGCCAGCCAACCCGTGTCGCCAGCTACGCCGCCGCCCGATCAAGCACCTGATAAAACCGCATTTTCACCGGGGTTGTAAGCACCGCGCTAGCGCTTGCGTAACCGATGCCGGTCATCGTCATCACGATGTTTCGCGGCAATCTCTTCAATGAACTTCAAAACGTCCTTGTCGTTGATCAGGTCGGCTAAGGAATTGGCGCTTAATATATCTGCTGGTGATTGGGCTTTGGAGACGACAAAGCCTTGAACGTAGTCGACGCCCATGTCCCGGAGGGTACGTAAAGTAGCGTAGTCTTCTGCCCACTCGGCAATGCTCTTCATGCCCAGGTTGCGGGCCAGTTCGATGATCGTACGAACAATGGCCGTGTTGGTTTCATTGGCCATCATATCCTTGATCAACGCACCGTCAATCTTGATGGCATCAGCCGCCAATTCCTTAAGATATGAAAATGAGGTGTATCCGGCGCCGAAGTCGTCCAGTGCCACGAAGGCACCCATCTTTTGCAGACGTTTCATGAATACACGGGTGCGGTCAAGGTCTTGCAATGCCACACCTTCGGTGATTTCGACACAAAGCCGACTGGCAACCGTTTCGTGGCGTTCCAGCATGGCGAAGAATGAGGTGATGAATTTTTCATCGTTCAGCGATACGCCGCTCAGGTTGACATTCACCATTTCCGTATTGGCCAGCCGATGCTCATGTTTAGCCAACCACTCAAGCGTCGCAGAAAAGACCCATTTATCAATAATGGTGATCGTTCCGTTTTCCTCGGCCGCCGCAATAATTTTCCCTGTCGGGACCAGCGCGCCCGTGGAATTTCGCACGCGCAGCAGGACTTCGAAGTTGAGTGTTTGCAGCGGATTTTTCATCGACATGATGGGCTGCATTTCGAGGTATAAGCCGCGCGGTGATTCGCTGCCCTCCAGTTCATCGAAAAGCCGCAGTTCTTCGGTGTGCTCCTGCAGTGCTTCGGAGTCCTGTTCGTAGACTACGATGTCCCGGTGTTGCTTGCGTGCGTCCCTGCACGCGCGTCCCGCTGCCGAGATCATGTCCTTGGAATCCATGTTCGAGGTGATTTCAATGATTCCGATGGCGCTGTTTAACTGGTAGGCTCGTTCCCCTACGTACAGGGCGGTGGAATTGAGATGCTGAATGACCGAGACGGCTGCGACACGCGCCTGAGCTATGGTGGCATTTGGAAATAGGATAAGGAACTCGTCCCCGCCGATACGGCCTACCTGCTGTTGTGGCGTCAGGGCTTTTTTGATGCGTTCGCACACCCGTTTCAGGACTTCGTCGCCCGACATGCGGCCGAACAGACTGTTGATGCGTTTAAAGGGGTCCAGGTTGATGTAAGCCAGAGCGCAAGGTTCCCCGGTGCGCAAGCGCTCCAGAGACGTATTCAACGCTTTTTCTATCCCCCGCCGATTCAGTACGTTGGTAAGCGGATCGTTATCGGCCAGTAGTTGCAACTGATTAATGGTCTCGATGCGCGAAGTGATGTCTTGCAACGAACCTTCAATTTGCTTGTCGGCGAGTGCGATTCGGATGACGAAATGCTGAGGAATGCCAGGTTGGCTGGATTCGGGCAGCCGTTCCAGCTCAACTTCGTCACCCGATTTGGTCTTTTCGGCCAACGCGAGCCAGTCCTGGGAAGGGAAGTAGTCGGTCCAGCGCTGCACATTGCTACGACCAAGCGAAAAGCCGAGCATCCGTTCGAGTACCGGGTTGACGCGCACAAAGACGCCGTCGAGACCCAGAGTAAACATGCCCAGGGGCGCCACCGCATAGTTGCTGACCAGTTCCGTTTGAGCGCGTACGCGCTCCTTGCGCTCTTCGCGCATTCGTTCGGCGACCGCCAAGGCGACGATGATGTTCGACAACAACAGGGCAATCACACTATTGAAGGTGTCAACGAAGGCGGTACGACCAAAGATGGCCAGCATCGTCCCAGACAGTACGATGCTTAGAGACATGCCCAATATGATGAGATGCCAGATCCACCTTTGTGTTCTTGCAAGAAATACGCAGCGTGTGAGCATGAGGATAGCCACCAGGACGCCGAAGCCGCAAGTCAGCCACATAAAGGTCTGGAAGAACGCAGAAGGCAAGACCAGGGCGCCGATCAGTAACGCCAGGCCAGCCCATTTGGCAGCACGCCAGAGCCCGGAGAATCCTGGCGGGAAACCGATCTGATACAGTTTGGTCAGCAAAGAATAGGTAAGCAGATAGTAGGCTGCAACCGTGAGCCGCCTGATAAGCGGCATCCAGTCCAGTGGAATGGCATGGCCCAGCCACAGGCTATCCCATCCCAAGGCAAAGGCTCCCAGACGCAGATTGCCCACGAGCCATGTGGCCAGCAATAAGTAGATCCATTCCCTGTTGGTGATCGCTATGACGAGGATGAACAGGGCGATGGTAAGCAGCCCGCCTTCCAGAAGTCCCGTTCCGCGATCGAAGCGACTTGTCGAGGCACGAAGGTCGGGTTCGGTCCAGAGTTCGGCCGAAAGAATTCCGGTGTCGACAAAGCTTGCATAGCACAGGAGCGATGTGCGAACGGGAACATGACCGAGCGATACAGCGAAGCCCATCTTGCTGCTGCGCACTGAACCGATTGCTTCACTTCGGCTTGCAACGCCCAAGTTGCGCAATAGGTTTGCGTCAGCTTTCCAGCATTCCAGCGTTTGCGTCAGGGGCGAGGGGATGTGAAGCACCGCTTCGTCAATTTTGGGAGACGCCGGGATGTCCGCCAAAAACCAGCTGGGCGATGATGCCTTTGTCAGTTGCACCGCTGGCAGGGTATGCAGCGCCGCCAGCGCCCGTGAAGGCGTGTATTGGGAATCATTCTCCGGCAAGAGCCGGATGGAAACACGGTCGCCATGAGTAAGCGGATATTGGGTACTCAGGGCGTACAAAGCCAGGCCTGACAGGATGATGATCGCAGCCGGCACCACATAAAGCGAGAAGTAGTAAACCAGTTGATCGGCTACTGTGGTGAGCTTCTTGAGAGAAATAGTGCGAAGCGCGTTTCGAGCCGTCATGTTTTGCTTTTATACGGGCCTTTTCCCAGGAAGCTGCTACCAACAATTCCGATTGAACTCAATACTACTGACTTTTGTGGGAGCTTGTTTACTTCATGAGAGAAAAGAGCGTCTTTCATTGATATGTCGATTAGCTACGCAGCATTTTGGGTAGATGGAAATGTATCGGGAACCAACATGCATTAACGGCTGATTATCATATTTCTTTATAGACGAATAACACAAGGATCACTCCAGCGTGGTCTCCGTGGCAAAGAGGCTTTCGAGTGTCTCTCGTGGACGAACGACGTGCGCGTTCGAACCATCGACCATGATTTCAGCCGCGCGCGGCCGGGTGTTGTATTGGCTTGCCATGGTGAAGGCATACGCGCCTGCCGACATGATGGCCAGTACATCGCCTTGCTCAAGACGCAGGCTGCGGTCACGCGCGAGCCAATCGCCGCTTTCACATATCGGACCGACAATGTCGTAGACGCGGGCGCAAGCCGCATTCTTGCGCGGCACCACGGCCTCGACGCTGTGCCAGGCGTCGTAAAGCGTTGGCCGTATCAAGTCATTCATGGCGGCGTCCACTATCGCAAAATTCTTCACATCGCCATGTTTAAGGTATTCAACCGTGGTCAACAAGACCCCCGAGTTGCCGACCAGCGACCGGCCGGGTTCCAACACCAGTTGCAGGTGCGAAAGACCGTGCGCGTCAAGCGCCTGGAATACCTTGTCCAGCAACACTGTTGGCGAAAGTAGCGTTTCGTCGGTGTACCGGATGCCAATTCCGCCGCCCAGGTCGAGGTGCTTGAGTTCGATACCCTTATCGGCCAGGATCTTGATAAGAACGATCAGTTTGTCCAGCGCATCCAGATAAGGGCTGATCTCGGTAATTTGCGAACCGATGTGACAGTCCACGCCCACGATTTCTATGTTGGGCAGGGTAGCAGCGTGCTGGTAGACGGCTACCGCGGTCTCGATTGCTATGCCGAATTTGTTCTCTTTGAGTCCAGTGGAAATATAAGGATGGGTCTGGGCGTCGACGTCGGGATTCACGCGCATCGATATGCGTGCTATGGCGCCTGATTGCTGTGCCACGTCAGACAATCGGGCAAGCTCAGCTTCCGACTCGATATTGAAACACTTCACTCCCGCTTTCAGGGCGGCTTGCATTTCCCAGACCTGCTTGCCTACCCCGGAGAAAACGATTTTTGACGGGTCTCCTCCGACGGCCAGCACCCGTGCCAGTTCGCCGCCCGAGACGATATCAAAGCCGGACCCCAGTTTTCGGAACTCGTTAAGGACTGCCAGATTGGAATTGGCCTTCATGCCAAAACAAACCAGCACATCGCGGCCCCGCGTAGCGATCCGGTAAGCCTCCCAGGCATCGTGCAAGGCTTGTCGCGAATAGACATAGAGCGGCGTACCAAACTGATTGGCCAGATGAGAGAGAGGGGTGTCTTCGGCGTGCAGGACGCCGTCGCGGAATTCGAAATGTGGAGAGACGGTCATGGTCGGCGGGGTGGCGAAAGAAGGGTTAACGATGCGATGCAGGATTACTGCGCGCGCACGGGGCTGGTGGAGGCGGCGCCTCCATTGTCGTTGTTGTTTGCAGATCCGGTCTCCGGTGCGCCGGCAGGCCGCGGCGGTGTTGTCAGCGACTCTTCAGGCGGAGGCGGTGGCGGCATGTAGAGTGGCCCTTTATACCCGCAAGCAAGCAGCGTGGAAAATATGGCGAGGCTGGCTGCCAGGCGACATAACGGACGAGCAGCGGTCGATGCACGGGGCGCTTGCATGATAAGACTCCAAAGGTGGCCGGGTAGCGGAAATGTTGATCGTATTGATCGACAATGGAATGATACGCGAGGCAGCCCCCGATGTCGGGGGCGCCTGGCAATCTTTTCGGAAACTGTCGACCGGCCGCTAGGGGTAAGGTCTAGAAGGGAACATCAGGAGGTTGTTCGCGGCGAGGTCCGCCGCCGCTGGTGAGTTCGTGCAGCAAGTTGCCGATTCCATCCAGCCCGCCGCCGTCCACAGGGGTTTCAGCCGGAGTGGGCAGCCCCACACGGGCCACTGCCTGGCCTGGAGGGAACTCTGAAAAGTAGTAGTCGCCATTGATCTTGCTGAGTCCGGCCGGCATGGGGCCCGGTGGCGTTTCAGGTTGACCTTTCAATGCAGAGCGCATGTAATCTAGCCAGATAGGCAAGGCGGCTCCGCCCCCTGTTTCGCTGGAACCCAGCGATTTGGGTTGGTCGTAGCCCATCCAGACCACGCTCACGAGCTTGGGCGTGAACCCGGCAAACCATGCGTCGTGGGATTCATTGGTTGTTCCGGTCTTGCCGCCAATGTCGTTGCGCTTGAGTTCGCGATATACGCGGGCACCGGTGCCTGAAGTGGCAACGCCGCGCATCATATCGTTCATGACATACACCGTGCGCGGGTCGATGGCACGGGCAGCCGTGTCGCCCGCGATGATGGGCTTGGCCTGCATGATGACCTTGCCGCTACTGTCGGTGACGTGATCGATGAGATAAGGCGGGACACGGTAGCCGCCATTGGCGAACACCGAATAGGCACCGGCCAGTTGCAGCGGCGTGACGCTGCCGGCGCCTAACGCAAGCGGCAACACCGCGGGCTGCCGTTCACGGTCGAAGCCGAAACGCGTCAGGTAGTCCTGGACATACTTAGGACCGACGGCCTGCATGATCCGTATGGAGACCATATTCTTGGATTTGTACAAGCCCTGGCGCATGGTGAGCATGGGCTCGTAGGTGCGGCCGTAGTTCTTGGGCGCCCATGCCTTGGATCCCGTTTGCGCCGCAGTCAGGACAAAGGGCTCGTCGGAGATCTGGGTGGCCGGCGTCAAGCCGCGTTCAAGCGACGATGCGTAGATGAACGGCTTGAACGCCGATCCGGGCTGACGCCAGGCTTGCGTGACCCTGTTGAACTTGCCTTCCTGGAAGTTGAAGCCGCCGACCAAGGACTGGATGGCCCCGTCTTGCGGACGTACAGCCACGAATGCCGCCTGCACGGTGGGCATGTTGATGACTTCCCAGTACTCTCCGTTTTTGTGCAGGTAAACCACTGAACCGCGCTGGATGCGAACTTTCTCTTTGGCATTCTTGACCAAGCCGCGGGCTACGACCTTCAGGGCGCGCTTGTCGGTGACTTCGATGATTTCCTTGGCACTGCGTGCCACGGTGATTTTAGTGGGGCTGGCTTCCAGGACTACCCCGGTCAGCACATCGCCATTGTCGGAGTATTTTTCCTGCAGGTCGTCCAGTATGGCATCGAGCTTGGTCGGGTCGTTTTCGATTCCGTCGGGGAGATCCAAATTGGTCTCTGGACCGGGATAGACTGAGCGGCGGGTGTAATCGAGGATGCCTTCCCGTACGGCCTTGTAGGCGTTTTCCTGATCTTTGGAATTGACCGTGGTGTATACGTTAAAGCCGCGGGAGTAAATGTTGTCCTGGTAGACGCCATACAATAGCTGGCGCGCCAGTTCGGCGACATACTCGCCATGCACGGAATAGCCGCCCGCAGGAGTTCCGAGCGCGGACTTGATGACGATTTCTTCGTCGGTTGCCTTCTGGAACTCTTCCTCGGTCAGGTAGCCCAGGCTTTTCATGCGGCCCAGGACATAGCCTTGGCGGGATTTGGCGCGTTCGAAGTTGGCAATCGGGTTGAAGCGCGAAGGGGCTTTGGGTATGCCTGCCAGCATAGCCGCTTCGGCAGGCGTTATTTCGCCCAGCGGCTTCCCGAAATAGGCGCGCGAGGCGGCGGCAAAACCATAGGAGCGATGGCCCAGGTAGATTTGATTCATGTAAAGATCGAGAATCTGATCTTTGGTGAGTGTCGCTTCTATCTTGAAGGTAAGCAGCAGTTCATAGAACTTGCGGGTGTAGGTCTTTTCTGACGACAGGTAGAAATTGCGCGCCACCTGCATGGTAATGGTGCTGGCGCCCTGGCTTTTTGACATATTGGTCAGGTTGGCCAGTACTGCTCGTGCAACGCCGGACCAATCGATACCGCCGTGCTGATAGAAACGGTCGTCTTCGGCTGATAGAATCGCCGACTTCATGACATCGGGAATTTCATTGAAGCGCAGGACATTGCGCCGCTCTTCTCCGAATTCGCCAATGAGCACCTTGTCGGCTGAAAAGACGCGCAGAGGCACCCTGGGCCGATAGTCGATCATCGCTCCGAGATCAGGTAAATTCGGCCAGGCCAGGGCCAGTGCGAGTGAGCCGAGCAGAGCGCCACACAGACCGAGTCCCGCAACGAATATGGCTATCTTCAGAAAGAAGCCGCCAATCCAGGAACGGGACACGTCGGGATTACTATTTGGGGAATTGGTAGAAGAACTCATTACGGGCGATTTTAAGTCTAACCATGGTCAGACTATGATTTACGCATCAGGTTTATGTAACCGAAGGATGCAGTGTAGCGGCGTATGGTCGGATTGCAAGTGGGATAATACACAAATGAATGATTCTTTACCTATGGGCGCAAGCCCGGACAACACCATGGCAGGGGGGCCGGAAGACCCTGCCATAGTGCTATTGCCTTATGATCAGCCATTATTCCTGGTGGGCATGATGGGAGCCGGAAAAACAACGATAGGTCGTAGCCTGGCTCGCATCCTGGACCGTGAGTTCCTGGACCTGGACCACGAACTGGAAGCACGTTGCGGTGTCAGGGTGTCATTGATTTTCGACATCGAGGGCGAAGAAGGCTTCCGTAGACGTGAGACCACCGCACTCGACGAATGTTCCCGTCGACGCGGTATTGTACTGGCCACAGGAGGCGGTGCCGTCCTTTCGCCCGAGAATCGTAAATATTTGAAGGAGCGGGGTGTTGTCGTTTATTTGCGCGCCAGCGCCGATGAACTCTTTCGCCGCGTATCGCGCGACCGGAATCGTCCGCTGCTGCAGACGTCTGATCCCAAAGGGCGTCTTCGTTCCCTGCTTCAGGAGCGCGAGCCGCTCTACGAGGAAGTTGCCAGTATTACATTCGACACGGGCTCCATGGCCGTGGCCCAGGTGGTGCGCAGCCTCGTTCCCCTGCTTCAACACTACAAGGTAAATCCATGAATACGGTTCAGGTTGAAACACCAGGCGGTTCCTATCCCATACACATTGCATCGGGGCGGCTCGATCTGCTGGGGCAGAGCATACCGGACGATGCAACAGCGATCGCGCTGGTCAGCAACCCCACCGTGTACGCGTTATATGGCCAGCGCGCTTCTCAGGCACTGGCCAAGACCGGTAAGCGTCTTGTCCATATCGAGCTGCCGGACGGAGAGGCTTATAAAAATTGGGAAACCTTGAATCTGATTTTTGACGGATTGTTACAAAATCGCCTGGACCGCAAGGCCGTGCTGGTGGCGTTGGGCGGCGGCGTCATCGGCGATATGGGGGGCTACGCGGCTTCCAGTTATATGCGCGGGATCCGGTTTTTGCAGGTTCCAACCACCTTGCTGGCGCAGGTCGATTCGTCAGTGGGCGGAAAGACCGGCATCAATCATCCCCTGGGCAAGAACATGATAGGCGCGTTCTACCAGCCTGTGGCCGTGGAAATAGACACCGATGTGCTCGCGACCTTGCCCGGGCGCGAAGTCGCTGCCGGACTGGCCGAGGTCATCAAGTATGGCCTGATCATCGACGCCAAATTCTTTGCCTGGTGCGAGGAGCATGTCGACGCGCTGCGCGCGCTCGATTCGCAGGCCATTACGTACGCGATCCAGCGTTCTTGCGAGCTCAAGGCCTATGTCGTATCGCAGGACGAGCGCGAGTCGGGCCTGAGAGCCATACTGAATTTCGGCCATACGTTCGGTCATGCGATCGAATCGGGACTCGGATATGGCGAATGGCTGCACGGCGAAGCGGTGGGTTGCGGCATGGTGCAGGCAGCAGAATTGTCGGCGATCACCTCTGGACTGTCGGCAGAAAGCGTGCAGCGTGTCAGAGCGCTGACCGCCGCCATAGGCTGTCCGGTGCGTCCGCCCGATCTGGGCACCGATCGCTGGCTCGAACTCATGCAGGTCGATAAAAAGACAGAAGGAGGTCGGCTTCGATTTGTCCTCATTCCCGAAATCGGTCAGGCTGTATTTGAATCTGTGCCAGCCGAGGCACTACGCCGCGTGCTCGACAACGCGGCTTTGCCACAGGAATAGGCGCCGCCATGAATGCCATCGCGTCCTACGCCTGCGATCCTGATCAGACTCGGGGGCGCCGCCACGCCGAAGCGCCACCCATAGGCCGCAGTCAGTTCCAACGCGACCGGGACCGCATCATTCATTGCAATGCATTTCGCCTGCTTGAGTACAAGACTCAGGTCTTCGTCAACCACGAGGGCGATCTGTTTCGCACGCGGCTTACGCATAGCATTGAAGTCGCGCAGATTGCCCGCACGCTGGCACGCAACCTGGGGCTGCACGAGGACCTGACGGAAGCCATATCGCTGGCGCACGATCTTGGTCACACGCCTTTCGGGCATGCCGGACAGGACGAACTCAATGCGTGCATGCGGGAATTGGCGCCCGGCGCGGGTGGTTTCGAACATAATCTGCAAAGCTTGCGCGTCGTGGATGAACTCGAAGAGCGGTATGCCGAGTTCAACGGCCTGAACCTGTGTTTCGAAACACGCGAAGGCATACTCAAGCATTGCTCGATCAAGCATGCACGCATGCTCGGCGATATCGGCGAGCGGTTTGTCGCACGCGCACAACCTTCCCTCGAAGCGCAGATCGCCAATCTGGCCGACGAGATCGCCTATAACAATCACGATATTGACGACGGTATCCGGTCTGGCCTGATTTCGATCGATCAATTGTTGGGGCTGGAAATCTTCGCCACGCACCATGCGCAAGTGCAGAGCAGGTATCCTGATATCGAGAAGCGCCGGCTCGTGGCCGAGATCATCCGCGCCATGATCAACACACTGGTCGTGGACCTGACGGAAACCACGTTGGCCAATATACGCCAGTACCGCCCGGACAGCGTGGATGCCGTCAGGATGGCGCCTCCCCTGGCCTCTTTTTCCGAGTCGATGCGACGCCAGGCGGATGCGCTCAAAAGCTTTCTCATGGACAACCTGTACCGGCACAGCCGCGTGATGCGAATGTCGATGAAGGCGCGCAACATCGTGCGCGAACTGTTCGTCGCGTTCCAGAACGAGCCGCGCTTGCTGACCATTGAATACCGGCGCACCGAGCCGCTGGAACAGGCCCGTGCCATCGCAGACTATATTGCCGGGATGACGGACCGCTACGCAATCCGTGAACACCGGCAGTTATTCAGCATGGATGCCGGCTAGGCGTTTTAGAACGTCATAATTCCTTGTGGTTACAGCAAGGGGCCCAGGTAGCCGCCCGTGTGGCTCGCTGGACACGCGGCGACATCTTCCGGCGTGCCTTCAACAACAATGCTGCCCCCGCCGTTGCCTCCTTCGGGGCCCATGTCGATGACCCAGTCCGCGGTCTTGATGACATCCAGGTTGTGCTCGATGATGACCACGGTATTGCCGCCTTCGACCAGTTTGCGCAGGACTTCCAGCAGCAGCGCGATATCCTGGAAATGCAGGCCGGTAGTGGGCTCGTCAAGAATGTACAAGGTTCGTCCGGTGCTGCGTTTGGACAGCTCCAGGGACAGTTTCACGCGTTGGGCTTCCCCCCCGGACAATGTGGTGGCGCTTTGGCCCAGCCGCAAGTACGAGAGGCCGACGTCCATCAGTGTATGCAGCTTGCGTGATACCGTTGGCACTGCATCAAAGTAGGTGAGCGCCTGTTCGACGGTAAGGTCCAGCACTTCGCTGATGCTGCGGCCGCGGTATCGGATTTCCAGTGTTTCCCGGTTGTAACGCTTGCCCATGCAGACGTCGCAGGGCACGTACATGTCGGGGAGAAAGTGCATTTCCACCTTGACGACGCCGTCGCCCTGGCAGGCTTCGCACCGGCCACCCTTTACGTTGAACGAGAAACGGCCAGGGTCGTACCCACGCGTGCGGGATTCCGGAACGCCAGCAAACAGTTCGCGTATGGGCGTGAACATGCCGGTATAGGTGGCCGGATTGCTGCGCGGCGTGCGACCGATGGGACTTTGGTCCACGTTGATGATCTTGTCGAAGTGCGACAAGCCTTCCAGCGTATCGTAGGGCGCCGGTTCGGTTTGTGCGCGGTGCAGTTGTTGCGCAACCGCCGTGGCCAGCGTGTCGTTGATCAGGGTCGACTTGCCCGATCCGGACACGCCGCTGATGCAGACCAGGCGTCCGGCCGGAATGGCCAGGTCTACGGACTTGAGGTTGTTGCCGCGGCAACCCTTGATCTGCAAGCGCGGAAGATCGGCCGTGACTGGTCGACGTTGTGGAATCGCAATGCTGCGCCTGCCGCTGAGATACTGGCCGGTGAGCGAGTGTTCATTGCTCGCCAGTTCGTCGGGCGTTCCCTGGGCGACGATCTGTCCGCCGTGCTCGCCTGCGCCCGGGCCCATGTCCAATACGAAGTCGGCGGAGCGGATCATGTCTTCGTCGTGTTCGACCACGATGACGCTATTGCCCAGGTCGCGTAGATGCTTGAGGGTAAGTATGAGTCGGTCGTTATCGCGTTGATGTAGCCCTATGGAGGGCTCGTCAAGCACATACATGACACCTGTAAGTCCGGAGCCTATCTGGCTGGCCAGGCGTATGCGTTGCGCTTCGCCGCCTGAAATCGTGTCGGCGCTGCGGTCCAGTGACAGATAACTGAGTCCTACGTTATTCAGGAACTGCAGTCGTGCTTCAATTTCGCGAACGATGCGGTCGGCAATTTCTTTCTTGGCTCCGCTGAGCTCCAGTTCCTGGAACCAGGCCAGGCAGGCCGAAAGTGAAAGCGCTTCGACTTCAAAAATGGCGCGCCCGCGGCGTTCAGCCAAGCCCGGCTCGTTTCCGATCAGCACGTGGCGCGCTTCAGGGCGCAGGCGCGAGCCTTCGCAGGCGGGGCATACTTTGCTGTGCCGATATTTGCCAAGTTCTTCCCGGACAGCGCTTGAATCCGTTTCGCGCCAGCGTCTTTCAAGATTCGGAATCACACCTTCGAAGGGATGCTTCTTGACGGTTGTTCTGCCCTTTTCATTCAGATAGAGAAAGGAAATTTCCTCGTCGCCCGAGCCAAACAGCACACGCTGCCGGAGTTCTGTGGAGAGTTCCTCAAAGGGCGTTTCGATATCGAAATCGTAATGGGCGGCCAGGCTGGTCAGCAGCGTATGGGTAAAGGCGTTGCGTCGGTCCCAGCCATTGATGGCACCACTGGCGAGGCTGAGGTCGGGAAAAGCCACGACGCGTTTCGGATCGAAGACATCTACATTGCCCAGGCCGTCACAGGTTGGGCACGCGCCCACGGGATTGTTGAAGCTGAACAGCCGGGGTTCCAGCTCGGTGAGGCTATGGTGGCATACAGGACAGGCGTAGCGACTGGAGAAGGCATGTTCTTCACCTGTGTCCATGTTCAAGGCTATGGCGCGGCCCTCGGCCAGTCCCAATGC
The DNA here is from genome assembly GCF_002849615.1 of Pollutimonas nitritireducens. Taxonomy (GTDB): domain Bacteria; phylum Pseudomonadota; class Gammaproteobacteria; order Burkholderiales; family Burkholderiaceae_B; genus Pollutimonas; species Pollutimonas nitritireducens. The sequence continues at coordinate 381,048 of NZ_PDNV01000001.1, forward strand.
AGTCTCGAAGCTCTCGGCCAGGCGCTGCTGGCTTTCAGGCTTGACGCGCAAGCGATCCAGCACCACATCAAAATCATGTTTCTCGGTTTTCTTCAGGGGCGCCAGCTCGTCGATACTGACCATTTCCCCGTTCACGCGCAGCCTTACAAAGCCTTGAGCCTGCAAACTGGCGCATTCATCCTCGAAGCTGCCTTTTCGGGACCGTGCCAGCGGCGCCAGGATGGCGAGTCGCGTTTCGGGCGTCCAACTCAAGACCTTGTCGACCATCTGGCTGACATTCTGCGCCTGTAGCGGCAAGCCATGTTCGGGACAATAGGGGGTCCCGACCCGCGCGTACAATAGCCGCAGGTAGTCATGAATTTCAGTGATCGTGCCCACGGTGGAACGCGGATTATGTCCTGCGGATTTCTGTTCTATTGATATCGCCGGCGAAAGCCCTTCTATAAGGTCGACATCCGGCTTGTCCATCAGTTGCAGGAACTGCCGCGCGTAGGCTGAAAGACTTTCCACGTAGCGGCGCTGTCCCTCGGCGTACAAGGTATCGAATGCCAATGACGATTTGCCCGAACCGGACAGACCGGTCACCACCACGAGCTTGTGGCGTGGCAGGTCTACAGAAATGTTTTTCAGGTTGTGCGTACGGGCGCCCCGGATGCGGATCGCTTCCATCAAGTTCACGAAGGTCTTTCAAAGGCTAACTTGCTACTATAACGCGCAGCGCTGTTACGTGCGAAGTACAGCGCTCAGATATGTTTTGATACAGCGCCGGCCGTAACGTTAAATTTACCGAGTTTTTCATGAGCACCCCTAGCACCCATCACGCTGCATCTCCCCGGACCAGGCTCAGACTGACCCCCGTCGAACGGCGTGCCAGCGTCATGCTCGCCTTGCTGTTTGCCTCGCGCATGTTGGGATTATTTCTTCTGACACCCATTTTTGCGGTGGCGGCCCAGGCGATACCTGGCGGCAACGATGCTGCGCGTGTGGGCCTGGCTCTAGGGGCTTACGGCTTGACACAAGCCTTCATGCAGATTCCCTTGGGCATGGCGTCGGATCGCTTCGGACGCAGACCGGTGATTGTTTTCGGGATGGTGCTCTTCATTATCGGTGGCGTGATCTGCGCCCTGGCACCGAATGTCGATTGGATCATCGTCGGGCGCGTCGTGCAGGGACTGGGCGCAATTTCTGCAGCCATCACGGCGTGGGTAGCCGATGCCACCCGTCCCGAAGTACGTACCCGTGCCATGGCCATGGTGGGTGGTTCCATAGGAATATCATTTGCCGTTTCGCTGGTGGCGTCGCCCATGCTGGTGGGCGAATTCGGATTGTCGGGTCTTTTCTGGGCCATCAGCATCCTTGGCTTTGTATGTTTGCTGATTGCCGCCTTTGCCGTCCCGGCTGTCCCCCGGGCCAAAGCGCCGATCGTACAAGCCACGCCCCGTGATGTGCTGGGACACTCCGATTTGTTGCGTTTGAACTTCGGGGTATTCTGCCTGCACTTTATTCTGATGGCCCTGTTCATCGTCGCCCCCGGATTGATTTCCACCCTGGGCGGCTACGAATCGGCGCGCTTATGGGAGGTGTATCTGCCGGTCATTCTGCTGTCCTTCGTATTGATGGTGCCGGCGGTTTTCTATACCGAGACGCGGCATGCGCACAAGGTGGCCATGGAGATCGCCGTGGCGGGGCTGGTGGTGGTGTTGGCCCTGATGCCCCTGGCCAGCAGCAGTTTCGTTGGAACGGTTGCCGCCCTGGTGGGATTCTTCATTGCCTTCAACATACTCGAAGCACTGCAGCCGTCGCTGGTTTCCCGCGTGGCCCCGCCTGAATACAAGGGGCTGGCACTTGGCTTCTACAATACGGCCCAGTCGCTGGGCATATTCGCCGGCGGAGTCATAGGCGGCCTGCTGGCTGCCGGCGGTCGCTCGTCTGACGTTTTCCTGGTTTCAGCCGGCCTGGCATTTGCGTGGTTCCTGACTGCGCGCGGGTTTAGAACGCCGTCATGAGGCGGTTGTTTCGGTCCAGCGCAATAGTACGCAAGTATATGGAAAGTAGCGCTGTTATCGTCGATAATAGCGGTAATGTGAAAATTTCAAGTTAAAGGTATCGTCATGGCCTCAGTCAACAAAGTCATTCTCGTCGGCAACCTCGGACGAGACCCCGAAGTCCGCTACAGCCCAGACGGCGCAGCCATTTGTAACGTATCCATTGCCACCACGTCGCAATGGAAAGACAAGGCCAGCGGCGAAAAGCGTGAAGAAACCGAATGGCATCGCGTCGTGTTCTACAACCGCCTCGCCGAAATCGCCGGCGAATACTTGAAAAAAGGGCGCTCGGTGTATGTGGAAGGGCGCCTTAAAACGCGCAAGTGGCAAGACAAGGATACCGGCGCAGACCGCTTCAGCACCGATATCGTCGCCGACCAAATGCAAATGCTGGGCGGTCGCGAAGGCGACGCCAGCATGGGCGGTGGCGGCAACGAATACAACCAGGCGCCCGCACAGCCTCGCGCGCAGCGTCCCGCCCAGCAACCTCGTCCCGCCGCGCCACAAGCGTCGCCTGCGGCCAACTTGGCCGATATGGACGACGACGTTCCTTTCTAGCGGGTACCGCGCTAAATAGTGTTAATAGAGCCCCAGCAAGAGTTGTTTTTGCTGGGGTTTTTTCTTGTTTACATTTTTTGCTTCAGGCTATGCCTTAAACGGATGTAAACAATGAGTGTTGGGTATAGGGTGAAACTCCTGAAATCTACCTCTGCCGAGAGATTTCCATTGCTTCTTGATAGGGTAGGGACGCCGCTGTTCGAACCAACCGTCTGCGCATTGACGGAGCTGCGTGCGAGGAATCAAGCAACCAACACCATTGGCGCTGCACTCGGATCGATTCAGGTTCTTTACCTTTTCTTCGAGCAACATTGAGAGCTGCGCCGGCGTTAAATGCACCACGCCTGACTCGGCATTGGGCCACACGAAGTGACCGTGTTCCAGACGTTTAGCCAACAGACACATGCCATCGCCGCTCCACCATAAGACCTTAATGTGCGGCCACGGAACACGAAGACGTGCCCGCTAAACGGATCCTCCTCAAGCTTGACCTGAACAATAACAGCGAGGCCGTCGAACCCACGCCTCATATCGGTGGCCCTGACGCCAGCCAGACACGCGTAGCGTCAACAAGTAGCAGTATCGAAGGCAAGCCCACGCGCGCAGGCCGCGACGGGAGATCGGTCAGCCCTGGCGCAATGCCTGCGCTAGCGCTTAGCCGTTATAGCGTTGAAAAATCAGGGTTGCGTTAGTTCCGCCAAAGCCGAAGCTATTCGACATGATGGTATTTAACGTAACGTTATCCTGACGCTGGCGAACAATAGGTATGCCTTCAGCCGCCGGATCGAGCTGGACAATATTGGCGGAAGCGCTCAGGAAATTCTGATTCATCATCAATAAAGAATAAATCGCCTCGTTGACACCCGCAGCCCCCAACGCATGGCCAGTCAGCGACTTGGTTGAACTGACCGGAGGCACATCGCGTTCGCCGAACACGGCGCGCAACGCTTCCAACTCTTTGGTATCGCCGACCGGTGTGCTGGTGCCATGAGCGTTGATATAGTCTATCTTTCCATTTACAGTAGCCATGGCTTGCTGCATGCAACGGACAGCGCCTTCGCCCGATGGTTGAACCATATCGTAGCCATCGGAGGTAGCACCATAGCCCGTAAGTTCGGCGAGTATTTTGGCGCCGCGAGCCTTGGCGTGCTCGAGTTCCTCGATAACCAGGACGCCGCCGCCACCAGAGATGACAAAGCCATCCCGGTTGGCATCGTAAGGCCTTGAAGCCGTTGCGGGCGCGTCATTGTATTTGGAAGATAAGGCGCCCATTGCATCGAACAACACGGACATGGTCCAGTGCTCTTCTTCGCCGCCGCCGGCAAAAACAATGTCCTGCTTGCCCATCTGGATAAGCTCCATGGCATGGCCAATACAGTGCGCGCTGGTGGCGCATGCCGAGCTGATTGAATAATTCACGCCCTTGACCTTGAAGGGAGTTGCCAGGCAGGCCGTCGTCGTACTGGACATCGTTCTTGGCACCCGGTAAGGCCCCACCTGCTTTACCCCTTTCTGGCGCAATATGTCGGCCGCCTCAACGATATTCGACGTTGAAGGCCCGCCCGATCCCATGACCAGCCCGGTTCTGAAGTTTGAAACCTCTGATTCTTCCAGGCCGGCATCGACAATAGCTTGCTGCATCGCAATATAATTAAATGCAGCGCCATCGCCCATGAATCTTTTTATCCGGCGATCGATGAGCGAATCCAAGTCTATATTCAGCGGGCCGTGGACATGGCTGCGAAAACCCAGCTCTTTGTATGTTTCTGAAAAAACAATTCCCGAACGGCCTTCTCTCAGGGAATCGGCAACCTCTATTTGGTCATTCCCTATGCTTGATACGATACCCAAACCGGTCACCACAACTCTTTTCATTGACATGGCCTTTAAAAATCCTTTATGGATGTGAACAGGCCAACGCGCAAATCAGCCGCTTTATAAATGACCGAGCCATCAACCTGCATGGTGGCATCGGCGATGCCTAACACTAATTTACGCAAAATGACTCTTTTTAAATTGATGTGATAGGTTACTTTCTTGTTGGTCGGCAGAACTTGGCCTGTAAACTTTACCTCGCCCACGCCTAAAGCGCGCCCTTTGCCCGGACCGCCCAGCCAGCACAAATAAAACCCAAGCATCTGCCACATGGCATCCAGCCCGAGGCATCCGGGCATGACGGGATCGCCCTGAAAATGACAACCGAAGAACCACAAATCGGGGGTAATGTCGAGTTCGGCGATTATTTCCCCTTTGCCGTAGGTGCCGCCCTCTTTCGAGATATGCGTAATGCGGTCCATCATGAGCATTGGGGGTAGCGGCAACTGCGCGTTTTCTGGCCCGTATAGTTCTCCCCGGCCGGATTTCAGCAATTCTTCGTAGGTAAAGCTGTGCTGGCGTGTCATTGTATTGAGATGAGTTGGTTAATTATGATTTCGTAGATTCTCAACGGAAGTACACCACGAGAACGGCCCAATTTCCTTGTGCGTCGTCAATTTTAACGCGGATTCGCGCGCCCGATCCCCTACAGCTATTCGACATCCCGCCAAGTACCCGAATTAACCTTTCGCCATCAGGGCATTACCGCACTCAAATCTGTAAGCATGCCGCCCGACGCGCCCACGGATCGTCCCCGGGCTATGGGACTTGAGCCATATGTCCTCCGAAAAAAAACACTCAATGACCCTGTCAGGAACTGCATTGCGTGCCGAGTTGTCCAGGCAAAGTCGTATTATGAAGTTTGTCAAATCTTTTTATGAAAAGGAATATCGTGGAACCACGCCTGAATTATGCTGCTGCCTCGCCCGAAGCAATGAAAGCCATGATGGCGCTGGAAGGCACTGTACGGAAACTTGGCATCGAACAACCCTTGATCGAGCTCATCAAGCTTCGCGCACCGCAAATTAACGGTTGCGCATTTTGCGTAGACATGCACACCATATAGCGGGAGCTTGCTTTTACGTATGGGGCATGCATCTCAAAAAGCAACTGACTGGCACTTGAGAAGGCCGCCACTGCCATGAATCCCGAGCCCCGGTCATCTGTTTTGCCATCGCGGCCACGGTGCAAACGCTGCCTGCGACCAAAATCGCATTGCCTGTGTACCCACCTGTCCAAAATTGCCAACCGTACGCGGGTGCTGATATTGCAGCACCCCTCGGAATCTCGTCATGCCTTGAACACGGGTCGCCTGGCAGCGTTGGGTCTGCAGCGATCACAGGTGCTGGTTGGCGAACACTTTCCCACCTTGGGTGCCATCGTGGCCGAATCGACGCTCGTTTTTCTACTGTTTCCGGGAGAAAACGCCATCGCACCGCAGCCGCTGGAGGACCGCTCCGATTCAAATACCGCATTGTTGATCGTGCCTGATGGAACATGGCGCAAAGCCCGCAAGATACTGTATGCCAATCCCATACTGGCGACCTTGCCGCGCCTGTGCCTGGAAAACGGAGCCCCGTCGAGCTACAGGCTGCGTCAAACCCGCGAGCCGGCTGCCGTGTCCACGATCGAGGCGGTGGTGCGTACGCTGTCGCGTCTGGAACCGGACCAGGATTTCAGTTCGGTTTTGACGCCCTTCAACGTCCTTATCGAACAACAGATCCAGGCAATGGGCAGGGAGGTGTATCGGCAAAATTATGGCGGATTGCACACTGCTGGAGATTCTGATCTGCGCTTTGATTAATACATCGCAAGGTCACACTGACCACCCGGTGTTCAAGGCAGCGGCTCGTGCACCTTCAAAGGCATGTCGTCCCGTATAGGCACTGTCTGGCGTTCGATCATGCGGTGAACTCGTGGCGGTTCTTTACCGCGGTGCAGTGCAAGCAACTGATCGGACACTACAGCATCGGCAAAGGTGCGCCGCTGATGGTGCCTGACGTATTCGACCCAGGTTGCCACATGGTAGCTTTCCGTCCAGACGCGCGGGTCTTGTAGATCGCGCAACAGGGCCCACTGGCGTGCACCGTCGCGAAGGCGTATTCGTCGCCGTAATGCCATGGCCGTGAGGAAGGCCGGTATATCGGCCTGTGCGATCTCGTAATCCACCATCACCATGATGGGACCACTGCGCGAGCTGAGATCCAGCTTCAGCTCGGGTTCGTTGAAGCGATCCAGTGGGGCGAGGTTCAGTTTGTCAAACTCCGGCAAGGCAAAGCGCAGCCCTATCAATGCTCCACCCAGTAGCACCGCGCCGGATACGATCAGTGCCTGGTCGGCTCCGTGAGATTCGGCCGTCAGTCCCCAGATCCAGCTGCCTGCCGCCATTCCGCCGAAGGTGGCGGTTTGATACAGCGCAAGCGCGCGGCCCACGACCCAGCGCGGCGTCGACAGCTGCACCGTTACGTTGAACAGTGACAGCGTCAGTACCCAGCACGCGCCAGCGGGTAGAAGAACCAGGCAGCTTAGCCATAAGTCGCGGCTCAGTGCCAGCAACACCGCGCTTATAGCGAATCCGGTGAAGGCGGCCCGAACTATGGTCTCATTACGCCAGTTTTCCCGCACGCGCGCATTGAGCATGGCACCCCCAATGGCGCCGGCACCAAAGCAGCCCAGCATGATGCCGTAGGTGAAAGCGCCGCCTTGCACCAGGTCGCGTGCGACCAGTGGCAATAAAGCGAGTACGGCTACGGCAGCCAGTCCGAACACGAACCCGCGGAACAGTACTTTTAGCAGATTGGGCGACATGGCGATGTAGCGCAGGCCGGCCCAGATAGCGCTGCCGAAGGCTTCGCGCGGCAAGCTGCGGGGTGGTCTTTGCGGTTTCCAGCGCCACAAGGCGTAGATCAAGGCGATGTAGCTGATGGCATTCAAGGCGAATGCAAAAGCCGCGCCGGCCAACGCGACGATCAGACCGCCGACGGCGGGTCCGACGCTGCGCATGAGGTTGTAGCTCATGCTGTTCAGGGTGACGGCGCCGGGCAGGTCCTCCCGTGGAACAAGATCACCCATGGACGCCTGCCATGACGGATTATGCAGCGCGGTTCCGCAGCCGATGAAGAATGTGAAGGCCAGCAGCAGCCAAGGCGATAGCATCCCGGAAATGGCAAACACTGCCAGAACGGCGGATACCAGCATCATCAGGACTTGGGCCGCCAGCATGATGTTGCGGCGGTCGAAATTATCGGCGAGCGCGCCTGCAGCGAGGGAAAAGATCATGATGGGCAGCGTTGTTGCCGCTTGCACCAGAGCCACCATGTCGTCCGAATCGGAAATCGTTGTCATGAGCCACCCGGCACCTACCGCCTGGATCAAGCCGCCTAGATTGGAGGCTAGCGTCGCCGTCCATAATGCACGGAATGTGGCATGTCGGAACGGGGCTAAGGCTGAGGCTCTTTGCGGAATTGGTAAGCTCCTTGCACATGCCTGGATCGTATGACGTCGCCTGCTTCATGAGTGAATTTATTGTATCAGCAGATTGCTCGGATCAGCGCCGTTCAGCACGCGAGCGCCTCCAGGCTGGCGAGTTGGTCTTCGATGGGAAGGCTCGCGTCGAGGATGGAAATGCGGCCATCCTGCACGGCGTATGGCCGCTTCAACGCAGTGGTGTATGCCTCCCAGTGAGTGAGTTTCCACTGGTCACGCGGATCATTCCGGTCCACGATGCGTTGCCTTCGCACAGCCAGCGGCAGTTCCAGCCACACGTGGCGTAGCCTGGTCTGCGAGGGGAACCCGAGTTCCTGAGCGGAGAAAAGCGCCGACGATGCGGTCTCACGGCTCCAGGGACCCGGGAAAATCACATCCAGGCCGATGTCCAGTTGATCTTTTGCGATGCGCAGGGTGCTCTGGTATTCCAGGTCGCGGACCTTTGCCTTGAACAGCGGACTATCACGGTCGTTGGGATCCTGACCCAGGGCTGCCAGCATCGGTCCCGCCCATTTCTCGCTTACCACGTCCTTATCAAGCACGCACCAGGCGCGCCCCTTGTCACGTTGCCGCAGAACGAAATGCGTAGTCAGGTAGGATTTGCCTGTTCCGGCATGACCGAGCACGAACAGGGCTGTTGGATCATTCATTTGTGTGCCTCGTCGACATTTCTGGCGTGGTTGCGCATTGCGGCAACGAATTGTGTTGCCGCCGGGGAAAGAGTCTGGTTTCGCCGCGTGATGAGATGTATGGGTTGCAGGTGTATGGGAAGATCGACCGGCAATACCCGTATGACTCCCAGGCGACCGTAGTGCTCAGCCAGTGACGCCGGCATGACCGCTACCATGTCGGAGATCTCAAGCATGGCCGTGGTTGCGATGGTTGAGGCAGTTTCCGTGATGTTCAGATGCATGTCGACGCCGGCTTCGTGCAGTGCCGCTTCGAAGCGGACTCGTTGGGGCGCGCCGGCGGGCTGAAGTATCCATTCCATGGATATCAACTCGTCGAATGAAACTGTATCGTGCTGGACCAGGGGGTGCGATGCCCGCGCCACCACGACAAGTGCCTCGTTCAGCAATGGGGCGCTCGAGTAATCGCCTTCGCCGTGACCAGCGGTCAGGCGGCCCAGTACCAGATCCACTTCACCGCGTGCGAGCTGACGTATCATCATATTGCTGGTGTCAACCAGTATTGAAACTGCTACGTGGGGATGTTGTTGCTTGTAATCCACCAACATCGGGGCAAGCAACTGGGGAATGGCTCCCGGCACGGTTCCGATCCGCAACGCGCCCTGCAGGCCGGAATGTAAGGCGATGATTTCCTGGTGCATGTAGTCAAAGTCGGTCAACATTCGGCGCGCGTAACGCACAATGACCTCGCCGTAAGGTGTTGGCGCCATGCCGCGAGCATGGCGCTCGAAGAGCGGAACGCCGAAGGTATCTTCTGCCTGTTGAAGCAATTTGCTGGCGGCGGGTTGGCTAATGTTCAACGCGGTGGCCGCGCGTCCCAGGTTGCGTTCGGCGTCGAGCAGGCTCAGCAGTGCAAGCTGACGCGTTCGCAAGCGCAGAAGCAAGGGCGGATATCCCGGCGGAGTAAGCATGAATGAATTATATACATAGGTGTATGTAATCTTGCTTTAATTCTATTGGAGTGGAATGACGGCTTCCTTTAAGCTGTTGCGAGTCCCCGGTTGTACAGGAGGATTCATAAAGGAGACATCACATGATCACCCGTTCGCTGCTGCGCGTTTTCCTGCCCTGTGCCCTGGCATTCACCCTGAGCCTGCCTTCCATTGGCAGCGCGCAGGACTTTCCCAGCAAATCCCTGAGGATATTAGTGGGCGCTTCGCCAGGTGGGGGTACCGACATCCTGGCACGTGTTCTCGCCGATAAGTTTTCGGCCGGCCTCAAACAATCTGTTGTAGTGGAAAACCGGCCAGGTGCGTCGAACACCATTGCGGCCGCCCTGACCGCGCATGATCAACCCAATGGCCTGACCCTGCTGGTTGCCACCAACACAGGCCAGGCCATTGCTCCACATCTGATCAAGCTCTCTTACGATCCGCGCAAGGACCTTCAACCAGTCGGCCTTGTCGCCATCATGCCCAATGTGCTGGTTGTTCCGAGCTCCTCGCCGTACCAGAACCTGAAGGAACTTCTGGCAGCAATGAAAGGCAAGCCGGGCGAGCTCAAATTCGCTTCCTCGGGTGTCGGCAGCACCCAACACGTGGGCGCCGAAGCGTTCAGTCTGGCGACCGGCGTAAAGGCCGTCCACATCCCTTACAAAGGCAGTGCTCAGGCGCACATGGACATCATTTCGGGACAGGTCGACATGATGTTTGACTCGACATCGTCGGCGATGTCGCAAATTCTTGCCGGCAAGCTTCGCCCGCTTGCCGTCACGTCTCCCAAGCGGTCGCTGGCCTTGCCGGATGTGCCGACGCTGGCAGAGCAGGGCATTACGGGTGCCGATGTGAATACGTGGTATGGCCTTTTCGCCACGGGCGGCACGCCTCCAGCCATCATCGGGCGCCTTCATGACGAATTGATCAAGAGCCTGCAAATGCCGGATGTCCAGGCCAGAATCAAGGGCCTGGGCGGAGAGATCGAACTCATGAGCGTTGAGCAGTTCACCGCCATGAATCGGAATGAATACGACCATTACGGCCAGCTTCTCAAAGCCTCGGGCATCAAGTTAGAGTAAAGCGTCGGGGCCGATTACGGCCCATGCGTTTCAATGCAATTCCAAAGGAAAACCCATGAGCATCAAACGTCCTCGTCTCGCCGTCCTGCTGGGCGACCCTGCCGGCGTCGGTCCTGAAATGGCTGTCAAGCTTCTGGCGCGGGCGCAGAACCGGGCGGTAGCGGATTTGCTGTTGATCACCGACCCAGTCATGCTTGCCGATGCGCAACGCATTGCCGGTGTTGAACTGGATACCCTGAACGTAACCGACCTCGGTGAAGTCCGATACGAGGCCGGCCGGGTCACACTGCTTCACCACGATTGGTTGCAGGGCAAGTCGCCTGCGCTGAGCCAATCCACGTTCGAAGCGGGACGAGCCTCGTTTCTGGCATTGGAAATGGCTCTTGACGCCGTCAAGCTGGGCGCAGTCGATGGCATCATCTTTGCGCCGCTGAATAAGCATTCATTGCGACTGGGCGGGCTGACCGAAGAAGACGAGCTGCGTCACATACAAGCCCGCTTACAGGTACATGGCTTTGTTTCCGAGTTCAACATCACCGGCGATCTATGGACCTCACGCGTCACATCGCATGTACCAATACGCGAGGTTGCCGATCTCATCACGCAGGAAGGCATTTGCGAGGCCGTGAAAATCGTCGATGAGGCGTTGCGCCAGGCGGGTATTGGCAAACCGCGCATTGCGGTATCTGGACTGAATCCGCACGCCGGTGACGGCGGTTCAATCGGGATGGAGGAGATCGAAGTGATTGCGCCAGCCATCAAGCAGGCTCAGATGCTGGGGCTGGACGCCCGCGGCCCGTTCTCGCCTGACACTGTATTCATTGCGGCTCGCCGGGGCGATTTCGATGCCGTCGTCTCAATGTTTCACGATCAGGGGCAGATTGCGATGAAACTCATCGGTTTCGATCATGGTGTCACCTTGCACGGCGGCCTGCCGGTGCCAGTGGTGACGTCGGCCAGTGGCAGCGCCTTCGATATCGCAGGACAGGGAAAAGCGAATATCGAAGGACTTCAACAAGCGTTCGAGCTTTGCGTCCGGATGGCGTCGCATCATAAATCGCACGCCGCAGCAGTATGAAAACGATGCGTCGTTCGTTGGCAGTCGCGAGCCGCGGTCGATCCGTCCAGCGCGCCGTTGCCGAGTGACGGAATGCTCACAGCTAACCAGGCGACCCTGCCGATCGCGCGCGTTGCCGTTTGCATAATTGGCATTGGCGCGGAGCCCCTCGGCCCAACGCATACCTGTTGCCACCTGCTCGACAGTGCTGCTGTAGATGCGATATTTTGCAAAGCTGGGATCGACGATCAGTATGGATGGGTCCCGATAGCGCTGATTGGGTGTGCATCCACGCGATCTTGATGGTATGGCGGTTGCTTCCTGGTGCCGGGACCTATCAATATTCGAGGACTCCTCATAATTCTGGGTTATGCGGGGTAAAAAGGAAAGCCGGTCAAAGGCCTCAGTTTCTTTTTCAAAATCAGGAGCTTGTTGCGCCGCCGGAGAAATTTCGGATCAGTTGCCCAACGTGCCGGTTCCAGTTGCGGACAACGCGACATACGCGCATGCTGGCACGTGCAGGCAGCCACACGGCATCCATGATTCCGCCTGCGAATGAATGGAAATTGAAATGCATGCAATGCTAAAGAGTCCCGTCTGGAACCCCGGGGGCAGAATGCTGGGCGTTCTCGGCGGTATGGGACCATTGGCGGGCGCCTCATTTGCCTACCGCCTTGCCCAGTTGACGCCTGCGCGCACTGATCAGGAGCATATTCCGGTTTTGCTGCGCAACGACCCGCGCATACCGGATCGCTCCTCGTCAAGATTGAATGGCGGCACAGATCCCTTGCCCGCCATGCTGGAAGGAATGCGGTTTTTAGAGCGGTCTGGTTCTGATTGCATTGCCATTCCCTGCAATACAGCCCATTTATGGTTCGATTCCCTTCAATCGGAAGTCACCGTGCCTGTGATGCACATCGTGGAGTGTGTCGTCGAAGATCTGCACCGACAGGGCATCCGAGGTGGCAAAATCGGCATCATGGGTACGCCGGCCACCCTGGAGTTGGGCCTCTATCAGCAATATTTGATCCAAGCGGGCTACGATCCGGTAGTCCCCTCGCAGACCGAAATGCAGGCCAGCTGCGTACCGGCCATCAGTGCCGTAAAAGCCAATCGGGTCGACGCGGCGTTTGCCCCAGCTTCGCACGGGATTGCCGCGCTGGAACGGCGGGGCGCCCAGGCGGTGGTGCTGGGATGCACGGAACTGCCCTTGGCAGTGCCACACCATCGGCGCGCTGAGTTTGGCCTTGTGTTGACGGATTCGATCGATGCATTGGCGCTTTCCGTGCTGGAACGCTTCTATGCTCCGGAAGCTGTCGTCCTGGCCGTCTAATGTCGATCCAACGACAGGCGGCTCAGGACGCGTCCAGGGCGGTTGCCGCAAACATCGGCGCCTGTCCAGACCTCTTCACCATTCACCCATACACCGTGTATGCCTTGGCTTGTTTGTATAGGAGCCTCGAAGGTGGCACGGTCGGTGACCAGCGCTTCATTCATCAACACCAGATCGGCAAAATAGCCGGGCCGAAGCAGACCGCGCTTCTCGAGGCCATAGTTGCTCGCGGCCAAGCCTGTCATCTTATGTATGGCCTGTTCCAGCGTCATGAGTTGCTGTTCGCGTACCATGGCGCGCAGTACGCGGGTGAATGTGCCCCATTGTCTGGGGTGCGGATGCGAGTCGAACGGCAGGCCGTCGGACCCGACCATGGTCATTGGATGCGCCATGATCCTGGCCACGTCGTCTTCATGCATGAGAAAGTAGATTGCCCCAGCAGGCATCAGACGGTCCATCGTGCCCTGTTCGTCCAGTCCCAACTCTTGCATGATTTCGGCAAAGTCGCGGCCTGCCGCTTCAGGGTAGCCTTTGGACCACGTCACCATGGTTCGTTTGGATATCATGACGCGGTCCAGGCGCAGCATGGTCGATGTCGCGGGATACGGGTGGCAGTCGACGCATACGGCTTGGTGCTTGCCCGCATCCTCGATCAGCTTCAGTGTTTCCTTTGAGCGTCCATGATTCTTGCTGCCTGCCAATTTATGGTGCGAGAATACGACCATGCTGTCCAGGGCCCGGCCAATCTCAAGCGCTTCTTCCATGGCTGGAACGATATGGTCGGCCTCGTCGCGCAAATGCGTGGCGTATAGACCCCCTCGTTGTTTCATGGCCGCGCCGACCTGAATGATTTCGCTGGTGGGTGCGTGCGATGCCGGCGGGTAGAACGTGCCGGTAGACATCCCGAAGGCGCCCGCATCCAGTGCTTCGGCGAGCAGATGCCGCATGGCCTCGATTTCCGATGGTGTCGCTGCGCGTTCTGTGTCGGCCATGCTGGCAACCCGCAAGGTTGTATGGCCTACCAAAGGAATAACATTCACTGCGGCCGGGGTTTCCCGTAGCTGAGCAATCCATGCGGCGAACGTCCTGAACCGAAAAAGTTCGGGCGGACCCAGGAGGTCCAGTGGCTGCGGCACAGCGCCGCCCGGAGGCAACGGCGCAAGGCTGATGCCACAGTTGCCGGTGACGACCGTGGTGACCCCTTGCGAGACCTTCGGCTTCATGTCAGGATGTGCCAGCAAATAGCCGTCGTCGTGAGTGTGGGAGTCGATAAAACCAGGCGTCAGAACCAGGCCGTCGGCCTTGTTCACGAGGACGCCATCACCCTTGTCGAATTGGCCAATTTCCTGAATTAACCCGCCCGACACGCAGACGTCGGCCCGAAATCGGGGGGCGCCTGTCCCATCGACCAGGGTGGCGCCTGAAATAATAAAATCTGTTGGCATAGCCACCGCCTTATCAATCTAGTTTGGGAATGCCGGCATCTTCGATGATGGATGTCCACTTCTTTGCTTCGCTGGCTATCAGACTCTTGAACTCGTCGGGAGTGCTGTACGAGCCGTCAGCGCCAAAGGTCGCCAGTGAGTTCTTGACGTCTTCGTCGTTCAAGGCATTCTGCAGCGACTTGTTGAGTTTGGCGATCACTTCCGGGGGCGTGCCGGCGGGCGCAACAATTCCGCCCCAGGACACAGTCTCATAACCGGTGACGCCGGCTTCGGCCACTGTGGGTACCTTAGGCAGCAAAGCGAGACGTTTTGAGTTGCTTACGCCCAGCGGGCGTACCTTGCCGGACTGGATCAAGGGGATGGCCTCGGAGGAATTTGAGAACATGTAGTCGAGGCGACCACCAACCAGGTCTTGCAGTGCAGCGGGTCCACTGTTGTAGGGGATGAAAAGGGCATCGATCTTGGCCAGGCTTTTAAACAGTTCGCCTCCCATATGGCCGGTTGTTCCTACGCCGGAGGCGCCGTACGACAGTTTGCCGGGATTTTCTTTTGCTGCCTTGATGAGGTCGCCGACCGATTGCGCGGGCGACCCGGCAGGTATGATGAGCACGTTGTAGATACTGAACATCTGGCCGACCGGTGCGAGGTCTTTGTTGACATCGTAAGGCAGCTTGTTGAACAACGCCTGGTTCACCGAAAGGGTATTGATATTGCCATAGCCTATCGTGTAACCATCATTGCGCGCTCTTTTCAGTTGCACGATGCCGATGTTGCCCGCGGCGCCCGGTTTATTTTCTACAACGATCGACTGGCCCAGGTCTTTTGACATGGCGGTCGCGATAACGCGCGACAGCACATCAGGTGACCCACCGGCTGCCGACGGCACGATAAACTTGATCGGTTTTTCGGGGTACATGCTTTCAGCGTGCGAGGCGGAGGCGATTCCGAGTCCTATGGCGGCGATGGTAATACCCTTGAAGATCGAATTGGTCTGCATGTTTAGTCCCTGGTTAACGATGAAAGCGACAAACTATCACTCTATTCGCCCAACATATTCATGCAAATATATGCCTAACCCATAACCTTGATATATTGATGCCCAACTTGCCACCATCGGACTACTCCCTGCCCAGCCTGCGGGACCACCAGCGCAAGACCGCCCGGGTACCCATGAGCCTGCGACAGATTGAAGTCTTCAGGGCGATTATGGTCACGGGTTCCATCAGCGCCGCGGGGCGCATGCTGCATGTATCTCAACCGGCTATTAGCCGCGTATTGGCACTGACGGAAAGCCGTCTTGGCTATTTGCTGTTCGACCGGGTCAAGGCGCGACTCATCGCGACACCGGAAGCTACGCGCTTGTTTATGGAGGTCGAACAAATCTACGAGGGTATTCAATCGGTCAATGACCTGGCCGTAAGCCTGGGCGAGAAGGGCTCCGGCACTCTCAAGCTCGTCAGCAGTGCGACATTCGGACGGCGTTTGATTCCCTGCTCCCTGAAACATCTCTACGCCAAAAGCCCGCACGCGAAAGTGAATTTTCGTACGGCCACCTTCGACCAGATGGTGGGCCACTTCCTGGCCGGGCGTGCTCATTTGGGTATTTCGCTACAGCCCTCCGACAGTCCCTCGTTGACCTCGATTGCGTTGGGTACGGCGTCCATCGTGTGCATTGCGCAGAAAGGTCATCCCCTTGGAGACCTGGACATCGTATATCCGGACGACGTGACGCGCTATCCGTGGATCGGCTATCCGGCGGATGCGCCAGCCGGGCGGATGCTGAGCGACTTTTTCGGGGAGGTCAGGCATCCACGGAACACCATCGAGGTGCACTCGCCATCAAGCGCCGTTTCATGTGTGACACATGGACTCGGCATCGCCCTGGTGGATCTATGGAGCTTGCCTGCCGAAATCCTGCCCTATCTGGAAGTAAAGCCGGTTTCGGTCGACGGCTTGACCATATGGGCCACCTACTCCAATGTCGATCCGCTCCCTTTGCTGGGCCGACGGCTGCTGGATGCTGTCAAAAAAGTCATTGATGAAGAAGTCATCAAACTTTGATCCCGGGCCATAACCCGGGGCTATCGAAATTTGCGCGGAACAGCTGTAATAAGCGGCCAAGTGCAAGGTGCATAAGGCTTTTTTGGACTTTAGTCACCTAAGGCCGGGGCGGCGCGTCTGACCGGCGGAAGGTTTACGGCTGGAGCAGTTATAGGCATGCTTGGTGTTTCATTTATAAAAAGGAATTGCCATGGGTGGATCTCACCGTAAAGTCGGCCTGGCCGTCGCTCAGATGGGTCCGGTGAATCTGGCCGACGACCGGGGCAGCGTCGTGAAGCGTCTGATCGAGATGTTGCGGGAGGCCCATGGCCGTGACGCCGATTTCGTGGTTTTTCCTGAACTGGCACTGACGACGTTTTTCCCCCGCTACTGGATGTCGATGCAAGAGGCCGAGGAGCGTTATTTTGAAGCGGCCATGCCCAATAGCCACGTTCAGCCGCTATTCGACGAAGCCAGGCATCTGGGAATCGGATTTTATCTGGGCTATGCCGAACTGACTCCCGATGGCCAACGCTTCAATGCCTCGATATTGGTCGATAAGTCGGGCACGATTATCGGCAAATACCGCAAGATCCATTTGCCCGGCCATGACGATCACAAGCCCGACGCTCCCTTCCAGCACCTGGAGAAGAAATACTTTGATGTCGGAGACGAAACCTTCGGAGTGTGGAATGTCGAAGGCACGAAAATGGGCATGTGTTTGTGCAATGATCGGCGCTGGCCCGAGACTTGGCGCGTCATGGCTTTGCAAAGCGCTGAAGTGGTCGTGCTGGGTTACAACACGCCGTCGCAAAACATTCACTGGCCGGAGCCTGTCCACCTTAGAATGCACCATCACCTTATCGCCCTGCAGGCCAGCGCCTATCAAAATTGCGTTTGGGCGGCAGCGGCGGCAAAATGCGGTTATGAAGATGGCCACCATATGATAGGCGGTTCGGTCATCGTGGCGCCCACGGGCGAGATTGTTGCGCAGGCTAGCACCGAAGACGATGAGGTCATTACCTTCAATGCCGATCTGGCGTTGGCGGAGACATTCAGGAAGAACGTGTTCGATTTCGCCCGCCATCGCCGCCCCGAGCATTACCGGATCATCGTGGATCGGGTCGGACCAGGCGAGCCGCTCAAACGCTGATCGTCCGACACACCGACAGGGGGAGTCATGGCCACACAGGAAGAAAAGGGGCGTGCATTCAGGGCATTGCACCAGCAAACATCCGCTTTCATCATTCCCAATCCTTTCGATATGGGCACGGCAAAGCTACTGGCTTACCTCGGATTTCCCGCGCTGGCGACAACAAGCGCCGGATACGCCTTCACCATGGGTCTGCCGGACTTCCGCGTCGGTCGCGAACGCATGCTGGCCCATGTGGCCGACATTGCTGCAGCCACCGATCTTCCTGTCAGCGCAGACCTGGAAGACGGGTTCGGCGACGATCCCGGCACAGTGGCTGAAACCATACGCCGGGCGGCCCAGGCGGCTGCCGTGGGCGGTTCCATCGAAGATGCAAGCGGACGAGCGGATATGCCCATCTATGACATCGGCCTTGCCGTCGAGCGTATCCATGCCGCAGCCGAGGCGGCGCGCGCGCTGCCATTTCCGTTCACCCTGACGGCGCGTGCGGAAAACTATCTCAATGGTCGCCCCGACCTGGCCGATACTATAAAACGCTTGCAGGCCTACCAGGAGGCTGGCGCCGATGTTCTGTATGCTCCCGGCTTGACCAGCAAGGATGAGATCGCAGCCGTGCTGGGGGCCGTTGATCGCCCGCTGAACGTCGTAATGGGTTTGCAAGGCGTAAGCCTGGGATTGGGCGAGCTTCAGGACTTGGGCGTGCGACGGGTGAGTGTAGGCAGTGCGCTCAGCCGCGCGGCACTGGGCGCCTTCATGCGCGCAGCCAAAGAGATGCGCGAGCACGGAACGTTCGACTTTGCCGAAGAGGCCATTCCCTACAAGGCGATTAGCGAAATATTCGATCGCTGATCCGGGATTTTTGGGGGTAATATTGCGCTTTCCGGCCAATCCGATCCCGCGTCCCCACTTGAAGAGAACCCGAATGAGTATGGTAAGTCGCCCCGTCACGATACCCATCTGCGGGATTCATCTGTCATGCCGTGACAGTGATAGCGGATCGCAACGCTTGATGGATTATTTGGACAAGCTGGACTTGCGGCGATTCGTACATCTTGCCGATGAAGGCAACGGTGTTGGTGTCAGGATCACCGACGATTTTGCTCAGCGCTACACGCCACAGTTCGATACGACCTTGTTGTGCCAGCAGTTGAGGCTGTCCACAGAAAGGGACCCTGACGACCTCGACCGCGAGATCGTGCTGGCCTTGCTGGCTAGTCCCCTGCGCTTCGATTACCCCAGCTTCGACGAGTTCGTGTCGGCGGTCAACATTCGCCGGAATATTGTCCGGAACGCGCGCGTGACGGCCCTGGCCTTTGATACGGAACATGCTGAGCGCCCCGAGGAGTATTGGAACTACGAATTGTCCAGCGGCTTTACGCTGAAGCCTGGCAAGCCGCTGATTGAAGCGCTGCAGAAAACCACCCAGCCGGATCGTTCTGGCAAGCTCTATTCTTTTTCATGTTATCGGGCGACTGAGTACGTTATTTTACTGAGCATTGCGCAGGAACTGGCTACGTGCAATCCAGCCGTCCTCGCCCAACTGCAACGGCAATGGCAAACGCGAGCCGTCATGTCGGGGCAGTTTCACGATGTATTCCTGCACGAATATGGATCCATGGAGGATCCACTGCCGCCACGCTATTACGTGCCGGGCGACCGTTTATGGTTTCGCAACCCCGACGAGCAGTCATCCAATGTCGAAGGCTATGAGGGTTCGTGGGTGTTTTATCTGGGCGACGGTTTCTTTACCAATTTCTGGAAGCGCGATCAACCCTTCACGCTGCGCTCCAAGTGTGTGGAACTGTTCCATTGGCGGAACGCCACATATCGCACGGCCGACGGCAAACTATTGGTGGACGATGATGTGGTTGATGCGCGAGTGGCGCAGTCCCTCCAAGACCCGGACGAAGTTGATCGTATCGTGAGCCGAATGCTAAGACTGCGCGACCCTCGCGGGGTTTATGGCGATGGCGGATGCATAGACACGACGCGCGAGTGCGTGCGGCGCGTGCGTCCTGGAACCGGCGAGCTCGTCTTCGATTGCTGATTCACAGAAAGTGGTCGAGCAGGCGCCGGCTGATTCGGTCCAGGGCAGGCACATCGCGTATCAGATATTGCACCCCATGCGCATCTGCAATCAGCAGCGTGCTTGCGGAAAGCCTGCGGATGTCCTCTTCGGCCTTGAGCAACAGCGTGGCGACTCCCCGGTCTGTTTCCACTTGCCAGCGGCTGGGTGTGGCGAAACTGGAGACGTGTCGTATCCGCTTTATCTCGGGCATGAATTCACGGCTCGACAGCTCATCCTCCAGCAGCGCGCGCGTGTCCGCGGGCAAATCAGCCATGCTGTCTATCCAGACAAGCTCCGAACCGTCGGGACCGACCAGCGCAATCCCTTCGTTGGCTGCCGAAATGGGAAAGCTGCGCACCGGAACAATGGTGTCATGGAGACGCCCATCGATTTGCAGGATCAGCCGCCCATGCGGATCTCGGCCAAGCTGAAAGTGTGGGGTCGTCATGGTGTACCTTGCTCTGTGTCGTCGTCCCAGCCGTCGCTGATTTCCGCCTGCTGCGCTGCCTGGGCCTGGTGCAGCTTGAAATAGTGTCCATTCCGGGCCATGAGTTCGTCATGCTTGCCCACTTCCACGATCTCTCCCCGGTCCAGCACCACCAGACGGTCGGCCTGGCGCAGCGTGCTTAGCCGGTGTGCGATGGAAATGGTCGTGCGTCCGCGCACGAGATTATCCAGCGCCTTCTGGATTTCCTTCTCGGTCGCGGTGTCCACCGACGAGGTGGCTTCGTCGAGTATTAAAATGGGCGGATCGATCAGCAAGGCGCGGGCAATCGAGATGCGTTGGCGTTCGCCGCCGGACAGGGCCTGGCCGCGCTCGCCCACCAGCGAATCATAGCCATGGGGCAAGCGCAGAATGAACTCATGCGCATTGGCGGCGCGCGCCGCGGCAATGATTTCCTGTCGGCTGGCATCCGGTTTGCCATAGGCAATGTTTTCAGCAATCGTGCCGAAGAACAGAAATGGTTCCTGCAGCACCAGCCCGATGTTGCGCCGGTATTCGGAAATTGGCAGTGCGCGAATATCGACGCCATCAAGGCGTATGGCTCCGTGCGATACGTCATAGAAACGGCAGATTAGATTTACGAGTGTGCTTTTCCCTGATCCGCTGTGGCCGACCAACCCGATCATTTCGCCGGGCGCGATGTCCAGGTCGATGCCACGCACGACGGCGCGGTTGCCATAACGAAAGCCGATGTTGCGCAATTCGATGCGTCCCTTCACATGTTCGATATGAACAGGGTTGGCCGCTTCTGGGACGCTGGACACATGGTCCAGGATATCGAAGATGCGTTTTGCACCAGCGGCGGCTTTTTGTGTAAACGATACGATGCGGCTCATGGAATCGAGCCGCAGATAAAAGCGGCTGATATACGTGAGAAAAGCGGTAAGCACCCCTACGGTGATGTCGTTGTGCGACACCAGCCAGATACCGAACGCCCACACAACCAGCAATCCGACTTCAGTCAGCAAGGTGACAGTGGGCGAGAACAGCGACCAGATCCGGTTGACACGGTCATTGACGACCAGGTTGCGGTTGTTGGCCTCCCTGAAACGCGAGACTTCCCTACGTTCCTGGGCAAAGGCCTTGACCACGCGGATGCCCGGGATCGTGTCGGCCAATACATTGGTGATTTCCGACCAGATGCGATCCACTTTTTCAAAGCCGCGACGCAAGCGATCCCGCACCAGGTGAATCAGCCACGCGATGAAGGGCAGGGGGATCAACGTGACCACCGCAAGCCACGGATTAATGGAAATCAGGACGGCGGCTGTCATCACGATCATCAGCACGTCGGTGGCAAAATCAAGCAGATGCAGCGAAAGGAAGACGCAGATGCGGTCAGATTCAGAGCCGATCCGCGCAATCAGGTCGCCCGTACGCTTGCCGCCGTAGTACTGCAATGAGAGCTTTTGCAGATGTTCATAGGTGGTTGTGCGCAAGTCGGCGCCAATGCGTTCGCTGACCCAGGCAAGGATGTAGGTACGCGCCCAGCCCAATACCCATGCCAGCAACGAAGAGGCCAGCAAGGCTCCAAGGTAGAGGTGGACCAGATTCCAATCTATGGGTACCCCATTTTGAAAGGGAATGAGGACCTTGTCCATCAGCGGCATGGTCAGATAGGGAGCCACCAGTGCGGCAGCCGTGGAAGCCAGAGTCAACAGGAAACCTGTGAGCAACAGCAGCCGGTAGGGTTTGGCAAAGCGCCACAAACGCAGCAGTGCCCACGTGGAGGGCGGTGAGTCCGTGTGCGTCGTGCTGGCGGCATGGGCTTCAGCCTCACGCAGGACCGGCGGGGCGACGCCCAGCGCCAGATTGCGCTGGCGCTCAAAACTCGCAACCCACTGCAGCGCGGCAGCGTTGTGCCCGAGGGTATAGCGCCAGACTGCCAGGCGTGCCGCGTTATCGTGCAGCTCAAGTGTGCCGATGCCTGCATGATCGTGGTGGCGCAGTTCCAGGTCGGACCGATATGGCCACGTCTGCCATTCGGTCTGGCTGGCCCCCAGGCCCAGTACTTGCACGTTGGTTATCACCAGGACGGTGGGCGCAAAGTTCAGGTGGGTATCGAGATCCACTATCAACCATGAAACCACGGTTTCCCCGTCGGCGAGCCGGTCAACCAGCGATGCGTGCCAAGGTGCAGGCAGGTCATCAAGGGCGTGACCGATATCATTTGTTTGTATCTTCATTGATTTGGGGCGATTCGCGGGCTGGTGGGCACACTGAGTAAGGGACGGGGCGTTATTGTCGCGTTGCAGTGGCCTGGGGGTGAAGAAATGAATTGACAGTGTCGTTTTTTTGCGTCTCGCTTTGCAATTTTCGTCTCATTGGATACGAATTGCAAACACTTGAAGCACGATTTGCCGTTAAATACGCTTCACTCACGGTAATGTCCTCTCGCAACATCTTCTTCCATTCTCGATGCAAAAGAAATACATAGAATTCATCAGTATGATGTCTTTGCAGGGGCCGAATATCTGGGCCTACCGCCCCGTTATCGAGGCTTTGGTCGATATAGGCCAGCTTGAAGATTTTCCGTCCAATACCATCCCCGGCTTTTATGAACGCCTGAGTACATGGATGCCGTCATTGATCGAACATCGATGCAGCGTCGGTGAACGCGGCGGCTTCCTGCAGCGTTTAAGGCAGGGAACATGGCCAGCTCATATCCTTGAACACGTCACGCTGGAGTTGCAGAGTCTGGCGGGCATGCCCGGTGGACTGGGTCGCGCCCGGGAAACCCCTATGCGGGGTGTCTACAAAGTGATTGTGCGCGCCTGGCATGAGTCGGTCACCACGGCGGCGCTTTATGCGGGTCGTGATCTGGTGATGGCGGCCATCGAAGACCGTGAATTCGACGTTCAGGCTGCCATCGATCACTTGCGGGAACTGGCCGAAACGTTGCGATTGGGCCCCAGTACGGCCTGTATCGTCGATGCGGCGGATGACCGCGATATTCCCACTATCCGACTGAGCGAAGCGAATCTGGTGCAGTTGGGATATGGCGCCCGCCAGCGTCGTATCTGGACAGCAGAGACGGACCGCACCAGTGCCATTGCCGAAAGCATTTCCCGCGACAAGGACTTGACCAAGAGCCTGCTGAGCGCTTGCGGCGTGCCGGTGCCTGAAGGGCTTCTGGTCGATACATTGGAAGAAGCCTGGGATGCCGCGGAATCGATCGGACTGCCTGTCGTGATCAAGCCTCGCGATGGCAACCATGGCCGGGGTGTGTTCACCAACCTGATGTCCCGGGCGGAAATTGAAACGGCCTACGCTATTGCTGTCCATGAAGGCAGTGGCGTCGTAGTCGAGCGATTTATCCAGGGCGACGAACATCGATTACTGGTGGTGGGCGACCGGATGGTGGCTGCGGCTCGGGGCGATGCCGCCACGGTTGTGGGTGACGGCATGCAGACGGTGCGTGAGCTGATGGAAAGTCAGTTAAACTCCGACCCCCGCCGGGGGCGCAGTGAAGACCAGCCGCTCAATTTCATACGACTGGACTCGGCGGCCATGCTGGAGCTTGCGCGCCAAGGTCTGGATGCCGAGTCTATTCCAGCAGAGGGTACACGCGTACTGATCCAGCGTAACGGCAATGTCGCGATCGATGTCACGGACGTGGTGCACCCGAGCGTGGCCGCGACCGTCACATTGGCGGCTCGCGTGATTGGTCTGGACATTGCGGGCGTTGACCTGGTGGCAGAGGATATTTCCCGACCCCTCGAGGTCCAGCGCGGCGCGATCGTCGAAGTGAACGCGGGACCTGGCTTGTTGATGCACTTGAAACCGGCTGCGGGCGAGCCGCGTCCGGTTGGCAAAGCGATTGTCGACCACCTGTTTCCCGATGGCGACACCGGTCACATTCCGATTGTCGGAATTTCCGGCAGCCGGGGCAAGACTACCGTAGCGCGGCTGGTGGCCCACTTGTTGCAGCTCAGTGGCCAGTACACCGGGCTCGCGTGCAGCGACGGGCTGTTTTTCGCTCGACGCCACGTGCAGAAGACCGATGGCGCCAACTGGGCTGCAGGGCGTCGCGTGCTGATGAATCGGGCGGTCCAGGCCGCCGTCATTGAAAATGGCTGCCGCAGTATTCTCAGCGAAGGTCTCGCCTATGATCGCTGCCAAGTTGGCATAGTGACCAATCTTGATCCCAACGAGACATTCCCCGAGTTCTACGTTTCTGATCCGGAATACATGGCCAGGGTGTTGCGTACTCAAGTCGATGTGGTGCTGCCGGGCGGCGTCGCGGTTCTGAATGCCGATGATCCGCCAGTCGCCGATATGGCTACTTTGTGTGATGGCGAAGTGGTTTTCTATGGTCTGGATTCGGAATCGTCCGTTCTGGTGTCCCACCGGCAACAGGGCGGGCGGGCCGTATTCATCCGCTCCTCGCAAATAATCCTGGCCCACGCCGACAAAGAAACTCTGTTGACCGATACAGCCAGCGTGCCCATGAGCCAGAAGGGCCAATGCGGCGGCCAAACATCGAGTTTGCTGGCCGCTGTGGCTGCCGCCTGGGCGCTGGACATAGGAACGGATCTCATACGCGCCGGCATCGAGGCTTTTGAGCCAAAAGGGCCTGTATCAGTATTCGATCCTGCAACGATGACCTCGGCGGCGTCCGTTTAGTCCGTCGTCTTGATGGCATCTGTATGGCCCTCTGGGCACCAGTGGAAATAAGGAAGTCAGTCTGATGGAAGTTTCACGTGTACGGGCCCTGCGCGGTCCGAATCTCTGGTGCCGGCAGACGGTGATAGAAGCCATTGTGGCCTGCACCGAATCCGAGTGCGTCATCGAAGATATCGACGTCTTCGAAACCCGGATGCGGGTGCGCTTTCCCGAGCTCGATATCCTGAAACCGCCGGGGCACGAGCAGCCGGGTTCGATAGCCCATGCCCTCGCTTCGGCTGCCTTGTGCCTGCAAACGAAGGCCGGATGCGTGCTTACCTATAGTCGTACAGCGCTCACAATAGACCCGGGCGTCTATCAGGTTGTAGTGGAATACAGCGAAGAAGCCGTAGGCCTGCTGGCTTTCGAGCTGGCCCAGGAACTATGTCTGGCTGCCCTGTACGACAGTCCGTTCGACGTCAATGATGCATTGGCTCGCCTGCGGGCAGTCAATGATGACGAGCGCCTCGGCCCAAGCACCGGTTCGATCGTGCAGGCCGCTGTAAAACGCAACATACCGTACCGGCGTCTGACGCGCGGCAGTCTGGTGCAATTCGGCTGGGGCAGCCGACAGCGGCGCATCCAGGCAGCGGAGACCGATCGCAGCGGAGCCATCGCCGAGTCGATCGCCCAAGACAAGGAACTCACCAAGAGCTTGTTGGCAGCAGCGGGCGTACCGGTGCCGCAGGGACGCCTGGTGGACAGCGCAGAGGACGCATGGGCGGCTGCATGCGAACTGGGCGGGCCCGTGGTCCTGAAACCGCGCGACGGCAACCAGGGCAAGGGCGTGGCGGTCAATGTCCAGGGCCGTGAACAAGTGCTAGCGGCTTATGAGGGCGCAAGAGCGAACTGCCGGGACGTTATCGTGGAACGGTATTTTCCAGGTCATGATTTTCGCTTGCTGGTGGTGGGCGACAAGCTCGTGGCGGCAGCCCGGCGCGATCCGCCGCAGGTCACAGGTGACGGCGAGCACACCATTCTGGAGCTGGTCGAGTTGATCAACGCCGACCCGTTGCGAGGCGAAGGTCATGGGTCATCATTGACCAAGATAAAGCTGGACGATACAGCCTTGGCCACGATGGCGGCCCAGGGATATCGGGCCGATTCCATACCTTCCCAAGGCACTCTGGTCACCTTGCGCAACAATGCCAACCTCAGTACGGGCGGAACCGCCACCGACGTAACCGATCATGTGCATCCGGAACTCGCCGCAGGGGCGGTCGCGGCGGCCCAGATGGTGGGCCTGGATATCTGCGGTCTCGATTTCGTGAGCCACAATGTTTACGAACCGTTGGACACGCAACAGGGTTGTATTGTTGAAGTCAATGCCGCGCCCGGCCTGCGTATGCACCTTAGCCCTTCATTCGGCAAAGGCCGCGATGTGGGCGAAGCGATCATCGATGAAATGTTCGAAACGGACGAAGATGGGCGTATACCATTGGTCGCCGTCGCAGGCACCAACGGCAAGACCACCACCGTGCGGCTGATCGCACATCTGATCGCGCATAGCGGTCGGCGCGTAGGCATGACAAATTCCGATGGCGTTTACATAGGCGCCAAACGTATCGATACGGGCGACTGCAGCGGACCACGCAGCGCGCGCAATGTGCTGCTGCATCCCGACGTGGACGCCGCCGTGTTCGAGACGGCCAGGGGCGGCATATTGCGCGAAGGATTAGGGTTCGATCGGTGCAATGTGGGTGTGGTGACCAATGTGGGAATGGGCGATCACCTGGGGCTGAGCTATATCAGCACTGTCGAGGACTTGGCTATCGTCAAGCGGGTCATCGTCGAAAATGTTGCGCCTGACGGTGTGGCGGTATTGAATGCCGCCGATCCAATGGTGGTTGCTATGGCTGACAACTGCCCGGGCGCCATTACGTACTTTTGCGCGGACCGGCAGCAGTCTGTGCTTGCCATGCACCGTGCGCAGGGTCGTCGCGTAGTGTGTGTCGAAGAGGGCGCGGTCCTGCTTGCCGAGGGCGATTTCGAACAGCGTTTTGCGCTCAATGCCATCCCTCTCACGCACAACGGCACCATAGGTTTTCAGGTGGAAAACGTAATGGCCGCATTGGGCGCCGCATGGGCCTTGAAGCTGGAATGGGACGACGTGCGGCAGGGACTTGCTTCATTTGTCAGCGATGCAGACACGGCGCCGGGGCGCTTCAATCTGTTTCCTTATGGCGGGGCCACGGTCATTGCCGACTATGGTCATAATCCGGATGCCATCCAGGCGCTGGTGAATGCCATCGACACCATGCCGGCCAAACGACGCTCTGTTGTCATCAGCGGCGCCGGCGACAGGCGGGACGTCGACATCCGTCGCCAGACCGAGATTCTTGGCGACGCCTTCCACGACGTTATCCTGTACCAGGATATGTGTCAGCGCGGCCGCACCGATGGCGAAGTCGTCGCGCTATTGCGCGAGGGTTTGGCCAATGCCGTTCTCTGCACGCATATACAGGAAGTCCGTGGTGAGTTCCTGGCCATCGACACCGCGTTGGCCCGATTGGCTGATGGTGATTTATGTCTGATTCTTGTCGACCAGGTCGAAGAAGCGTTGGCACATATCGCACAGCGTGTTGCCGATCGCGTACCCTCGATGAGCGTATAGGGCACGTAGCAGGAATTCATTCTTTCTTACTTTTTTACGGCCCACGATAAGGCGGCACTGCGTTACAGTATTCAGTCCGTGCAGGCTTGAGGCCGCACGCAGTCAATGAAATACCAAAACGCTGAAATATCCTCAAGGCGTACTTGTCAGGAGGTCGCATCATGCCAGCCAAGTCCCAAGCTCAACAAAAGGCAGCCGGTGCCGCGCTGTCGGCAAAACGCGGCGAGACCAAAGTCTCGGATCTCAAAGGCCCATCGAAATCGATGTACAAGTCGATGAGTGAAAAAGAGCTCGACGACTTGGCCGCGACCAAGCGCAAAGGCAAGCCAGAACACAAATCCGAATCGTGAACATGCCGGCGGCCCATGCGGCATGCCAGCTTTCTAAAGGGGATCACCATGAGCCGTTTGCCGGATACCGATTTCGACAGCTTGTTGCCACCGCTCGTCATGACGCGGCGAGGTTTCATCGTCACCTCTCTGGCTGGAGGCTTCGCGATGGCGGCCGGACCTGTGGCGGCGCAGACCGCCATCAAGACGGACGCTGAAGGGCTGCTTGCGGGCGAGGTAAAGATACCGGTGAAGGATGGCAGCATTCCCGCCTATCGCGCAGCGCCCGAAGGCAAGACTGTGCTGCCCGTGATACTGGTCGTGCAAGAGATATTCGGCGTGCACGACTATATCAAGGACGTCTGCAGAAGGCTTGCCAAGCAAGGCTATATGGCCATTGCTCCGGAACTGTATTCCCGCCAGGGCGATCCGTCGCGGTATACGGAGATCTCCCGCCTGCTCAGCGAGGTTGTCAATAAGGTGCCCGATGAGCAAGTGATCGGTGACCTGGACGCGACGGCGGAGTGGGCCGCCAAGAATGGCGGAAACACCGAACGCCTTGGCATTACGGGATTTTGCTGGGGCGGTCGCATCGTGTGGCTGTATGCGGCGCATAATCCGAAGGTCAAGGCCGGTGTGGCGTGGTATGGGAGATTGGTGGGCGATAAGGGCCCCTTGCAGCCGACGCAACCGATCGACGTGGCGGCCGAATTGCACGGGCCTGTACTGGGTCTTTATGGTGGGAAGGATGCCGGCATCACGCAAGATTCCATCGACACCATGAAGCAGGCCCTGGCCAACGGCAATGAAGCGGCCAAGGCGTCGACTTTCATGGTGTACCCGGACGCCGGACATGCCTTCCATGCCGACTATCGGCCCAGTTATGTGGAAGCTGCGGCCAAAGATGGCTGGACGCGCGCAATGCAATGGTTCGATAAGGCACTGAAAGAATAGCGAAAAACGTCTAAGAGCCCGAACGGAATATGCCATGGCCGATGTAATGGTAGGCAAAACGCCCTGCGGCCGGTACGATTGCATGATTTGCCTCAGCCTGGAGTGAATCTATGCATTTAGCCGCCTTTCCCCGTATCCGCCTTGGACACTTCCCCACGCCGCTCGAATTCATGCCCAACCTCACGCGACATCTGGGCGGGCCGAATCTTTACATTAAAAGAGACGATTGTACGGGGCTGGCTACGGGCGGCAACAAGACCCGCAAGCTCGAGTTCCTGGTTGCCCAGGCGCTGGAACAGGGCGCCGATACCCTGATCACCCAGGGCGCGGTCCAGTCGAATCACGCGCGCCAGACCGTGGCCGCCGCCGCCCGGCTCGGCTTGAAATGCAAGATCCTGCTTGAACAGCGGGTGTCGGACGCGACAGAAGAATACGAAGAGTCCGGCAACGTTCTGCTCGACCGACTGATGGGGGGGCAGATCGTTGCACGTTTGCCCGCCGGCAGCAACATGCAACAGGCCATGGAAGACCTTGCCGCCGAGTTGCGTGGCGCCGGTCATAAACCGTATGTCATTCCCGGCGGCGGCTCCAATCCTGTCGGCGCACTGGGCTATGTCGGCTGCGCACAGGAACTGTTGAACCAGTCATTCGAAATGGGTGTGCGCATTGACCACGTTGTGCATGCCACAGGCAGCACGGGCACGCAGGCGGGACTGGTGGTTGGTCTGCGTTCCAGCAATAGTGGAATTCCGGTGTATGGCGTAAGTGTGCGTGCTGCCCGCCAGCAGCAGGAAGAAAACGTATGGAAACTGGTTCAGGCCACGGTGGACTATATGGGTTTGCCAACGGCATCAGTACAGCGTGAAGACGTCGTCGCCAATTCCGACTATGTGGGTGACGGTTACGGCCTGCCGACCGATTCCATGATCGAGGCTTTACGCCTTACGGCGGAACAGGAGGCCATACTGCTGGACCCTGTGTATTCAGGGAAGGGTATGGCGGGGCTAATTGACTTGATACGCCGCGGCCACTTCAAGAAGAATCAAAACGTGGTCTTCGTTCATACCGGCGGGTCGGCAGGCTTGTTTGGTTACCGCCAGGTATTTGCCGACCACGCCGACCACCCGTAAGGGAAAACGTGAGAAATGCGACGGGTTCTTTCGGGAAGAAACTCTTTATCATGGCATTGTTCACCCACGACTCCTCAAGGAATTCACCATGAAGAAATCCATAGCATTCTTACTGACAGGGCTGGCAGTGGCCGCGACGGTGCCGGTACACGCTGAAGGCAGGCTGGACAAAATCAAGAGCACGGGCGAAATCGCCCTGGGCCACCGGGACGCTTCCATTCCGTTTTCCTATCTCGACGACAAACAGCAGCCCATCGGCTACTCCATGGACATCTGCAGCAAGGTAGTTGAAGCGGTGAAGGTCAAGCTCGGTATGGAAAAAATCAATATCAAGCTGGTGCCCGTGACCTCTTCAACGCGAATTCCCTTGTTGGCCAATGGCACTGTCGACCTTAACTGTGGTTCATCCACCAACACAAAAGAGCGCCAGGCTCAAGTCACTTTTGCGCCCACCACGTTTGTGACGGCCACGCGTTTCGTTTCCAAGAAATCGTCCAACCTTAGCGATCTTCCCGACCTGAAAGGCAAGACCGTCGTATCCACCGCCGGTACCAGCAACATCCGGTGGCTGACATCAGCCACCGAAGAAAAGAAACTTGATCTGAAAATCATTCCTACCAAAGATCACGGGGAAGCTTTCCTAACGGTCAATAACGGACGTGCGGCGGCGTTCTTCATGGACGATATTTTATTGGCGGGTCTAGTGGCTACCTCACGCAATCCGGATGAATGGGTGATCAGCAAGAATGCCTACACGGTGGAACCCTATGCCATTATGGAACCCAAGAATGACCCCGAGTTCAAGAAGGTGGTCGATGACGCCATTATCGGAATGATGAAAGATGGGACCCTGGCTACGCTATATAAGAAATGGTTCGAATCTCCCATTCCGCCAAAGAATGTGAACCTCAACTGGCCCATGAGCGATCAACTCAAGCGCGTGGTGCAGAATCCTACCGACTCTCCCGATCCTGATGACTACAAGTAATTCTTCCTGCGCATGAATTACAACTGGAATTGGCTGGTCTTTTTCGATGAGGCGCCGGGAGGCAGTACCTATCTGGATACGCTGCTCTCCGGCCTCGGCTGGACAATAGGCACGGCCGTTCTGGCATGGGCGCTGGCGCTGACCCTGGGCACCGTCATAGGGGTGGCGCGCACCACCCGCCTGACTTGGGTCAGGCGTATCGGCGCCGCCTATGTGGAATTGTTCCGCAATGTGCCTCTGCTGGTTCAAATGTTCCTGTGGTATTTCGTCATTCCCGAACTCGTTCCAGCCGCTCTTGGGGATGCCATAAAAAGCGTTTCGCCGCCGTGGGGCAACTTCATTCCGGCCGTGCTGTGCCTGGGTTTTTATACATCGTCCAGGGTGGCCGAGCAGGTGCGTGCCGGCATCGAATCCCTGCCGGCGGGACAGGAAATGGCCGCCCGCGCGCTGGGACTTGAGACCGCACAGGTGTATCGCTATGTATTGCTGCCCACATCTTTTCGCATCATTTTGCCGCCATTGACCTCAGAGCTTCTTAACCTGATCAAAAACACCTCGGTCGCCTTCACAATAGGCTTGTTCGAATTGGTGGGAGCGGCACGGTCCATGCAGGAATTCAGCTTTCAGGTGTTCGAGACCTTCGCGGTGGCGACCCTGTTCTATCTCTTGCTCAATCTGGTGGTTGTCTACGGCATGGGATGGCTGGAACGTCGCCTTTCGGTACCTGGCTTCATCGCCGCCCCTTCGACCTTGCCCGAGGTCGCCCCATGAACAGTTTCGATTTTGACATCATCGAACGATCATGGGTGTACCTGTTTCGAGATGGAATGGCATTCACGCTGAAGCTGACGCTGTTGTCGGCAGCCGGGGGGCTGGTACTGGGTACCCTGCTGGCCATGTGCCGGCTCTCCGGTATCCGCGTGCTGGCGGCGGTCGCTGGGACATATGTAAATCTGTTGCGTGCCTTGCCGCTGATCCTAGTCATATTCTGGTTTTATTTCCTTGTGCCTTACATTGGCGCATGGCTCACTGGCGCCGACCGGCCCATCTCGGTAGGCGGCTTCACGTCGGCGTTGATCACCTTCACATTGTTCGAGGCGGCCTATTTTTGCGAAATCATGCGGGCCGGCATTCAGTCGGTGCCGCGCGGACAGGTGGCCGCCGGCTCGGCGCTGGGGCTGACTTATTGGCAGGTAATGGCCAGTATCGTGCTGCCGCAGGCATTCCGCAACATGACACCCATATTGCTGACGCAAACAATCGTGCTGTTCCAGGATACGTCGCTGGTCTATGTGCTGTCCCTTACCGACTTCCTGGGCGCTGCCTCCAAGGTTGCGCAACGCGATGGCCGGCTGATTGAAATGTATTTGTTCGTCGCCGTGGTGTATTTCATAATCAGTTACGGCGCATCGCTTTTCGTGCGCTTTTTGCGGCAACGCACGCGTATTGCCCGCTAGCGCGAAGACAGGATCTGGAGTTCAAATGATAGAGATAAAGCATGTCAGCAAGTGGTATGGAACCACGCAGGTGCTGGATGACTGCAGCACTGACATCGCGCATGGTGAGGTAGTCGTTGTGTGCGGTCCTTCGGGGTCGGGCAAGTCGACGCTGATCAAGACAGTCAATGGCCTGGAACCTTTCCAGAAGGGTGAAATCATTGTCGATGGCGTCTCCGTGGGGGCGCGTGACACCAATCTGCCGAAGCTGCGCGCGCGCATCGGCATGGTGTTCCAGAGCTTTGAATTATTCCCGCACTTGTCCGTGACGCAAAACCTGGTGCTTGCGCAGGTAAAGGTGTTGGGGCGCAGCCAGGAAGAAGCGGCTGCGAGAGCAGTCAGCTTGCTCGATCGCGTCGGTCTGCGGGCGCACCAGGACAAATTCCCGGGGCAGCTGTCTGGTGGCCAACAGCAGCGCGTCGCCATTGCCAGGGCACTGGCCATGGATCCGGTTGCCATGCTTTTCGACGAACCCACTTCAGCACTCGATCCCGAAATGGTCAATGAAGTGCTGGACGTTATGGTGGATCTGGCCAGCGAGGGCATGACCATGATGGTCGTCACCCACGAAATGGGCTTTGCACGCAAAGTGGCGGATCGCGTGATTTTCATGGATATGGGCAAAATCGTTGAAGATTGCACCAAGGATGAATTTTTTGGCGATCTCGAAGCGCGGTCCGAGCGTGCGCGCCTATTTCTCTCAAAGATCCTCCAACACTGAACCATTACATGAGCCACGATTTTCAGGGACGCTTTCTGGGTGTGCTGGGCGGTATGGGTCCCATGGCCGGGGCTGCGTTCATGGCACGCCTTATCGCCTTGACGCCCGCGCCCTCGGAACAGCAACATATTCCCGCCATCTTATGGAATGACCCCCGGGTTCCCGATAGGCCGGCGGGTTACGCCAAGCAGGGTCCTGATCCTTTTCCGTGGATGCACAATGGCATCAGGCAGCTCGAGCGGATCGGCGCCATGGCTATTGCGATTCCCTGCAATACCGCGCATCTTTGGTACGATCGGCTCGCTGCGGCGACCGACCTGCCCGTGCTGCACATCGTGCAGGCCGTCATCGACGACTTGCGTCGTCAGGGCATATATAGCGGGCGCATCGGATTGATGGGAACGGCAGTGACGCTGAAACTGGGCCTGTACCAGCATGCATTGCAGCAACAAGACTACGAGTGCATTACGCCAGCCGACGACGCCATGGCGACGTCATGCATTCCGTCTATCATGCATGTCAAGGCAAACCGCATCGACGAGGCATACGCGCCCGCATCGGATTGCGTCAGGTTGTTGCAAAAGCAGGGTGCGGACGCCGTGGTCTTTGGCTGCACGGAACTGCCGCTGGCCATTCCACACGCGCTGCGCGGGCAGCTGGACGTGCCCATCACCGATTCCATCGATGCCCTGGCCTTGGCGGCTATCCGTTGGTATCAGTCCGGAACATGATCGCTGCGGAACCAGCCGGTAAGGCTCCAGCGGGGCTGCACACACGGCAGGACCTCATGCGGGATGATATCGCTGCGAAACACCACCAGCCGTCCTGGCTTTGGGAGAATGCGCAGGATTTCCGCGGCGTCGTTGTCGGGTGAGTAAAGGCAAAGCTCCCCGCCGTCCGTATCGTTCCACTGGCGGTTAAGGTACAGCACCAGCGATAGGCGCCGTTGCGTATTTTGATGATGCTGATCCAGGTGTTTCTTGTAGCCGCGCCCTTCGGAATAGCGCGCGAAATGAAATTCAGCGCTGTTCAGTCCGGCGTAGAATTCCCGATTCAGATCCTGACGCAGCGTATCGGCCCAGGCCAGGAAATCGTCCGCTTCCATGCCGGCATTTTCCGGGGTCATCCAGCAGATGGAGTCCCCGCGAATTTCTATTCGCAGGGAGTCGCTATGCTGCCGTCCGATGCGTGCTTCGCGGAAGTGCCCGGCATCCCATTCCTGGCGGCACGCATGGTACAGGCTCTCATAGAGGGGTGAGGGGACCAGTGTGTCGGAAACGGCCCAATGGTGTGCGGCCAGCGAGTCAAAAAGCGCCTCACGGTCGTCCATGTTGCACCGCCACGGTGACTGTTTTGTGGTTCATGGTGCGCCCGCCCTGGCGGATCGCCGGATATCGTCCAGCGCCTGCTGGATCGCGCCCCGAATTACAGGCGCCACTGCGGCGGCCCGTTCTTCATCGTAAGCATAAGGACGGCTCTCAGACATATAGGCGATCTGTGCCAACTCGAGCTGGATGGCATGTATGCCCTGCTCTGGATTGCCATATTGCCGGGTGATGTAGCCGCCTTTGAAGCGCCCGTTGGCCACCGCGCTATAGCGCCCTTCCTGGTTGATGGTGGCGGCCAGGCCGTCCGCGACGCCGGGTGCGGCGCTCCGGTCATCAGCTGTTCCGAAATTGAAATCGGGCAGGCGGCCTTCAAACAGGCGTGGCACCTGCGACCGTATGGAGTGGGCTTCCCATAGCAACACGTGGCCATGTAGCGATCGAATCCGTTCGAGCTCGGCCTGCAAGGCGGCGTGATAGGGGTGCCAGTAGTGGTCGCGGCGACGTGCTTGTTCAGCCGCGTCAGGTTGCTTGCCATCCAGATACAGGGCTTCCTCGTTGAAGGTGTCGACAGGGCAGAGCAGGGTGGTCTTGCGCCCGGGATAAAGGTTGGCGCCATCTGGCGGTCGGTTCAAGTCGATTACGTAGCGCGAATTTTTGGGGAAGAGCACCGAGGCGCCCAGCGCATCGGCGAAGCTGTATAAACGATCCAGGTGCCAGTCGGTGTCATCCAGATGCTGCGCCGCCGGTGCCATGGAACGTGCAATTTCCGCGGGAATTTGCGCGCCCAGATGCGGTATGGAGATCAGCAGCGGAATCGTGCCTTGATGCAGCGTGAATACGGAGGGTTCGGTGGCGATGGTCATGGTCTAGTTTGTCATTTTGGTGCTTGGTTGGGACTGTCATCATAGTGTTCGCATAGGCGACAGGGTGTCAATGGTAAAGACTAGGTCATTCTTTATAATGGGGCACGTTGACAGAGCGACCCTCTGTCATTTTGTTCCGCTTTCATCACCGAGACCCGCAATCATGTTCGAACACATGGAAAAATACGCCGGCGATCCCATTTTCCGGCTTAACGAGGCATTCCATCGGGATGCCCACCCCCAGAAGGTCAATCTGACTGTGGGTCTTTATTATGACAACGAGGGTCACATTCCGGTGTTGTCGTCGGTGAAGACGGCCGAGCAGCGTCGCGCCGTCGAACCGGCGCCACGGCCTTACCTGCCAATGGAAGGCCTCGCATCTTACCGCGACGCCGTCCAGAAACTGGTTTTCGGTCCCGATTATCCCGCCCTGCGGGATAAGCGAATTGCCACCATACAAAGCGTCGGGGGCACCGGTGCGTTGAAGGTGGGCGCAGATTTCCTGCATCTGGCCTATCCCGATAGCGAGATCTGGATCAGCGACCCTGCCTGGGACAATCACCATTCCATATTCCAGGGCGCCGGCGTCCGGACCCATACCTATTCCTACTACGACCCGGAAACCAGATCCCTGCGTTTCGACCAGATGATGTCGGAGCTGCAGGCATTGCCGCGCAAGAGCTTTGTGTTGCTGCATGCATGTTGCCACAATCCTACGGGCGTCGATCCGTCGCCGGAACAGTGGCTGCAGCTTATTCCCGTCCTCGCGCAACGCGAACTCATCGCTTTTGTGGATATGGCCTATCAGGGCTTCGGGACAGGCCTGGACGAGGACGCCTTTGCAGTGCGTGCGATGGCCGACGCGGGCCTCACGTTCGTGGTGGCCAATTCCTTCTCCAAGAACCTGTCGTTCTATGGTGAGCGTTGCGGCGGACTGTCAGTAATGTGTGCCAGCGCTGAAGAGGCCGACGGGGTGCTGGGCCAGTTGAAAGCGGCAGTGCGACGCAATTATTCCAGCCCGCCGGCCCATGGCGGGCAGATCACCTCCGATGTGCTGAATGACGCAGACCTCCATGCGGCCTGGTTGCGGGAAGTCGCAGAAATGCGCCGGCGCATTGCCTTTGTGCGCAAGGAGGCGCATGGGCAACTGAAGACCAAGCTGCCCGGCTACGATTCCAGCTACTTCGTGAAGCAACACGGCATGTTCACCTATACCGGCCTGTCGAGCCAGCAGCTGCAGATCCTGCGCGAGAAGCACGGTGTGTACATCATTGAATCGGGCCGGATCAGCGTGCCCGGCTTGAACACCCGCAATATTGGCTACTTTACCGATGCCATGGCCGACGTCCTGGGCGCCAGCTGATTTCCGGTTTACCAAAAATGGACGTAATAATGACTGCAGGCGAATGGATAGTCGTGGCGATTTTCGGGATAGGCCTGCTTTGCTCGCTTTCCCTGTTTTGGTGGCTGTTGCGCATCGTGCGCCGTGACCGACGCAATGGCGACGCCGGGCGCACGGACGTGGAAGGGTGACTCGGGCATGGCACAAGCGCGCGTTTCGCGTGTCTGTGCCAGCCTTGTGGCGTGCTGACCTCGTAAAAGGCCGCGAAACACGCGAGCCACGGCCAAATCGCTGAATCTTCAATGAAGTTGCGGTAATCTAAGTGGTTACCAATTTGTTCTTTATCGGGAATCTTTCGGAATCATGGACTCGTACACCCACCCCTATACTTTTTCGCAGCGTGCGCAACAACTGACCAGCTCGACAATCCGAGAGATTCTGAAAGTCACTGAGCGGCCCGAAATCATCTCTTTCGCGGGCGGATTGCCTGCGCCCAAAGGATTTCCGATCGACGTCATGCAAGCCGCATTCAACTACGTCCTGGAAAACAAGGGCGAGACGGCGCTGCAGTATGGGCCGACGGAAGGCTATGCACCTTTGCGCGCCTGGGTCGCCGAAGACCTCAAGCGCGTCGGCGCCGATGTTTCGCCCGATGAAGTGCTTATCGTGTCGGGCTCGCAACAGGCGCTGGACATGCTGGGCAAGCTGTTCATCGACCCGGGCAGCAAAGTGCTGGTCGAAGCCCCCAGCTATTTGGGCGCATTGCAGTCATTTTCGCTGTTCGAACCGAAATACGTCGCGGTGCCAACCGATGAAGGTGGTTTGGTCCCCGAGGGATTGACCGATGAGTGCACGGCTGGCGCGCGTTTTATCTATGTTTTGCCCAACTTCCAGAATCCCACTGGTCTTACGCTGGACCTGGCGCGACGCAAGGCATTGGTGGAGCGATGTGCCGCTGCCCAAGTGCCCATCATTGAAGACGATCCCTACGGCGACCTGCGTTACGCGGGCGTTGCCTTGCCTGGACTGCTGGGCCTGGGGCGCGCCGCGGGTGCCACAGTCATCCGCCTGGGCACGTTTTCCAAGGTATTGGCCCCCGGCTTGCGACTGGGCTATATCGTGGCGCCCAAGCCCATCATCGCGAAACTGGTGCAAATCAAGCAGGCTACCGATCTGCATACCGCAAGCCTTACCCAGATGGCCGTTTACGAAACCGTGAAAGACGGTTTCCTGACCACGCATATGCCTATGGTGCGCGAGCTCTACAAAGAGCAATGCGGATATATGCTGGAAGCCATGGACCAGCATTTCCCCGCAACGGTCAGCTGGACGCGGCCGGAAGGCGGCATGTTCATCTGGGTCACGTTGCCTGCCCATATCGATGGATCCAAGTTGCTGGCTCGCGCCATTGAACAAAACGTTGCGTTTGTGCCGGGTGCGCCATTCTTTGCGGGCGCCCATCCCCAGACCAACACCATGCGCCTGAGCTTTGTGACGGTTTCCGAGGCAAAGATTCGTGAAGGCATTGCCATTCTGGGCAAGTTGATCAAGGAGAGCTGATCTCCCTCGTTTTTGGCAGGCGTTTTGCGAACACTCATTACTACGCCGGTTCAGTCCTCGGGGATTGAGCCGGCGTAGTTATTCGGGAATCGTCCTATTCGATCTTTATGCCAGCGCGGTCTATGACTCCCGTCCACTTGGCCACTTCGCTGGCTACCAGTGCTTTGAAACGCTCAGGCGAACTCGCCACGATCTCAACACCCTGTGAGCCGAATTTCTCGACAATGGAGGGCTGGCGCAACATTTCGACCAAGTCTTTATTGATTTTGGCCACGACCTCTTTTGGCGTTCCGGCCGGGGCCTGCATGCCAAACCAGACAGTCACTTCATATCCTGGCACGCCGGCCTCTGCAACCGTCGGCACGTCGGGCAGCAATGGCGCGCGGTTCGTACCCGTTGCGGCAAGGGCAGTGAGTTTATCTGCCTTGATGTTCGGATAAACATTTGGAAGGTTATCGAATAGCACGTCGATGTCGCCCGCCAACAAGGCGGTGACAGCTGGAGCACTGCCCTTATAGGGGATGTGCGTCATCTTCGTTTTGGTCATGTCCAGGAAAAGTTCCATGGACAAGTGATTGGACGAGCCGGAGCCGGTAGAGCCATAGTTGATCTCGCCCGGGTGCTTCCTGGCATGTTCGATAAGGCTCTTCACGTCTTTGAATGGCGAATCGGCTCGTACGGTGAGAATATTCTGTGTGCTGCCCGCCCAGATCACGGGTTCGAAGTTCTTGACGGCGTCATAGGGCATCTTATCCCGGTATAAGCCCGGTAGTGCGGAGAAAGGCAGGGGGGTGATGAGCAGGGTGTAACCGTCGGGATCGGCTTTCGCGACGGTAGAGTTCCCGATCAATGTATTCCCTCCGGGCCGATTCTCGACGACGACAGCCTTGCCCCACTTTTTGGTCAGGAATTCGCTGGCCGTCCTGGCCAGTGTGTCGTTGAAGCCACCGGGCGGGTAGGGAACGACCAGCCGTACCTGTTTTTCAGGATAGGCATCTGCCGTACTCGCCAATGCCGCGACGTTTGCGGATAGCGCTAAACAAATACCGGTCAGAAATATTGGAATTTTTTTCATGCTGTCTCTCCTCGGCCCTTTGGCCTTTGTTTTAGAATTTCACGACATAGCCTGGTCCATCTATCAAAGGAAAATCCTTGAATATCGCTTCGTCGACCTCTACGCCCAGGCCGGGACCGGACGGAGGCTCCACGCAACCATCGGCGCCGATCTGGAAGGTGCTGCCGAACATGTCGCGGAAAGGGTTGAACTTCGACACGCATGCCTCGAAATAGCCGGCATTCTCGGTTGCCGCCAAGAAGTGCAGCGTCGCGGCATGATTCAGTCCGGTTGCGGAACTATGCGCGTGTACCGGAATCCGGAAAGCGGAGGCCAGGGCAGCGATACGAACGCCTTCGGTAATGCCTCCTGTCTTGGACAAGTCGGGTTGCCACACTTGTACGGCCCCTGCTTCCAGCATCTGTGCGAATTCAAAACGTGTGAAGTGGTTTTCGCCGGCCGCAATGGGCACCAGGGGAGTGATGCGTGCCGCTTCGCGATATGAGGCAAAGTCATTGCAAGCAAAGGGTTCCTCCAGCCAGCCGGCTTTAATATCGGCCAGCGCCGGCAGTACGCGGCGTACCTGGGCGATGGTGTATGCCGTGTTGGCGTCGGTGAGAATATCGATATCGTCGCCGAGCACTTTACGCACATGCGTCGCACGCCCGATATCGTCCTTCACGGTATCGCCCAGGCGAAGCTTGACTGCCTTGTATCCAGCGTCTACGTATCCCTGCGCTTCTTCAGCCAGCGCTGCGGCAGGCTGATAACCCATGGAAATGCCGCCAGCGTAGGCCGGAATGCGGCGTTGCGAGCCGCCCAGAAGTTTATATAGCGGCATATTTGCAGCTTTGCCGCGTATGTCCCACAAGGCCATGTCGATGCCGGAATGGGCCAGGGCCGCCCCGGCGCCAAGTCCATGGCTGGAAAATTGCATGCGGTGCACCCGTTGCCACGCCCCCACCACATCGCTGGCGTCCATGCCTTGCAGCAAAGGTGCCAGCGTATTATGGATCAAGCTTATGATGGCGCCAGGGCTGCGGCCGGGGTGCGACTCGCCGTAGCCAATGACTCCTTCGGACGTTTCAACACGAATGATGATGGCATCGCGCTTGAGGGTGCTGCCCACCCCCATGGTTACAGTCTTGCCTTCCGGAAGGCGGTAGGACAAAGGAATGGCAGTAATGCGGGTTATTTTCATTAGTTCTCCAGGCTTTAGGTATAGATTTCAGCGTTGACGACGTTCGCGGGACGTTCGCCTCGGATCAGCGCAAGCTGTGTCTGCACAGCCAGCATTCCCATGGCGCGTTCCGCGTCCATGGTCATGCCGGCCAGATGAGGCGTAAGCATCACGCCAGGATGTGCCCGTAAGCGGCTGGTCGCCGGCAGGGGCTGAACTTCAAAAACGTCAAGGGCGGCAGAGGCGATTTGCCCCGATTCGAGTGCGGCGGCAAGATCCCTTTCATTGACTACTGGTCCGCGAGCCACGTTGATCAACATGACATTTGGCTTGGCATGTGCCAGTACATCGGCATTGATCATTCCTCTGGTTGTCTCGGTCAATGGGCAAGCCAGAACAATGTAGTCACTGGTGGAGAACAAGGCCTTCAAGCCAGCGCTCTTCACATGTGCTGGCAGTTTGGAAGGGGTCCTGGTATACGCGATGACCCGCATGCCAAAACCGTGAAAGGCGATTTCTGCCAATCGCTTCCCAATAGCGCCGAAGCCAACGATCCCGACGCAACGGCTCTTTAATTCGAAGGTAAGTTCGCCGGCGTGGCGACGCGCACCCCAATTGCCGTCCCGTACGTTCTGGTCAAACTCGGCAAAGCGGCGCGTCATAGCCAGCATGGCGCCGATCGCATATTCGGCTACGGAATTCGCATTGACCTCCGGCGTGTTCGCTACAGGAAGCTTTTTTGACGTGGCCGCTGCGACCGGAATGAAATCCAGGCCGACGCCATGGCGGAGTACGCCGCGCAAGTCGTGCTGGCCCTCGAAAATGTCGCCGGGCAGCTGGCGCCGGACGATCAGTCCCTGGGCATGGGCGAGCGCGCGACGCAGGGCGACATTGGCTTGGTCCGGGGGTAATGCCGGGTCGAGGATGGTGACTTCCGCGTTGTCGCACAAGTAGCGGTAGGCATCGGAATGGATCTGATCAGTCAGGACAACCAGGGGCCGAGTCGTCTGGTTCATGTGTAGCCGCCGTTGCAGAGGGAAGTGCCACGCTGAGTGCTCATTCTTGTCTCCTCATCAGATCAATGCACCGGCCCGATGAACGTGGCCAGAGAACTGTCTTCGATAAATTGTATGACGAATATATCACACAACAAAAG
This sequence comes from Pollutimonas nitritireducens, assembly GCF_002849615.1. GTDB lineage: Bacteria > Pseudomonadota > Gammaproteobacteria > Burkholderiales > Burkholderiaceae_B > Pollutimonas > Pollutimonas nitritireducens. The sequence continues at coordinate 422,696 of NZ_PDNV01000001.1, forward strand.
AAACAATGGCGGTGAATTGATCTGAAGACAAACGCGGGCAGTACAGGCCGCCCAGAACGAATGCTCAGGATCTGGTCGTGCGCTTAGTGTTTTTCTGCTGGCGTACGACAGTACCGAGATTGGCGCGTGCCAGTCTGTGGGCGGCCGCGCCGCTAGCTCCGTTCCAATAGCTTTCGTCAACGTTCTCTATTCGTCGCGCCGTGTTTTCCATGTGACGGAAAGCTGCCATCCTTGCGCTATCGACCTCGCGCGCCTCGATGGCAGCCCGAATGGCCTCGTGTTCGGCCCGTACGTCGTCGGCGAGGTCGGTTCGTTGGGCTTCATTGCCTCGCGTGACGCGGATGGCGTCGTGCAAGGCCCGGGTCAGCAGGCCCAACAACTCGGTGTAATGCGGATTGTTCGCTGCCCGGGAAATTGCAATATGGAATGCCAGGTCTTCAGCCACGCCATCGCCACCCAGTTGCACGGCTTCTTCAATATGCGCCAGCGCCTTATTGATCTCGGTCATCTGCATTTCGCTGCGCCGTTCGGCGGCCAGTGCCGCCATTTCGGCTTCTATCCCTCGGCGCAGTTCGATGATACGCAGCACGCCTCTTGCGGGATTGTCGTCGGGCAGTCCCAGGCGGAAGGCTTCGCTGGTTTTTGGATCCAGCACCACGGTGCCGCTGCCCTGGCGCGTCTCGACCAGGCCTTCTGACTTGAGCCGGGATATTGCTTCGCGTATTACGGTACGGCTGACACCGTACTCTTTCGTCATGAATTGCTCGGTGGGCAACCGGGCATTGACCGGATAAGCACCGCTACGTATCTGGCTTTCCAGGATGTGGGTGACGCGATCGGCCAGCGTCATCTCTGTCTTGTCTTTTTGAACGCTGTTTGGAGCCTTGAGCATGTCCGCTTTCTCCTGTGCCGTTATAGGAACATAATACCATTTCGACGAATTTGATTGACAAACTCATCATATAAATTGGTATTATAAATAACCGTTATTCTCGACGACAGAAAAATGAATGCTCAGGAATTGCCTCGCGCCTATCTATGCCGACGTTTTACGCCAACGGTGGAAGCCGCGATGCAGGATCGCTATGATTTACGCAAGAATGAAGATGATTCCATTTTGCCGCCCGACCGTATCATCGCCAATGCACGCGGCGCGCAGGTACTTTTTGTAAGTGCCACCGAGACCATCTCGGCGCCGGTGCTGCAGGCCTTGTCGCCAACGTTGAAGTCAGTGGCAACGCTGTCGGTGGGTTATGACCATATCGACGTAGCTGTCGCGCGGGCAATGGGAATAAAGATTCTCCATACGCCGGACGTGTTGAGTGACGCGTGCGCCGAAATTGCCATGATGCTCATGCTCAATGCCTGCCGCCGTGGCTACGAGGCGGATCGTATGGTTCGAAGCAATCAGTGGCCTGGCTGGAGTCCTACGCAGCTCCTGGGACGGGGTCTGACTGGAAGGCGGCTCGTTATCTTTGGAATGGGGCGTATCGGCCGGGAAATTGCAGCCCGGGCGCGTCCATTCGGCTTGGAAATCCACTATCACAACCGCAGTCGCCTGGCGCCGGAACAAGAGCGCGGCGCTATCTATCACGCCACGCTCGACGAGGCGGTGAAGGTGGCCGATATTCTCATGATTGCAGCCCCGGGTTCCCCGGGGATCAAGGGAGCTATAAACGCCAGCCGAATTGCCCTGTTGCCCGCCAATGCCGTGGTGGTTAACATTTCCCGTGGAGATCTGATCGTGGACGATGCACTGATTGCCGCACTGGTTTCAAATCAGATCTTCGCTGCCGGATTGGATGTGTTCGCCAACGAGCCCCTGATCGATCCGCGCTATCGCACATTGGACAATGTATTTCTTACGCCTCATATAGGTAGCGCAACACACGAGACCAGGGATGCAATGGGGTGGCTTTTAATTAACGGCCTTGACGATCTGATGCACGGCCGCAGGCCCCCGAATCTTCTCGCATGATTACTTGAAAGGATTAACCATGAAACTCGATCGCCCAACTCTTTTTCGCCAGCAATGCCACGTAGACGGCCAGTGGATAGGCGCCTCTGATGGAAGTTCGGTCAGCGTCAGCAACCCTGCGGACGGCAGTACCCTGGGCAGCGTGCCCAGGCTGTCTGCCGCCGATGTACGCAATGCCATCGAAGCCGCCAACAATGCCTTGCCTGCCTGGCGGGAAAAAAGTGGGAAGGATCGTTCCAGATTGATCAGGCGCTGGTACGATTTATGCATGGCGCATCAGGAAGACCTGGCAACCATTCTTACCCTGGAACAAGGCAAACCCTTGAAAGAGTCGCGCGGCGAAATTGCCTACGGGTCCTCATTCCTTGAATGGTTCGCCGAAGAAGCCAAGCGTACGTATGGCGACGTGATTCCGGCGGCCACCAATGACAAGCGCATCATTGTGATCAAGCAGCCGGTGGGTGTGGTCGCCGCCATCACACCGTGGAATTTTCCCAATGCCATGATCACGCGCAAGGCGGGTGCGGCCTTGGCAGCCGGATGCACGATCGTGGTCAAACCGGCCACGGCCACTCCCTATTCCGCACTGGCACTTGCCGAATTGGCGGCGGAGGCCGGCATACCGGCGGGCGTGTTCAACGTCGTGACGGGCAATTCATCGGTGGTCGGCGGCGAACTGACCGGCAACCCACTGGTGCGCAAACTGTCGTTCACAGGCTCCACCAGCGTGGGCAAAGAGCTTATGGCTCAATGCGCCCCCACGATGAAAAAGGTGTCGATGGAACTGGGAGGTAACGCGCCATTCATCGTGTTCGACGACGCCGATCTGGAACAGGCGGTGGCGGGTGTCATGGCCTCCAAATTCCGCAATGCCGGGCAGACGTGCGTATGCGCCAACCGAATATTCGTGCAGGAAGGCATCTACGATGCGTTTGCGGCGCGACTCAAAGAGGTCGTGGAAGCCCAGAAGGTGGGCAACGGCATGGCGGACAACGTAGACCTCGGTCCGCTGATCGATGACGCCGCCATCAGTAAAGTCCAGGAACACATCAGCGATGCCTTGTCGCAAGGCGCCAGCGTATTGACGGGCGGGCAGGCCCATGCCTTGGGCGGCTTGTTCTTCCAGCCTACCATCCTGCTTGACGTATCGAAGAATTCCAAGCTGATGCAGGAGGAAACGTTCGGGCCGGTTGCGCCGTTGATCCGTTTTTCGACCGAACAAGAGGCTGTCTCGATGGCCAATGACACGCCATTCGGCCTGGCCGCTTATTTCTTTACGACGGATTACGAGCGTTCATGGCGGGTGGCCGAAGCGCTGGAGTGCGGCATTGTGGGCGTAAACGAAGGCATCATTTCGACAGAACTGGCCCCTTTCGGCGGCACCAAGGAGTCGGGAGTCGGCCGGGAAGGCTCCAAGTATGGACTCGATGATTATCTGGAAATCAAGTACATCTGCGCTGGCGGTCTGCGCAACAGAAGCGCTGCCTGAATCCTGAACGCCGGTGCGACGCCGTCGAGGTCCGGTGCTCCGGTCGGCGTCGCACACAACAAGATCAACATCTCATACAACGAGAAACTGAAATGAATGAAACACGTATAGGCCTGATAGGCGTCGGTTTGATGGGCCATGGCATAGCTGCCAGTCTTTTGCGCAATGGGTATGGCTTGACCGTGCTCGAACACGCAGGCAATCAGCCGCTTGACGATCTGATCGCCGCCGGAGCAACAACGATCGATACGGCGGTGGCATTGGCACAGGCGGTGGACGTCGTGATTCTCTGCGTTACCGGCACGCCGCAGGTCGAGGACGTGCTGTTCAGGAAAGAGGGGTTGCTCGAGGGCATGCAGCCCGGTGTCATTGTCATCGATTGTTCAACGGCCATTCCTTCCTCCACGGTAAAGATTGCGGAAGCCGTGCAGCAAGCGGGCGGGCAGTTCCTTGACGCGCCCATGACGCGCACGCCCAAAGAGGCGGCCGAAGGCAGGCTGAACCTGATCGTAGGGGGCGAACGCGACTTATTCGACCGCTGCCTTCCCATATTGCAGGCTTATGCCGAGAATATTGTCTACGCCGGCAAGGTGGGGGCCGGCCACCAGCTTAAGCTTTTGCACAATTTCGTATCGCTGGGATTTTCGACGGTGCTTGCCGAGGCAGCCGCTTGTGCCAGGCTCGCCGGCGTAGATGCGCAAGTGTTCGCAGATGTCTTGCACAATGGTGGAGGGGGAGCGGTCGTGCTCAATCGACTTCGTCCCTATATCGAAACAGGCGATGCCTCGGGCTTTCGCTTTTCCATTTCCAATGCACTCAAGGACATGGGCTATTACACGGCCATGGCCGACGACGTGGGTGCGCCGCGCGCGGCGGCGTCGGCTATCCAGCGGGTCTTTGCCGAAGCCAGTGACGCCGGGATGGCCCAGGCCGCTGTACCGGAACTCATCGCTTACCTGGCGCGACCGGGCGACGTGTCCTGATCGGCAACGGGTTGCATACGAGGTAGAATCATCGGAGTCGAATCGACGTGATTCCACGTGATTCCTTTTGGCCCGCGGCGCGCGGGTGCTTTCCGCCTGCAATCCCGTTCTTATAGTGCAATGACACCTTCTTTTTCAGACTCCACCCAGAAACCCGCCTCGGGTTCGGGGACTTCGCCCGATCTATCCGATATGCGGCCAGACGACTGGGTAGAGCGGTGGTTGCCACGGTCCTGGGGCCCCTACGCGCGCCTGTGCCGCCTGGATCGACCAGTGGGAACCTGGCTTACGCTGCTGCCTTGCATGGCCGCCCTGGTCCAGGCTGCCGATGGTTGGCCCACGTTATTCCGAATCTTTATCTTTTCCCTCGGCGCACTGTTGATGCGCGGCATCGGATGCTGTTTCAACGATATTTTCGATCGCGATATCGACAAGAAAGTCGAGCGCACCCGTTTTAGGCCGCTAACCAGCGGGCAGATCACGCTGAAGAACGCGTTGTGGTTTGTGCTGGCGCAACTTGTTGTGTGCGCAATGCTGCTGCTGGCTCTGAACGAGTACAGTCGATGGCTGGCCATTGCGCTGATGCCTATCGTCATCATCTATCCGCTGTGCAAGCGATTTACCTATTGGCCGCAGGTGGTGCTGGGAATAGGTTTCAATTGGGGCATGCTCATGGCATGGTCCGATACTCAGAACAGTGTCCCGCTTTCGGCCGTTGCCATGTGGCTGGGCGCGGTATTGTGGCAGGTCGGCTACGACTCTATTTATGCCTATGTCGACGTAAGGGATGACAAACGGCTGGGATTGCATTCGACGGCGCTGCGTTTCAACGACAAGGGCAAGATCTGGATCAGCGGCTTTTACGTCGCGACGGTCGCGCTATGGGTATGGGCCGGTTCCGCCATGCAGATGGGCTGGCCTTATTATCTGGTCATGGCCGGGATCGCTGCACACTTTTCCTGGCAGATGCGGGTTTTCGACCTGGCCCGCCCGGAACGCAATTTCATGCTGTTCCGCTCCAATATGGGCGTAGGCGTGTTGTTGCTTATCGCAGCACTGGCGGGAACGATCACCGTTTAGAATGCAGTCACGGAAATAACAACAAGCGGCCCAGCCGCGGGAGACAAAAAATGATCGACGCTGCAGCGGCACAGCTTGCGCAGGAATTCGATTACATCATTGTGGGCGCGGGTTCGGCCGGCTGCCTGTTGGCGAATCGCTTGTCCGCGAACCCTGCTCACCGGGTCTTGTTGCTCGAGGCCGGAGGGCGCGATAACTGGCACTGGATCAACATACCGGTCGGTTATCTTTACTGTATCGGCAATCCGCGCAGTGACTGGTGCTACACCACCCAGCCCGACCCCGGCATCAATAACCGCATACTCGGCTATCCGCGCGGCAGGGTGCTCGGAGGTTCCTCGGCCATTAACGGCATGATCTACATGCGCGGACAGGCCGCCGACTATGACGGCTGGGCGGCGCTTGGCAACCCTGGGTGGGGCTGGAACGATGTATTGCCGGTCTTCAAACGGGTCGAAAATCATCATGCGGGTGAAAGCGAATTCCATGGCGCGTCGGGCACATGGCGCGTGGAACGCCAGCGTCTTTCCTGGAAAATCCTGGACGCATTCCGCGGGGCGGCACAGCAGGCCGGCATCCCGCCCATCGAGGACTTCAATCGAGGCGATAACGAGGGCTGTGCCTATTTCGAGGTGAATCAGCGGCGAGGCGTGCGCTGGACATCGGCAAAGGCTTTCCTGCATCCTGTGATCCGCCGCCCGAATCTTACCGTGCTGACGGGTGCGCAGGCCGAGCGCATCGTCTTTGACGGTCGCAAGGCTGACGGCGTGCGCTACATGCATGACGGACAAAAAAAACTCGCGCGCGCCAAGGCGGAAATCATCCTTTCATCGGGCTCCATCGGGTCTGCACAATTGCTGCAAGTATCAGGCGTAGGGCCGGGTGCCCTCCTGCAATCGCTGGGCATACCCGTCGTGCAGCATGTGCCCGGGGTCGGACAGAACCTTCAAGACCATCTTCAGTTGCGGCTCATCTATAAAGTGCAGGGTGCAAAAACGTTGAATACCATGACGGCTTCGTTATGGGGTCGATCGCTGATGGGGCTGCAATACGCCATACAGAAACGCGGACCGCTTACCATGGCGCCCTCCCAGCTCGGCGCGTTTGCCCGATCCGGTCCGGAGCAAACGCGAGCCAATCTCGAATACCATGTGCAGCCTTTATCGCTTGAGAAGTTCGGCGATTCTTTGCACGCCTTTCCTGCCATGACGGCGTCGGTCTGCAACCTCCGGCCGACCAGCCGCGGACATGTCACCATCACCTCGCCGGATGCGGCCGATGCGCCGGCCATCCTGTGCAATTACCTGCAAACACCGGAGGACCTCAGGGTGGCCGCCGACAGCATACGGCTGACGCGCAGGATCATGTCGCAGGAAGCCCTGGCGCCGTACAGGCCGCAAGAGTATCGGCCAGGCACACAACTCGAATCCCAGGCCGATCTCGAGAAAGCGGCGGGCGATATCGGAACCACTATTTTTCATCCGGTGGGCACTTGCAAGATGGGCATCGACGACCTGGCAGTGGTCGATCCACAGTTGCGCGTGCGTGGCATACAGGGATTGCGTGTGATCGACGCATCCATCATGCCGACCATTACGTCGGGCAACACCAATTCGCCAGCCATCATGATCGCCGAGAAGGGCGCCGACTATATTCTTGGCGTGGCGTGAACCCGTTCCACCCGATCTCAAAACTGCTCGGCGGGCCGGGACTGTAAGTTCGTGCGACAATTTGCACCTGTCTGTTTGGATTTGGAAGCGTGATACATGCCTAATTTCATGGAGTATCTGGCCACCGCCGTGTTCGCGGTGGCCATCATCCACACCTTCTCGGTGCCTGTCTTTGCGCGGCTGGCAAACCGCGGCGGCGCGCACGCCGGGCTGTGGCATTTGCTCTCGGAAGTGGAAGCCGTATTCGGTGTCTGGGCGTGTGCCCTCCTTGCCATCATGGCACTGCTCTCCGGGGTAGGCGAAACAGTCGCCTATATCGACACTCGCAATTTCACAGAACCCGCATTTGTCTTTGCCATCATGGTCGTGGCTGCGAGCCGCCCCATTCTTGAAGTGGTCGGTATGTTCGTGAAGGCCTTGTCCCGCATGCTGCCGGTACGCAATGAACTTGCCATGTTTTTCATGACCATGGCCTTCGTGCCGCTGGCGGGCTCATTCATTACCGAGCCGGCGGCCATGACGCTTGCCGCGCTGATGTTGCGTGATGCCTATTTTCGCCGTCCCGGCCAGGCCGGCTTCAAGTACATGACCATAGGCGTGCTGTTCGTCAATGTCTCCATAGGCGGTGTACTCACGGCCTACGCCGCGCCGCCGGTACTTATGGTCGCGCAGACCTTTGGTTGGGATACGGCCTATATGGCAACACACTTCGGATGGCGAGCCGCCGCTGCCGTGATCATCAACGCAGCGGTACTCACTTTCATCTGTCGTGCCCATCTCCTGGATGGCAGCATAGGACCTGGTCCTGTCGACGAGGGCGCCCCTGTGCGTTCTCCAGTGCCCTGGATAGTAATCGCCATTCACCTGGTATTCCTTGTGGGAGTGGTAATCTCCGCCCACCATCCCGTTATCTTCCTCGGTTTCCTCATGCTCTTCATTGGGTATGCGCACGCCTATAAGCGGCATCAAAATCCTTTGCTGATCCGGGAAGGACTGATGGTGGGATTTTTCCTGGCCGGCCTGGTGGTGCTGGGCGGCCTGCAGAAATGGTGGTTGCAGGACTTGCTGGCCGGCCTTTCGCCGATCGTCCTGTACTGGGGAGCCACCGCACTTACCGCCGTGACCGATAACGCGGCACTTACTTATCTGGGGTCGCTGGTTGAGGGCACCAATGAAATATGGCGCTACATGCTGGTGGCCGGTGCGGTAACGGGCGGCGGACTCACCGTGATTGCCAATGCACCGAATCCCGCCGGCTTCTCGATATTGAAAGGCACCTTTCCGGATGGCGCCATTTCGCCGCTGAAGCTGCTGGCGGCAGCGGCAATACCGACGCTGGTCGCCGCCGGCATGTTCCTGTTGCCCCAGCCATTTTAAGGGGTGGGCTCGGTGAATATGGAATCCCGGTAATGGCCGCTGACAAAACCGGCTAAAATTAAGGGATTTTTATGCTTCGCCGCGTCTACCCGTTCTTGCACGGCGGGGCGGCCGCAAGCGGGTTTTTCCTTTGGTAAACTTTCTTGGGATTGTTACGTGCCTATTTATGCTTATAAATGTAGCGCCTGCGGACATGCGCAGGACGTCTTGCGCAAAATGTCGGATCCGCTCCTGACAGACTGTCCCGAATGTGGGCAGAGTACCTACACAAAACAAGTCACGGCCGCCGGGTTCCAGCTGAAAGGATCCGGCTGGTACGTCACCGATTTCCGCAATAATGGCGGGGGTTCCGCCGGTGCGACAGCCGCCGATAGCGCCAAGGGTGCGGGTGGCGCCGGCGACAACGCTGCGCCCAGTAGCACGCCAGCGTCGCCAGCCGCCGGTACGCCGCCCGCCGCAACGCCGTCCGCCACCGCGTCCAAGACACCGGCCGGCCCCGCCGCCACCTGACAGGGCAGTACAAGCAACGCATGCGTTTCTTCAAACGATACTTCATCACCGGCCTGCTGATCTGGATCCCCCTAGTCATCACGCTGTGGGTGATTGCGTTGCTTTTCAGCACGCTTGAAAGTGTCGTGCCGGCATTTTTGTCGTCGCAGTCGCTGTTCGGATACCGCATACCTGGATTCCAGCTCATACTCGTCGTGGCCGTGGTTTTGCTTACCGGCGTGCTTGGGGCGAATTTCCTGGGCCGCGCGGTCGTCGAGCGCTGGGAACAACTGCTGGGACGCATCCCACTGGTTCGCTCCATCTATAACTCAGTCAAGCAAGTCAGCGATACCATACTTGCCCCGAATGGCCAGGCTTTCCGCGAGGCGGTGTTGGTTCAGTATCCCCGGCACGGGGCATGGACAATCGCATTCCTGACCGGAGCCCCCACGGGCGAAGTGGCTGAAAAGCTGGGCGACGATTATGTCAGCATCTACGTGCCGACGACCCCCAATCCCACTTCCGGTTTTTTCCTGATGATGCCGCGCCACGAAGTCCAGGTGCTCGATATGAGTGTCGACGCGGCGCTGAAGTACATCGTTTCCATGGGCGTTGTAGCGCCCGTTTCCATTAAAGGCCTCGAGGCCGGCAACGAGGCGGTGTCGATCATCGATGCTGCTCACGATATTGATCGCGCCGATGAAGCGCGCCATCCCGGCACCGATCAACCCTGAATCCATTCCAAGAATTTATAAACGGAGTAATCCTTGATGCGTACCTGCTATACCGGCGAGGTCAATAAAGACCATTTGAACCAGACAGTAACCTTGTTCGGGTGGGTCCATCGTCGCCGCGACCACGGCGGAGTCATCTTCATCGATCTGCGCGATCGGGCCGGACTGGCACAGATTGTGGTGGATCCCGATAACGAGGAAGCGTTCAAGACGGCCGAGTCCATACGCAACGAGTTCTGCGTGCGCATTACCGGCCTTGTTCGCCAGCGGCCCGAAGGCACCAGCAACCCCGATCTGGCTTCTGGCGACATCGAGATTCTGTGCCGTGAAATCGAGATCCTGAATGCGTCGGTGACACCGCCGTTCCAGCTCGATGACGACAATTTGTCCGAAACGACGCGGCTTACACACCGTGTGCTAGATCTGCGCCGCCCGCAAATGCAGCGTAACCTGATGTTGCGTTACCGTGTTTCCATCGAAGTGCGCAAGTTCCTGGATAACCTGGGCTTCATCGATATTGAAACCCCCATGCTCACCAAGAGCACGCCCGAAGGTGCCCGCGACTACCTTGTTCCTTCCCGCGTGAATGCCGGCGAGTTCTTTGCCTTGCCGCAATCGCCCCAGTTGTTCAAGCAGATGTTGATGGTGGCGGGCTTCGATCGCTACTATCAGATCACCAAGTGCTTTCGCGACGAAGACCTGCGCGCCGATCGCCAGCCTGAATTCACACAGATCGATTGCGAAACGTCGTTCCTGAACGAAGTACAGATCCGTGAGATATTCGAAGGCATGATCCGTCACGTATTTTCCAGCGTACAGCACGTGGAATTGCCGAGCTCCTTCCCCACCATGACATGGGAAGAGGCGATGCTCCGTTACGGTTCGGATAAACCAGACCTGCGCGTCAAGCTGGAATTTGTCGACGTTGGCGATCTGATGCGCGAAGTGGACTTCAAGGTGTTCTCCGCGCCAGCCAACGATCCGGCCAGCCGCGTCGTGGCCTTGCGTGTGCCTGGCGGCGGCGCCATGCCCCGCAGCGAAATCGATGCTTACACCAAGTTCGTGGGCATATATGGCGCCAAGGGGCTGGCGTATATCAAGGTGAATGACGCTGCTGCCATCCCTGAAGGGCTGCAGTCGCCTATCGTCAAGAACATCCATGTAGACGTCCTGACGCAACTTATCGAGCGCACCGGCGCCCAGAGCGGCGACCTGATCTTTTTCGGCGCCGACAAGGCCAAGGTCGTCAACGATGCCATTGGCGCGTTACGCGTGAAAATCGGTCATAGCGAGTTCGGCAAGGAGTCCGGACTATTCGAGGCCGGCTGGAAACCTCTGTGGGTGGTCGATTTTCCCATGTTCGAGTATGACGAGGACGAGGGCCGTTATTTCGCCGCGCATCATCCGTTCACCAGCCCCAAGGACGGTCATGAAAACTTCCTGGAAACTGACCCCAGCCAAGCGCTGGCCAAGGCGTATGATATGGTCTTGAACGGCTGGGAAGTGGGTGGCGGCTCGGTGCGTATCCATCGTGCCGATGTGCAAAGCAAAGTGTTTGGTGCCCTGAATATCGGCCCCGAGGAAGCCCGCGAGAAATTCGGTTTCCTGCTGGATGCCTTGCAGTACGGTGCGCCACCGCATGGCGGCGTGGCATTCGGCCTGGACCGTCTGGTCACCATGATGGCGGGCGCGGAATCCATACGCGACGTTATCGCGTTCCCCAAGACGCAACGCGCCCAATGCCTGCTCACGCAAGCGCCTTCTCCGGTCGACGAAAAACAGTTGCGCGAACTGCACATTCGTTTGCGCAGCCCCGAAGCCAAACCAGCGCAGTAACAAGAGGGGGCCGCAGTGTCGGTAATCCGGGTCGTAAGCTATAACATTCACAAGGGTCGCTCGGCAATGGGCAGCCGTGAGTCGTTGGCAGAATTGCGGCTCGGGCTTTATAACCTTGGCCCCGATCTGGCCTTTCTGCAGGAGGTCCAGGGCCGCAATCAATCCCGGTCCAGCCTTCACGCCCAGCATGAGTCCTTGGGCGCCGTGCTTTGCATGGAAACCGCCTATGGTTGCAACGCCGTACGCGACCATACCGATCACGGCAACGCCTTGCTATCGCGTTTTCCCATTCTGAAACACGAAAACCAGGACATTTCCGATCACAAGATGGAGCAGCGCGGGATCCTGCACGCGGTGGTCGAAATCGGCAGTACACCCGTGCATTGCCTGGTGGTCCATCTGGGTTTGTTCGCCGGCGGGCGTTCGCGACAAGTGGCCGCCCTGGTCGAACGGATCAAGCGGCTGGTGCCGGACGATGAGCCGGTGCTCGTCGCCGGCGACTTCAACGACTGGAACAATCGCCTGGCGCCATTGTTCGTCCAGCAATTGGGTTTGTACGAAGTGTTTGCCATTGCGCCGCAAAATATCGAGCCCGGCAATTTGCGTGGATCGGTTGCGCGCTGGCGCGACGGCTTGCGTTCATTACCCAAGCCTTTGCCTTTGGCCCAGCAAGTACATCAGTTGGGCATCAACGGGGCGGCGCGCCTGATTCCTCCGCCACGCACCTTTCCCGCCGCGTTTCCCTGGCTGCGTCTCGACCGTATCTACCAGCGCGGTTTCGCGGTGCGCAGTGCACGGGTGCTGCACGGTTCGCCCTGGAAGCAGCTATCCGACCATGCTCCCCTGGTTGCCGAGCTTGAGTTGCCGTGAACGCTTCCATGGCGCGTAGAACATTGCGCTTGAAGTGGCACGAAGGCAATCATATTGAACTCCTGCGCAATGGCGAGGAATTTTTTCCCGCCCTTTGCGCCGCGATCTCGGCCGCCAAACGCAAGGTCCATCTGGAAACTTATATCTTCAACCTGGACAAGACCGGTTTTCTGGTACTGGATCATCTGCGGGACGCCTGCGCGCGAGGCATTAAAGTGCGCGTGGTGATCGATGGATTCGGGAGTCATGAGCATGCCAGGGAAATAGGTGCGAGGTTGGCCAGTATGGGAGCGCAATTCCGTGTCTATCGCCCGGAACCCACTGGTCTGCGCCATATGAAATTTGACCTGCGCCGCTTGCGCCGCCTGCACAGGAAAGTGACAGTGGTCGACGAGCGTGTCGCCTTCGTGGGCGGTATAAACATACTGGACGATTATGTGGACGTACCAGACGATGGAAAAGGCGCGCGTCCGCGGTTCGACTTTGCCGTGCGCCTGCAGGGCCCTATTGTGGACGACTTGGCACGCGCGCAGCGCGCCCTGTGGCTTCGTATGGCATGGCGGCGGCGCGACGACTGGGCGACTTTTTATCGGCGCTTGAAGGAATGGAGCAAGCGGCGCAGTTTGCGCGTGAAAGCTCCGGTCGTTCCACTGGACGGGCATGGACACCGGGCGGCGCTGCTATTGCGAGACAATCTGCGATTTCGCCAGACGATCGAAGATGCGTACCTGGGCACCATGGAAAATGCCCGTCACGACATTCTTATCGCCAATGCCTATTTCTTTCCTGGCCGACGCCTGCGCAAGGCGCTCGAAGACGCGGCCCGTCGGGGTGTAAGGGTGCGGCTGCTGTTGCAGGGACGGTCTGAATACCCCATGCAGTACCGGGCGGGCCGATACATGTATGCCAAGCTGCTGCACGATGGTATCGAGATCCACGAGTACATGGCCAGTTATCTGCATGCCAAGGTTGCGATCATGGACGACTGCGCCATGGTTGGCTCGTCCAATCTCGATCCCTTCAGTCTGCTGCTGGCCCGCGAAGCCAACATTTATATCCAGGATGCGCAATTCGCCGATGAGCTGAAGTCGGCGATCGAAACGGAACTCAAGAACAATGGCCAGATCGTCACCGAAGAGGCCTTGCAGGGCCGCGGCGTGATCGGACGCTGGATCGACGCCTTTTCGTACTTCATGCTGAGGGCAGGCGTAGCACTGACCGGCAAATCGTCAGAGTATTGATCCCGGCACCACCGGTGTGTAGGGCAAGGCGATGGTGCCACTGGTTTACTTCAATAGCGTCCATTGACCGTCTTTGACGGTGATCAGTACACGCCCACGTTCGTCGAAGCCGCTGTGGTCTTGCGGACTCATGTTGTAGACGCCTTGCGTGGCGACCAACTCGCGCGTGTTTTCCAGCGCGTCGCGCAGGGCGTTGCGGAATTCGGGCGTGCCAGGCTTGCCGGCCTTGGCCGCTTCAGGAATGGTATGTTCGAGCAGCAAGCCGGCGTCGAACACATTGGCGCCGAACGTAGCCGGTTTGCTGCCATGCAGCTCGGTGTATCGCGTCACATAGTCTTGTGCGATTTTCTTGGATGGATTGCTGTCATCGATTTCCGGCAGGACCAGCATCAGGCCGGCGGCCAGTATGGTGCCTTCCACCTCTTTGCCGCCCAATTTCAGAAACGCCGGCAGGGCCGCCCCGTGGGTTTGATAGAACTGTCCTTTATAGCCTTGCTTGGCCAGCGTGGCCTGCGGTAACACGGCGGCGGTGCCGGTTCCAGCAATAAGCACAGCGTCGGGCTTGGCTGACAGTACCTTCAGCGCCTGGCCTGTCACCGAGTTGTCCGAGCGCTGGTAGCGCTCGACGGCGACGATCCTGATATTGTTTTCTTTGGCCAGATCGCCAAAGACCTTCAACCAGTTTTCGCCATAGGCATCGTTGAAGCCGATGAAGCCGGCCGATTTGACGCCGGCGCCGACCATATGGGCGACGAGCGCTTTGGCAATGAGGTCATCGTTCTGCGTCGCCTTGAACACCCACTTTTTCTCGGGCGTCATGGGCAGGATCACGGACGCGGTGCCAACGGGAGAAAGCATGGGCGTGCCGGATTCGGCAATGAATTGAATGACTGCCATCGCATTGGGCGAACCGGTAGGACCGATGATGGCGTCGACTTTCTGTTCAGTGATGAGCTTCTTGAATATGGTGACGGTCTGAGTGGGATCGCTGGTGTCGTCCAGCGAGATATATTCGACCATCAGATCGCCGATCTTGGTGGGTAGCAGTGCAACGGTATTCTTTTGCGGAATACCGACCATGGCCGTGGGGCCGGTCGCCGATGTGACCACGCCTATCTTGACCTGAGCCAATACGGGGGCGGTGGCCAGCGCGGCAAGCAGCGTTGCGACGTACGCAAGCGGTTTGAAGGACATGGGCGGGTTCTCCGTTAATGAATAAATAGAGGGCGAGGCACGAGGCGTCAGCCTGCGGCAAACGTTGTTGCCTTCGGACGCCTATTCTAAACGGCATCGTCGATTTGTACTTGCTGCCGCATCAATCTTCCTGTTCATGTGCCTTCACCCTCAGTGCAGCAAGCCGGTGACAGGAGGTGCACAAACTGACATGTGTCGGTGCACACCGGCACACGACCTTGCACACCGAGGAACTTCGGAGTTTGCCGGCTTTCCTCCTGGTGTCATCAACGTAGTTACAGGCCGCGGTGAGGTGACTGGGTGCTTCTCTTGTAGCGCACCCGGATATCGATAAAATTGTCAGGCGGCGCTATGGAATTTCGCCGACTGAATGGCGGCGCCAGCAGATCCTTCAATGATCCTGAGGCCGAATCAACGCTAGTCCAACGCCAATTCGGCCTGCTCGCCAACTACTTGACCAGGCGCCATTCTCCGTCTTTGACAGTAATCAGCTCGCGCCCACGGTCATCGAAGCCGCTATGATCCTCGGCGGTAATGTTGTATACGCCTTGCGTGGCGACCAGTTCGCGCGTCTTTTCAAGTGCATCCCGCAAAGCGCTGCGGAACTCTTTGGTGCCCGGTTTGGCGATTTTTGCCGCTTCGGGAATGGCCTGCTCGAGCAACAGCCCCGCATCGTACACATTGGCGCCGAAAGTCGCCGGGGCGCTGCCGTATTCCTTGGTGTAGCGTGCAATGTAGTCTTTGGCGACTTTCTTCGAAGGGTTGCTTTCGTCGATTTCGGGGAGGACCAGCATGAGGCTGGCGGCCAATATTGTTCCTTCGACTTCCTTGCCGCCAAGCTTCAGGAAAGCAGGCAGGGCCGCGCCGTGCGTTTGATAAAACTTGCCTTTGTAGCCTTGTTTGGCGAGGGTGGTCTCCGGCAGGACCGCTGCCGCCCCGGTGCCCGCAACCAGCACGGCGTCGGGATTCGCGGCCAGAACCTTCAGGGCCTGCCCTGTAACCGAGCTGTCCGAGCGCTGATAGCGCTCGGTTGCAATGAGTTTGATATTGTTTTTGGCGGCCAGATCAGTAAAAACTTTCAGCCAGTTTTCGCCATAGGCATCGTTCAGTCCGATGAAGGCGGCCGTCTTGATGCCCGACTTCACCATATGGCCGACCAGCGCTTTTGCGATAATGTCATCGTTCTGCGTTGTTTTGAAGACCCATTTTTTTTCCGGCGACATAGGTAGTACGACCGATGCCGTGCCTACCGGAGCTAGCATTGGTGTGCCCGATTCAGCGGCAAACTGGATCACGCCCATGGCGTTGGGGGATCCGGACGGTCCGATCAGCGCATCGACTTTTTCCTCGGTAATCAGTTTCTTGAAGCTGGTCACTGATTGGGTTGGATCGCTGGCGTCGTCCAGCGAAATATATTGGACCGTCAGATCGCCGATTTTGCTGGGCAATAGCGCCACGGTATTTTTCTGTGGGATGCCTATCAGTGCGGTCGGGCCGGTTGCCGAGGTGACAACGCCTATTTTCACCTGCGCCAGAGTCGGGGTGATGCCAAGCGAGGCAAGGATGACAGCAGAGATGGAAAGTTTTTTTAGTAGCATGGGGTTGATCTCCGGTGGAAAAAGGAATGCTGCTTCTGCTTTCTAGATGGTTACCGAACTGATGCTTGCACCGCCGCAAACATAAAGCGTCTGACCGGTGATAAAGCTGTTTTCGGGGTCGGAAAAAAACATGACGGCCCGCGCCACGTCATCGACGCGGCCGAGGCGTTGTACGGGGATGCCTCGTGCGATACTTTTTTCGCGGTCGCTATGTGCGGGAATGACGTCGTAAAACATGTCGGTTTGGACTGGGCCCGGGGCCACGACGTTGACCGTAATGCCTTTCGGGGCAAGTTCCAGCGCCCATGTCCGCGCCATGCCTATCATGCCTGCCTTGGTGGCCGAGTAGGCGGTTCGAGTGGGCAAGCCCAGCGCCCCCCGCGATGACATCAATACGATACGGCCAAAACACCTGTTCTCCATGCCGGGCAATACAGCCTGGACAAGCGAAATGGCCGCTCCCAGGTGAATCTGCGTCAGGCCTTGGAGGTCGTCAAGCGAGACGTCGCGCAGCAGCTTGGGCCAGATCACGCCCGCGTTGTGGATGACATGGCTCACTGGGTATTGCTGTGCGATGTCCGCGCTGGCCTGTGTGGTGGCCTGGGCATCCAGCAGATCCACCTGTACGGAATGCAGCCTCGGGTGGATGAATTCGGGTGCGCGGCGCGCCATGGAAATCACCTCATAATCCGCTTCCAGCATCTGGCGGCAAATCTCGGCGCCTATGCCGGCGCTTCCTCCGGTCACCACGGCTATACGACGATCGGTCACGTTGCTTCTCCGCTTAAGTCGATGATGAGGGCGTCAGCGCCAGGACACGCAAAGGGCTTCCTGAACCACTGCGGATCTTCAAGGGTGCCGAGAAAATGACAGCACCTTTTGGCGGCAGCTGATCGAGGTTGGCCA
Organism: Pollutimonas nitritireducens; assembly: GCF_002849615.1. Lineage (GTDB taxonomy): Bacteria > Pseudomonadota > Gammaproteobacteria > Burkholderiales > Burkholderiaceae_B > Pollutimonas > Pollutimonas nitritireducens. The sequence goes on from NZ_PDNV01000001.1 coordinate 440,141, forward strand.
TGCATTGCAGGCCATAGCGATTGTTGCCATGCATGAAGTAGTGGCAAGGAAAGGGAGGGTCGAGATGCTGCGCCTGTCCTGCATCGGTGCCGACGGATTCGGTACCGAATCCGTGTACGTCGCGCTCTTTGATCAGCCAGGGAACGACGTCGGCATTGGGACCTGGTGAATGGGCCCCGTCTTCTTTCTGATTAAGATATTCAGTGCGCTTTTCGCGCTTGGACCAGTCGGTGCGCATGAAAACCCAGCACCTGGCCGGTATCTCGCCGTGCTGTGCTTCCCATTGCTTGACGAAGTCTATCGTCAGCAGGAAGTCCGGATTATCTTCAGATTCGCGCGAGCAGTCGATCACGCAAGCCTCGGCGATGAAGGCGTCGAGTGGAATGGTGTCGACGCAATTATTGGGCTGGTCTTTGCCGGTTATCCAGTGTACGGGCGCATCGAAATGGGTGCCGGTATGTTCGGACATCGAAAAATTATTCCAGTACCAGGCCGGTCCGCGTTCATCGTAGCGGGAGATCTCTTCGATGCGAAATGGCCAGGCTTGGCCGAATTCGGGCGGCAGGACGATAGTGGGAAAGTCCGGCGTCAGGGTTTCGGTCAGATCGACCATTCTTATTTTGCCGGACAAAAGTTCGGCCATGAACTGGGTCAGTACGGTGCTTGTCATCAGGTCTCCTTTCATGCGCCCAGCTCGCGTTCCAGACCTTTGGGGTTGTCGTGCAAACGTGCCAGGAATTCTTGTGCGATATCGCCCACATAGACATCTTCGACGCCGTCCTGCAGCGCGCGCACGATGGCGGCGGCTATGGCACTGGGATTCACACGGGGCGGGGGAGTCAGCTGTTCCCACTCGTGGTCGATGGGGCCTGAAAATATATTGAGCACCCGGATGCCGGATTGCAGGAATTCGTTGCGCAGGCATTGCGACACCGACAGCGCCGCCGCCTGGGATGCCGACCAGATGCCGCGCGACGCCAGGTTGAGATGGGCGTAGATGGACATGATGTTCACCCACGCGACCGCACTGTTCACGCCATCGGCCGCACGGCTGGCCATTGCTGGACCGAATTGCTGTGCAAGTCGCATGAGGCCCATGCAGTTGACGTCGAGGGCTTCATGAGCTTTACCCAAGTTACGATTGTGAAGTATGCCGCCTTCGCGCTCGTAGCCCGTGGTGTTGACCAGGATATCGACCTTGCCGCCTATTGACCGCGAAAGGCGTTCGACCGAGTCGGAATCGGTGATATCCAGGTCCTGTCGCTGTACGCGCTCATCCGTGCACAGAATGTCGAATCTGTCGGAAACCTGCCAGCGTCGCGATTCTCCGGCAAACACCGTCGTGGCGCCTGCCGCCAGCAACGCGTCGATGGTCGCGAGCCCTACGGCTGATTTACCGTCGGTGACCAGCACGCGACGAAACTTGGGGTCGCACGACGTTTCGCGCACTATTTTGTCGTCTGCCATGTTCGGGGTCGCCTGTTGTGGGAGTGCAAGAATGACGGCCTGTCCGCTGCGGTCCAGCTTGAGCGCCAGACGAACGTTGTCGCCGTCGCGGCAGTCGCCATGGACATGAGCAACGACGGAAGGGCCGACCGCCATCTTCACCGTGCCGATGCGCCATGGAATCCGCTCGCGGAAATATAGGTCGTTGCTGTGGTGCAAGGTGGTCGTGACCAGTAATTGGCCCGTCGGGTCGACGGCTTGCCAGCTCAAGCGATCCGACAGGCAGACGTGGCAAACTTCACGGGGAGGGTACTGGACGGCATTGCATTCCTGGCATACCTGCAAATCGAACCGTCCGGCGGCCGCTGCGGCGGTAAGGCCCAATGCGCGGCGGCTGCGCGCGCCGGGCGGGAGCGTGGCCTGCCGTGTGCGCGCCAGCGGATTCTTGCGAGGCGGTCGGGTGAGGGCCTGGGTCATGAGTCGCTCCTGGCCAGCAGGGCGGCTGCCGTGCAAATACCGCGGTCATAGTTGATCATGCCAAATCCGCTGACCAGGCCCACCCGGGCGTTCGCCACCTGAGTGTCCCCAGCGTGGCCGGTAAGCTGGCGCAAGTTCTCGACCATGCCCAGGTACCCGCCAGCCGCGCCAGCCTGCCCTACGGACAATTGTCCGCCATTGGTATTGAAGGGAAAACTTCCGTCGATAGTGAAGGTATTGGCGCGCACGAATTCGGGCGCGCCACCTTTTTCGCAGAATCCGAGGTCCTCAATCTGCATCATGTTGATCACGGGATAGTCATCGTAGGCCTGCATGACGTCGACGTCGGCCGGCCCCACTCCGGCGTGCTCATAAAATTCTTCCCGGTCCACTGTCCAGCCTCCGCGTGTCTGGATGACATCCTGCGTCCATGCGTTATGCCGTTCGATCGTGGACAGGATCCGTACAAAAGGCAGTTGCAGTGCAAGGGCTTGTTCTTCACGCATGACCAGGAACGCATCTGCACCTGCGCATGGCATCACGCAATCGAACAGATGTATCGGATCGGTGATTTCCCGTGCGTCCAGATATTGCCGCAGCGTCAGCGGCTTTTTCATCAGCGCATGGCGATAGTGCAGGGCATTGTCGCGCTGTGCGACGCACAGCTTGCCGAAGTCTTCACGCGTCGCGCCGGTTTGTTGCATATAGTGCTTAGTCAGCAAGGCGAAGCTGGCGTTGGGACCGCCTGCGCCATAAGGATAGACCGCGTCCTGTGCGAAGCGCGAAAATTGGCTGACCGTATTTCGAAACGAATCGACCTGGTTTGCGTCGCCGGCAAGGCAGGCGACAATGCTGGCGTCGCCCGCCTGGACGGCACGGGCGGCGCGGCGCAGGCCGATGACGCCGCTGGCGCCACCCATGGGGATATGGTCCAGCCATCGTGGGCTCATGCCCAGGTGTTGTGTGAGTCCGACCGCTGTGTCCGGGGCAAGGGTGAAGCTCGATACGCACATCCCATCGATATCGTGCTTGGCGATGCCTGCTTCACGCAGCAGTGCGCCCAATGCCCTGCCCAGCCACCAATGTGCGCTGTTGATCGAATATCGCTGATAGGGCACGGTGATCGGTACGGTGGCGACAATGCCTTCATACCCGGCGCGGCGCGGCCTCATGCGACCGGTTCCTGTCGTTTTTTCAGCGCACGGGTGTCGATGCACATCGGGCTGCCGGGCAGGGTCCGAGCCAGCGTTTTCAACTCGCCACGCTGCACTTTGTTGGTGATGGTCAAGGGCAGCTCGGGGACAAAGGCGATATAGCCGGGCACTTTGTAGTACGCCAGCTGGGTCAGACTCCACGTTGCAATGTCGTGGGCAAGTTCCGCCGCCCGGGCGGCGTCCCGTGCGGCGTCCCGGTCGGCGTCCATGGGTGCATGGCTCACGATGCAGGCCAATACTTCGTCGCCCCGGAGTTCGTCCGGCACCGCCGCGACGGCAACGGCCTTCACCGCAGGATGCTGCAGCAACACGCTTTCCACTTCGACGGCCGCGATGTTTTCTCCGCTACGTCGAATCACGTTCTTCTTGCGATCGACAAAATGCAGGAAGCCTTGCCGGTTGCGTCGGACGATATCGCCGGTGTGGAACCAGCCGTCCTGCCAGGCCAACCGGGTTGCCGCGTCGTCTTTCAGATAGGCGGCAAAGAAGCCGAACCTGGGGTCGGGACCGGCATGTCTGACCAGCAGCTCGCCATTTTCGTCGGCCGCCGTGGACTCGCCGGCATCGTTGACGATACGTACCTGAATATCGTCGCTCTCTTTGCCGAAACAGCTTGAACCGACAAAGCGCGGCTCATGGTTGGCAATGATCACGGCGCCCGCCCCGGTTTCGGTCATGGCCCAGGCTTCCAGCAACGGGAAGCCGAAACGCTGCTCGAAAGCGGCGTGCAATGACCGGTCGACGCCTGCGCCAAAACCCATGCGCACGTGATGCGCGCGATCTTCGTCTGTTGCCTGCGCCTGCATCAAAATGGCGGGCATGACGCCCAGGTAATGGATTATCGTCGCGCGCGATTCGCGTACCGTATCCCACCACGTTCCTGGATGGAAGCGGTCAATGGAAATCAGGCATCCGCCTATCACGACCATTGCCATCACCGAATACGCCATGGCATTCATGTGTACCAGCGGTAACGGGGTAAGCATGCGGTCTACGCCTGGATGCAGGGTTGCAAGTCCGCCGGCTTTGGCATACCAATGGCCAGCGGCCAGGAAATACTCGTTAGGCAGTATGCAGCCTTTCGGGCGCCCCGTGGTGCCAGAGGTATAGAGCAAAGCGCATTCCGTCGAACTGTCGACAAGAGCGGCAGCCAATGGGGCGACGCTGGGCGCAGCGGGCGGCAGTTCGTCCGTGCCCATGATCAACAGTTTGCTTCCCGCTGCCTGCGCGGCGGAACGCAGCAGGGCGTGGCGTTTGGGCAGCGCGACGGCCAGCACGATTTCCGAATGATCGATAAGGTATTCCAGCTCCGCTGCACGCATGTCGACATTGATTGGCACCACCGAGACGCCCAAAGCGTTCAGGGCGAACCAGTGCAGAATGAAGGCAGGCCGATTCTCGAGCAACACGCCAACGCGATGGCCATGGCCATAATTGGCGGCCTGGAAGGCCGCCTTGAGCGTCTCGATTTCGACGAGCGCATCCTGGTAGCTGATTTCGCCAGCCGCAATGCCGTATATCGCTGCGGTTTCGGGTGTCACGCACAGGAAGGGATGGCTTGGCCACCTTAGAGCGGCGTCGGTAAAGGCCTGATATACCGTCGTAGACAATGAGGGCCTCATCACATGAATAATTGAATGCTGCGCAATGCGGCGTCGCAATTGACCAGATCCACGCGCTTTTGAGTGATGCGCAGTTCGCTGTCGACTGTGATCAGCTCGAAGGTGGACCAACCTGCATAGATCGTTTGCAGATCTTGCCGACTCTCCACATAGTGAAAGGCCGCACGCACCACGTATTGTCCCTGCTCGGGCTTATGTTCCGGGTGATCGGTCTCGACTGTAGGCTGTTGCACGAGGTGATGGCTGCGGCTTCTTGGTTGTTGCGAATACGTGCGCTGGCCCGCCAGGCGCTCGACACGGACGCGCAGCAATAGTTTGTCTTCATACATCAGCGAGCCCTGCAGCAACGGGTCGGTCTGGCCGTGTGTGAGCGGCATCCAGTAGTGACCGTCGTCGGTGAAGAGGGCAAGCCACTCTTCGAACTGTTGCTCATCGAGTAGCCGCGCCTCGCGATAGACGAAGGCGAAGAGCTGCTGGTCGTTGACAGGGCTCATGTGGACTCCTTCATGGTGGCCGTCATGTAGCGCGCCCAGGCCTGGTACTGGTTGCGCATTTGCCATTCACTGGTGCCGTTGACGACTTCATTCTTGCGATTGGCCTCGTCGGGGTCGTACAGCCGGGCGACATTGACCCACTCGCGACCTCTGCTGTGCAATCCGTGCTGCGAACGTTCGTAAACCTCGTGATCGTCGTGCCCGACCACCGACGTGGGCGCGTTGATGAGGCGGTTGTACATCAAGGTGCGCTCCAGGAGTTTATCGGGCGCTCCGACCAGCCGGAAGGTCCATGATTCCACGAGCGTCTTGTTGGCGCCCAGGGGCTTGAAGATACGCAGGGTCTGAATGGGACCCTTGACCATGATATTGGGGAAATAGGTGGTGTTGTGTCGGGTGTTGGCCAGGATTTCCGCGGCGCGTTCGTGGCCATAGGCCTGGTTCATGGCCTCAAGATAGCCTGGCACTTCCGAATACGCAGCATGAATGGAGTTATGGACGCCGGTGTGGCCATGACCGTTCTCCCAGACCCGGATGCCCATGCCTTCAAAGAACTCATAGGATGAAATAAAGGGGGCGAATTGCTCAACCGCCATTGGTTTGGGCGTTCCTTCGGGTGCTTCCTCCCACACGCGTACTGCCGTCCCTGCCGATGATTCATGCGCCACCATGGGGTGGCAGGTGTCAGTCTGGTTGTCGACCAGCATTTTCCAATTGCAATCGTGCATGTAGCGCAGCACCCCCCCAGCGACCTCGAGCTTGCCTTCGGGCGAGCGCTCTATCATGTTGTCCAGTGTCGACAGGGACTCGCCGAAGAATTCATCAAATGACTGGCCCTCGGGGCTGAGGCGACAAAAAACGAAATCACGGTAGTCGCGTACGTTTTCCACAGCGGCCATGCCGTGGCTGGCTTCGCAGTCATTGAATGTTTCGGGGTCGTAGCCTTTCTTCAAGGGAATCGAAAGCAGCTTGCCGTCGGTTTTGAATGTCCACGCATGGTAAGGACACCGGAAGAACTTGCCGGTGTTGCCGCAGGCGTCGCCGGCGACCTTCACGCCTTTGTGCGGGCAGCGATTATGCAGGACTTTGATGGTTTTGTCGGTATGCCGCACCATTACCACGGGCTGGTCGCCCACTGTGGTGGTGTAGAAATCACCGCTATTTGGAATCTGGCTGCCATGCCCGACGTATACCCAGGTATTGGCAAACAAGTGCTCCATTTCCAGCTCGAAGATTTCTTCGCTGATGAAGATATCCCGATGTACCTCGGTGGGACGCACGAGGGTGTCAATGGCAGCAGGATTATTGCGGTAGTTCATGTCGGGCACCTATGAATCAAAGGTCTAATACCAGGCGGTCGGAATGGCTCCGTGAAACGCAAATCTGCATGACCTGGCCTGCTTTGCGTTCCGGGTCGGAAAGGTAGTAGTCGCGATGATCGGGGGTTCCTTCCAGCACTGTCGCCTGGCAGACCCCGCATTCCCCGCGCCTGCAGTCGTACATTGGATCGCAGCCGGCCTCTTCCAGTACTTCAAGTATGGTTTTATCCGCAGGGATGTGCAGCATCCGGCCGGACTGGCGCAACTCAAGATCGAAGGCTTTGTCGCCCGGCAGGGCCGCGGCGTTGTTGAACAGCTCGAAATGAACATGCGATTGCGGCCATTGCCTGTCACGTGATTGATGGATGACAGCGTCGATGAGCCCTTTCGGTCCGCAAACATATAAATGCTGATTGGGTCCAACCTGCTGCAACAGATCGGAAAGCGCAAGCTGGGTTGTTTCGTCGTCGTCGGCGTGAACCCGCAACGCGTCGCCATGCTGGGCGGTGAGTTCTTCCAGAAATGCCATCTGATCACGACGGCGACCGTAATAGTGAAGCTGGAATGGATGCTGCGCTTGCTTCAGCGCCGTTGTCATCGAGATGATGGGCGTGATGCCGATGCCGCCCGCGATCAGCACGGTGCGCGGTTCGTCAGATGCCAGGTCGTGCAGTGGAAAATCGTTCTGCGGGCCTTCCACCTCGAGTGTGTCGCCGATCTGCAGGCTATGCATATGCCGGGACCCGCCTGTACCAGGTTCTTCCAGGCGCACACTTATGCGGTAGCGCCGGGGGAAGTCGAACGCGGAGTTGTCGGTGTCCAGGCACACAAGAGAATAGCAGCGAGGCACTTTCTGCCCAGGGATGCTGACCTTCAAGTGGGCACCGGCGGTGAACCTGGGCAATGCCTGCTTGCCGGCGGCTTCGAGGAATAGTGAGCGGATAATCGGCGTTTCGACGTGTATTTCGACGACCGTCAGATTCAAATGGGCCATGGTATGTCTCGTTTCTCCGGGCTCAGGGCTTTGTCCAGCAGTTCGTCCAGTTTCAATCCTTCGTCGTCGGCAAGCGCCGCCGCCAGCAAGGCCCGCAGCGTGCCCGCTGCGTCAGGCTGCCCCGTCAGATGCCCGACCGCGCTGCTAAGCCGTTGGTACTTGCTGTTGCCACGTTCATGTGTGTCGCTATAGCCTTTGACCAGCCGCCGGCAATTGACGACTTCGACCGCAAGCTCATAGTCATGCTCGACAGTTCGGGCAACCAGTCCCAGCCATTGCTCAAGACTGTTGGTTTCCACGTGATGACGCAAGGTGGCGCGCCGGAAGCGTCGCATCCCGGCCAGGGAGTACAGCAAAAGAAAACCGCCCAAGGTGCCGCTGCGCAGAAATCGTCCTTTGCGCAAAAAGCGGCTAAGGTAGCGGCCCGCCGCGGGTGAGTTTTCAATCGCCCGGCCCAGTGCGACGGGAAGGGTTCCGCACACCTCGTCAAGACGTGGGTGCATATATTCGGTGGTGTAAACCAACTGATCTGGTTGCGCGCCGACCTCGGTGCGGACGCGCTCGAAACGGGCGCTGCGGGTTTTGAGGTCGGCCACGCGAATGACGTCGTCGTAGGACATGGACACCGCGACATATCGTGCAGCCGCGCAGGTAAGCGCCCAAGCTTTGCCCGGCCCGCCAAACTGTGTATCCAGTTTGCAGATGCGGCGCATATGCTCCATGTATTCGCTGGCATAGGGCACATCCTGGAATTCGAGGGTGCGGCGCAAGCCGGCGACCATCATGGGCTGGGCCTGCAGCGGGAAGTGCTGCTTCAGGTCATCGAGCAGGAACTGCACGTGTGGACTTTCGGCGTGTTCGGGAACGCCGGGCATAGGGCGACCGGTGTCGATAGCGGCCGGGGCGGCAAGCGCCTGGGCCGCCGCGTCGAATCCCAGGGCGAAAGCGTTCAAACTGGGGTCGACGCCCACGCCCGCGCGGCGGATGGTTTGTTCATAGTCGGCACGGCTGAACGGCAGGGTGGCGCTGCCGGCGATGGCCCCAAATAGACTTGCACTGATAATGCTGCCTGCCTGCTCGGCCAGTGCCTGAAGATCAAAACAATAGAATCTTTTTGCGGCCTGGTTACCGGCCTTGATCACCTTGTTGGGATCGGCAATGCCATTGCCGTGTGCCGCTTTTTCCGCCACAGCATAGCTGCGGTGCGACGAAGAGATCAATGTCGTGCGGTCGGGAGTGACCAGGCCGCGTTGAATTGCCCTGCCACCTTCCATGAGCTCGGCGGCGACCACCAGGTCGACATCGCCGGGCGTGGGCATCATTGCCAGCGCGGGATCTCGTCCGGCTGCCTTGACCGTCGATTCGGGCAGCATTTCGAGATAGTAAATCGTGGCGCCGGTGCGTTGAGCCACGCCGGGGACGGAGGTGGTCTGGGCCCACCAATCGGCGTGTTCCGCCATATCGACGATCCAGTCGGCCAGGACGCCGCCACCTTGCCCGCCCATGGCAAGAATGGCAATCTTGATCGGGGTGCCGGAGCGGAACAGGGTTCGATCGGTCATGGATTCGGATTTATAAGGAGCATTCGTTCATGCCGGCGTCACGGCGCGACTGCAGGTAATGGATGAACCGGCCGCGCATGCGCGCCAAGAATCTATCCCAGCGGCTGGGGTTATGTACGAGGTCAGCCCGGTAAAAAGAAGGACACAGCACGGCGGCGTGGGCCACTTCACCGCAGTTGCCACAGCCTACGCAGCTGTTGTCGATATGGGCGACAGGGTCTTCCTTCAGCGGGTCGCCGCTATCCTTGACCGTCAGCGATGGACAGCCCGATAGGCGGATACAGGCATGATCGCCGTTACAGACATCGGGATCGACCCCGAAACGTTCCTTGATGACGCGCTGTCCATCCTTTACAGCCTTGTTGAACAGGGGTTTTTCGCGCCGCTGCTTGTTCAACATGCACTCTGACTGCGCAATGATGACTTTTGGGCCTTTTTCAGATGTGGTCAATGCCTCTTCGATGGTGGCCTGGACCTTGGCGACGTCGTAGGTCCGGTCCAGCGTGCGCAGCCATTTCACCCCTACGCCGCGTACGGCATTCTCGATGGAGTTGTTGGTGGAACGATGCGTATTGCCCGCGCGCGAGGACAAGATGTCTTGCCCGCCGGTGGCCGCGGAGTAAAAGTTGTCGATAATAATGATGACGCCGTCATATTTATTGAAGACGGCGTTGCCCACACCCGATGCCAGGCCGTTATGCCAGAAACCGCCATCGCCCATGATGGAAATGGGTCGCTTGGCCGACGGGACATTGAATGCCGCGATGCTCGACGCCCCCAGTCCATATCCCATGGTGGTCGCACCCAGGTTGAAGGGCGGAAGTATGGAGAAAAGGTGGCACCCGATGTCGCAGGCAATGTGATGATCGCCGAGGTTTTTTTGCGCGAGAGTGAGGGCTGAGAACACCGGCCGCTCGGGGCAGCCGGTGCAGAATCCGGCGGGTCGCGCGGGTACCACGTGCGCCAGCCCGTCGGCGGCGGCCGAGGAATTGGGCGTGGGCTGAAAGGTGATGATTCTTTCTTTTACCGTGGGACGCGCTGCCTGGGACACGGACATACGGGCGCCGACATCTTCGTTTGCCGGCCTGATGACAGGAAGAAGTTCCCGCTTGTGGGCCGCCAGGAAACCCTGAAGGCCGTCTCGTATGGCAACCGTTGTGTATTCCCCTGCCACAGGCAGGTAGTCTTTGCCTGCCAATGCCGTGGCAATGCCAGCCTGGCGCAGGATAGTGTTCAGATTCTGTTCAATGTAATTGGGCTGGCCTTCTTCAATAAGCAGCACCGCCTTTTTATCCCGACAGAACGCCTGGACCTCGTCGTCGATGACGGGGTAGGTTATGTTCATCACGTATAGCGGGATTCGGCTATTGCCGAAATGATCGGCCAGACCCAATAATTGCAAAGAACGGATCACGCCGTTGTACAAGCCGCCTTGCAGGATGATTCCAATATCCTTTTGATCGCCCTCGAAAAACTCGTTCAGCTGTTTTACTTTGATGAACTCGGCGGCGGCCGGCCATCGCGATGTTATTTTTTCATGTTCGTGCAGGAAAGACGCAGGAGGCAGGACGATGCGACTGACATCGCGTACCGGGTTCTCCAGCGCCTGGCGCAGTGTGAAAGCGGGGCGCTGATTGTCTTTGGCGATGAAACGCCCGTGTACATGGCACCCGCGTATGCGTAATTGCAGGATGACGGGCGTGTTGCTTGCCTCGGATAACTGAAAGCCATCTTCGACAGCCTTGACCATGCTTTCCAGGTTGGGGCGCGGGTCGAGCAACCAGATTTGCGATTTCATGGCAAATGCGTGGGTGCGCTCTTGCATGATGGATGAGCCCTCACCGTAGTCCTCACCTACGATGACCAGTGCGCCGCCGGTGACGCCGCCGGAGGCCAGGTTTGCCAAGGCGTCCGAGGCCACGTTGGTGCCGACTGTGGACTTCCATGTGACGGCGCCGCGTATGGGGTACATGACGGAAGCGGCGAGCGTGGCCGCAGCGGTGGCTTCCGATGCACTGGCTTCAAAGTGCACACCCAGCTCGTCCAAAATTTCCTGGGCATCCGCCAGCACATCCATCAGATGGGAAATGGGAGAGCCCTGGTAGCCTGCGACATAGCCGACTCCGGATTGCAACAAGGCTTTGGTCACAGCCAGGATTCCTTCGCCACGGAATTCTTCCCCCGCCCCGATACGAAGTTGTTGTACTTCCTTCTTGAACGAGCGTTCAGCCATGGTCTCTCCTGGCACTATTTCGGGCAGTCGGCAGGGCGGACATCCGGCCTGATACTTTGATCCGGGGGCCGCGGGCAACGAGTCATAATACTTTAGGCTTCAATCTAATTGCCGTCAATAAAAACATGAATATTCATATATAAACAAAATTTAGTATAGATAACAGCGATTTGGGTATAAGTGCTTACCATTATTTTTCTAGCGAAATGAGCCGTTTCGCATTAAAATTGAAAGCCATATGCAGAAGAGTCCGAAAATTGTGCAGGGTACAGAATCCCCATCAAGGCAAGCGATAGGCTCGTCCCGTTTTGTGCACCGATACCTTGCTTCTGTCTTGGCGCAGGCCAGCCATCGCATCTCTGCCGAGTTCCACGTCGAGGTCAGGAAGGCCGGACTGACCGTGACGGAATGGCGGGTGCTGGGTAGCCTTGTCGAAGGCGATGGCGAAACCGTGGGTCAACTGGCCAGGCTGGCGGTCACTAAGCAGCCCACCCTAAGCAAGGTGTTGCCGCGCCTGCAAGAACAGGGCTACGTCAGCATGCAGGCGTCACGGCTCGATCGGCGCCAGACGCTGGTAAGTATCACACCGAAGGGCGCTAAATTGATTCATGGCCTATGCGAGCAAGCCATGGAGCATCAGCGCCGAGTACTGGAAAAACTGGATCCCGATCATGCGGACAGACTGGTCGATATGTTGCGCGCCATCATTTCGCGGTGAACTTTTAAAACGCGGTTTCGTCTAATGTGGTATTAGCAGTCTGCAAGCCAGAGTGCTAATATTAGATAACACCAATCTTTGAAGGATCGTCCAGCCTATGAACCATAGTACCCAATCCTTGGCGATGACCAACCAGCAGTTGGCCATGGCCATTTCCAATCCTGGTGCGCTGGGCACGATCGAGGCCTACATAAGCGCTGTCAATCGTCTGCCCATGCTCACACAAGAGCAGGAATTGGCATTGGGTAAGCGTTTGCGCGACGAATCCGACCTCGATGCGGCTCGCCAGCTCATCACCTCGCACCTGCGCCTGGTAGTATCCATTGCGCGACAGTATCTCGGATATGGTCTGGCTCATGCCGATCTCATCCAAGAAGGTAATGTTGGGCTCATGAAGGCCGTCAAACGTTTCGACCCCGATCGTGGCGTACGGTTGGTTTCGTTTGCGGTGCACTGGATCAAAGCCGAAATCCACGAGTACATCGTGCGCAATTGGCGCATGGTCAAGGTGGCCACCACCAAGGCGCAACGCAAGCTGTTTTTCAACCTGCGGCGCATGCGTCCCGATGGCCAGACACTCGATCCCGACCAGGTCGATACAATTGCGCGCGAGCTCAATGTCCGACCGGAAGATGTCAGCGAAATGGAAGTGCGCATGTCCGGCCGAGAAATGGCCCTTGAAGCGCCCGGCGACGACGATGACGCGTATGCGCCCATTTCGTACTTGTCCGACGAGGGGCACCAGGAACCTTCAAGCATACTGGAACGCCGCGCGCTCGATGCCTTGCAGGGCGCCGGGCTTACCGATGCCGTTGAAGGCCTCGATCCGCGATCGCGCCGTATCGTGCAGGCGCGCTGGCTGCAAGACGATGGCGGGTCCACCTTGCATGACCTCGCCGCCGAATTCGGCGTTTCGGCCGAACGCATACGCCAGATCGAAGTGGCCGCTTTCAAGAAGCTGCGCATTGCCCTGACGTCGTAAGTTGTCGTAACGACAAGTTTTTTTACATTTGAATTAGAGAAAAGTCGAACTAATCCGCATACACGTTGACTAATTATTTATAGACAATGTGTTTGCCGTGCGATGCGCGAGCCATTCGTCTATCGTCCGCTTCGGCTTCTCCTCTTCCCCTCCCTTTTGAAGCGGATGTTTATGGGACACCTCCAGGTGTCCCGTTTTTTTTATCGGCCCGCTACGCAGAATAGTACGGGCAGCGGCTCTGGCGCGAAAAAAAGCGATATCCTAGCAAGGCATTTACGCGTTGCAAGGATGGGATATGCAAATAGGGCATCTGGTGTTTGGCCTGGCCGGTCTGCTGGCCATGGTCTCTTTCATGCCGCCGGTCGCGGGACGACTGCGCTTACCCTATTCGGTACTGCTTGCTATCGTTGGATTCGTGTTAGGCCTGATCATCCATGTGCACAGCTGGGCGCCTCTGGTCATGTCGGATTTTCTTGATTCGCTCCAGCAGTTCGAGGTGTCTTCGGAGACCTTTCTCTTCGTTTTCCTGCCCATTCTTTTATTCGAAACCGCCCTTGCCCTGAACGTGCGTCGGTTGATGGATGACATCGGACCCATCCTGATGATGGCCATTGTCGCCGTCATTGTGTGCACGGTGGCGGTGGGATTCTCCCTGGACAGTGTTTCCGGCTATGGATTGGTGGTATGCCTGATGCTGGGGGCCATTGTGGCGACGACGGATCCTATTGCGGTGGTCGGCGTCTTTCGCGAGGTGGGCGCACCCAAGCGTCTCACGACCCTGGTGGAAGGCGAATCCCTATTCAATGACGCCGCCTCCATCGCGCTGTATTCGGTATTGGTGACCATGCTGTCGGGCGGCGGTGACCTCTCGGTCGGCCATGTGTTTTACCGTTTCGTTTTCAGCTTTGTCGGGGGCGGGGTGGCAGGTTTCCTGATGGGGCGCCTGGCCAGCGGACTGTTTATCTGGCTGCGCGGTTGGCCGACTGCGGAAGTCACGCTCACCATCGCGCTGGCGTACCTTACCTTTTATATTTCGGAGCACTACCTGGGTGTTTCGGGTGTGGTCGCCACGGTCATTGCCGGCCTGGTGGTCGGCTCCAGCGGCCGCACCCGAATGTCTCCCACGACGTTCGAGCAGTTGTCGGCATCCTGGTCCCAATTCGGCTTCTGGGCCAACTCCCTGATATTCGTTTTCGCCGCCATGCTGATCCCGCGCATGATCGCCGCGATCACCTGGACCCAGGTTTTGCTGATACTGCTGGTCTTTGTCGTCACGTTGGCGGCGCGGGCTGTGATGGTCTTCGGTGTCCTTCCCGTGTTGGGACTTACGCGGCTGGGCACCAAGGTGAGCCCCGCCTATCGGGTGGTGATGTGGTGGGGTGGACTGCGCGGGGCGGTCTCACTGGCGCTGGCCCTTGCCGTGACCGAGCAGGAGAATATTCCGTATGAGGCGCGCCAATTCATTGCCGTGGCAACCACTGGGTTCGTGTTGATGACCCTGTTCATAAACGGGATCAGCCTGCGTCCTTTGATACGCCGGCTCCGCCTGAACGAGCTTTCTCCCTTCGACCGTACGTTGCGCAACCAGGCCTTGGTCATTGCCCTGGAAGACCTGCGTACCAGGACCGACGAAATTGCGGCCCACGAGAACATAGGAAGCGACGTTCAGGGGCGCGTGCACGCCGTGTTCGACGCCGCACAAGCCAGCGTGGACGGCAGTGAAATCCGGCAGTTGTCGCACGAGCAAAAAGTCTCGATGGGCCTGGCCATCCTGGCGTCGCGCGAAGAGGAAATGTTCTTCGACACGTTGAAAGCCCAGGTGGTGGATTGGCGTACAGCGGAATCGCTATTGGCGCGCGCGGAGCGCATGCGCGAGGCTGTGCGATCGGGTGGACTGGACGGCTTTGATGCCGCCATCGCGGCCGATGTACGTTACTCGACGGCATTCCGATTGTCGTTGCGCGTGCACCACCTTTTCGGCTTCCAGAGCTGGCTCGCGCGTGAGCTGGCCAAGCGCTTTGCCAATCTGATCAACAAACGGTCGGTGGCGCAGCGGCTTATCCAGTTCGCCGAAAAGGAAATACAGCCGCTGCTAGGGGTGGAAGCCACCGCGGCCATCATCAAGGCCCACCGCCGCCGTCTGTCGTTGCTTGAAACCGCATTGCAGGCGTTGAACCTGCAGTACCCGCTCTTTGCACATTGGCTCCAGGAATCGTATCTGGGACGAATGGCACGGGCGCTGGAGCGTTCGCACTATCGCGACATGCTATCCCACTTTCTCATCACCGGGGAGATGTACGCGGATCTGAGCAAGCAAATCGATCAGCGCTGGAGCCACATAGACAAGCGTCCCGCGCTGGATATCGCGATGAGTGCAGCCGAATTGATCAAGCGCGTACCCATGTTTGAAGGCTTGTCCGCCGAGTCGTTGAGATTTGTGGCCAGACTGCTGAAACCCAGGCTCGCCGTACCCGATCAGGAAATCGCGATGCAGATAGGCCGCACGCGCGTCATGTATTTCGTGGCTTCGGGCGCGGTGACCATACACTTGCCGGATCAGACGACGGTGGAACTCGGCACCGGGGAAATCTTCGGAGAAATGGCACTTGCTGCTGCCACTGAATTCGAAGCCAGGGTGACATCGCTGGGGTACAGCCGTTTGCTCATGCTGACTGAAGGCGATTTCGCTACATTGCTGGCGCGGGATCCTGCTTTGCGCGAAAAAATCGATGCGGTGGTCAAGCAGCGTTTGCGTGCGCTGGAAGTGTGGCAGCAGTTCCAGTCTGGCGCGCGCCAGCATGAAGCGCTGCCGGAACTGAGCACGAAGCCTTTATAGCAACTGCCTGATATCGCTGGCGATGTCTTTTGCCGACGTGTTGCCGCTGACCAGTACCCGGGCTTCGCCGTCCTGATCAAGAATGTAGAAGGACGAGGCGTGATCCATGCCGTATTGGTCGGCCGTACCGCCCGGCGACTTGGCATAATAGGCCTTGAACGATTTGGCGGTCTTGCCGAGCTGTTCCGGCGTGCCCGTTAGCCCCACGAATGAAGGGTTGAACGCCTTGACATAGGCAGATAGCACTTCCGGCGTATCACGCGCTGGATCGACACTGACCATCAGTACTTGCACCTTGGAGGCATCGCTACCCAGCAGATCCATGGTTTCTGAGAGTTCCGCCATGGCAGTGGGGCATACGTCCGGGCATTGGGTAAAGCCGAAGAACACCACGGCGACCTTGCCTTTGTAGTCAGCCAGCGTACGCGGCTTGCCGCTGTCGTCGATCATGTCCAGGTCGCGGCCCAGCTGGGTACCCGTGATGTCCGAGCCCTGGAATGCCAGCTCTTTCTTGCCGCAAGCGGCCAAGGCGGTCGATACCGCCAACGCTGCGGTGGCGGCTAAAAGAATGCGACGCTTGCTTGAAAAACCAGACATGAATACCTCGTGGTGTGAATCAGATGAATGCAACCCAATGGTCTACCAGTAGTGCGCCAAACAACAACGCCAGATACAGGATGGAGAAGCGGAAGAGCTTGCGCGATAGCTCGTCGGAATACTCTTTATATAGACGCCAGGCGTACGAAATGAACAGACCGCTGAGGATGATGGCGGCCACCAAATACACCAGGCCGCTCATGCGCACGACATAAGGAAGAAGCGTAGCGGCGAAAAGCACAAAGCTGTAGAGCAGGATATGCAAGCGCGTAAACTGCTTTCCATGGGTGACGGGCAACATGGGCAGGCCTGATTTGGCGTAATCGTTGTTGCGGTACAGGGCTAGCGCCCAGAAATGGGGTGGCGTCCAGATGAAAATGATCAGGACCAGTACCCATGCCTCGGCCGGCACGGCGTTGGCAATAGTTGCCCACCCAAGCGCGGGTGGCATAGCCCCCGACAAGCCGCCGATCACAATATTCTGCGGTGTAAGAGGCTTCAGGATGATGGTATAGATAATGGCGTAGCCGACGAAAGTAGCGAAGGTCAGCCACATGGTCAGTGGATTGACCAGGGTGTATAGCACCAGCATGCCCAGCCCGCCCAGCAGCCCGGAAAGAATAATCACTTGCAAGTTGCTGATGGTGCCGCGCGCGGTGCCGCGTCGGGCTGTGCGCAGCATGCGGGCGTCGATCTCTTGTTCAATCAGGCAGTTCACGGCAAATGCCGCGGCGGCCAGCAGCCAGATGCCGACGGTGCCGGCCGCGACCTTGCCCATGTCGGGCAGACCGGGGCTGGCCAGGAACATGCCTATCACAGCACAGAAGACGGCAAGCTGCGTGACGCGCGGTTTGGTCAGGACAAGATATTGCCGAAAAATGGCGGGCGTTGGGGCGGGAACGGAAGTCATGCCGGTATTTTAGCCCTATAGTCGTCGCGCGACAGGCGCACCAGAAGAGTGACGCAGGCCAGGACCAAGCCCGCTGCGCCGCCGTTATGCAATACAGCGATCAGGAGTGGCCACTGGAAGAAAATGGTGGTCAGCCCTGTCAGCAACTGGGCCAATAACAAAGCCAGAACCAGCTTTGCAGGATCACGCAGGCCGGGCTCCGCCAGCATCTTTGCCGCGAGTATACCCAAGTAGGCAAACACGATGAACGCGAAATTGCGGTGCACCCAGTGTATGGCGGTGAGGGCGGACTGGGATATGAATTCGCCCGAGGGCAACAGGCCCAGGCCGCGAATCAGCGAGTAGCCACCTTCAAAATCCATGGGTGGAACCCATACCCCATGGCATTTCGGAAAATCCATGCAGGCCAGCGCCGCATAGTTCGTGCTGACCCAGCCTCCCAGGGCTATCTGAATAAATAGCAGCATGACCCCGAGCACCATCCAGGGACGCCAACGCAGTGCTTGCAAGGTGAGCGGCTGATGGAGCTTTTCGCGGGCAGCCAACCAGGTCATGAGCGCCAGCAGGATCATGCCGCCCAGCAAGTGGCTGGTGACGACGACAGGCATCAGTTGATGCGTGACGGTCCAGGCACCGAATGCGCCCTGTATGCAGACGGCAATCAACGTCACAATGGCCAGGCGCGGCGTGTGACCCAACTGAGCGCGATAGCGCCAGGCCATGTAGACGATGCCGATGATCATCATGCCCAGTATGGAGCCGACATAGCGGTGGATCATCTCGATCCAGGCCTTGGAGAAACTGACCGCGCCATGCGGCATTGCTTGCAGCGCCTGTTCGATATGGCCGCTGGCACCGATAGGCGTGATCTTTCCATAACAGCCCGGCCAGTCGGGACAACCCAGTCCCGAATCGGTAAGGCGTACAAAGGCGCCGAACATGATCAGGTCCAGCGTCAGGAACCAAGTCAGAAACACCAGTTTCCGGTAGCGCTTGATAATTCTTTCCTGCATGCCTGATCAACCTATGCGTGAATTGCGTATCAATTTCCGGATGTCGTCGCGGACTGAAACGGGATCGGCATCGGCGGGAAACTCAAGCATGAGGTTGCCCAGCGGATCTATGATCCACATCGGTGCCTTCAGCGCCGCCTCGCGTTCGGCGGCACTGGCCTGGGGAGCCAGGTAATTGGCGAGCTTTTCAGGATCGGCACGCAGCATATGGGTGCCTACATAGGCCTGCTTAATCTGCTCAGAAACAGGGGCACCGTCTGTCAGGAACCAGACGCGTGCCAGGCGCTCAACGTTCTTGCCCTGGCTGGCGTGCGAATTGCGCAGAATGAATAGTTTTTCTACACAAGATTCGGGACAGGCGCCCTCATCGGCGCTGACCAGCAGCCATTTCCCGCGCAAAGTGTTCAGATCGAAGGGCTGGCCGTCGAGGGTGGTCAGCGGCAATGCGGCGGCTTCAGGCATGGGCCTTTGCGGCTGTATCAGTTCGCCATAGGCGGTGGATTCTGCCGGACGCAGTCCCAGGGCCGGCACATAATAAGCCAGCAAGGCAAGAACCAGCGGCGCCAGGCAGAGTGCCAGAATCACGAACAAAGGTGCCTTCGACCGCAGTCGTGAGGGCTGTTTGGGTGGAACTTGAGTAGGGCTGACCACGATGTTTCCTTACAAGGTCGGAGGCTTAATTTTTCGGCGCAAGACGCGCCATACAATAACCAGCCAGGCGCCAGCAGCTATGGCGGCGAAGCCAAACCACTGCAACGCATAGCCACGGTTCTTGTCGGAATCCAGTGACGGCTCCGGCCATTCCTGCAGCAATGGTGTGCCCGACTGCACATCGGCGGCGAGCGCACTGGATTCAGCGGACTGGGCCAGCACTGTGGGCAGAAAGTTCAGTCCGGCTGCCTTGCCATAGGCTTCGATGTCCAGGTTCTGCACTTTCGGCACGGGTGTTGTCGTATCGGGCAAGGCGGATGGCAACTGGCTGGCATCGTCCTGAGACAAAGACATTAACTCAAAAAGCCGAGGTACGCGTTCCAACAACTGGCCGCTGACGGTTTGCGGGCCGGCTGGGGCAGGAATCACCGGCACGGTTTCGCCGGGACGCATGGGCCGGGCCATCCAGCCGCGCAGCACCAGAATGGCGGAATTACTTGCCTCATCAACAAGCAGTGGCGTGGCTACCCAGTAACCTGGCCGGCCCTGGTAGTTGCGGTTCTCGAGTAGTACAGTGAGTGGATGCAGCCACACTCCCTGGGCGCTTGCCGGTCGCCACGGCACGAGTTCCGTGGCGGGTGTGCTGGCGTCCAGATGCAATGCAGCTGTGCTTCGGCCGGCTTGTATGGCAGCCTTGATGGCTTCACGTTGGCCAGCCCGATCCAGCTGCCAATTGCCCAGCGATGCGAACACAACCGCCATGATGCCCAGCAAGATTAATGCGGCAATAATGCGAAAACCAGTGTGTGTACGGGCCATGTCTGCAATAATTCCACTTTCAGCGGAGGGCGTAATGCGTTTTGTAGTAATCCTGGCGTTCCTGGGTATTGTCGGAAGTCTGGCGTCCGCGCTGTTCTATCTGATGCGCGACAAGGGCGGGACCAATCGTACCGTGAACGCTTTGACCGTACGCATCGGGTTGTCGATAGCGTTGTTTCTATTTGTGCTGTTCGCCCATTACATGGGCTGGATCCAGAGTACCGGCATATCCGCGGGTTGACATAAATCGCCATCCAGAAAAAAGGCTGGCAATGCCAGCCTTTTTTTCGGGCATCGCTTCTGTTTAGAACCAATACACGAACAGATACAAGCCCAGCCATACAACGTCAACAAAGTGCCAATACCATGCAGCGCCTTCGAACCCGAAGTGATGCGAAGCGGTGAAGTGCCCTTTGATGAGACGGAACAGGATCACCGTCAGGAACGTGGCGCCCAATATGACGTGGAAGCCGTGAAAACCGGTAAGCATGTAGAACAGTGAGCCGTACGCGCCAGAATCAAAGCGCAGGTTCAGGTCCTGGTAGGCGTGCATGTATTCATAGCTCTGGACACCTACGAAAGTGAAGCCCAGGATGACCGTAAGCGCGACCCAGAAAATTGCTTTGCCGCGATGGCTGGCGCGCAGTGCATGGTGCGCAATGGTCAGTGTCAGGCCGGAGGTCAACAGCAGAGCCGTGTTGATCGTAGGCAGCCAGAACGGACCAACGGTCTTGAATGCCGGTACAACGCCGGCAGGCCCCAGGTTGGGCCACGTTCCGGAGAAGTTAGGCCATAGCAATGTTTGGTGGTCGATATTGCTGAGCCATGGTGTAGTCACTTCGCGGGTGTACCAGAGCGAACCAAAGAATGCGGCAAAGAACATCACTTCGGAGAAAATGAACCAGGCCATGCTCCAGCGGTAGGAATGATCGACGCGGGCGTTGTTCATCCCGCCTTCGGATTCGCGTATGGCGTCGCCGAACCAGCCAAACAGCACCACGAAAAGGCCAAGAATACCGACGATGAACAGCCAGAAGCCCACTTCATAGCTATTGATCCAGAAGGCGGCACCCAGCAGAGCCAGCAGCAAGCAGAAACTTGCGCGTACGGGATGTACTGAATCGGCAGGCACGTAGTAGTAAGGTGCCTCGTTGCCCTGAGCCAAGTGACTTGCACTCATGGTGTTCTCCTGATGCGAATTATTAAATTGAAAATGCTAGGTCAAATAGAAAATAAACCAGCGGGCAGCCATGATCAAGGCCACTACGAAGACGATGGCGGCCAGCACGCCAGCCAGAATCAGATGCACCGGGTTGAGCTTGGAAATGTCTTCGGTATAACCCTTGCCCTTGCGTACGCCAAAAAAGCCCCAGGCCACGGCCTTCAGTGTCTGGAAAAAGTTCAGCTTGCGCCGGGAAAGCTCGTGGATATCTCGCGTCATGCCGGGCTAGCCTCCACCCAGTGACCCACCGCGCCAGAAGGTCCACGCGACGATCGTCAGCACAATGATGACAAGTACGATGGCGGTGTGGCGGTTCTTCCGGCGTTGTTCGGGTGTCATTGATTTACCTTACTTGACAACGGGGGGGACAACAAAGGTATGGAAAGGTGCGGGCGAAGGCACGGTCCATTCCAGACCCGTTGCGCCCTCCCAGGGCTTAGCCGGGGCGGGTTTTCCGTGCCCGGCATACGAGCGCAGGATGACGAACAGGAATATCAGTTGCGACAGGCCGAACCAGAAGGCGCCAATCGTTGCGATTTGATTGAAATCGGTGAATTGGGCCGAGTAGTCGGCATAACGGCGTGGCATTCCGGCCAGCCCCAGGAAGTGCATGGGGAAGAACGTGATGTTGAACGAAATCATGCTGGACCAGAAGTGCGTTTTGGCCAATTTCTCGTTGTACATGCGGCCTGTCCACTTCGGCATCCAGTAATAGGCGCCGGCGAACATGCCGAACAGCGACCCGGCCACCATCACATAATGGAAGTGGGCGATGACGTAGTAGGTATCATGGACCGCAATATCGATAGGCGCAACTGCCAGAATAAGGCCAGTGAAGCCACCGATGGTGAACACAAAGATGAAGCCGATGGCGAATAGCATGGGCGTTTCAAACGTCATGGAGCCGCGCCACATGGTGGCTACCCAGTTGAATACTTTCACGCCCGTGGGAATGGAAATCAGCATGGTTGCGTACATGAAGTACAGCTGTCCGGTAACCGGCATGCCGGTTGAGAACATGTGGTGAGCCCATACCAGGAAGGAGAGAATGGCAATGGCTGCGGTGGCATATACCATCGAGGCATAGCCGAACAGTTGCTTGCGGGCAAATGCAGGAACCACGGCGGACACGATGCCGAAGGCCGGCAGGATCATGACGTAGACTTCGGGATGGCCGAAGAACCAGAATACGTGCTGGTACAGGACCGGATCACCGCCGGCGGCGGCGTTAAAGAAGCTGGTGCCGAAGTGGCGGTCGGTGAGCAACATGGTGACTGCCGCGGCCAGCACAGGCATGATTGCGATAAGCAGGTAGGCAGTGATGAGCCAGGTCCAGCAGAACAAAGGCATCTTCATCAGGGTCATGCCGGGAGCGCGCATGTTCAGGACGGTAACCACGATGTTGATGGCGCCCATGATGGAGGAGGCACCCAGGATGTGGACCGCGAAAATGGTGAAGTCCATGCCGGGACCCATTTGCAGCGAGAGCGGCGCGTACATGGTCCAGCCGGCGGCATTGGCGCCGCCTGGAACGAAGAACGACGAGGTCATCAGGATGGCGCCGATGGGCAACAACCAGAAGCTGAAGTTGTTCATGCGAGCGAAAGCCATATCGGACGCGCCGATTTGCAGGGGGATCATCCAGTTGGCAAAGCCCACAAATGCCGGCATGATCGCGCCGAAAATCATGATCAGGCCGTGCATGGTGGTGAATTGGTTGAAGAGTTCTGGCTGGAAGAACTGCAGGCCGGGCGAGAACAGTTCTGTGCGCACCAACAGTGCCAGCACGCCGCCTTCAAGCAGCATGCAGAACGAAAAGAGCAGGTACATGGTACCGATGTCTTTGTGATTGGTGGCAAATAGCCAGCGCCGCCAGCCGTGTGGCCGGTGGTCGTGGTCGTCGTGCCCGTGACTGGCTGGGACGTGATCGGCAGTAACGCTGCTCATGGTGGAACTCCTTCCTACTCAACCAGACGCCGCATGACGGCTATCCGGTAAAAACATTCGAATGTGTCTGTAACGTGCTATCGACTTAGCGCAAGGCCTTGACGTTGGCAGGTTGAACAACGGGATCCTGACCTTTACCGGCATTGCCCCACGCGTTGCGGGAATAGCTGATCGCAGCGGCAATTTCGACATCGTTCAACTGATCACGGAAGGCCGCCATGGCAGTGCCGGGACGTCCATTGAGCACGGTGAGGATTTGGTCTTTCATGGGGCCGAGCACTTGCTGGCTTCCGTCGAGGGCAGGGAATGTGCCCGGAAGGCCTTTTCCAGTTGCCTGGTGACAGGCTACACAGTTTGCAGTGTAAACCTGTTCACCGCGAGCGACGAGCTCTTCTTTGGTCCATTCCTTGTTCGGATCGTCGGCCGCCGAAGCCATGGATTTCTTCTTTTCGGCTGACCATTTTTCGTAATCGGCTTGCGATACGACGTCAACGACGATGGGCATGAAAGCGTGATCTTTACCACAGAGTTCAGCGCACTGGCCACGGTAGGTACCGATTTTCTCGGCGCGGAACCAGGTGTCGCGCAGGAATCCGGGCATCGCATCTTGCTTTACGCCGAATTCCGGAATCATCCAAGAGTGAATGACGTCGTTGGCGGTAAGAACGATGCGTACCTTTTTGTTGACTGGAACGACAACGTGGTTGTCGACTTCCATCAGGTACAGGTCGGTGCGTGGAGCAGTACCTTCGATCTGTTCGCGCGGCGTCGCCAGGTTAGCCAGGAACTTGACGCCCTGGGCAGGACCGTCGAGGTATTCATAGCCCCATTTCCACTGATAGCCCGTAACCTTGATGGTAAGGTCGGAGCTGCTGGTGTCTTTCATGGCCACGACCGTGCGCGTGGCAGGCAATGCCATGGCGATCACGATGATGAAGGGAATGACGGTCCAGGCAATTTCAATACCTACGTGCTCGTGGAACTTCGCAGGCACGGCGCCGCGCGATTTGCGGTGCATGAAGATGGAGTAGAACATTACTCCGAACACGCCAACGAAAATCACGGCGCAGATGATAAGCATCATCCAGTGTATCCACATGATGTCCTGCGCGATCTGCGTTACTCCCTCGTGCAGATTGAGCTGATTGACCCTGGGGCCTCCCGGCATGTCCTTGACCTGCGCACCGGCAGCGCATGCCGTTAGCAATGCGCCAGTGCCCAGTAACCCTCTCAACTTCTTCATGCTGACCTCGAAATACGACGTGTTCTGGACGAATGTTGACTTTGATCAAACGGAGTGATCGGGAAAACACCGAACGAACACATAATTATTGAACGGCAGGTTTAAAATGTTGTACGTTGGGTAATACCTGCTCGAATCACCTATAGACCGCGGAATTATAGCGAACAAGCGCTGACGATGGGCTGATTCAGCGTCAAAGGCTTGAACAGGCTCGCGCCCGAACATGCGTAAGTAACCCAGCATCTACTACAATTATTGCATGAAAGATGCACCCGCCCATGCACTGACGCTCGCCATAGACGCGCGTTATCAAACACTTGCAAAACGAATTCAACACCTGCCACCCACCGGATCGCGACCGTTGACGGTCGCTGGAAAGGTCGCGGGCTGGATTACCGCCAAGGCGACCCGTCACCTGGTCGGCCTGCCCGGCATATATGTTGAAGACGAAGCGGTGCACATCACCGCCGCTGCCGGGCAACGCAAATCCCTGAATACGGTATTGGCGGAATTGGCCGTGGCGCTCAGGGACGCGGGTTGTCTGCGCACGTGGAGGGACGAGCTGCTGGATGTCGTCGGCGAAGGGCGCCGCCTGGCAGTCATCGAACGAGCTGCCGTGCGCCCCCTGGGGCTGCTGACCAGGGCGGTGCATTTGAACGCATGGACGCCCGAGGGCAAGCTGTGGATCGCACGCCGCGCCTTAAGCAAGTCGACTGATCCCGGCATGTGGGATACGCTGGTCGGCGGGCTGGCCGGCGCCGGGGAAAGCCTTGATGTTTCTTTGTTGCGGGAAAGCAACGAAGAGGCCGGACTGATCGCCAGCGACATCGAGGACAGGTCTCCTTTGCGCATTATCCTGCGCATGCACCGACGCCTGCCGGAAGGCTATCAGGTCGAGGACGTGCTTGTCAGTGACTGCATCCTGCATGAATCGGTGACGCCTAGAAACCTGGACGGCGAAGTCAGTGAGATCCGGCAAGTCGACATCGATGAATTGTGGGCGATGGTCGAGTCGGGCGAGTTTACGCGGGAGGCCGAGCTGGTCATTCTCGAAGGTTTGCGCAAGCGGGTGCGCGAAGGACTTATCCGGTAGCGCCGAGTGCTGGGCTCCACGGCCATTAGACGGCGGCCCGGGTTCAGTTTAAGCTAGCGTGAGACCTGGTCCGGCGCACATAACGGTACGCAGCCAGGGTCCCCTACGATTGTGCTCAAGGAGGCGACATGGTCACTCAAAACAACAATCCGTTTGTATTGCCCGGTTTCGGTCAAACCGGCGATATGGCCCAGAACCCACTTATCGCCAGCATGGAGATGATGCGCCAGGCCTGGCAAGGGCTGGCAAGCGCCGGCGGCGCGAATGCCGGTGCAATGGCGGCGCCTATTTCAGTCGAAGACCTCGAGCGGCGCATCAGCGATTTGCGAGCTGTGGAAAACTGGCTGCGCCTGAACCTGTCCATGCTCTCCAGCACCATACAGGGGCTTGAAGTACAGCGTTCAACCATTGCCACCCTTAAGTCGTTCATGACATCGGCGACCGCCGCAGCAAGCGCCCCGAACGGACCGTCACCACTGGAAGTGGCGCTGGGCATGGTGGCGCCTGCCTCGCAAGGCAGCGGGTCGTCGTCGGCCGCTGCCACGGGCAAGGGCAACAGCGAGCCGTCCAAAGACACGGCCGAAAGCAATGCCGCCGGGACGACCGCCGCCGCCCAGGCATGGTGGGACATGGTGCAAAAGCAATTCGACACGCTGGCGGCGGCTACAACCGCGACCCTGCAGGGCGCCGAGGCGGTGAAGACTGCGGCGCAACAGGCAGCTTCAAGTGTGTCGGCCGACTCGACCTTGGGCAAGGGCAGAACCAAGGCACAAGGTGCCACCGCGAGCCAGTCCCCGGCGCCGCGAAAAGCCGCGGCCAAGAAAGCAACGACGCGCAAGCGGGCGCCGGCCGCGCGAAAGCCATAATTCTTTACTCATTTTTTAAGTAATTTCATGCTCAATATTGTTATTCTTGCCGCCGGTCTGGGCAAACGCATGCAGTCCGATTTACCAAAAGTATTGCACCCGCTGGCCGGCAAACCCATGCTCGCCCATGTCCTGGACAACGCTAGGCAGCTTGGGCCGGACCGTATCATCATCGTGGTAGGACATGGCGCCGATCGCGTCAAGGCGGCGTTTGCCGATCAGGCGGACCTGCACTTCGTCATGCAAGTTCCGCAGCATGGCACCGCGCATGCCGTGCAGCAGGCGGCCGGCCTTTTGCTCGAAGGGCAAGCGGCCGCGCAGGACGCCACGCTGGTGCTGTATGGCGATGTCCCTCTGGTGCAGACCGGGACCTTCCAGCGGCTGTTGGAGGCAAGGGGACAAGGCATGGCGGTGCTCACCGAGACATTGGCCGATCCCACCGGTTATGGCCGCATCGTACGAAACGATAGCGGCGAAGTGCTGCGTATCGTCGAGCACAAAGATGCCACGCCAGCCGAGCACGCCATCGCCGAGGTGAATACTGGCATTCTGGTTGCCCCCACGGGCCGGCTCAAAAACTGGCTTACACGCATCA
Organism: Pollutimonas nitritireducens; assembly: GCF_002849615.1. GTDB lineage: Bacteria > Pseudomonadota > Gammaproteobacteria > Burkholderiales > Burkholderiaceae_B > Pollutimonas > Pollutimonas nitritireducens. Next base: position 466,994 of record NZ_PDNV01000001.1, read on the forward strand.
ACAACAATAACGCCCAGGGTGAGTACTACCTTACCGATGTGGTCGGGCTTTCTGTGCAGGACGGTTTGCCGGTGCATGCCGCGCAGCCTTCAGCGGGCTGGGAAACGCTGGGCGTGAACAGCCGTATCCAGCAGGCACAACTGGAACGCGATTGGCAGGGCGAGCAAGCCCGCCGGTTACTGGAAAAGGGCGTTACGCTGGCCGACCCCGCTCGTTTCGATTTGCGCGGTTCGCTGGACTGCGGCCGCGATGTCTCCATTGACGTCGGTTGCGTTTTTGAAGGTGTGGTCAAGCTGGCCGACGGTGTCCGCATCGGCCCGCATTGCGTCATCAAAGACGCCGTCATCGGCGCGGGCACGCATGTCGAAGCCTTCAGCCATATCCAGGAAGCGACGATTGCCGATGAGGCACGCATAGGACCATACGCGCGCCTGCGGCCGGGTGCCGATATCGGCACGCAAGCCCACGTCGGCAATTTCGTGGAAATCAAGAAAAGCCAGCTGGGTAAAGGTTCAAAAGCCAATCACCTTGCCTATATCGGCGATGCCGTAATAGGGCAACGCGTGAACATAGGCGCTGGCACCATTACCTGCAACTACGACGGCGTGAACAAGTCGCAGACCATCATCGAGGACGACGCCTTCATCGGATCGGACACTCAACTGGTGGCGCCGGTACGGGTCGGTCGTGGCGCTACGCTGGGTGCCGGCACGACCTTGACCAAAGACGCGCCTCCGGACCAGTTGACCATATCACGATCGGTGCAGCAGACTATCAAGAGTTGGGTGCGTCCCGTCAAGAAGTCCTGACCGTGCCTGACGCTGCACCTCGGCCGAGGCCCACGAATCTGCCTGACGGATTGCCCACGCCTGAACGCTATTGGGCCGCGCTCGGCTTGTTGCTGGCCATCACCATCACGGTGCTGGATTCCAGCATGGCCAACGTCGCCTTGCCGGCCATTGCCCATCAGTTGGAAATCGATCCAGCCGCCGTGGTGTGGGTGGTCATCGCCTACAACCTGACGGTGGTGGTCTCCTTATTGCCGCTATCGGCCGTGGCCGAGCGCATCGGCTTCCGGCGCATGTTCGCGATCGGCATGACCATATTCCTGCTCTCGTCGATCACATCGGCCATGTCGAACTCTTTGCTGACGTTGACACTGTCGCGCATTGTGCAAGGATTGGGTTCCGCCATGCTGATGTGCATGTTTGGCGGCTTGGTGCGCAATACCTATCCGCTCAACAAACTGGGAACGGGCATCAGTGTCAACGCCATGACGGTGGGGGTGATGGCGGTATTGGGTCCCACAGTAGGTGCATTCATCCTGCAACTGGCATCATGGCAGTGGATATTCCTCGTCAATATCCCGATAGGCGTCGCCGCTTATTTTTGCATCCGCTTCCTGCCCGAGGTACCACGCAGTCGGGGTCGGTTCGACTGGATCGCCTGTGCGCTGAGTGTGCCGGTATTTGGCTTGTCGATCGTGGGACTGGATGCGATTGTCAAGAATCCCACGCGTGCCGCGCTTTGCCTGATCGTGGCGGGCCTGGCCGGATGGATATTGGTACGGCGTTCGCGCGGACAGGTTGCGCCCATCGTTCCCATCGATTTGCTGCGCATTACGCCTATTGCATACGCCGTCGGTGCATCGGCATTTTCATTTGCCGCACAGATGGCGGCGTTTGTCTCGCTGCCCTTCTATTTTCACCAGGAGCTCGCTTTTTCCTTCGGCGATGTCGGCCTCTTGCTGGGCGCCTGGTCGATAGGCGTTGCAGTCATGGCGCCCGTTGCGGGACTCCTGTCGAATCGCTGCTCCATTGCCGTGTTGTGCGGTATTGGCGCGGCGGGGATGGCGACGGGACTGTTCTGGGTCATCATGCTTCCGGCCGGCGCAGCCTTCGGATGGTTGATGGCGGCGATGCTGATGGGCGGCGTGGGTTTCGGGTTTTTCCAGACACCCAACAATCGGGCGATGTTGGCCGGCGCGCCACGGCATCGCAGCGGTGCGGCCGGCGGCATGCAGGCCACCACCCGCGTCTTCGGCCAGAGCTTTGGCACCGCCCTGGTTGCCATCGCCTTCAATGTCAGCCAGACGCAAGGCGCCGTGCTGGGTGTATCGGCCGCCATCACCTGCGCCCTGATCGCGGTGGTTATCAATATCTGGCGGCAGTTGAATCCTTCCCTGGACCTGGAGCTCTAAACCATCATGCGCATACTGCAGATGAATTTCGAACGCGGCTGGCGGGGCGGCGAGCGACAAACCTTGCTGAGCATGCGGCAGTTCCGGGATGCCGGGCATGACGTATCGCTGCTGGCGCGTCGCGGGGGCGAGCTTGCCCGCCAGGCCATAGCCCAGGGATTCACAGTGCATGAGCCGGCCAACGTGCCGGCACTATGCGGCTTTCTCGTTCGTCATGGCCGCCGCTACGATATTTTGCATGCGCAAACCGCCAATATGATGACCTGGCTGGCACTGCTGAAGCCTTTGCTGGGGCGCCGCGTCGTCTTCACTCGGCGGACCGCTTTCCCGGTAAAACGGCGCGAACGCCAGACTGCCTGGAAGTGGCGTAGGGCCGACGTGCTTGTTGCCATCAGCCAGGCTGCGGCTTCAGAGCCGCGTCGACTTGGCCTGGTGGCAAGCATCATCCCGAGCGCCATCGAGGTTAAAGCATTGGACCAAGGACACATTGCAGCATTTACCCGGCAATTTGACCTGGCCGATAAACGAGTGCTTGCCACCGCAGCCGCATTAACCGCCGACAAAGACCCTTGCACGTTGATACGGGCTGTACATCGCCTGCACCAGTTGCGCAGCGATTTTGTGTTTTTGCATTTGGGGGCGGGCGGTGGATCAGAATCAGAAGCACGCGCACTGGTGCGCGAGCTGAGCCTCGAGAATATCTATTTGTTCGCGGGTTTCCAGTCCGGCATCGATGATCTGTACCGGCTCATGGACGTATTCGTCCTGAGCTCCCGAAGCGAGGCTTTGGGCACGAGTGTGCTGGATGCGTTCTTGTACTCGGTTCCCGTCGTCGCCACCAATGCAGGCGGGCTGGCTGAAATCCTGGCGGGCGGCCGAGGAATCATGTGCGCGGCGGGCGATCACGAAGCGCTGGCGGCCGGCATGGACCGCGTATTAAATGATCGCAGCCTGCGGGCCAGCATGGTCGAGAACGCACGCGACTATGTCTTGCGTGAGCACGATGCCGGCGTCATGGCCAAGCGTTACCTGGTGCAGTACCAACGTTTGATCGACCGGAACACCTAGGCATTGTCGGGTCAGTTTCCTTTTCTTGCGAGCGTCATGCGCGTCTCGAACTTGCTTCGATGCATGGAGAAAAACGTTCGGACATTGCGCACATTGGCGCGAGAAGTGAACGTCCGATGCGCCAGTGCGTGGTAGGCAGGCATGTCAGCCACCTGCGCAATCACAATGAAGTCGGGCCCGGGCGACACGCGATAGCACTGCAGAATGGCGGGATCGTCGGCCAGGCTTGCTTCAAACGCATCTAGATGCTCGGCGGTTTGCACGTCCATCGTGATTTCAATAATGGCAGTCAGCCCTTGACCGACTTTTTGGGGGTCGAGGATGGCGACCTGTTTGTGGATGATGCCTTCCTGTATAAGGCGGCGGACACGCCGCAGGCAGGTCGGGGGCGAGGCGTGCACAAGCTGTGCAAGGTCCTGATTGGTCATGGAGTTGTCGGCTTGTAGGTGTTCGAGTATCCGAAGGTCGAGCTCGTCGAGCTCCAGGGGAGCAGTAGGTTCCGTCATTTATTTCTATTCACTATTCAATTTGAAATAAAATTACATAGTAAGCTAGTATGGAAATAAAATACCATTTATGCCTTCAATAAGAAACCTTATTTCTTTCAATGTTGCGCACAATAGCCTTTCTTTGACATCGGCCGGAGTTTATCTATGTGCGGAATTGTTGGCGCAGTGGCGCAACGCGACATCACCCCTGTTCTTCTGGAAGGGCTTAAACGCCTGGAATACCGTGGATACGACTCCTGCGGCGTGGCCGTGTACGCCGATGGTGAATTGCGGCGCGCGCGCAGTACAGAGCGGGTTGCCGAACTCCAGTCGCAAGTCGAAAAAGACAAGGTCGCTGGCTTCACAGGAATTGCACATACCCGCTGGGCGACCCATGGCGCCCCCGCCACCCACAATGCCCATCCCCATTTTTCCGGCCATGCCAAGAGCTCGCCCCGCATCGCGCTCGTGCATAACGGCATTATCGAGAATCACGACGAACTTCGCGAAGAACTGCAGGCCGCGGGTTATGTATTCGAAAGCCAGACCGACACCGAGGTCATCGCACATCTGGTCGATCACCTGTATGCCGGTGATCTTCGTGACGCGGTGCAGCAGGCAATCCGTCGTCTTTCGGGCGCCTACGCCATTGCCGTATTCTGCCGCGACGAACCCCACCGAGTAGTCGGCGCACGCCACGGATCGCCACTGGTCGTGGGCCGTGGCGTCAATGAAAACTTCCTGGCATCCGATGCATTAGCGCTGGCCGGCACCACCGATCAGATCATCTATCTTGAAGATGGCGACGTCGTCGACCTACAACTGGCACGAGTATGGATCACCGACAGCGACGGTCGTGCCGTGGACCGCGAAGTCCACACCGTGCAAGTGCACACAGGAGCGGCCGAGCTAGGGCCATATCGCCACTACATGCAGAAGGAAATTTTCGAGCAGCCGCGCGCCGTGGCCGACACCCTGCAAGACATTGAAAGCATTACGCCGGAACTGTTTGGCGACCAAGCCTATAAAGTGTTCAAGGACATCGACAACGTGTTGATTCTGGCTTGCGGCACCAGCTATTACGCCGGATTGACCGCACGCTACTGGATAGAATCCATCGCCAAGATACCGGTGAACGTTGAAATCGCCAGCGAATACCGTTATCGCGACAGCGTGCCCAACCCGCGCAGCCTAGTCGTCACCATTTCCCAGTCCGGCGAAACCGCCGACACCCTTGCCGCCTTAAAACACGCACGCGGCCTGGGCATGGAACACACCCTGACGATCTGCAACGTTGCCACCAGTGCCATGGTGCGTGAATGCAAACTGGCCTACATCACGCGCGCAGGCGTGGAAATCGGCGTGGCGTCCACCAAAGCGTTTACCACGCAGCTGACCGCCTTGTTCTTGCTGGCGTTGGCCTTGGCCCAGGCCAAGGACCAATTGAGTGAAGTGAAAGAGGCGGAGTCCTTGAAAGCGCTGCGCCACCTGCCGGTTGCCATCGGAGCCGTACTGGCGTTGGAACCGCAGATCATGGCCTGGGCCGACCGCTTTGCCAGCAAGGAAAACGCCTTGTTCCTGGGGCGCGGCATGCACTATCCCATTGCCCTGGAAGGCGCGTTAAAGCTTAAGGAAATCAGCTACATTCATGCCGAGGCTTATCCCGCGGGTGAATTGAAGCATGGTCCGCTGGCGTTGGTGACGGAAGCCATGCCTGTGGTCACGATCGCACCGCGGGATGAACTGCTGGAAAAGTTGAAATCCAATATGCAGGAGGTCCATGCGCGCGGCGGTGAGCTGTATGTATTCGCCGATGCCGATACCAGGATTGGAAGCAGCGAAGGGATACACGTGATTCGCATGCCGGAGAATTACGGGAAATTGTCGCCTATTCTGCACACGATACCGCTGCAGTTGCTGGCGTATCACACGGCGTGCGCGAGAGGGACTGATGTGGATAAGCCGCGGAATTTGGCGAAGAGTGTGACGGTGGAGTAGGCGGCGTGGAAATGCAGTCGGTTTTGAAGTGCAGAAATAAAGTCCGCCCTTTGGAAATAAAGTCCGCCTTTTCCAAATTCGTCCAATACTCGTTCAACCGTAGCTAAGATCCTATAAAGCGTGGGCATAATCTGCCATTTTGGTTTGCATGAATCGATGCGGTGTTAATTGCCGAAACGGAAATTTGCCGATCGATAAAAGATATTCCTTTCGCCCTTTGCGAATTTACGACATAAATGCGCTTAAGTTTTAGTCTCACTATGAGCGGAGTGGTGTTTTGGCCCAAAAAGGTAGATGCACCCGTGCACTATTTGGCTTAGATTGGGGAGTTGCGACCCTGCTGATGGAGAGTGCAGTCAGTGGCTGCATTCGACCCACAAGGGAAGGCTAGGTTGCGACTGTTATGTGGCCATTGATGGCAGGGAGCTGATAGCCAGATCGATGCAGTGGATTCGCAAGGTATGCCCAAATCGGCACTTGTCTCAATGACTTCTGGCCCACCAATTGCAGTTCGTCGCGGCCTATGCCATGTGTCACCTGTTGCACCAGGGGCAGACGCTGCGACCTTTGCAGGAGAAGACGGCTAGATAGTCACGCCCAGAGTCATCGCAGTGCGCGCGGGCAAAGCCGTGTGCGAAGATGCCGCATTAGATCGTTGCCAGTGATGTCGTAAAGGTGCAGCAGGCAGCGTCAGCTAATTAACGGACGCAAACAGTACTTCCAATTGAGGCTGGTGTGCCACCGATGTGGGTGAATTGGAGGTTATGTGCCTCCATGCGACTTCTTCTTAACTTGCTGTCTTTAGCTCGATACCACCCCGAAGAAGAAAGTCACTCAGCAGATTAGAAGCTTTGATGTTGACCCGGAACATCGGCAGCGGCTTACCTTCTAGGCCTTCAAAGTAGGCCATTGCCTTTTGCTGATCCAGCGTTCCCCGCAGGTCATCAAAGCGGCCATATTCATTGAGATTGGATTCAGTGAGCTGGGTATTCATCAGGGCGATGAGCTTCGCTGGGTCCAGGCCGAGGCAAGAGACGATGGCCGCAATTTTCTCGTTCACGGCCTCTGCTTTGTAGTCGCTCAAGTAGTCGTGGAAGGTGCAGCATGGGTCGATCTGCACATCACCGCGCTGGATGTCGCGGAGAAAGATTTCGGCGATTTTTTGGTCTTCCTGTGAGAGCGATGTAAATGAGCGGTGCAAATCGGCCAAAGTGGCTTCCTTGGCTTGCTGATCGCCGCTTTGCAGCACTTTGAGATATTTTTCAAAGCGCGCGTTCATGTAGTCGGCGTCGATCTTGCCTGTGTCGATTTCGGTTATATGGCTATCAATATCGAAGGGAATATCCTCGCTGCCACCGCCGCCGCCACTGCCGCCGAGTTCTTTGTAGCGTTGCAGTAGCGTCAGATAGTGATGCTGGCTAAGGGCCAGCTGGACCCGCGTCGCGGGGTCTTCACCAAACTCATAAACCGATTTCTCCCAGCTAAAGCCTTGGATCTTCGCAGCCTCTAAGATGGCGCTGAATTGGTTGAACTCCTTGGCAAAGGCCGCACGCGCTGCAAGGTCGTCCGGTAGCTTGGTGAAGTCCTCGATGCCTGCTGCGCTGAAGATGGCGTCGATTTCAGCAAAGCTAGCATTCATCCGCTCCAGGTTCATCGGCAACCGATCGGCGAACAGGCCAATCGGTTTGTCGCCGGAATAAAGTTTCACGGCGGCCTCGACATTGCGCGTCATCGTATGGGGCTTGCGGTAGTAGCGGATGCTGCCAAAGGGCTTGTCTGGCCCGAACAGGCGATTGGTGCGCGAGAACGCCTGAATGATGTTTTCGTATTCCAGCAGCTTGTCGAGGTAGAGCGTATTCACCCATTTCGAGTCGAAACCGGTGAGCATCTGATTCACTACGATCAATAGGTCAAGTCGCTTGCCCGGCTCGGCCTCGATACGAATATAGGCCTTTTTATGCGCGAGGCGGTAGGCCAAGTCTTCCTTGAATTTCGCGTGCGTTCCGAGGTCAAACTTCTGCCCGTAGGCGGCGTTGTAATCCTCCAGAATCTCGACAAGTCCGTCCGTTTTAAACGCCGGATCACAGCCGCCGTCTTCGTCACTGATATTCGGATCAAAAAGTGCGGTGATCTTCAGCGCCGGGCACCGCGCCTTCATTAGGCGGTAGTAGGTGATGGCCTCTAGGATGCTGCTGGTGGCAAAGATGGCGTGGAATTTACTGCCTTGGCTCAGGGTCTCCCAGTTTGCTGCCATGTCGTCTATCACCGCATCCTGGTGCTGGGCGTGGCGGTATTGGCTGTTGGGCAGATGGTCTTCGATGCCTTTTTGATAGACGCCCGAAGCATCCCGATACCCCGCCATCGGCACATCGTTCATGTAACGATTGAAGACTTTCTTTTTCGCCGTATCGGCCAGCGCTTCAGTCACCGTTGTGGCTTTGGCTTTTTCCAGCGCAACGGCCTGCCGTAGGTCACGGTCGCGATAGGTGAGCATTTGGTACGGATCGAAGCCGAGGACGTTCTTGTCACGAATACCGTCGGCGATGCTGTAGCGGTGCAGCTCATCGCCGAACACATCGGTGGTGGTGTTGTCCTTGCGGACGTTCTCCTTGTGGATGGGCGTGCCGCTGAAGCCGAACAAGATCGCGCCGGAAAAGCTCTTTTTGATATCAATGAGCATGTCGCCAAACGTGGAGCGGTGACATTCATCAACGATGAACACGATGCGCTTGGCGCGCATGGTATCCAGATCGTGCGCCTTGAGGCCGTCTTCTTCATCCTTGAGCCTGCTCATCTTCTGGATGGAGCTGACGATCAGGGTATCGACGGGATCGGTGCTTTTGAGCTTCTTGACGAGAATGCCTGTGTGTTCCGTGGCCTGCACCTCGTTGCCGTCTCCGGCGAAATCACGGTAGGCCAGTAGCGTCTGCGTGCCCAGCTCGATACGGTCAAGCAAAAACACCACCTTGTCTGCGTCTTTGGAATTGGCGATGAGTTGGGCAGACTTGAAGCTGGTCATCGTCTTGCCTGATCCGGTGGTGTGCCAGATGTATCCTCGCGCAGCTTCTTCATCATCTCGCATATCGACATCACGACGTAGCTGTTGCCAGGTCCGCCGTAATAGGGTAAGCCGCCGGTCACAGTCAGCCCCCTGGGGTCGTCTTCGGAAATCCCCAACTCCTTGCAGGTGATCTCAACGGCGGAAGGAAAACAGCTGTATAGGTCGAAGTGATCGATATCGTCGATGCTTAATCCTGCCATCTCTAACGCCGATCGAGACGCGATTCGGACCGCGGGCGACGAGCAAAGGTCGGCCTTTTCTGTCACGAACCAATGGTCGTTGGCATCAGCATATCCATGGAGGAACACCCATTTTTCCCTCGGAATCCATTTCGCCCCTTACGATCTTCTCAGACGCCCAATTTGCAGCGTACTGGGGCATGTTGCCGCTGTACCAGGTGTAAACATTCCGCTTAGGCGTGATGTTCAGCCGGTTGGCAACACTCTTTGGGGGATTCGTAGAGCTTCCAAAGCCATGGCTAAATCGTGGCGACGTATCAGCATGCGACCGAATCACAACCAGCGTATCGATACTGTCTCTGAACGCTTCGGACTGCGTGTCGGCCAGCGCAAGGTCGGCTGCTTCAGCCAACAAATCATATCTTGACCTGTCGGTGCGGGGCACTCGGCCCCGATCTGTGATGCAGCCAACACCAACAATAATTGGCGTTCTCGGATTCATATTCCCTTCCCTCAGTTCGGCTTGATGTTGGCTTGCTGGATAACTTGACCCCACCGAGGAATTTCACTCTTAACGAATGCCTTGCTTTCGGCTGCGTTGGAATTGATGACGCGACCGCCAATGGTGCTGACTTTCTCGTTGACTGCAGCGGAGTTCAAGCTTGTGGAAATCGACTTTTCGATTCTTTCCGTGACTTTCGGATCAAGGCCCTTAGGTGCTGCAAGGCCGAACCACGCTTCCTTCACAGGCAGGTCATACCCTAACTCTGAAAGCGTGGGCACGTCCGGCAACATAGTCAGCCTGTCTTTCGACGTCACCGCCAGCACGGTCACTTTGCCGGTGGGGATGTGTTGTGCGATTGAAGAATAGCTGCTGATGCCAAGCGGCGCGTGACCGCCGAGGACATCGGTGACAGCGGGCGCCTCGCCCTTGTACGGGATATGCGAAACCTCAATCTGCGCAGCATTCGTGAAGCTCTCGGCCATCAAGTGAACCGCAGTACCGTAGCCGCCGTTTGCCATGCTGAGCTTTTCGCCGCCGCCCTCGGCTCTTTTCATCAAGTCTTCAAAAGACTTAAGTCCGGAACTCTCACTGGCAATGATCATGTAGGGTACGGCGAACATCACGGCCAACTGGTCAAAGTCGCTTTCCGGGTCGTAGCCGATATCTTTATAAAGAAACTTGTTGGCCGCCATGGTGCCGTTTGTCGTGACTCCGAGGGTGTAGCCGTCAGGAGCCGCCTGGCTCAGGAACTTGGCCCCAAGGCTGCCGCCCACGCCTGGCTTGTTCTCCACAATGATCGTTTGGCCCAGGTCGTTTGACATCTCCTGAGCGACGATGCGACTAACCACATCGGTAATTCCGCCCGCAGCAAACGGTACGATGACTCTCAACGATTTGTTGGGGTATCACAGCGTAAATACCGGTCTTCAGTGTTAGGGTCGGATTTGCCTGTATGGGTCTGCCGAATGTGCAGAAGAACGCGCGGGCATCAGACCGGACCACGTTTCCATCATGAAATCCGTTTAGTATTCATTCTGGAATGCTCGCATATCGCGTCCTTACGCTTGCCAATTTGACTATTTTCTTCGGCCCCTTGTCGTTTATACAGAACAACCCCATATTCACCATAATGAGCACATGCCGATGGTGTAAGCAAGGACTATGCCAGTTCGTCATCACTTCTTTGAATTTCCAGTTGATTCTGATGGAATCCGTTCAGCAAAGCCGTGCTGCGACCGCACAGTTGCAGCAACACTATGTCTAGTTTTATGACACAATGTCCGGTATAAAGACACGATGTGTCTTGTCTGTGTCGTTTCGAGTCTCGGGAGCCCGACAAGGTGAGTAAGTGCACTGGGAACCTTGCTATTACCCACATCTTTTGACGATTTGCGCGCCCAGTAGCAAATCGCTAAGCCGACGCATGCCTCTCCAGATAAACAAGTTGCCCGGAGGCGGATCATGTGCTCGCGCGAGATAGCCGCCAAGCCGAGCGAGGCAAATCAGGTAGTCTTTCAGACGAGACTGGTGCGTTAACGGCGTGTGCCACTGCTGCGATATCTTGCGCAAGACGAGTCTTTCGCAGGCGGTAAATGCCACCTCGGGTGGTGCTCTGGGGGCCGAGCGCTGAATCATGGTGAGCCAGAAGATACGCCAGCTCACAATGCAGCACAGGGCGATCAGGTTAACGCGACGTTGCGCCGTGCGAAGCTTGGACTGCTCAACCCTGCAGCCTGATTTCAGGATGTAGTGGAACACTTCGGTTTTCCAGCGTAATGCATACCAACGCAGCTTCTCGATGGCCTCGGTTCGAGTGCATACCGGCATATCCGTTACCAGCTTCCAGCCGATGGGATCTCGCCCTTTAGGCTTGTCCTTTTCTCGAGCGTGAATGACGGTCGCCGTCAATTCAGGATACCGGCTGCGCTTAGCGCGCGACGGCAGAAGGCGCAAACGCACATCTCCTGCGCCACTGTGTGCGTGCCATCGCCACAGAGCCGATCAGCACACGTGCGCACCAGAAAGTGTGTGCCTAACTCTTGAGCGGTACTGAATAATTCATAGATGTCGCATTCATGATCGCCAACGTGAATGCATTCATCTGGGCAACCTAGCAATGCTGTTGATTGCTGCACGTTTTGCAACCAGCGGATACTGTCCTTTTGCTCAATTGGGTATTCCGGCCTATCGTGACCGGCCATTCTGGTCCATCGCGACCACCCATTCCGGTCTATCGTGACCGATTTCCGGGGACACCGGAATCGGCGGTCATGATGCCGGAATCAGCGGTCACGATACCGGAACGGCGTCGTATCGCGCAGGAATGATGTTACGCATATAGCAACCAACCGAGTACGCTGCCAGCTTTTGTCTGGAGACAGCGTGCCGGTATTAAGGATCACTATGCGTAAGATAAAAGACGTACTGCGTTTAAAGCTGGACGCCAAGCTCTCGCACCAGCAGATCGCCACGGCGCTGGGCATTTCAAAGGGTGTCGTCACCAAGTATGTCGGCTTGGCGGGCGCGGCAGGCCTAGACTGGCCGACCGTGCAAGCATTGGACGAAGCCGCCCTGAAGCGGCGCCTGCTGGGGGCCCCAGAACAGCCCCGCGACCACGTGCAGCCGGACTACGGGCGCCTGCACCAGGCGCTGCGCCACAAGGGCATGACATTGATGCTGCTGAGGGAGGAGCGCCGCGCCGACCACGCCGATGCGCACACCTACAGCTACTCGCAGTTCTGCGAGAATTACCGACGCTTCGCCAAGCAACTTAAGCACTCGATGCGTCAGATACACCGGGCCGGCGAGAAGCTGTTCATCGACTACGCGGGCCCCACCATTGCGCTGACCGACGGCAGTCGCGCCCACATCTTCGTGGGGGCGCTGGGCGCCTCGAGCTATACCTATGCCTGTGCCACGCCGCGTGAAACGATGGCCGACTGGATCGAATCGACGGCTCGCGCGCTGGCCTTCATCGGGGGTTGTCCGCAGTTGATCGTACCGGATAACCCGCGCGCCATGATCTCGCAGGCAGATCGCTACGAGCCGCGCAGCAACGACACAGTGCTCGACTTCGCACGCCACTATGGCACGTCGATCCTTCCGGCGCGGCCCCGTCATCCGCAGGACAAAGCCAAAGCGGAGTTGGCCGTTCAAGTGGTCGAACGCTGGATCATGGCGCGGCTGCGCCACCAGAAGTTCGCCAGCGTGCACGAGGTCAATACGGCGATGGCGCCGTTGCTTACGCGTCTGAATGACAAGCCGTTCCAGAAGCTGCCGGGCAGCATCGAATGGGCCTTCTGTTGCAACGAGATCGTCGGTCCGCGTGGCTGCAGCTTCTTGCTGTTTCTTGGCCTGAGCGACGGACCATTCGCGAGGCAGACGTATGCCGTTTTTAACGGCAAGTATTTCCGCCATCACGCTTACGGCGATTTCGGCCGGCGTCTTGCTGCCGATGTAGATTCCCACGGGGCCCCGAAGGCGTTCGAGCGACGCCTGCGTCTCGTCGAAATGCTCGATCATCCGGGCGCGCCGGCTGTCGTTGTTGCGTCGCGAGCCAATGGCACCCACGTAGAATGCGGAGCTGCGAAGCGCCTCTAGTAGTGCCAGGTCATCGAGCTTTGGATCGTGGCTGAGCGCGACGATGCAGCTGCGCTGATCGGGGCGGAAGGCTACGACCGCATCGTCGGGCATTTCGACGACTTTCTGCACGCCAGGTAATGACCATGCATCCATGTATTCCACCCGTGGATCGCATATCGTCACGGAGAATCCGTTGAACAGCGCCATCGTGGACAGGTACTCGGTTAGCATTCCCGCTTCGATCAGGAGCATGCGGTACTCGGGGCCGAAGATACTCGTGAGGTAGCTGCCATCGAACCGCAGCTGTTCGGGTGCATCGGCATGTTCGAGTGTGACGCTCCCGTCGAGACAGCAGACAGTGCGGCGCACAAGCTCGCCGGTCTCCAGCCTTCGCACTAGCTCGCCCAATGATTCGTGTTGCGGGCCGAACTCCAGCAGCAGTTCCAGTGTGCCGCCGCACGGAAGCCCGAACCGGTGCGCTTCGTCGGCACTCACGCCATAGCGCAGCACTTGTGGAGACTCGCAAGGAATACCTTGTACTCCGTGAGCGCGTGTATAGCGGAAAATCAGATCGTCCTCGATACATCTTCCGGAGACGGAGCCCACGGCGCGCCCATCCTCGCGTAACGCCATCATTGCCCCTACCGGCCGTGGTGAGGATCCCCAGGTTCTAATGACTGTCGCCAGCAGAGCCCGATGACCGTCAGCGCGCCAGTCCCGCAAGGTGCGCAGGACGCCGACATCAATAGTTTCCATTCGCCTCTCTCTCGTTTGGCTGGCTTCGAGCACGAAGTAGCGCTTCTGCGTTGGCTAAGTCCTCCATCGTATCCACGTCCATCACAATGCCCATGTCATCCAGGGGTAGATCCAGCACCGCGCCAGATGAACGGCGGTTTCTTACTACGGTTGCGGCGCCAGTATCGCTGGACAGATGCATCAGCGCATTGAAGCATTCCGCTCCAAACCCGACGGGGTGGCCCTGGCGTTCGCGCCAGCTCGGCACGACAACGTATGCGGCGCTAGTGCCTGCGCCACACAGCGCAAACTTTTTGATGTGATCAAAGGCGAGTCACTTGGCAAGATGAGCCATCCCGGTGCTTCGGCCGTGGCGGCTACTCCTGCGGCGATGGAGTCACCCATGCTCGACCCGGCTGCATGGGTGTCAGGAGGCTCAACGCTGTGCTTTTTAAAAGCGTATCAACCGTTAGATTTAAACACGGTGCTGTTTATAGATGGTATGCGGTTATGAGCAACATTCATGAAAGGATGCTCTCTTCGGGTCTCCGCCAGTGGCGATTTGTCAATATCGTCGTTACCCAATTTTGGGTTTTAGCGTCGATCTAGAGCGGGCGTGACGGTTTGACGGCACTTACTTTGCAGGGGAATAAGCGATAAGCCGGAAAGCAGTGGCGGGCTCATTGTGGCAGCCATTCAACTCTCCATCATGCCGGGAGTGCACAGGGCGGATTGCTCCTGGATCACATGCCGATCGCGGCAACGCTGCTCGGCGGTAGGGCTCTTTTGGTTCTGGCGTCGCTTATTGTCGGGAATGGTGGCCATGTCAAATCACAAGCTTTCTAATCGATGATAAATCGAAGACTACTATCAAACCAAATATTTGCCATGGTATTTGTCGGAGCCAATTGTGCTGGGTGATCACACATCACTCGAGGACTTCACGCCGACGTCAAAAAGCATGTACGCTTGAGCTGTGAAGTCCGTACAGGCCTTGCGCATGGGGAAAGTACGTCCAGAGCCAGAGCTAGAGCGCCCGGGCGCGTGTGCGCGGTAGATGGATTTTTGTCTGTCGCAAAAAGCAAACGGTTCCAAGTCTGTGGCGACCATTCCCATTAATGTCCAAGTTAACGGCTCGTAGCGCGTTGGTGAAGATGGGCGAACTCATGTGCAGCGCGCCCTGCAGGTCGCGCCCCAGGGTCACGCAGTAGAATTTGGCGATGGCTTCCCGTTCAGTGCTCGCTGCATACAGCGTGGGGATAACAGCGCCAGTATCCGCCTGGCGGAGCGGACTGAACCTACCATTACCCAACTCCGAGTCATTAAACCGGTTCGCCGCGTACTTGCCGCTATCTCGATCATACGGCCGCCACCAATGTCGCTGTGGAAGACAAGTGTATTTGCCGAGTGCAGGTTCTTCTTGTAATTGACACGCCGGCGACTATCCGCAAGGCCTATACACATGTGATGCAACCTGGCATTGAACTTGCTTCGAATTATTTTAAGGAAAATTACCAAGTAAGGTTTTCTTCCCAGGGTCCACGGCGTTTAGTACGATCCGATGGGGCGGTAGTGAACTTGTGTAGAGGAATCGTATGTCCGGTCCGTTATCTGGAATCAAGATCGTTGATCTAACGTCAATGGTGATGGGGCCCTATGCCACGCAAATTTTCGGTGACATGGGTGCCGACGTAATCAAAGTGGAAAGCCCCCAGGGCGACATCATGCGACATATGGGCGTCGGCCGTAGCGAAGCGATGGGGCCAATTCATTTGGCCGTCAACCGCAACAAAAAAAGCCTGATGCTCAATCTGCGTTTACCCGCTGCACATGAGGCGCTACTCCGAGTTATCGAAAAGGCTGATGTTTTCGTGCACTCCATGCGTCCTGCTGCGATTGAACGTCTCCATCTGGATTATTCGCGGATCAAGGAGATCAATCCAAACATTGTTTATTGCGGCGCCTATGGCTTTGGCAAGGACGGCCCTTATGCTGAAGAACCTGCTTACGATGACATGATTCAGGGGCTTTCAGGCCTGTGCGCCGTCAACGCGGGTTTGGCAGGCGAACCGCGCTTCACACCCTCTATCGTTGCGGACAAGGTTGCAGGCCTTACCATTGCATACAGCGTTCTTGGCGCGTTGTTCCATAAGCTTCGGACGGGGGAGGGGCAGAGCATTGAAGTACCCATGTTCGAATCCTTCACGTCGTTCATGCTGGTCGAGCATATGGGAGAGCGCACGTTTGACCCCACAAAGGGTGCCGCAGGCTACTCGCGCGTACTCAGCCAGCTTCGCAAACCTCACCGTACCCAAGATGGCTATTTATGCGTGTTGCCGTACACCGACAAGAACTGGCAGGATTTCTTCAGATTGGTCGATCGCAATGATTTGGCGACAGACGACCGTTACGCGACGGCAAACAGTCGCAGTCAAAATTATGAAAGCTTATATAAGACCCTTGGCGAAATCCTGGCGCAGCGCACATCGGAAGAATGGCTCAGTCGATTGAAACCGCTCAGTATTCCGGTGGCCAGGGTCAATACGCTTGAGGATCTATTCGCTGACCCACACCTGTCTGCGGTAGGTTTGTTCAGTCAAATGTCGCACCCAAGCGAGGGTGCGGTGACACAGATGCGGCCGCCCGTCAGCTTCGAAAAAACACCTAGCGAAATTACACGCCTGGCGCCATGCTTGGGCGAGCACAGCCGCGAGGTACTTGCCGAAGCGGGTCTTTCGGACAGTGAGATCGCGGCCCTCGTCGAAGCTGGCGCAACGTGCTAACAACAGGTAAGCGTTAATAAGAAATTAAGCACGCCAAACCCGGAGACTGTATATGGTAGCCACTTCACATTTTCTTTCCAAGCCTCAGTCCCCCAGGAAAGCAGCACATTCACGCACAATCCATCTTCAGGCCTATGAGCGTCAAGATGGCCTTTGGGATCTGGAGGCATTGATCGAGGACCTGAAGGCAGAACCCTTCACTTCACAGGCCTCACACTTTGATTGTGGCGTACCAATCCATTTGATGGCGTTGCGAATTACGATCAACCAAAACATGGATGTGCTGTACGCTGAAGCCAGCATGCAGCGGATGCCATTCTCTACCGTCTGTCCGGAGGCTGGAGTGAGTGTCGAGCGATTGGTAGGCGCGAACCTGCTCAAAAGCTTCCGTAAGGAAATCTCAAAGCGAATTCCATTGCACGAGCGCTGCTCGCACCTTTCAGAGCTTGCCGCGTTACTGCCTACTCTGGCCGTGCAAACAATGATGCCCAGAAGGAAGGCCTGTGAAGAGAGTGACTCTTCAGGACCACGCCCTTTAAAGATCGGCGGATGCCTTGCGTGGAGAGAGGACGGTCCGCTGGTTCTAAAGTACCACCCAAACTGGTATCGCGAGCCAGATCAATAGAAAGACAGCGTTGCAAACTCTGCTCTGCACTAAAACTCGCATGTGTCGTTGACGCACACAGTTTGCTCTGCCTAGAGTCACTTTCTTGAGGGGTCCCATGTTCAGCACGCGTCTATATCTGGTGCCAGACGGCTCGTTGATCTGGCACAGGATTTGCGTAACAGTGGGAATGATTCACAAGGAAGGCAACTGATGCAGACCGACACACAGGACGGACAGAACACTAAAGACAATCGCCCGCTTGCGGGCATCCGCGTCCTGGATTTGACGCGGGTTTTCTCAGGGCCGTGGGGCACGCAGATTCTTGGAGATCTGGGGGCAGACGTTATCAAGGTAGAACAGCCAGGTCGTGGAGATGATCAGCGCCGCCTAGGGCCTCCATTTCTGTTGGATGGCGATGGCTGTCCCACTGAAGAATCAAGCTATTACCTGAGCGTCAACCGCAACAAGCGATCTGTCGCACTGGATATCAAGACTAAAGAAGGTCGAGACGCCGTTTTGAAGCTCGCAGGGAAAAGCGATGTGTTCGTAGAAAACTTTAAGGTTGGCAATCTTAGTAAGTATGGTCTTGATTACGAGAGCATCTCACGCATAAATCCTCGCATCATCTATTGTTCGATCAGTGGATATGGCCAAACAGGCCCGCGCAGCAGTCAGATGGGTTATGACACCGTAATGCAGGCGATGTGCGGCCTGATGAGCGTAACCGGCAAGCCGGACGAAGAGCCCGGCGGCGAGCCGCTGAAAGTAGGGCTGGTTATGTCTGACATGATGGCAGGGACCTACGCAGCCATGGCTATTCAGGCAGCGCTTTATGCACGAGACACGCGGGACGAAGCGCGTGGTCAGTACATTGATATTTCGATGTTCGACGCCCAGTTGGCCGCTATGTCGCACCAGGCCAGTCACTATCTAGTTTCTGGAAAAACGCCTGCACGTTTTGGTAATGGCGCGCCCTCTGTGTCCCCATCAAATGTCTTCACATGCTCCGACGGAAAGATCGTAATCGTATCCGGGAACGATGCTCAGTTTCGCAGGCTATGTGAGATGCTAGATCTGCCCACGCTGATCGACGATATCCGCTACCAGAGCAATAGCTTTCGCGTCATTAATCGCCAGCCTCTCAAAGAAGCGATTGAAGAACGGCTAAGGTCGAACAAAAAATCTTATTGGTTGGCGTTATTGACTAACGCAAACCTTGTCGCCGGCCCGATTAATACGCTGAGCGAAGCTTTAGCTGATCCACAAGCCGGAGCGCGGGAGATCGTCAAACATGTGAAGCATATCAGCGGCGGAATTGTCCCTTTGATCGCTTCGCCCATGCGTATGTCCGCGACGCCACTTGATCGCTATCTCGCCCCACCCACGTGCGGACAACATACGGAAGAGGTGTTGGCGGAACTACTCGACATACCGCCCGGCACAATCAATAACGCCTGACAACAGGAGAAAACAATGAGCTATCGCTTCATACTTTCGGCGATCTTCGCGATCACGCTGCCACTTACTGCAGTTGGGCAAAACGCGCCGACAAGAATCATCGTGCCATTCACGGCAGGGGGCGCTACAGACACGCTCGCACGAGGACTTGCTAGTCGCCTGTCCGAGGCTTGGGATCGCCCGGTAGTGGTAGAAAACAAGCCAGGCGCGGCTGGAACCATTGGGTCACGGCAGGTCGCACTTTCGTCGCCTGATGGAAACACACTGCTCATCGTAGCGAGCGGACATGCAACCAATGAGCTGGTCCATGAAAAATTGCCGTATAAAACGCTCGACGATTTTACGCCCATCGCACAGATAGTCGACGTGCCAAACGTGCTACTGGTTCCCAAGAACAGTCCGTACCAAAACGTCATGCAATTGATCGCGGCTTCAAAAGAAGCGCCCGATTTACTCTCATATGGCACTTCTGGTATCGGCACCTCTGTCCATCTGGCTGGTGAGCTTTTCAAAGCTATGAGCGGCGCGAAGATGGAGCCCGTGTTTTTCAAGGGGGATTCCGAGTCCCTATCCAATGTTGTAGGAGAGCATGTACCCGTCAGCGTCAATACCGTTCCTGGTGCTAAAGGACAAATTGATGCAGGCAAAGTGCGAGCGCTCGCTGTAACGTCGCAACAACGGGTACCAATTCTTGAAGATACGCCCACGATCAGCGAGGCAGGTGTTCCCGGGTATGAGGTGAGTACATGGTTTGGAATCTTGGGACCTAAAGGCATGGATCCTGACGAGGTGAAACGTATAAATGCAGACATCCGTACCGCCATGACGAACACTGAAGTCGTCAAGCAGTTAAGTGACAGGGGCATGATTGTCAAAATTGGCTCGCCATCTGATTTCGATCAATTAATACGCAATGAAATCGACAAGTGGCGCCCGATCATAGGAAGTATGGATATGCGTGGGAAAAACTGATCGTTATCACAATCAACAACCATTTCCTCTCACATACTGAGTACGACAATGAACCTTCTCGACAAACTGCCGCAATTGCCATATTCCGACGGATTAAACTTTCTTCAAGGAGTAACGGTACTGGATCTGACGACCTCCATTGCCGGCCCATACAGTACCCAACTGCTGGGCGACCTCGGAGCGGAGATTATCAAAGTTGAAAGGCGCGATGGTGGGGATGATGCTCGCCACTGGGGGCCGCCTTTCCTGAACAACGAGTCGTTGTGGTTCATCAGCGCCAACAGGAATAAAGAAAGCCTGACCCTCGACCTGACGCTCCCGGCGGGCCGGAGGATCCTTCATGAACTGGTCAAGCAGGCTGACGTTATCGTGATGAATACGGCCTCTCGTATCCAGGCTAAGCTGGGCATAGACTACCAAACCCTTCACGCCATCAACCCATCGCTGATTCACGTCTCGATTACGGGTTTTGGTTTGGAAGGCGTAGGGGCCGATCTGCCTTGCTATGATTTGATCGCCGAAGGGTACTCCGGCATCATGGATCTGACCGGAGAGGCCGCTCGCTCACCTCAGAAAATCGGGACGCCGGCATCCGACCTGCTTGCTGGCCAAGATGCTGCGCTGGCCATACTCGCGGCTTTACATGGGCGTCAGCGTACCGGTTCGGGTACCCAGATCGATATTTCAATGGTGGCCAGTTCCACACGATTCATGGCGTCCCGCATCGTTCCCTACCTCGGGTCCGGCAAACTACCCAGACGGTCCGGCGGCACTGACTCAGTGGTCGCTATCTATCAGGTTTTCGAGACGGCTGATTATCCCATCACGCTCGGTCTTGGAAACGATGCAATTTGGCATCGCTTCTGGACGGCGGTTGGCCAGCCAGAATACGGTATGCAAGACTCTCTTAGTTCCAACATCAAGCGCTGCGAGCTGCGCCAGGACATTGTCGCCAAGATCGCTAAAATTCTGGCCGAGTATCCGCGCGAAAAATGGCTGGACTTGTTCGCACGGCATAGGATTCCCGCAGGACCAATCAACACGTTGGCACAACTGGTCGATGACCCTCTGGTGCAAGCGAATAACCAACTCTACTGCCTGGATGGCCCATCAGGACCGATTCCTCAAGTGGGACTCGGTATTCGTTTTGATGGGGCCAGCGAGACCGCGCGTCGCGCTCCACCGAAACTTGGCGAAGATACGGAACGAATCCTTCGAGAGCGCCTTGTCATGTCAGCAGACGATATTGCGGATTTGAGGAAAGCGAAGGTGATTTGATTGGTGACTATAGGTTGATTACAAAGAAGATTCTCGAGTCTTTATGTGCGTCGCAGAGGCATCTTTTTTATTTTTACCAGTCACTACCACCTCATGCTTCTAACTATAGGCGCATTTTTCACCGCTCCGGGCCGACAAGGGACTCAGAAAAATGTTGATATTTAGAGCGCTGAAGAATCATCGTATCGGTACAGGGGGCGAATTTCCCCCGAGAAACCGAGGTTCAGTGAAATCAACGGCATAACGTGTTATGCCGCGCTTGACGTGTGTTCGAAGCGAGGCCGACGGCGAAAATTTCATAACGAGAGACTATATGGTAGTTGAGCGACAAGAGTCTGAAATACATTCAGAAAATAATTGGGCAAAGCCTAACTTCGGGGCGATCTTAGGTTTTATCCATGAAGAAGCGCCGAATGAGAGGGCGATGGTCAGGCTTGATGTGCAATCCGAGCATTGCAATTTGCGAGGTATGGTTCATGGTGGCGTGCTGATGTCCTTGATGGACGCCACAGGGCTGTGGGCGGGTGTACCTAAAGGCGAAGCCGTGCCAAGCGCGGCAACGGTGAGCCTTAACTGCAGCTTTCTGCGGGGAGCTAAACGGGGCGAAACAACGTCGTTGCGGGCGGAAGCCTTGGTGACCAAGCGGGGCCGGGCGCTTCACTTCGCGTCGGTTTCGGTCTATGGCATGCCGCAGAACACGCTCCTTGCTACAGGTCAAGGCATTTATAGCTGGGGCGCAACGTCAAACCCAAGCGCCTGAAGTAAATGTGTTTGTTTCAACGTCACTATAAGAGCCTCAAAAAAGCCCGGCTCAACCGGTCAGTGCAACACCTTAGATTTATTGATCGAATAAGATATGGAGGGATGTGCAATGGCCTGTGCTTATGGAGCCATGATTGATGAGCGCAAAACGCGAATCTGGCAACTGTGGCGACAGCGCCGCCCTTGATTGATATTGCCCGTGATATTGAGAAGCCCCCTGCGACCGTCTATTCTTACCTTACGTAAAGCTTATTGATCGAGAGTATGCTGCCCTCCTAGATGGAGCAAGCGTACTTCATCAAACAGGGCTAAGGTATTTTCGATTTTGATTAAATAATGATTAGCATTCTTTTGCTCAAGCGCAAGCATAAAATTTCGAGCGTTGACACTGATGACCCCCTTTGAGAACTCAAACAAGCTAGCATTGCTAGATTACTTAATGACCGCTCGGCACAGTTGCCGGGCCTTTCTGCCGCAACTGGTTACTCGCGATGTAATCATGCAAATTCTACTGACATCCCAACAAACGGCATCGTGGTGCAACGCTCAGCCATGGCGCGTTTATGTCGTTAGCGGAGATCCGTTGGAAGCTCTCCGCGCCGACTTAATTCGTTGCGCAGAGGAGGGTCGACGCCCGAACCCAGAGCTGGATTGGCCGCGTGAATACCGAGATGTCTTCCAAGCGCGTCGACGCGAATGCGGCTGGCTACTTTATGGGGCTGTAGGCATCGAGAAAGGCGACCGGGCAGGCTCTGCAGAGCAGGCCCGCGAAAACTTCCGATTGTTTGGCGCCCCTCACCTCGCCGTAGTCACAAGCCCTGACGTTCTAGGTACGCATGGTTGCATCGACACCGGCGGCTGGGTGTCAAACTTCATGCTCACCTCTGTCGCACATGGGGTAGGGACGATTGCCCAAGCGGCGCTTGCTTCGTGGCCGGACGTTTTACGCAAGCATCTGCCGATCGAGGCCGATCAACGTATCGTTTGCGGCATCTCCTTCGGCTATGCGGACAATATACATCCCGCCAACGGATTTCGGACGACGCGGGCTCCCTTGGGCGAGGTCGTGACGTGGGTCGACTGAGCAACGCCCCGTCAAGCAATTAGTTAGATCCGTCCGATCTCTTGGAGTGGCGACATGAAGACTCGGACAAGGTCAACCGCAGTTTGCCGGGCCGATCAAAGCCATAATCGAAGAACCTTCAGCCTTTGATTATCAAACGGTGGCGTAGCTACTGCGTTTTTATGAGGACACCATGCAGCGCAGTCTTGCAGCTCACGCTAACGAGTAAGAAAACGAGCCGTTGACTTTAGGCCTCGCAGCCAGGCAATACAACTGCAGCCGAAATTTCCTTGGGTGTGCGCAGCCATGGAGGGGGTCATTAATGGCCTTATCACGAGACGACGTCATGGCTCGATTCGTACCTAGACGCGAATCAGAGACGGCTGAGCAGTCAAACTGTTTTTTACGAACACACCGTCGCATTTGCCAAATACACTGTCCACCCATGCCAACGATATTCACGTCAGATTAGCAAACGAGCAGACCCATAGGCTCGTATGTAATTGCGAACGCTGGCGCTTGGTCCAAACGAGGTTCTGCAGGTTGGCACGCAAGTTGCGTTAATCCGAATAACATAATTTGGATTAACGGAGAAAGCTCGATGTATATGAACGACACATTGAGGGGTCGCGTCGCCTTGATCACCGGCAGCGGCTCGGGGATCGGTCTTGAAATCGCCACCATCTATGTTCGCCTGGGCGCGAGCGTAATGCTTACGGGACGGAATGAGGCAGGATGTGGCAAATGCCGCTGTTTACCTCGCCTCGGATTTCGCTACCTATGTCACCGGCGAAAGTTTGATCGTCGATGGTGGCCGGTGGTTGAAATACGTGGCCGCGTGACATCTCTTCCTGGAAATCTTCCGCACAGCGATGATAATCGCTACCGCGCCGTCCGCGCTCCACACCACCTTCAAATATTGTAAACCACTCAATCTGGCGAACCTATTGCTCGCGGTCCGCTGGTATACGCGATTATGGGTGGCCTGCAATACGCAAGCACCATCACTGGCGGAACACCCTCTCAGGAAATGACGGCGACCCTGCTATATCGTCGGCTGGGCTACTAAATAAATAACGCAGGAACATCTAAGGCAAACGGCATGAATGAAACTCTGTACGAGAAGGTCTGGAACGCTCACACGATTTTGCAGGGCGACGATGGACAGTCACTACTGCATGTTGGGCGCCACTTAGTGCAAGATGGCTCTCTTCATGCCTTCGAGTTCTTGCAAGCCCGCGGCATCGGGGTGCGTCGACCTGACCAGACGTTCGCCACGCCCGATCATGGCGTCTCGACCCAAAGACGCGACATTGCCGCGATCAAAGATCCAGACCAACGGCGCGCGGTCGATTTGCTGGCCCAAAATGCGGCAAAGTTCGGTATTGTCCACTTCGCTCTTGGCGATCCGCGCCAGGGCATCGTGCATGTCGTCGGCCCCGAACAGGGTCTTACGCAGCCCGGCATGCTCCTGGTTTGCGGGGACTCCCACACATCTACCCATGGCGCGCTCGGTGCCCTTGCCTTCGGCCTCGGCGCTAGCGACATTTTGCACGTGCTCGCGACCCAGACAACATGGCAAAAACGATCGAAGACAATGCGGGTCACGATTGATGGCAACCTCTCCTCGGGAGTCACAGCCAAAGACCTGATACTGAAGATTATCGCCAGGATCGGCGCCAATGGCGCCACGGGCCATGTCATCGAGTACGCCGGCGCAACAATACGCGCTATGTCCATTGAAGAGCGACTAACCATATGCAATATGTCAATCGAAGCTGGCGCCCGGGCGGGCATGATAGCCCCTGACGAAACGACCTACACATATATGGAAGGCCGTCCGTTCACGCCCAAGGGAGCGCAGTGGGAGCGCGCACTCGCCTACTGGCGTACCTTGCCCTCTGATCCCGACGCCATTTTCGACAAAGAAATCCATCTGGACGCGAGCGCAGTAGCCCCCATGGTGACATGGGGAAACAGTCCCGAAGATGCTCTGCCGGTTGACGCCCACGTTCCTGATCCTGCAACCGAGTCTAATCCTCAACGACGGGCATATATGCTACGAACGCTGAAGTATATGGGGCTGGAGCCCGGCATGGCACTCACCGATATCCAAGTCGACCAAGTGTTCATCGGATCATGCACCAATGCACGCCTTGAAGATTTGCGCGCCGCATCAAGCATCGCAAAAGGAGGTCGGGCGGTAATCCCAGCTCTGGTCTCTCCGGGGTCAACAGCCGTAAGGCTTGCCGCTGAAGCTGAGGGACTGGACAGAATATTTCGTGATGCTGGCTTCACCTGGGGCGAATCGGGCTGTTCGATGTGTGTAGGAATGAACGGCGACATCGTTGCACCCGGAAAGCGGTGCGCATCAACGTCCAATCGCAATTTCGTCGGCCGTCAGGGCACTGATAGCCGCACGCACCTCCTCAGCCCCGCAATGGCAGCCGCAGCGGCGCTCACTGGCCGCATCACAGACATACGCAAATTCGGAGCCTGATATGGAAATTTTTACGGTCCTCGAAGGCATAGCCGCTCCTATCGATCAAACTGTGGATACCGATCAACTATTGCCGTCGCGCTTCCTGCGCCGACCGCGCAAGGATGGGTATCAGAACTTCCTGCTACACGATCTACGTTTTCATGCCGACGGAAGCGAGAAACCTGATTTCGTGCTCAATAAGAAGCCCTTCCGCAAGGCCTGCATCCTGGTCGGAGAGCGCAATTTTGGCACGGGATCCAGTCGGGAACATGCTCCATGGGGCCTGACCGACTATGGCATCCGCTGCGTGATTGCCGCAGATTTCGGCGATATTTTTTTTCAAAATGCGCTCAAAATCGGTTTGCTTCCAGTAAAGCTAGACATTGAGCAATGCACGACGCTACGCGAACAACTGCACGCAAATCCCGGGGCAAGCATGCGAGTCGACTTGCCCCTGCAATTGGTCACCAGTCCCGACGGCACGACCTACCATTTCGAACTAGACGCTTTCCGCAAGCGCTGTCTGCTCGAGGGCCTGGACGACATCGGTATCACCTTGCAGCAAGATGCTGAAATCACTGCATTTGAACAGGCCTATCGTAAAAAATACGACTGGCTTTTCGACATCCCTTCAGACACTTCCCAAATCAATTCCACTCAGGAAGGTTAACTACCATGGCATTTTTCAAGTCTATTCCCGCACATGTCGGTCCACCCCATGTGTACATGCAATATCCCGAAATATATGGCCCCTGGTCCAGCATGAGCGAGGCGTTGATGAACGGCCCCTCCTCGTTAAACCAGGGGGAGCGAGAACTGATCTTTGCCTACTCGGCAGGATTGGCACGGTGCGAAATGGTGTACGTGGCGCATTCCGAGGTCGCATATGCTTGGGGAATTGAAAACGGTTTGGTAGACCCTCTGCTCAAAGACCTAGACACAGCACCTGTAGAAGATCGTCTGAAGCCCTTGCTGGCCTTCGTTCGAAAATTGACATTGACGCCCAGCGAAATTTCCCAGACCGATGCGGATGCTGTGTTTGATGCTGGATGGGATGAAAAGGCGCTACACGATGCCATCGCCGTGACGGGTCGAGCCAAATTTATGGTGTGTATTGCCCAAGGTTTCGGGTTCAAGCCCATGTCTCGCGAAAAGGCCGCACTTCGCGCTAAAGAGCGAGTTGAAAAAGGTTACGTCAACCTTTACCCCGTATTTCAAGAAAAACAATAAAACTTTAGTGGTGGGCCACTTCGTCAGCGGCCCACCACAGTCCCGACTACAGGCGTATGCCAAACACACACTATTGTTCTCGGAACAAACATTGCGAGGCAAGCGCTACAGCGGATCTATTGTCAAACTATCAGGAGCGCCGCATGTTTTAAACGTATTGGCACAAACTTTGCTTGTTTCAACCCATATGGGACGGCTAATAGACGTGCCTACTGAGCATGTGGTTAACACCATAAGAATCAGGTAATTAAATACCTGCCCACTACAGAAGGAGACAATCCAAAATGAACGTCAAGTTCTTCCTGACCGTCCTATCAAGCGTGTCTGTTGTGTGTGGTCTCGGATTCGCAACGACATCGGCAAATGCTGCAAACGCTTTTCCCGCCAAAAAGCAGACATGAAGTGGCTCGTAAGCGAACTCAATTTATCCAGCCAATAGCACCAAGCCATGCCGCCTCTGTTCACGATAACCAATATCGGACTCACCGGTAGCGTCATTAAGTAAATCAAACTATTCAAACGAGAGACAAACACAATGAACTTAAAAAAAATACCCCGACTTCTGCTTACCGGTACCGTCTTGCTACTTGCCAGCGCTACTTCAGCGTATGCAACCGACTCGTTTCCATCCCAACCTGTTCGCATCATCGTCGGTTCTGCACCCGGAGGCCTGCTTGATATTACGACACGCGTTGTGGCCCAGAGAATGGGGGAAGTGCTGGGCCAGAGTGTGATAGTGGAAAATCGACCAGGTGCAGGCACCGTTATTGCAACTCGGGGGGTAAAAGCCGCTGCCGCAGATGGATACACCTTGATTTCTGCGACCACTTCGATTGCAATGCAGCCAGCAGTAAGGTTGAATCCAGGCTATGACTTGCTCAAGGACTTCACCGGCATCGGCCCGATGACGCGTGCTCCGCTTTTGATGTTGGCGCGGCCCAATGCCTCTATGGATTCCCTGGCAGATTTTATGTCTCTCGCCAAAGCGCAGCCTGGCAAACTGACCTATGCTTCCTCCGGTATCGGAGGCTCAATTCATTTAGGCACGGCTTCTTTCGCTCAAGCAGCCGGATTGAATCTGTCCCACATTCCGTACAAAGCTAATTCAACAGCGTGGCCCGACGTAATCGGAGGACGTGTTGACACAATCTTCGAGCCCTACGGCAGCGCCGCGCCCATGCTGCAGGACGGGCGGTTAAAGGCAATCGGCATTACATCGACAAAGCGTCTAAAAGTACTTCCAGATGTACCGACAATGGCAGAATCTGGTGTCCCAAGTTACAACTATTATATTTGGCTCGGTATGTTCGCGCCGGCAGGAACGCCGCCGGACGTGGTTCAGCGTCTATCGAAAGCACTACAAGAAACAATGGCGACGCCCGAATTGCAAAAGCGTTTTGCTGACGAAGGCTCTGAATCTATGCTGATGTCCGCGGACGAATTCAACCAATTTATTAAGCAAGAAACGGAAGCGGTGTCGAAGCTGGTCACCGACCTGGGCGTGCCCAAACAGTAATTTTGCAAAGCGACATTGGCATGTCGCCATATACGCGACGGCCAATCCGCTGGTGTCTATGTTCACTTTTAAGGAGGATACCGGCATGTGTTCATCAGAGGATGGTATTAGTGGATAACTATGTTGTGAATACGTCGACAGATAGCTTTGACTTCATTATCGTCGGAGCCGGATCGGCAGGTTGTGTGGTGGCCAGTCGCCTTTCCGAACAACCGGACTGCCGCGTGCTGCTACTCGAGGCCGGCCCGCCGGCTGATAACTTCTGGATCCGCACTCCTGCCGGAATGGCCAAGATGTTCAAGTCAGAGCGCTACAACTGGCGTTTTCACACGGAACCTGTTCCGACACTGGGTAATCGCAAGCTCTACTGGCCACGCGGCAAGGCACTCGGTGGCAGCAGTGCTATCAACGGAATGGTTTATTGCAGAGGCAATCGGGATGATTATGACCTCTGGGCGCGTCTTGGCAACTCTGGTTGGAGTTGGGATGAGGTCCTGCCTTACTTCAAGCGTTCAGAAAACAACATGCGAGGAGCCACCCCATACCATGGCGGCGAAGGTCCGCTGGTTGTCAGTGACCCGGTGGTCAAACACCCCTCTATCACCGATTTCGTTGAAGCCGCGCGTCGCACTGGCATTCCGCAAATTGACGACTTCACTGGTGTTGAGCAGGAAGGGACAGGCATCCTGCAAGCCAATATTCGCAATGGTATGCGGCAGTCTGCTTATGACGCGTTCATTGCCCCCGTGCGTCACAGGCCCAACCTGGTCGTACGTACCGGCGTTCATGTACGTCGCGTTCTGTTCAAAGACAAAGAAGCTACTGGCGTTGAGGTACTTGAGAACGGCCAAGTTCTTGCCTACCAAGCGCGACAAGAGGTGGTTATGTCCGCAGGCGCGCTCGCTTCGCCCCAATTGCTGATGCTTTCTGGCATTGGCGATGGCGAGGCCTTGCAACGTCACGGGATACAGACCGTGATGCATACCCCCGGCGTGGGCCGCAATCTTCAAGACCATTTTACCGCCCGCCTCCAGGCACTGTGCACACCCGAAAGTTCGTATAACGCCGACCTGAATGGCTGGCGCAAATATATGCAAGGCTTGCGCTATATCCTGACCAAAAGCGGCTATCTCGCGCTTTCCTCTTCCCAGGCCGCCGCCTTCGTCAAGAGCGGGCCAGAGATCGATTTTGCCGACCTGGAAATCAGCTTCCGACCTATGACGTTCACGTACAAAGATACCGGTGTAGTAGAAGTGGACAATTATCACGCAATAGGAGCCTCCGTATATCGCGTAAGGCCTGCCTCGCGCGGTGAGATCCAGCTGCGATCCGCCGATCCATTGCAGGCTCCGGCATTCATACCTAACTACCTTGAGGCGGCAGAAGACGTCGAGGCAATGCTCTCGGGTTTGCGGATTCTACGTTCCATTCTGGCGACCGATCCCATGGCATCTCGCATCGTGAAAGAACTCGTCCCGGGGCCCTCAGTTACGACAGATGAGCAACTGATCGACTTCATGCGACGTGAGGGCCACTGCGCATACCATCCGGCAGGGTCATGCAAAATGGGTAATGACGCCATGGCTGTCGTTGACGAACGCTTGCGCGTGCGCGGTGTCCGTCGCTTGCGTGTGGTGGACGCCTCTATCATGCCTACCGTGACTTCCGGCAATACGAACGCACCAACCATCATGATCGGTGAAAAGGGTGCCGATATGATTCGCGCCGATACGCTAAAAACGAGCACTTTCGCCGCTTGATGCCGCTAACAAGGTTGCCCTGCCGCACGTGCGGCGGCACCATAACAAACGCTATTTTTAAGGATGACCACGATGACGGCCACACAGAATTCCTCCACCGTTAGCACCCTGGCCCCCGGTCACCAGAAAGCGCTGAACTGGATCAAGTCCGGAACCAAGCGGCTTCTGATTGGAGGGAAATGGGTAGAGTCTCAATCGGGCAAGACTTTTGCAACAGTTAATCCGGCAACGGGCGAAACTTTGACTCACATAGCAGAAGCAGGCAGCGCCGATATCGACGCCGCTGTAGTTGTCGCCCGGCGTGCATTTGAATCATCCTCATGGACTGGGATCTCACCGCATGCCCGCACCCGCCTGCTGCTCAAGATCGCAGAGCTGGTCGATCAAAATGCAGAAGAGCTGGCAGTGCTGGAAACCCTGGACATGGGAGCACCACTCTCCGCCAATATCGCCCGGTCGGCGCAAGTCGCCGAAATCTTCCGCTATTACGCTGGGTGGCCAACAAAGATCTTTGGCACCACCAATCCCATGGACGCATCCCGCTTCCAGTACATGCTGCGCGAACCAGTGGGCGTATGCGGCTTGATTAATGCCTGGAACGTGCCTTTGGTCATGGCAGCAAACAAAATTGCACCCGCGCTCGCTTGCGGCAACACGGCGGTGCTTAAACCGGCCGAACAGGCCTCGCTGACCACTTTGCGCCTGGCCGAACTGATCGAAGAAGCTGGCATACCGCCGGGTGTACTTAATATTGTTCCGGGCTTTGGCGCGACGGCAGGTGCTGCGATTGCAGCACACCCGGATATCGACAAGGTTGCCTTTACCGGATCAACCGACGTGGGCCGACAAATACTTGTTGCCTCCACAGGGAATATGAAGAAAGTATCGCTCGAACTTGGCGGCAAGTCTCCGAATATCATCTTCCCCGATGCAGATATCGACAGGGCATTGACGGTTGCGGTGGATGCGTTCTGCAAGAACTCCGGCCAGATATGCTCTGCTGGAACCCGCCTGTTCGTACATGAGAGCCTGGTCGAACAGGCCACTGAGCAAGTATCTAAAATGGCAGCCACCTACAAGGTCGGCTCGCCCTTCGAGGCAGATACCCAGTTAGGCCCCCTTATCTCGGAGAAGCAAATGGAGCGGGTACTGTCTTACATTGATGTGGGCCAGAGCGAAGGTGCGCAGTTGGTCCTGGGCGGCGAGCGCATGGGTGACGTGGGCTACTTCGTGACGCCAACTGTTTTCAGCAGCGTCACCAATAAGATGGCTATCGCGCAGGAAGAAATTTTCGGCCCAGTGCTTTCGATCATTTCCTTCAAAGACGAAGACGACGCCGTTTTCAAGGGCAACGATAACTCGTATGGTCTGGCCGCAGCAGTGTGGACGCGGGATATCAGCCGTGCTCACAGAGTCGCCCGCGCCCTAAAATCCGGACGTGTCTGGATCAATACCTACGCCGAGGGCGACCCAGTCATGTCTTTCGGCGGATACAAGCAGTCTGGTTATGGACGGGAATCGGGCGCTGAGTCTATCGATTCCTATACCCAAACAAAATCGATCCTTATGCGCTTATGAGAGAGAAGCCCTTTTCCTGTTGTTTTTTGCTCATGGCTCCATTTATATGGACGCCTCCCGTTTTGCAAGGGAACTTCGAGTGTGTCCGACGCTACGGGAACGGTTCGCAGCTTTATATCCGGCCTTGATGCAGTCGGTCTGTCCGCTGCGGGCCCTGATGGAATTCGCTGGCCCGCACCTCATTCCTCTCTCGAGCTAAAAGCTCTAGGAGCCATTCAGGTTTAGCGGGCCACGGTCCGACCGACGTCGCCATCACTCTCAACACCTATGCAAACTTTGACATTCCTCCTTCACAGAACCAATTCTTCATCTGACCGTTTTCAACCTATGCTGGCTTAGTGCTTACATACTCTTTTTGATACGGTCTGTTGTGAGCAAGCACGGCCCAGATTGTTCGTGCAATCTTGTTCGCGAGCGCAACAATCACTACGTTCGTATGCCGCCTGCTCTTTAACTGTTCCACCCACGCGCCAGGCTCCTTCGCATTGATCAACACGCTGCGAGCACCATGAATCAGTAGGGTGCGTAAATACGTATCGCCGCGTTTACTGATACCGTGCAGCCTTACCCGACCCCCTGAGCCGGTCTGTCTTGGCACTAGCCCCGCCCATGCCGCGAACTCTCGCCCTGATTTGAATACCTTCGCGTCGCCAATCATTGCGACCGCTGCCGTCGCCGTTAGCAGACCTACACCGGGGATTTCGCTGATAGCTTTTACCTCGTGGTCGTCTTTCTTCCATTCACGCATCCGGCGCTCGATAGCTGAAATCTGCTCATCCAGCTTTGTTAAGCTGTTCCACTGCTCACGCAACGTATCGATCAACACCGCCGGCAAGCGCTCGGCAATACGAGCAAGGATGTCTGGTATCGCTCTGTCCAGTGACGCCCGCCCTTTAGCTGACACCTCGCCGAACTCGCTCAGCAATCCTCGCAGGCCGTTCATCTGCATTGTTCTAAACTTGACCAAATGTTCCCGCATTCGATGCAAAGCCAACATTGCTTGCTGCATTTCAGTCTTAATTGCCACTTCTTTACTCGGCTGCTGCACAGCAAGCCAAATCGCCCTGGCATCTGCCGCATCATTCTTGTTTCGGATATTAAACGCTTTGACAAATTCGCCCGGCATCAGTTTGACTTGATGGCCCATCTTCACCAATTGTCGCGCCCAATGGTGGGCACCGCCGCATGCCTCCATACCGATTAAGCACGGAGATCGGTTTGTGAAGTGCTCGAGAAATGCTGCGCGTTTGATCGGCTTGTTCACGACCTCCCCGGTACCCTCATCCACGTAGTGGACATGCATAACCGTCTTGGCAATATCAATCCCCACAGGTATCAGCTTCATATCGTAATCTCCGGTTGGACTAAGAAGACTTATACCTCCGTCTAGGTCTCGCAGGTGTGGAAGGCGTCCATACCATTTCTCTCAAGATTAGGAGCCTCCTCAACCCGGGGTGATTCAATCTATCAGTTCGTCCACTTTCGCAGAAGTTGGCATGACCATTGCTTAAACAGTTTGGTGTGCATTTCTATGCGACAGCTGAAACATCCTAACTAGAAACTGAATGGAGAGCAAAATGAACAGACGAATTTTGATCTTGGCGGCGGCAGCTCTGCTGGCCACCACCTCCGTGAATGCTGGGGAAAGCGACTATCCTAACAAGCCCATACGTATGATCGTGCCGTATGCCGCGGGCGGCGTGACCGACGTCATCTCTCGGGCGGTGGCCAACCAAATGGCCAAGCAGCTAAACCAGCCGGTCGTGGTGGAGAACCGTACTGGTGCCGGCGGCAACATCGGCACCGACCTGATTGCCAAATCAACACCAGATGGATACGTTGTGGGTATCGCGACGAATGGCCCTATGGCCGCCAACAAGACGCTGTACAGCAGTCTCAACTACGACCCGGAGAAGGATTTTTCGCCCGTCACACTGCTATTTTCGATCCCCTATTTGTTATTCGTGCATCCCTCCGTAGAGGCAGACAATATTCACGAGCTCATCAGCTTGGTGAAAGCCAATCCGGGGAAATACAACTATGCGCACGGTGGCGTTGGCACGGCCCAGTATTTTGCGGGAGAGCGCTTCGTCAGCATGGCCGGTGTTAAGTTAGGAAGTATTGCCTACAGGGGTGAGGCGCCAGCCGTAGTTGATGTACTTGGTGGCCATGTGCCAATCGGTATTGCCAGCTATACATCAGTCGGCCCGCATCTAGCGACTGGATCTCTGCGTGTGTTGGCCGTCACGTCCAAACAGCGCAGTGCTCTGCTGACAAAAGTGCCCACGCTCGATGAGTCGGGATTGACGGGTTATGAAGTTCAACCTTGGTTCGGACTAGCGGGTCCAGCAGGAATGCCCGCTGATGTGATCCAGAAGCTTCATGCGGCAGCTGTGGCCAGCCTCACGTCATCGGAAGTGTCCAAGGCTGTCACTGACATTGGGGGCGCAACAGTAAGCAATTCTCCTCAGGAATTCTCGGACTTTATTTCAAGTGAAATTCCCCGTTGGGCAGCCATGGCCAAAGAGTCTGGCGCCAAGATTGAGTAACCAACTCTACAGCCTGGACGACCCCTCAGGGCCCATTCTTCGAGTGAGACTGCGTATCCGTTTTGATGGGGACTATCGGTTGATTACAACAAAGATTCTTGAGCCTTCCTGTGTGTCGCACAGACACCATTTGTGCTTCCCCCAGTCACTACTTGGTCGCGAAATGGGATTAATAGAGGCTTAAGCGACTTGGCATCGGTATTGCTTAATCCAAGTTGATTAGTGTTCCCATCCATTCATACACTTCATATTTCTAACGCTAGACAAATTTTCCGCCGCTCCAGACGGACAAAGGAGACATCAAAAAATGTTGGTATTAAAAAAATTGCTTCTGGCCACCGCAACGTCGATGGCAGGCCTGACCATGAGTATGCCGGCTGTGGCCAGTGACTATCCGAATAAACCCATACGTCTCATTGCTCCGTATGCGGCAGGGGGATTATCAGACATTTTGTCCAGGCTGCTTGCTCAAGAGCTCTCGGACCGTCTGGGTCAGCCCGTTATCGTTGAAAACCGCACTGGCGCCGGCGGTATTATCGGAATCGATTATGTGGCAAAGTCGCGGCCTGACGGCTATACCCTGGCTGTGGCAGGGCAAGGCCTGGCCAGCGTAAACACCACGCTGCACAAGGATCTTCCCTACAACACCTTAAAAGATTTCACGCCACTTTCTTTGATTGCCAAGTTCTCCATGGTGCTCGTGGGAAATCCCGACAAGCCGCCCAAATCCATTGCCGAACTTATCAAGGTTGCAAAAGAGAACCCGGACAGCTTGAACTATGGTTCGGCAGGTAACGCCTCAACCGCCCACCTGACCATGGAAATGTTCAAAGACCAAACGGGCGTGAAGATGCTGCACGTGCCATATAAGGGGGAGGCGCCCGCATTTACCGAGTTGGTTGGTGGGCGGATCGACGCGCTTTTTGCCACCGTCGGAGGCGCCTTGTCTTTGATTCAAGCTGGGAAACTCCGTCCAATCGCGGTTGCTGACACCACACGTAACGCGTTACTTCCCGACGTGCCAACGATCGCTGAGTCAGGCTTGAAGGATTTCAATGTATTCGGTTGGTATGCCGTGCTTGCGCCTGCGGGCGTACCGCAAGACGTGGTCGATCGCCTGAGCAAAGCGTTAATGGATATTGGCCAGAGCGCTAAGTTTCGTGAGGCAATGAACTCACGTGGTATGGAGGCAATAGGCAGCTCGCCTGAAGACGCCGCTAAAACCGTCAAAGAGGAAACTGATCGCTGGGGTGCCATTATCAACAAGGTTGGCATTACGACCAACTAAACCCAAAGGCATATACTACCGATCCGTGAATCTACCATTGCTCCAAAGCTCGGCCGCAACCGTTGAGCTGGTTGGGGCGGTAGTAAAGCGCGCCATTGCTAGCGCCGGGCAGTGGCGCACTTGCGTTTCAAGAGGAGTCATTGTGCATTGTGACGATACCAGCGGCCTTCTCCTACCCCATCAATATTCGGATCCAAGATGAGCAAACGCACCGACAAGAAAGAAGATGTGCCTGGTTTACTGCTGGTGATGCATGACATTCCCCCAGAGCTGGACGCTGAAATGAATCACTGGTATCACCACGAGCATATGGCCGAACGCCTTGCTGTGCCGGGCGTTGTCTCTGCACGAAGATATCAGGCCATCGAAAGCCAGCCTGCTTACATGATCGTGTACAAATGTGATTCCATCGACACGCTCTTGTCGCCGGAATATAGACGTGTTCTTGATCACCCCACCGAGACGACACGTAGGATTTTGCCTCGAATGGAGAATGTCATTCGTGCTGTCTGTCGCGAAACATGGTCGATAGGCAGCCATGTCGGTGCCACAGCCGTTGTCGTTCAGTGCAAGGCTGTCGAGGGCCGTAAAGACTATGCGCGGACATTCATTCGGGACACCCTCGCCCAAAGATTACGCGAATCAGGTGATATAGTTTCCATGTCACTATGGGAGTCAGACGCGGACGCGACGGACGCAACCAATTCAGAGACGACCAGGCGAACCGCCCCAGACCACTATGCAGATTGGGTTCTTATAGTCGAAGGCTATAACCGCGCCAGCTTGTCGCTAGCCTTGCACCGCGAAGCGTTGCTTTGCGATGGCCAGCGTGATGGCTTGTTGCTGGGGGCGATGATGCGTTACGAACTTATGTGCATCTACAATGCCCACGACATGGCGCCGCCCGTTACGATCGGTTCTGCTTGAGCGCGCTGGACCGAAGCTGTAACCGTCGATACCAATGCCACTTATAGACCAAGGTCACGGGCGATTAATTGCCGTTGGATCTGTGAAGTTCCGCCGCCCACGGTCGCGTTACGTGCGTCGCGCCAATGACGCTGCATCGCATGATCTGTGGTGTATGCATGGCCACCCAGTATTTGCATGCCCGACGCGGTTATACGCTGGAGCATTTCAGATACGTAAAGTTTTGCCATGCTCGCCTCTTTACGACACGGCAAACCGTTGTCGTAACGCCAAGCTGCCATCGTTGTAAGCCAACGACCACACTCCAACTCGGTTGCCATATCAGCAATCATGTGAGCAATTGACTGAAAATGACCTATAGGTTGACCAAACTGGTGTCTTTCTTTGGCATAGTCAACCGCATCGTTCAAGGCGCTGCTGGCGCATCCTAAGTAATTGGCGGCAAGCGTAATGCGTTCTCGTTCGAGATGACGCCCGATGTACTCCCAACCCTTACCTGCGTCGCCCAATAGATAGCGAGCGGGGATGCGTACGTCATCGAAGTAAATCTCCGATAGGCCGAGTATGCGTCGGCCAATGACATCAAGGCGGCGGATTGTGACACCAGGCAGATCGTTGGGCACTAAAAATAACGAGATACCCTCGTGCCGTTTCTCGGTTTGTTCGGTGCGGACAGCCAGAATGATCTTATTGTCCGGTGCGTCAGCTCCACTGGAAAACAATTTTTGCCCACTGATCAACCAGTCGTCGCCGTCTTTCCGGGCTTTTGTACTCAGAGATGCCGCGTCAGACCCCGACCCTGGCTCGGTCAGACTGAAGGAAAGCTTCATGTCACCCTTGGCCACAGAAGGTAGGATAGCGCGCTTCAATTCGTCGGAGGCGACGTCTGCCAGTATTGAAGAACCCCATGCTTGCAGAGCAACGCGGGTTGCGAAGTCTACGCTTGGCTTTGCCACCTCTTCATACAGAATGATGCAGTCAGACATTGGGCTACCCATACCTCCGTACTCAGCAGGGACGACCATTGAAATCAACCCGGCTTTCACCATGGCGGAATAAACGTCCTCGGGAAAAATACCGTCGCGGTCCCACTGCCGAACCTTCTCGGATGTGCATTGGGATTGAACGATCTTTGCGATCGCTGCGCGAAGCATGTTCTGCTCTTCTGTTGGTGTGAAGTTCAATTGTATACCTCATGTGAAATTCGAGTTCTAGGGAAAAACAGTCGGATCAGGGTTTTTTTCGCTATTTGCGCGTACGCACTTCTTTCATGGCGTTTTGGTGTCCCTGGGTGGACGATGCCAGGGCAAAGGCATCGGCCTCATGGGCCAGCGTCCGTTCGAATCCGGCTGCCCATTGTTGCGCGCAAAGCGCCTTCGTGAGCATGACCGCCTCCCAGGGCAATTTGCATAAGTTCCGCGCATACTTCTCACTGAAATCGCCCAACTCTGCAGCGGGAACGAGATGGCGCGTCAGCCCCACGCGATGCGCCTCGTCGGCTTTCATGGTTCCACCGCTTAGCAAGAGCTCGAGGGCGATGGCGGCATTCAGCTTTGCTTGCAGCAGATACGCCATGCCGCCATCGGGAACGACGCCCAGACGCACGAACGGGAAGACCAGCTTCGCATCATCAGCCATGATCAAAATGTCTGCGACGAGCGCCAACGATGCCCCGCCTCCCACTGCTGCGCCTTGAACGGCGGCTATTACGGGCTTACGCATGCGTGCTATCGCAATATGGTGTTTCTGGGCGAGCAGCACTCGATCTCGCCACGCGAGTGGCGTATCGGGCGCATCTTGCAAGTCCGCTCCGGCACAAAACGCGCGACCCTCTGCGCGCAGAAGCACCACCTTTACCTCATCGTCTTCACTGACGGCGGCCAAGGCTTCACCCAATTTCTTTCGTAACGCTGAAGAAAGCGCGTTGAGCTTCTTCGGATGAGCGAGCGTTATAACCGCCAATCCATCACTTTTCTCCAGCTGTATCGTTCCAGAATCTTCCATTCTCTTTGTCTCCAATAGTCAATCAACGAATTTGTGGATCGTTATATCGTGTTCGTTAGTTGGTAAAAATCGTGAATGTGGATCGGTAAAGATCAGACATTTCACCGCGATATTATTAATCTCTTACAAGACCGTTCTCTTTAACGACCTTAAGCGTCAGCGCAAGTTGATCTTTAAGAAATGAAGAGAACTCTTCTGGATTTGATGTTGTAACGGTTATATGGTGTTCGGCAAGGGCTGCGATAAGTTGAGCATCGGACAGCGTTGCGGTAATTACGTCGCTTAGCTGTGTTCGTAGGGCCGGTGGCATGCCGCGCGGGCCGAAGAATCCTCCCCACGGCACCAGTGGGAGATTCTCAAACCCCGAGTCAGTCATGGTCGGGATGTTCGGATACTTGTCCAATCTGGATTTGGTTGTGGTTATAAGTGCGCGCAGCTTGCCTTCCTGTATGAAACCCGCCGTCGTGGTCGGGGTTGCAAACATGACATCGACTCTGCCGCCCACTAGATCGATCACAGCAGGAGGCTCGCTGTTATAAGGAATATGCTGCAGGTCTAACCCAGAATTTCCAATGAGCTGCGCCATGGCAATGAGCGACGATGAGCTGCCTGAGGCATAGTTCATCTTTCCCGGGTTCGCCTTAGCGTATTTAATGAACTCTTCCGTACTGTTGATAGGAAGGTTTGCATTAGTGACAAGAAAGAACGGGAATTCACCTACCTGAGTAATTGGGGATAGATCTGTCAATGGATCGTAGAACGGTTTTTTATGAAAACTGTTTATTCCGGTGACAGCCGTGTTCGTGGAGAAGAGCAAAACATCACCGGATGGGTCGGAGTTGATTACCTCTTTGGCGGCAATCAAGCCTTGTGCACCGGGCCTATTGTCAATCACCACGGGCCGCGACATTGCTTTGCTCAAGTTGTCGCCGATCAGGCGTGCCGCCGTATCGGTAGCCGACCCAGACTGAAACGGCACGACAACTCTTAGTGGCTTGCCCGAGGCGTTAACATTGGATGTATAGAATGCGCTGGCGAGCATGACGCTGAGGAAGTGTCTTCTTTGCATCTTTTTGATCCTGTGAGTAAGAGAGAGGAATGAACGTGCAAATCCGCTACTTGGACGTATCCTGCCAAGCAGAAACAGCGCCGGAGTCAAAGAGCTCCTGCTGTTGTTTTTCACTGAAGCCGAACTGAGACAGAATTTCGCGCGTGTCTTCACCCTGCCGCGGAGCACGTTTTCCCGTATTTTCACGCGGCGTACCAGGGACTCGGGCGACGCGGACATTGTGCGGCCCGTTCATCCCGCTTTGTTTAAAAATTTGCCGATGCGCGACATGAGGATCCTCGAGAAAGTCTGAGTATCCAGACACCTTCCCGCACACAACCCCATGTTTATTCAATGTCTCTATCCAATAGGCAGTGGTTTTGCTGTAAAAGATGTGTTTTAGCGCTGAGTTAATCTCGTCTGCATAAGAGAACCGATGGGCCGCTGTTGAAAACCTCTTGTCAGCGATCCATTCGTTCTTCTCAATCGCATGGCACAGTCCGATAAACATGCGATCATGCAGCGATGTGACATTGATGTGCCCGTCCTGGGTTGCGAATGTACCTGCCGGTACGCTTAGCGGCTGAGAAACGTTTCCCTCACTGAGTGCCTCGTCGACAATTGCTCCGCTCTGGATTGCCGCAGCAGCATCAAGCAAAGAAACCTCTACGCGCGCGCCTTTCCCGTTTATGGCGCGGTTATACAATGCCGCACCGACAGCCTGTGCTGCATAGATGCCGGTAGTGATGTCAACCAGCAGAATCCCGACTTTACGTGGGTTTTGATTGGCATCCTTATTCACCACCATCATGCCGCTCATAGCTTGAAGTGTTGAATCAGACCCAGGGCGCATGGCATAGGGCCCGTCTGCGCCAAAGGCGGTGACCGATACGTAGACCAAATCAGGACGCTTCTTGGAAAGTTCGTCATACGACAAACCGAGACGCTTCGTTACTCCAGGCCGGAAACTTTCTATAACTACATCGGCCTGCAACGCGAGCTGATGCATGAGCGCTCGACCATGCTCCTTCGATGCGTCGATGCAGATGGAGCGTTTTCCAAGGTTGTATGCAATAGAGAGCGAATTCATGCCATCAACTTGGATGCCGATATTGCGCCCCCAGTCGCCCGTTGG
This sequence comes from Pollutimonas nitritireducens, assembly GCF_002849615.1. Taxonomy (GTDB): domain Bacteria; phylum Pseudomonadota; class Gammaproteobacteria; order Burkholderiales; family Burkholderiaceae_B; genus Pollutimonas; species Pollutimonas nitritireducens. Next base: position 507,250 of record NZ_PDNV01000001.1, read on the forward strand.
GGGCTCGACTTTAATCACCTCTGCGCCACTTTCCAGGAGAATCATTGCGCAGTATGGGCCAGCGATGCCCTGGCTTAAGTCCAGAACTTTCAGTCCGGAGTATGGAGCTACTATTGATATGCTCATGGCTTAAGCAGCTACGTACTTCAGCCAGCGACCACCGTCGACAACCAGGTTCTCGCCGGTAATGTATTGGCCTAGATCCGACGCCAGATAAACTGCGGCATTGGCGATGTCCGACTTTTTGCCAAAGCGCCCCAACGCCGTCTTCTTTCGCTCCAGCTCCTCGCGCCCAGTTTCTTGATACAAGCGTCGTACCCCCTCTGTATCACCGATGGGGCCAGGTGAAATGGTATTGACTCGAATTTGATCGTCGCCCCATTCAACGGCCAACGTGCGCGTCAAGGAAATGATGCCCGCTTTAGCTGCTCCTGCATGCGCAGCACCGGGCCAGCCACTTAGGCCAAGCATTGTCGCAATACTAATGATGCAGCCCCCGTATTCTGATTTTTTCAAATGTGGGTATGCCGCATGACAGCCATAAAAGGTGCCGTTCAAGTCAATGTCTATGACAGTCCTCCAGCCATTCGGGGAAAGGTCTGCGGTGGGGCAGTGAAAATTTCCGGCGGCGTTGTTCACCAGGATATCTAGCCCGCCATATTGGCTAACCGTGGTAGCGACCGCGCTCTGCACCTCTTCATAATTTCTTACGTCGGTCCGAATAGCCTGAATTGTCAGACCTTCGGTTGCCAATGCGGTAACAGCGCCGTCCAGGCGTTCTTGATTTCGGCTGGCGACCATCACCTTCGCGCCAAGGCGTGCGTAGGTCGCAGCGATTTCAAAACCTATGCCGCCTGCCCCCCCGGTGATTAATGCGACTCTTCCCTTCAGCACATCTGATGTAAACATGATTTACCTTCCATTTAACGATGCCGTCCACAGTAGAGAGCGTCGATACGCCGACGCTCGCATCGGACTAAGAATTTATAGATGAATACGTCCGACAGTCGAACTATTCGACTTTGATTCCAGACTCTTCGATTAGCGACTTCCACTTCGGACGCTCCGACTCAATGAACTGAGTGAATTCTTCGGGTGTGCTGCCCTTCGCTATCCCGCTCATGGACTCCACGCGTTCCCGGAAACTCGGTGACGAAGCAATGGTTTGAACCGCCTCACTCAATTTTTTAATAGCGGGTTTAGGCGTGCCGGCTGGAACGACTAGCCCATACCAAGCGGTAAGGTCGTACCCAGGCAAGCCGGACTCGGCGACGGTTGGTATATCAGGAACCGAGGGCACCCGATCCTTTGATGTCACAGCCAGACCTCTGAGCATCCCGCTGTCGGTAAAACGTTTGGCAGCAAATATGCTTCCAAAAACAATCGGCACCTGACCTCCGACCGCGTCAGGCATCGAGGCGCCGTCCCCCTTGTACGGAATATGCGTCATCTGCACGCCCGCCAAGGTTTTCATTAGCTCTCCGGCAAAGTGGGTACTGGTTCCCAACCCCCCCGAGGCGAAGCTGTACTTGGTCGGATTGGCCTTCAATAGCTCGATGAGCTCCTTGACAGAGTGGGCGGGGACACTCGGATGAACGGCGATCATATTGGGAAGGTAGGCGACGAACGACACGGGATCGAAGTCTTTGTTCGGGTCGAATGAAATGCCTTTCATGAACATCGGATTTGCAACCAACGGGCCGTTGGTACCGATCATGATCGAGTACCCGTCGGCCGGCATCTTGGCAAACATTGTCGACCCGACGTTCCCGCCCGCGCCGGGCTTATTCTCTACGATGACTTTCTGCCCAAGAACCTTGGACATTTCATCCGCCAAAGAGCGACCCAGTGAGTCGGTTGGGCCTCCGGCGGCAAAAGGGATAATCATATGGATAGATTTGGTGGGGTAATCAGCGGCCCAGGCGGTCGTCATGGCTGCAGCACCCGCCAGTGATATCGCCCAGCGACCCGCTTTCTTGTGCGTGTTTTTCATGTCATCTCCTTTATGGCTTTGTTCTGTGTAGGCCAAGACTTCGTCTAGACCTACTTTGAGCTTTATTGACCTCTTACATGACTCCAGGTGGAAAGGCTTCCACCCGTCTGACATTACGCAAACTGCATGCCAAGTTTTTTTAGCTTTAGGAGTAGCGAATGCCTAGGCAGCCGGCGCCCATAAGCGATCGGCGGTTAATATCGCTGTTTTTGGAGTTATATGAGACTAAGGCAAAAGTGTTCGGAAGAGCAGTGGGCGCACACCGGGCCTGTATTCAGAACATACAGATCGCTGCGTTATGCCTATGTAAAAGACATTTGCCGGGAATGGGGGGCAGTAGAGCGCCCGTTATAGGCGCACTGCGTACTGGTTAAGCTACTTAAGCCACTGCAATTTCAGCGAGCCGCTTGTAGAGATAGGCGCGAGAAATACCAAGATCCTCGGCGACTTTTTTTTTGTTGCTGCGGTGCCGGACCATGGCCTCGCTGATCATGGTCCTTTCAACTTCATTTACCGCATCCTGTATGCGCCGATGACGAGACCCAACTCGGGTGGTCGGTGCACTAATCCCGCTTGTCGCCTCACTTGGGGCAGCGTCTTCCAGCAAGCCGCCGGTCATACGAAAATCTTCAACGCGCAGTTCAGGTCCATCGGAAAAAATCGCCGCTTTTTCGACTTCATGAAGGAGCTGTCGTACGTTGCCTGGCCACGGTTGCTCTTGCAAAAAGGGGTAGACTCTTTTATCGACCCGTTTCACGGGCATGCGGTGGCGATTGGCAAAGGCAAGCAGAAAACGCGGTACCAGTGCGGGTATATCGTCCAACCGTTCGCGCAAGCTCGGCATGCGGATGGTAACGCCACTAATTCTGTAATAAAGGTCCAGCCTGAATGTGCCCTCGTTAATCATTTCCTGGAAGCTGCGATTGCTTGCGCAGATGAGTCTGAAATCTGAGTGATACACGCGATTGCCGCCGACCCGCTCGAACATGCCGTCCTGCAATACACGCAGCAGCTTGACTTGAATCTCCGGGGCCATATCACCGATCTCGTCAAAGAACAGGGAAGTCTTGTCAGCTTGCTCGAACTTGCCTTTCCGCCCTGATTTATCAGCACCCGTGAATGCACCTGCTTCGTACCCGAATAGTTCGCTTTCTACCAGACTGCTCGGCAGTGCCGCCGCATTAACAAAGACCATGCGGCTCTTGGAGCGCGCGCTCAAGCCGTGAAGCGCTTGTGCCGCTAGCTCTTTACCCGTTCCGCTTTCGCCCACTATCAAGACGGGCACATGCATTGGAGCGACCTTCATAATGTCGGCCTTCAGCTGTCGTATTGCATCGCTTTCACCGATCATTTGCTCGAGGTCGTAAGCGTTCTGCTGTATGCCGGAAAGCTCGCTCTTGTAGAAGGCAACCTGCGAGCGAAGCTTGCTGACCTCTTGCGACAGCTCATGGACTGTCGTGGGCCCCTTGAACATGACTTGCCCAATTGCACCTACGATCTTTCCATTTTGTTTGATGGGCACGCGTGAAACTACCCGTGTGATGCCGCCCATTTCCTGCAGCTTTCCAATTTCGGCCTTGCCGCTCTGGACAACCTTGTGCAATTTGGTATTTTCGATGACTTCGGTGACGTGCTTGCCGATTGCCTCGCCTCGCTCTAACCCAAAGAACTTCTCGTGCACGGGTGGCATAAACCGAATACGTGCCTGGTCGTCAACCAGTACAAGGGAAAGATATGGACTCTCGACAAGATAAGTAAGCACCGCTACGGCAAAATCCACACTGGCCACTAGTCCGAACAGCGTGGACTCGGAGTCGACTGCTTCTATCAAGAAGACGAACTCGTCACCCAGGCTACGGTAAACCGCGATGTATTTCCCTCCTTCATTTAAGGCGACTATGCCACTGCCTTGACCACGGCCCGTCTCGAGCTCCTGCAGCAGCTGGCGTTGTATTGCCGGATTCGCCGCCAAGCCGCTCGCGTAAGCCACCGACTTTTGGTCGTTGAGAATTAACACACCCGCCATACGTTTCCTTAACTTATCAGTGATTTGTATGATTTGTAAACACAATCACGTCCCTAAACGTGCGTGTATAGAATACACAAGGGGGGCCGTCTCGGCTAGCCCTTATAACGATCCTTGAAAACGCAATTCCTGAGGTAGACCTGCTCCTGGGGGCCATTAGGTTCGTCAACTGGCATGAGTTTTGCTTTTTTAGGTACGGGAAGTCTGGCATCGCCAGTAACCACAGTCGCCTTTGCCGGCAGCTGAAGACGGATCAACAATATAAGGAGACCTTTATGGCGCAGGAACTGATACGAATCGAAAGAGATGGGTCGGTACTCATCATACGACTGAGTAACGCTAAGAGCAGAAACTCGCTCACGATAGAAATGCGTGAGGAACTAGGCGAGGCGGTGGATCTTGCCGCCAATGATCATACCGTCCGCTCGGTGTTCTTGACCGGAGATGGACCCACCTTTTGCTCTGGCGGCGACTTGAAGCATTTGCAAACCGCGTGCGATCCTTGGCCCGTACACCGCCGTTTTCGTAGTCTGAGCCGATGGCTCACGCCACTGATAACACTCGATAAACCGGTGGTCGTGGGCGTTAACGGACATGCAGTGGGCGGTGGTATGGGCTTGGCGCTCACGGGGGACGTCGTCATCGCGGGCGAGAGCGCTAAGTTCATGTCCGGATTTTTCCGGCTCGGCGCCATTCCTGACATCGCGATCATGTACCACTTGCCCCGACTGATCGGCATGGCGCGCACCAAGAATTTCTTATTTAGCGGAGGCAGCTTTTCCGCACACGAGGCGGCTGAGCTTGGCCTGGTGTCAAAGGTGGTCTCTGACGTAGAGCTCTACGAAACCGGCCTGCTCGAGGCAAAACGGCTGGCCGAGGGGCCGGCTGAAGTGATGGGGCTGGCTAAGATAATCATGGCGCGAAGCTTCGAAACGTCTTTGCATGACATGCTTGCCTTCGAGGGATTCGGCCAGGCCTTAGCCATGTCCAATCCGGAATTTCGGGAAGGTTTGTCGGCGGCATTGACGCGTCGGCCTGCCGACTTCGTCGGGGCCGCCGCCTCAGCCAACGCGCACTCGAATGGGAGTCAAGAATGAGCGTCGGCGAGTAGCCAGCTTACGGGACAAGCCGGCTCGAAGTTACTAATCGACCTTTGCGCCGGTCTTATCGATAACCTCTTTCCAGCGAAGGGTTTCAGCCTTCATGTACTCCGAAAATTGCTCGGGCGAACCGGGGGTAACGTAACCACCAATGGCCTTGATATTTTCTGATACTTCGGCGGACAGGATAGCTTGATTACTCGCCTCATTCAGCTTTTGAATAATCAGCTTGGGCGTTTTGGCTGGCGCAAACACCCCGAACCAAGGCTCCGCAACATACCCCGGAACTCCCGCCTCAGAAGCAGATGGAACATCTGGAAGCACGCTGCTCCTTTGTTTCGTCGTGACCGCCAAAGGGATAAGTCGGTCCGAATTGAAAAATGGTAAACCTGCAGAAAGCGTCGTGAGAACGACTGGTACATGTCCGGCAATGGCATCCGTGATGGCTGGCCCTTCGCCTTTGTAAGGAACGTGCGTAATTTTAATGTCAGCCATCGAATTAAATAGCTCGCCACCAAGGTGCTGAGCGGTACCGTTTCCACCCGATGCGAACATAAGGGAACCTGGGCTCGATTTAGCCTTGGCAATGAGCTCTTGCAGGCTACTAATGCCGAGCGAAGGATGCACAGCAATAACATTCGGCACAGCAGCAACAAATGCGACCGGCGCGATATCGCGGCTTGCATCGTAAGGCATTCTTCTGAATAGGCTGCCGTTGACTACTAACGGTCCGGCCGCCGTGAAGCCGATTGTGTAGCCGTCTGGATTAGATTTCACTACCAAATCGACGCCGATATTTCCACCCGCGCCGGGCCGATTATCTACCACAACTGGTTGACCTAAGAGATCTGATAGTACCTTGGCGTAGGAACGCGCCAACATATCGGTGGGTCCGCCTGCCGAGTAAGGCACGATGATCTTTATGGGCTTAGAAGGGAATTCTTGTGCAGCAGCGCTTTGGGCAAAAACCAGCCCCGATGCGACTGCTATCAATAGATTGACAGCCTTGTATTTCGACATAGTCTCCTCTTTCTTTTAATAAATTAGAACGACATCACAAACCCATTTGCTTGGCGATGACTGACCGCATGATCTCGCTTGTGCCGCCGCCGATCGGCCCGACCCGGCTGTCCCGGAAGTACATTTGCATTTCGTGATCGTTCATGTAGCCCGCTCCGCCCATGATCTGGATCCCCATGTCTGCGCAGCGCACGTTGTTTTCACACGCCAGCACCTTCAACATGGATGTATGCATGGTTGGGTTCTCGCCAGCGTCCAGCATGTCGGCCACGCGGTAGAGCAGGGACCGTGAGCTTTCGGCCATGATTTGCATGTCAGCGAATTTGTGGGATATGGCTTGGAACTTTGAGATCGGCTCACCAAACTGCGTCCGATCTTTGGCATATTGGGCTGCGTAATCGATAATGCGCGCCATGTTGCCGCAAGCTGCCGCCGCAAGAGATAAGCGCTCGAAGTTCAGGCCGCGCATCAGCGCTTTCCAGCCGCCGTTCAGCCCACCCAGAATTCTGCTTTTGGGCACCTTGACCGCGTCGAAATACACCTCATTGGTATGAATCATCTTGCGCCCCAGGCCCTTGAGCGGTCGGATCGTGATGCCGGGTGACTTGGCGTTCACCAGGAACAAGGTGATGCCTTTATGTCCGGCGCCAGGGTCAGTCTTCGTGGCAACCACCAAGTGGTCAGCTACATGCGCGCAGGTGATGTAGACTTTTTGGCCCGTAATGATGTAGTGATCACCATCTTCTTTGGCGGGGGTCTTGATTGATGAAACGTCGGAACCGGTCTCGGGTTCGGTGATACAAAGTGCCAGTCGAATATCACCCTTAATCAATCCCGGAAGTATTTCTTGCTTCAGCGCCTCTGAACCGCCATGTTTTACTTGCATTCCACCGTACATGACGGTCGTCAACCAAGCGGATGCAAGCTGAGCGTTATGGTATGCGACGGTTTCAACGAATACTGTGAAATCCTTCCATGACGCGTCGGCGCCGCCATATTCGGCTTCATGAGGCAGCCCTAACCATCCTCCATCCGCCAAGGCTTGATATGCCTCGAAGGGGAACTCATACGCTTCATCGAGCTCTCGAATTTTATTGCTAGGCATGACTTCAGCCAACATAGGCAGAATGCTCTCGCGGATCATCTTTTGCTCTTCCGTGAGGCCGAACTCCGTATTATTCATTATCGACATCTCTTGTTTCCCACGTTGATTCGTTTGGTCTGGCGCGACGGTGTCGCGCCAACACCGTTCACCTTGGAGCGCCGTCCTCTTCGGCCAGCGCTCCAAGGCTCATCATGCCTGCGGGCGGCGGCGATACAGCAATGTGGCAGTCATCTCCTGTGCGACGGTGCCGTCCTGCTTAATGCACTGTCGCTGGAAGCTGACGACGCCGCGATCCGACTTGCTCGATTCTTTTTTGCTCAGTACCCGCGAATGCAGGCGGATTGTGTCGCCATGCTTGACGGCATCAAGCATCTTCCAGCCATCGATCTGTAGCAAGGCCAGCAGCGTTCCATCGTTGATTCCACTGGCATATTGCAGGCCTCCCATGATCGCGTAGACCAGCGGACCGTGCGCGATGGGCTCGCCGAACTGCGTGGTCTTGCAGTATTCGAAGTTCGTATGTACTTCGTTGAAATCGCCCGACAGGCAGGCAAAGTTCACGATATCGGTCGACGTGATGGTTCGAGCTGGGCTGACGAATTCCTGGCCGATTTCAAAATCTTCGAAGTAGCGGCCACGGGGCTTTGGATTTTGTGTCATTTTTTTCCTTGGTTGTCCAGATTTAAGTTGATCGAGATCTCGTTCATCCCTTGTCGTTGGCGAGGATGAGGGTGCAATGTGAAGACAGGATCCCGCCTTCGTTATGTACCAGGGCGACTTCCGCGCCCTCGACTTGGCGTGCGCCCAAGCCACCGCGCAACTGGCGCACGGCTTCCACGATGCCAAAGAGTCCGCCTGCCGCGCCTGCGTGGGCGTGCGAGAGCATGCCCCCATGTGTATTGATCGGTAGTTTGCCGCCGATCCGAGTATTGCCCTCCACTACGAACGGGCCACTTTCACCACGGCCACAGAAACCGAGCTCTTCGAGTTCGATCATGGGCACGATGCTGAAGCAGTCGTACAGCTCGGCAAAGTCCATGTCTTGCGGACCTAGGCCCGCCATTTCGTACGCGACGCGCCCCGACTCGGTGGCGCCGAATTCTGTCAGGCTGGGTGCACACATCAGATGCTCGTGAGTATGATATTCGCCGATGCCCTGCAGGTAGATGGGCTTGGACTTGAGGTCACGCGCACGCTCGGCCGAAGTCACAATAAACGCACCGCCCGCGTCCGAGATCAGGCAGCAGTCGAACATGCCCAGTGGGTCTGCGATCGGCTTGGCCGACAGCACCTGCTCTACTGTCAGCGGCGTCTTCATGTGGGCATTCGGATGCAGCAGGGCGTGCTGACGCGTCTGGACGGCCAACTGAGCCATTTGCTCGCGGGTGGTTCCATACACGTGCATGTGGCGCTGCGCGATCATGCCGTAGTAGCCTGGGATCGATCCACCGTAGGGTTGTTCGAAATACGGGTGACCCACCGCAAGCAAAGCGGCCATGGCGGCGTCACGTGTTTGCCCTGTCGCGCGGTTCTCACCGGCACAAACCAGTATGGTTTCTGCCTGGCCCGATGCGATAGCTTCAGTGGCATGCTTGAGCATCACGGCAGGGCTGGCGCCACCGACTACCATCGATGCGTTGTATTTGGGCTTAAGACCTAAGTATTCACACAATACGGAGCCCAACATGAAGTACGGTTCAGTAAAAGAATAGGCTGTCAGCAAACCGTCGATGTCGGACACCTTCAGTCCAGCATTATCCAAAGCGCGCTTTGCTGCTTGTGCATTCAGTCCCAGGCCCGTCATATGCGGCATGCGGCCAATATCGGACTCGCCGACACCGACAATGGCTACTTTGTTTTTGAGTGATGCAGGAGATTTCATGCTGCACCTCCATTGGAGGCGCGGACAAACTGAGGAAGTAATGCACCGTCGCCACGATCCTCGAACGTTAACGTTACGCGATCGCCGATCTGGACCGACAAGGCATCATTACCCAGGATGTTGGCCATCATGCGCGGCCCCTCATCAAGATCGATCAAGGCGGTGACGTACGGAACCTTGTGGGCGAATGCCGGATCGGAAACTCGACGAATAATCGAAAAGCTGTGAACCGTTCCCTTACCCTTACTGTCGACCCACTCAAGCTGGTCGGACCAGCATTCGGGGCACATATGACGCGGCATGAAGTGCAGTGCGCTACAGCTGTTGCACTTGCGAATAACGAGGCGACGCTCGCGAGCCGCATCCCAGTAGGGCTGGGAATCGGCGTTAGCAATAGGTTTGGGTAAACCTGGACTCATGGCTTTCGTGGACATCCATTTCTCCGTAAGTGAATTTTCAGTACGGAAGTTTAAGCAATAGGTGTGCCAACAACGGGATCACCTTAGCTGGTTGTGGTAAGCCGTAGCTCTCCGTCGCGAGTGTCTTCCATACAGGCACTCTTGTGCCCAGGGCAAGCATTCTTGCCCGACAGGGACCACGCCTTGCGCTCGCTCAATGGTGGAACCATTGGCACCGTTTTTGCTTTATGGTCTCAGGACGGCATGCCTCACTTTCAAACGAATAGAGGTTGCGTCGATCATGAAAGATCAGTGCATAAAATTTTGAAAGGAAAGGTATGTCCAAGAAGATCAATTCCAGAAGGCCCCTGTCGGATTGCCGAGTTCTGGATTTCAGCAATCTGCTTCCCGGCCCTTTTGCCACCCAGATCTTGGCGGAAGCGGGTGCACAAGTCATCAAAATTGAACGCCCCGACGGTGGAGACGAGCTGCGCGCGGGCCTGCCCAGATGGGGTGATACCAGTTTGGGTTTTGCACTGCTCAACGGCGGCAAAAGGAGCATTGCGATCGACCTGAAGTCGTCCGGGGCACTTGAACAAATTTTGCCCTTGGTGCGCGAGGCCGATGTGCTGGTCGAACAATTCAGGCCCGGCGTTATGGCTCGTCTCGGCTTGGGTTATGGCGACTTGAAGGAGATCAACCCTCGGCTCGTATATTGCTCCATAACCGGCTATGGCCAGGACGGTCCTTCGGCCCAGGTGGCGGGGCACGACCTGACCTACATGGCTGAATCGGGGCTGCTGTCTTTGTCCCAGGGGGCGGATGGTTCTCCCACGCTACCACCGGTACTCGTAGCCGATATCGGCGCGGGTACGATGCCAGCTGTGATCAACATCCTGCTTGCGCTGCGCAGCAGGGATGTGACTGGCGAAGGTAGCTGGGTGGATATTTCCATCACCGACAATCTTTTTGCCTTTCCCTATTGGGGTGTTGCGCGGGGAGAGCGCTACGGGGACTGGCCTAAATCAGGGGGTGAAAGATTAACCGGCGGCTCGCCTCGCTACTATATTTATCAAGCCAGTGACGGTCGCCACATCGCCGCGGCCCCGCTGGAACAACGCTTCTGGAACGTGTTCTGCGAGGCTATTGGCCTTGCTGCCCATTGGCGTGACGACAGTAAGGATCCAGCAGGCACGCGGGACGCGGTTGCCGAAATTATCGCTTGCCACGATAGTGCACACTGGCGAAGCGTTTTCGAGGGCAAGGACGCATGTGCTGTTGTCGTCAGCACCTTGCGGGAAGCCGCTGACCATTCGCACTTTCGCAGCCGCGGTTTATTTGACAGGCGCATCAGCGACGGCAACGACTCGGCACCGGCATTGAAAGTCCCGTTGGATCCGCAGTTCCTGCGCGAGAAAGCGGCATCGGACTGGCCTGTCCTCGGAGAAGGAAACGGTTTGCTTGAACACTCGTTCACGCTGTGAAAAGCCGTTCCGCGGTGGTCCAGCCGCTCGACGCATGCCGGAGATTTACGGTGTTAAGCACGCAAGTGTTGAAGCAGCTTGCTGCGGCACGACCGAATCACCCACCTACATTTTCAACTTAATCAATGACCTCCAGAGATGGTATGGACGCCTCCCACCTCAAGTGAGTGACGAGGCCTAAGAAGGAAAGCAGACGTAAAGAGGGCCTCGCATCAACGGCATCAATGTGCCAAAGTGGAGTTTGTAATCAACCACTTAGAGA
>NZ_PDNV01000020.1 GCF_002849615.1 Pollutimonas nitritireducens
CTCACGCCGTGCATATGGCTTCAGGAACTTTGAGAATTACCGCATGAGAGTCTTGGCTCAATGCGGTTGGAACGGTGTGATCAACCGTGTCTGATGAATGCCCATCCCCCGTTAATGGGGAAGAGCCGCCTGTGCAGTTAAGCATAAAGTGACCAGATATAAAGCATAAACTGGCCAATATTCCGTCGGAAACCGTATTATTCGCGGCTAAATTGACTCGTCGCGAGAGACAGATAAACCATATCCTGGCCCAACGGCACAAAATAAAGCATAACTTGGCCAAAAAACATGCCCCGAAAACACAGTCTATTTTTACGCCTCTAACGGTGCAGATGCCACCCAGCGAGTTTGCACGAGCGATTGATGACATGAAATGCACCAGTGCACTGGAAAGTCTATTTTTTTGACCGGGGCTGTCTGAAAATGCAGAAAATAAATCAAGCCTGAGAGAATCGATCCACCAGAACGATTGGCGTTCAACTTCGCACGCGGAACCAACGAATTCGGAAGTGATCTACAGATATGCGCTCATCCCCTTAGTTGCCTCGTTCCTGATAACACGCACGTACCACCGCTCGCCTATCTGCGCCCGTCACCACAGCACGTCACCATCAAAAATTCGTCTGCTGAGCAAACAACCATGCTCTTAGCGTTCCGACTTCGAGACTGCTTGTTTATGACCGGCGGGGTGATTCCGCCTAAGCATTCCTGCTGAAAAAATAAATCTCGAAAGCGGGCAACAGCCCCGCGAGCTTCTGCTCGGAGCGAGCGGAGTTAATGCGCGGCGAGCGGTGCGCTATCAACGACGCCGATTGCCTTCCGTTTACGAACGACTTCGATAAATCCCCAGAGCCAAGTCTGGAACGAATCCTTCCAAATATCGCTGTGGCCGTTAAGCACGTCACCAGTCGTGGTCGCCACAATAAATGGATTGCGCTCTTGATCGCCGGGCTTCGGTTTCTTATACAAACAAAGTTTCTCAATGCAGAAGTCGTTATACCAAGGAAGTTTATTTCCGGCGTTTAGCGCTGAGCGCGGGGATCGATCGAGGCGATGGGTGATGTACTCCGTATAGTTGCCTAACGTCGTGCGTTCTCGTTCGTCCCACCTAGAGCCCAGCACCTGGCCAATAGGAAAGGCCACCTTTGTCGCTTGATCATTAGCGGTTGAGACTGCAAGCAGTATTGGTTCCTGATCTTTCCCGAACTCTTCTTGCCACCTCCGAGTGGCGTGAAACGCGGTGAAACGCGTAGCCTCAAACGCTGGGTTGATCAAAATCGTAAGGTCGATCACTCCATCGATATTTTGATAAGACGGTCGAATTAAGCCAGGGTGTTTCATCTGAAGTTCGTGCATTAACAGAGGCGCGACCGACGAGAATAGAATGCGAGCACCAAAGCTGTGGCCTATTCCAACGATGAAGTCGTTGCGGTTATGGCGCTGAACGCGAACACTCGCAATGGAACTTATAATCTTTGAGAAATTGGCTGCTGCACTGACTCTGTCGGCTGCGCCCTTGCGACTCCAAAAGCTAAGATTGTTTAAGACCGGTACCTTCGTGGATAGACCCGGCCAAGCCACATAAACGCCTATTACATCGCTTACAGGATCAGACGCAGCGACGGACGTGGTCAGCTTAGCGATAAGTGCGGAAAACTCTTGCAGATCAAGATCCATTTCCGACGCATCATGCTTCCACCCATGCACATACAAGACCATGAACTTCGACCGATCAGAGGGCGCTTGCCGTGCCGGGCTTCCCCTTAGCTCGTAGAGCAAATCGCTCCATTGACAACGGTCAACGAATTCGCCGTTACCGGTAAATTCAATGACTTTAAGAATGGGAGCCTTCGACGGGCGAGCTGCACTCCCCGGATCGAACCGCTTGTTCGTGAAGTGATCTTTGCCTTTATTAGGCAAACATTCCGAATTAGTATCAGCGGCTAGATTTCGATACTGACAGCCGGTTAAACCTAAAATCAGACCCAGCAAAAGCAGGATTCGCGAAAACAACAGACGGATCGTTCCGGTGCGGTTGCTCATTTCGACCTCGCTCGGTCAGGCTATTCTGAAGCTCTAAGGTTCAATGCCGCGCAGGCTGTCTCACGGCAAGGATTGCGAGCCCTATGTAGCATAACCACTCGAACAAGTCAAGCGGTACCGTCCGCGCCTGTTCCAGCTGTTGCGGTAACAGATCCTTGGCCACAATGCGCGTCGCGCCACTTGCCTTGTCGGTCGCAATGGCCAGCAATCCGATTGGCCTACATCCCACAACGAGCAGCCGACCCGCAACACCTGCAATTTTTGGGCGGTATGTACGCCAATGCCCGGTGGCTGAGGCAGGCATGAGGTGTGGCGATGCACTGAAAAGGCAGGTTTCGACCTATTGTGTTGAAAAACTCCCCGAAATGCGCACGTTTTGGATATCCTAACGTTTAGTCGATAAACGGGAGGGCACCGCAATGATGGTGAACAAACGGGCGTGCAGGATAGGCTTTTTATTCCTTCAATCTGGATGATCATGTGCCCCGGAAGCACTTAGCATCGATCTATTTAGTTAACAAAACGAACTTCTGGTAGTACATCATTCTGAAGTTCGGATTTCAAGTCCTCCAAACCTGCATAGCGATCCACCAGAAGCTTGGAGAGGCGATGGACCTCCTTGCGAACAGCGGGCAGATCGGCCATCGAGGGAACTTCCAAATTCTTTTGGTCGTAACGATACTCCTTGAGCACATGAGGCAATGCACCCGAAAGGCGGTCAAGCCCATAGTCATTCAATTGATCTTTTTCGACCATATCCCCCAACAGTTCAAGCGTAGAACTCAATCCTGGTTGCGTCCGTTGTTCACAAGCGTGAAGCAAAAGTTCTTCAATTTCGCGAGGGACGCCAGACTGAGCCGAAGCGTTTTCGATAAACTGCCTCATTGCAATATAGGCAGGATAAACGCGTATCGGATCTCGGCTGGCTATCGCAGACCGAATTAGGACAAAGGCTCGAGGTTGATAACTCGGCCATAGGCGAGCGACTTGAAATGCTGTTGCGGCCAGAGATGAAATATGCGGCAACCTTTCGGTATCTATCAACCGCTCAGCGATATCTTCGGGCAAGTCTTTAACATCTAAGCGTGTTAGCAAGCTTCGCGCCAAAAGCTCACCAATTTTACGTCCCGTCGCTTGGTCACGCGAATCGTCTCCCGACAGAGCCCAGGAGAGTGGATGTCTATCTTCTCTCGCATCGGGCGCCCAATCCAGACAACTTTTGACACAGAGGACGAGTAAATCTTTGGGAACAACAACTTTAATTCTTTCTAAACCCGCGTCGAGGTTGATCAACAATTCGTGCGCGATTTGGCCATCCGCCACCCCGCTGACAATCTTCTCAAGAAACAATGCGTTTGCGCGATTCTCGCCGGGTAGTTCCAGAAAAACCCATGGATGCAATTGAGTATCGCACGGCCACCCACCTGCACCGCAACGTGCCCATATGGCCGAGTTGAGTGCTTCAGACTGATCCGAAGTTAACTTGCCAGCACGATAAAGCACCTTAAGCCTCCTTAAGGCTCTGCCCCTGTCTAATTCCGCACCGTCCTTAACTAAATTGAGCAATGTATCAATTCGAGCAACGGCGTGCGAAGAAACGCTGAAATTCCGTACGTCCTCATCAGAAAATTCGTCAAAGAGTTCCGGCCAGTCTCTCTCGATTCCTCGTGCCCCCGCCTCGCCCGGCGTTTTCATGTCCAAGGCGAACCCCATTGCTTTCTGGCGTTCATCAGGCTCCATGGCTTCAATAGCCCCTTCCAAGACTGCGGCGCAAGCCGAGTAACTTCGCCACCAGAGGGCGGTAGAAGCAAGCAGGCCAATCATCCACTCAAAGGTCGCCAAGGCTTGTTTTGGTGGCGATCGAACAACGACCCTCGCCAGGAGCGCTAGAAGAAACACGAGATGATCCTCGTTCGCCCGGCGATCCTCCAATTTAGCAAGCCTGTCTACGCGTCGTGGGATCACACAAACAAAGTGTTCGATTGCAGCACAGCTCAGACGCGCGACTTGCATCCGTGGCATGATCCAATCGAGTACCTTTTGTTCTGACCCGCGATATCGAGCGAAAAAGGCCAGGAGATCACCTTCGTCACGGTTTGTAATCGCTCGGTATGCTGTCTCCATGCGGGTAGAGAATAGATTGAAACTCGCAATGCGTTCGGGTGCTCCAGTCCGCTCAATTAGTTCGAGCAGGCTATAGAATGGACACTCGTCGTCATCATTGAGTCGGATGGTGCCGCCTGGACGATATCGACCAGACTTAAACGAGAGCTGCCATTGCTCTGCGTCGTTGCGATTCCGATCGATTCTTTCCGATGCGAGCCTCTCGAGGCGGGAAATCGTATCCCAAGGATCGGCCTTTGCTGCAACGTGGCGCATTCGAGTTTCGTCACTTTCATCCTGAGGAAATGAACTACGATCGTCGCTCAATGCAAGGTAAGATACTCGATGGAAAAGAGCAGCCCATCCTTCCAAGGAAATCAGCCAAGCGGATTTTGGAGCTGATAGCAGTTTCTGACGGATGCGACGGAGCGCTGCCTCATATAGCTCTGCTGCCTCGCGGTGTCGAAAAACTGTCGCCATTAACCCGGCGCGCCGCATCATCCAGATCGGCTCGTCACTATCGAGAGCAGTGGCGGCGCTCAGAACCTCATCGTCATCCCAATCTATTAAGGCGTGCTGCCCTGTTTCGTATGCGTGATGTAGTGCTGCCTCCTCGCCTCCAATTGTGTTCAATCTAGCCATCCAACGCGTCCATTCGTCCCATTTTTGATAGCGACGCCATTCCGATGCAATTGAGGCACAAAGTTCAGTTTTCTCTGTTTTCGATAAGCTTTGTTCCGCGCTCCCGAAATGAGTGTCGGCACTTTCCATATCTTCGACATTGAGCCAGATTGCAGCCGTTCGATGGCGCCAAATCCGCTCTAAAGCAAAGCGCAAATGAGCCTCCGCAGACTCGTTCGTTTGTTGCACCGGTGGGAAACTGTACCGAAGCTGTTGAGCTTCTCGGTATGGGCTAGTTATCCAGCCAGGATATATGCGTTTGTCCTCTACCCATGCCTTTACAATTTGCCCACGAGTCGGGCGATCTTTTTCGTTTGCTTCATTCGACTGAAAAACAGTGTTGGAAGCCAGGTTCCATGCATAGGGTGAAGGCGGCCTTGAAGCCAATAACGCCGTAAAGAATAATTCGAGTGCCTTCTCGTGTTGCTCGTCGGAGTGCAAGGCTGATACGAGTGGCGCGAGATCGATAGGAGTTACATTTCTCCCCTCAAGTAGCGTCCTCGAAACCGGGGATAAGTTCAATACACCAACTAGCCGGATTCGTCGAGCAGAGACACTGAGGGTATCGCGAACCCACCCTGTCCAGGCTAAAAAATTTGGGTCAATGCCGGAAAAGCCAATCAGGCAAAGGTCATGCTCGAGCATTACTTGTTGTGCGAGGTTCACAAATGGCGCAAATTGCACCGGATAATTGCGATAGTTGTCTTCGGTAAATATGAAGGGCTTATGGGATGGTAACGATCCATGCAGCTTTACTATCCGGGGCTTGGCCCGATGCGCGATGTCTTGAACGGTCCTCACACAGCTATAGATTCTGTCTGGGGTTCGGGGTTTCGTGCGCTCAAGCAATGTATCCCAGTTGGTCGTGAGCACGTCCCGCCATGGAAGCTCCAAAAGCTGCTTATGGAGTGGACCCGGTTCCCATTGGTCATCTGCAATCAGACGGTGGATCAATTGATCCAACCCATTTTCACCGTGAAGCGTTTGATACTCCTGGGCTAATCTCAGAGAATCAGGCCCCTCTCCTTGGCCGTAGCGTAAGGCGGCTGCCATCTCTGTTTTGAAATCGCCCCAGAGTGGAGGAGCTGGGCTACTTTTCTCGCGGGTGCAAACACGACTAAAGCCCGCACCAACCATGACAGCGGCTTCATCCTGCCAAAGAGCACGAGCAAATGCCTCAAAAGCCGGAAAGTCAGGAAGGCCACGAAAGCAATCTAGAACCGACGAAGCGGCATCAAGGTTCATTTTGATCAATGCGTTTCCAAAAGGTTATTCAACTGTAGCTATGCGACCGATGGCCATTGGGAGTAAAGACGTGGTACGGATTGCCAACTCAGTGCAATTCGGCAACCTGAAACGCCACCGAAGCTGAAAATTGTGTGTTGCCAATTGATATCGAGCTTTGGAACGTCGCACGTATAAAGGTCGATAGCTTACGGCAAAGCAACATTAGGTATGGAATTCGTCGGTCGCTCAGATTTGAACCTACCTATCCTCTTTCACCCAGATGAAATTTCCGGAGCCTTTCCTTCCCGCAGACGCTAGCTTGCGAACTGAATGACAATCGACACAGGCAGTGCGGAAATTCGCTCGGCGCATCAGATGGCGTTCCATGGAATCGAGAAGTTATACCAACGGAATGTAACTTCGGTATAACGCCAAATATGTGCAGCTCAAACCGACGCCTTCGCCCTCACGGCGATTGATTCTCGCCGTTCAATACCGTAGCATTATTTATCCTGCTTTGGTGAGCAAATCATGCCTACAACACTCAGTGAAATCGCGCTGGCACTCCGGGAGCAAGCAAAGCGGCTTGAGATAACAGATGAGGCACTTCGGAAGAAAGCAGGCATTTCGCGGCAAGCACTGACAAAAGTGATGTGCGGCGAATCTGATGTAAAAGTCGTCGCCCTCCTAGCCGTCGCCGATCGCCTGGGCGTAGAAGTGGTATTACTTCCCAAATCTATCGCCGGCGCATTCGCCGACGAACTTTCGCCCATGCCGCCCTTGAAGACGAAAGTTCAAGCCATCGTCGAGCGCTTCAAAAACTAAGCTATTCGTTTAATGAGTCGCCTTACCTTTTTCCGGTACACGCTCTTGTGCGTCACGCAGGCCAGGGCCTTGAAATGAAGTACGTAAATAAAAGTTCGCATGTCGAAGTCGAAATTTAAAGCCCATGCGTTGAAGTTTTTACGTAAAAATGAAAGGGCACAAGGCGGCCGATTGATTACGGAAGGCAATTAATCATTGTTAAAAGTGCAAACAGCTGTTGGTGCGCCGGTGGGCTACGTACTGAACGTTCTTCGCGGGGCGGTGCGACGTCACGACGAGCCGCTTCCGCCCGTCGCCGACGATGACCGGGAGCTCTATAGCGTCCGTTCCTCGAGCCGCCGGGAAGATAAATGATGCATGCCTGTCCGCGGTCGTCTCGGAATGCGCTTGCCATGCGCTTCACCTCGACAAAAAACAGGGGCCGACAAACCCGCTGCTCGTCGATTGGCGCAGCGGGGGAAACAATATACCGCGCTACGGACGAATCAAGATTCGTCCTCTTCGTCGCTAGGTGTCAAATTGAATCCGGAAAACCTAAAGGATTGCCCAACGGCGGCCTTCACTCAGCACTAAACGGGGACATTGGGCAATCCATTGGTCTGATTCAGGACATGGCGTGCATAACCCCGCCCATCCCTGGTAAGCCGTCGATGATGCTCGCTCCAGTGCGAAAAAGACGGTTCAGTTCTACAACGCGCCGTTGCCCGCGGCGAGAGCCCGCTATCGATTCGAAAATCACAAAACGCTCATGTCACCAGGCTGTACAAATGGCTTACCAGGATAGCCAGTAGAAACGCGTTGTGAAGTGGCAGGCCGACGATTAGAGCGCGATGCTGGAAGTCCGAATCTGGTACGGCAGCGCCGGATAAACGTCTTAAACGATTATAGGGGTACAAGATTAGGGCGGCCTTACGCTCGACAAACCACTTAAATATCAATATGTTAAGAAAATATCTACGTGTTTCTCCGTCACCATATCCACGTTGCGCTGTCACGATCCCTGCGTTGTGAAGTCGTGAAAAATCGACATGCACGTCAACAAATGTGTGTTTCGACGTCAACCTGCGTTCTTAGCAATCGCCTCAATGTAAGTACAGTCGCCCGCTATATCGGACTTAATCAACGATCATAGGCCTTCTACCGTGCCAATGTCGATAAACACAATCGAGACGAGACATGAGCTTTCCGGAAATCGGCCGTGGAGCGCCCGCGCACTGTAGTGAGTTACCCTGCTTGAATTTGAGCTCCGGAACTCAATGGTTTGGCTATACAGGTTATCAACCCTTAGGAGATAACCATATGTCGCAGCGACTATGCACCACCTCGCCGTCCCGCTTACGGTCCATCACTCCGCCATGGCCGCGGGGCGAAACACGATACGGCGTGGTCCATCTATTACCAGACTTACCACAGTATAAGCACCCTCGGAGCTTGAACCATGCTTAAAAGACAGTCAGTCAAAAGGGACATGTTGTCGCTCCGAGAACAAGCCACCGCTACTATGAACGCCGCTTGCAGCGCGGATAACGCACAAGCTAGTTTGCATTTAAGGAACGGCGCAACGACACTGGATAAATTAGCGGACGCAAAGCTACGCGAGTTTAACGCCGAGCCCATCTTGGATTTGGCGGACAATGCTTCGGCACAAGAGAGACGGCAGGCACGGCAGCGGCGCGCCGTACGACAGCGAGACGACGTCTATTTACCTGCCTGTCGACCCGGCGAAGTTTCACTGCCCAATATTTTCCTTCGATCGGCCTTATTCGCTGCGGCTACCCCCGGCACCGACCTGTGCGACGCACACCTTGCTACGATGGGCGACGCCGCAGTCGTCATGACGGGCCCGCGATTAGGTACTGTCGATAGGCGCGTTTTCGCCGCACTGCTGAGTCACTACAACGAGGAGGACAGGCCTTTATCGAAAGCGACAAATCCCAGTTGGATCGAAATTTCGTTATGGCGTTTAGCCCAACTGACCTCGGGAACGCACGGCGCCAATGTGTACACCTCGATTCTCAATAGTTTGATCCGTCTCAGTTCCGCACAGACCCGCATTCGAGTAAATAGGCGGGATGTTCCCATATCGAAGCTTATTGAGATCGCGATAGATGAGCACCATGCCACCAGCGACAATGACCGCGGCCCTCTGCACCGCCACGCCAGAATTCGCTTTCGAATCGGTGAAGCAATAGCAACGCTCTTCGGCCCGTACACATGGACCAGCGTCCATCTTGAAGACCTTTCCAAGCATGCCGGCCTTCGGGCTTGGCTTGCCGGTTTCTTCAGTAGCCATGCGAAGCCGTATCCCTCCCGAGTGACTGATCTTCACAAATATAGTGGATCCAGCTGCGACTTACGCGAGTTTCGCCGACGTCTTAAAAGATCTTTAACGCAACTCCAATCAACAGCCATACCGCAAGTAGATCGCGTGGCAACTTTCGAGCTAGCCGACGACAAAATAACTGTGACCATGGAGAGCTGGCGAATCACGCGCGCATGACATTCTGCGAGCTAGAACGCCGCTCCGGCCCTATTGGTTCTCGATGAGCAGATCCATTGCGCCAGGTGTTCTTTTAAATAACGTAAGAGGCATCATCACTTCTTGCTGAAGGCTTTTCCAATGTCCTCGTTATAGCGGTCTATTGTCTCGGGGACGTGAAACTTTCCTTTAGCGACGCCAATGCGGTGGCCAATTGGAATTGGATCCATCGGAACCAGTTTCGCGACTGGATGGCCGTGGCGGGTGATGGTAATTTCAAGGGCTTTCCCCAGTTCAATGGCTTCAACTAAGCTGGATAGGGAAGATTTGGCTTCATCAAATTCGACGGTGCACATAGCTTTCTCTTTGACACGATACCTGCCAGGAATCGAGATGAACGTCTTCAGTACGGTGAGGGCACCAACATGCCCACGCGAAATTCCAGCGTGCCCACGCCGACGATATAGCCTCGAGCCACATCTTTAGATGGAAGCGGTATTGTGCATACCGAGCATCAGGCGTTACACATGGGTGCCTTCAACCGATGATAGGCTCGCTAACATCTGTCGTCTGACACCGAGAACTCCCCGTCCGCAGATCAGCCGCAACGTCTCCCCATATTGCATGTCGTTACCTGCGGGCCGTATTCGCCCGCACATTGCTCTACCTCCGTTCGCGCTCTATCCCGCTAATGCGCTCGTACTTCGCGCGCGATTCTTTTACGCTCGGCTCATTATTGACTAGGCGAGTTAGTAAGGCCAGCGGTGAATTGGGGGGCTCAGCCGGCAAGCTATCGAACACTTGCCAGGCGTTATTCAATATGCCACGTAGGCGCTTGATCTCGCGCAGGAGCGTCAAGGCGTCAGCATTGACTATATTACGATCTTGGATCGCGCGAAGCTGGGCACCGGTGAGGGGTGAGCGTTTCATGGCGGATAAATGCTGTATTAAAACACAGTATTCTTACCATAAATGATGGGATAGAGCTCATCGATGCACGCCCCTCGCCTTCAAGCGCACGTCATACGACAATAGTCGTGAAGTTCGCCAGCGTATTGTGAACGGGGATTGCTTATTGCATTGGCAGGCCATTAGGCTCGACGCGAAGGCCGAGCGAACGAGCAGACAGAAGTGTTTGAGAGGCGGACAAAGTCACTTTCATCGAATCACCAGTGACAGGCCGGGGGCGTATCCAGTCCTCAGCCTGCCGTACTGTGCGTGGGTGAATGCTTGCCTGAATGCCATCGGGTAGGCTAAACGACTCTTTTTCACCCCAGCTACGAGATATTTTGTTTAGTAAATGTGATACTACGGGCCCTTGCAATTGTTCGCGTCGAGTTCCACAATAAAAACTCGCTAGCGCGCTGGGAACCATTACGTATGCCCCTACCTTCTCAATATCTCGTGATCAATCTTTCGCCCGAACAGCAACATACACTGCGCGAGCGGGCCGAGTTCTTTGGGCTTAAAGAAAGCGAACTAATCTTGTGGGCTCTTGACGCTATGACCGCGAGGTCCGCAGAGAGGGAAGTGCTGAATCTGCTTGACGAAATCGAAGCTTCTAGCAAGGCCGCATGCCGGGCGGTTGACGATGCGCTTTCCTTCGTAGCGGAGTCCAACCAAAGAATCGCACGGATGGAAGCAAGATCAAATGTCGTTCATTGACCTGTGCTGAGTTAGAAGTAATGGCAGACTTTGTACCATCCCAGGACAGAGCACGCCCCGGCACCGTCGGGTGCTTTGGCTGGAGCGTCCCTCTCTCAAGCGCGCTTCCAAATGGACAGCGCTCCAAGATATACCGCCACACTTGGGACCTGGGCAATGTCGGGGCGTTAAAGTTGGCTTTATATTCTGCATGAACCAGGAACTTCGACGGGTGTTCCCGTCGCGCTAAATCACTCAAAGGGCCTGCGTTGACTTTTCGACGCGCGAAACGTCCGACAGCAGCCATTGTCGACTTTCCCACGAGTGGGTGATGCCGCCCAATCATTCCTAGAATGGGACGTCTTCCCATACGTAGGTCAGCAAGCGCCCATAGTCGACATTTCTCTCGTAATCCCGTCGACGCTTGGGTATTCCGGCCTATCGTGATCAGTGATTCCGGTCTATCGTGACCGATTTCCCGGGACACGGAATCGACGATCGCGATGCCGGAATCAGCGGTCACGATACCGGAGCGGCGTCGTATCGCGCAGGAATGATGTTACGCATGTAGCAACCAACCGAGTACGCTGCCAGCTTTTGTCTGGAGACAGCGAATCGCCCCGGGCTCCGTGGAGGCCGGTCGGTTTAAGCCAGGCCTCGACGACGACCCTTTCAGCCAGTCCTCAGAAATCGCTGAGTCGGGCGATAAGATCCGCAGCGGTTCATACACGCCCGACTAATTCATCACAAGCTTTGGAGTCGAAATCGATGATCGACCCCGACTCACGACTTGATAACTCAGGGCAAAGGCCTCAGTTAATCTCCAGCTTCGCTTCCTTCACTAAACTGGCCCACTTCTTTGTCTCCGCCTCAACGAAATGAGCAAACTCTTCGGGCGACCCCGGAGCAGGATCCGCACCTTGGGAGATCAGTTTCTCTCGCACTGCGGGTTCATTTAGGACTTGTTGTAGAACGTCGTTGAGACGCTTCACGATTTCATCATCCATGCCAGCCGGGCCAATGAGACCGTACCACGTCGACATGTCGTAGTCGGGTACACCGGCTTCTGCCAGCGTTGCAATATCTGATGCTGCACCCGACCGTTCCTTGGTCGTGACGCCAAACGCTTTTCGGTCTCCACGCTTGACATGCGGCAAGGCGCTGGGCAAGTTTGGAAACATCACCTGGGTGGTACCACCGAGCAGGTCGGGCATCGCAGTGCCTGTACCCTTATACGGCACATGTGTCAGATCTGTGCCTGTCAGTTGCTTGAAAAGTTCGGCGGATAAATGCACTGAAGTCCCAATTCCTGACGATGCGACATTTAACTTACCAGGGTTTGCCCGCGCGAATTCAATCAGCTCTTTGACGTTGTTAAACGGCGAACTCTTGGGCACCACCATCACGTTAGGGGCCGTTAATATGCGCCCGATCGGCGTGAAGTCCTTAACCGGGTCGTAGTTCACGTTCCGGTACATAGCAGGATTAACAGCGTGTCCGATCGAGGTTACGAACAACGTTGAACCGTCAGGTGCCGCGCGTGCCACGTAA
>NZ_PDNV01000021.1 GCF_002849615.1 Pollutimonas nitritireducens
TCGTACCGTGCGCAACTGGAAGCGCATAGACAAGGTCTGGCTCAACCCGGATAAGGTCAATGAAGAGCTACCGGAAACCATGAAGCTTGTTGCATGAAAAAGCGGACATCATTGTTGACAAACACCGTAGGCCTCGGCGGACACGATAACTTCGCTGCTATCCGAGATTTTGCTATCCGTCTCCAGAAAAGAGAGGCCAAGCCCGGTAATTTCGTCAGTGAGAATACCGCCTCGGACAGCGGCGATCTTCAAACCTTTTATTCCTTCCTGCTCAGCGAAGGATTGAAGCCGTAACGCAGCAGCATCCGGATCCATCCAACCCTGGTTGCTAATGATCTTGATCCCTTTATCTTTGCAAGCCTTGAGAATCGGACCCAGACGATCGATCAAATATGGGTCATATGGCAACGTGCTATGTCCATCCTCTTTGGCAGCTTGGACGGCACTCATCGTGACTTCCGACATCGACTCGAAGCATATGTAGTCCAGCGCTCCACGCTCCACCAGTGCTTCGGCAGGCCCGAACCGATCACGTGACCAAGCCGTAGCCGAACCGAGGCGTATTCTCTTTCCCTCGGTTTGCTCGGGCACCGACTCGTTCGTCTTGGGTTCGATTGCGGAGTGTCCAATACGTTTCCTTGGACGACGTCCCTCCGGGACTGTTATCGGCAGTGTAAGCATCAGCGATGAGAGCGCTTTACCAGACTCTTCAAATGCCAGTGTCCTCGAACGCCCTCCCTCAAGGACCTCGTGTACGACGAAGTTCAGCGCACCGTTACGGGGCACCTCGTAGCGCTCGATACTCCCCTTAGTGATGGAGCCAAAGAGGGCTTCGACGGCACTCACAGTTACTTGCTGTCGAAGTAATTCATAGTCGGCTAAGTCATAGGCAATAACAGAAATCATGCTGCTATTGCCTTTTTCCCCTGATCTTGAGTGGGCGACTTCTCTTAAAGTAATGGTAGTAGTCACAAAAAGGTATTCCTCTGCTTGGGTGCTTGTATGGATTACTGTGTATTGGCTTTAGTCGCTTTGATCACTTCCGCCCATTTGTCAATATCTTGCTTCACGAATTTTTGGAATTCTTCAGTGGGGTTTCCTACCATGGTGAAACCTAGGGGACCCAGTTGTTTATTGAGTTCGGTATCCGTGGCCGCAGTGCGAACGGCTTGGTTGAGTCTGGCGACAATCTGGGGTGGTGTGCCCGTCGGTGCGAACAATCCCATCCATGCGGTGGCGTCGAAGTCAGCGATCCCTTGCTCTGTGGATGTAGGCACGTCCGGCAGGAGCGGTGTTCGGTTTGGTGCGAGCACAGCCAAGGCCTTTAGCTGTCCGGCATTTATCTGCGATACCAGTGCGGGTACTTGGTAGAAAAGCATTGGGACATGGCCAGCTAAGGTGTCGGTAATGGCTTTGCCTACCTCTTTGTAGGGGATGTGATTTAACGGTGCGTCCGTGCGCAGTTTCAGCAGTTCACCACCCATCTGACCTGAAGAGCCTACGCCTCCGGTGGCATAGGCCATGCCGCCTCGTGATTTAGCGAGCGCTACCAGCTCAGCTATGTTTGAAGCGGGAACATCCTTATTCACCGCCAGCACATTGGGGAAGTAGGCAACGAGCGAGACAGGTGCAAAATCCTTCAGCACATCGTAGGGTAGGTCTTTCATCATCGATTGATTAATCGAGTGCGATGAAATGGTGCCCATGACTAAAGTATGACCGTCTGGCGTCGACTTGGCGACCTGGGCACTGCCGATTGACCCGCCTGCTCCGGCTTTGTTCTCTACGATTACCGGTTGTCCAAACTGTTCGGACATGTGTTTAGCGACGATTCTCGTAAGGATATCTGTACTTGAGCCTGGTCCGTAAGGAACGATGATTGTCACGGCTCTAGAGGGATAGCTATCATTTTGCGCGCTCAGAGCGCCGAACGGAAACGCGAGGGCTGCGCTCAGTGCTAACAAACGAATGGCAGCGCGACGGGTCGAGCGATATTTCATTGTCTCCTCCTGGAAGGACGCCAGTTTGTCTGGCAGTTATATGAACCAACCCGTTTATCTTATTCTCCACATATTGACTTAACAAACGGTATATTCTGAACGATCGATAACTAAGGACGATCAATGATTGAAAGTTGGATGCCGATATTGCGCCGGGTCAACCTGAATCACCTCACAGCCTTCTGTGCAGTGGTGCAGAATTTAAGCTTTCGTGCAGCAGCCAAGGAACTCCATATTTCACAGTCTGCTCTCAGTGTTCAGATAGGACAGTTGGAAAGCGCGCTGGGGGTTCAGCTGTTGCAACGTAATACTCGGTCCGTTTCATTGACGGCGGAGGGCGCTCGGCTCAATGAGGTATTTGAACGATCCGGCGTCGAGCTGGCACGCGTAATTACGCAGCTGAAAACTGAAGGCCGCTTAAAAACAGGCGCCATCCTGGTTGCTGTACTGCCTTCCCTGGTTGCGACCTATATGTCGGTACTGCTCTCAGCGTTTCGCTCAAAATATCCGGGTATTACGGTGAAGGTGCGTGATATTGATTCGCGTCGTGCGTACGAGCAGATCAGTCAGGGAGCCGTCGATATTGGCGTATTGTCCCGAAGCCCACGTGCGGTCGGAGTGCCTTTCCGCACATTGTTTCGCGAGGATTTGTTGACCGTAGTGCCGGTCGACTATACGGAATTTGATGGAGTCAATATGGTGGGAATAGAGAACTTGATACACCGTCCACTACTATTAAACCCGCCAGGGGTTGATCTGCGTGACCAACTGGATATCTTGTTCCAGAAGGAGGGGTTCACCGTCGAGGCGGCGCAGGAGCTTACCGGAACGTCGTCACTCGTTGCCCTGGTGTCGTCCGGCATGGGAGCGACTATTCTTCCTCGAAGCGCCTTGCATGGTCTCGATTTGGAACGATGTCGTTTGCTACATTTCCGGCCTCCCGCGTTTCGCGAGATCGGTGTTGTCACACCGCCTGGTCGCACGCTGTCGCCTGCCGCGGCGGCGTTCCGGGATTTTCTGATAGAGCATGCAGCAGCGGTATCGTTACCGCTCAATGGTACGCCGAGACTTATTCAATAGCTTGGCCGCATTAACAATGCGGATCTTGCCTTGTGCGACTTTAGAGACCACATCAGCGGTGAGTTGAGCTTTGGAATCCAAAATAATCATCCTTCGCGATCTCCGAATACGCACAATGGAATATTCAGAGAATCACTGATCAAATAGATCCGTCAATTTCCCCTGGTAATTGATGAATGCGACAAAATCGCTTGGTAATTAAAGTACGACAAAGTCCCTTGGTGTTCACATTTTTAGCTGTAGTAGTTTCAATTTGATCTGACAGTAGGGCCTTGTCAAAATTGAGGTTACCCGGTTTGATAGAGGTGCGGATTTTTATCAACGAGCGCGAAAGCGCCAAGGAGTAACCTCATGAATAGTGTTCGTCGGCACGGATTACGTGTTGGCCCGCAATATCGGGCCGGTGCGTGACTTCGGTTTTCTAATACTGTGCGCTCCGCACTTATGTCGACGATCACTGGTTCCGTTTACTGTCCTTTCCTGGTAAGCCAATATCCGCTCCCTACCATTACCGTATGAACTGGTACACGACCTCGTTTAGATCGACTTCACAGCGCCTATGAAACACTATAGGAGGTTTTTTCTCAGCAGTTTCGCGTGTAAGTATTGGCTTGCCAGGAAAGGCATGGTGGCGCGTATGCTGCTGTATACGGGTGGCGCAGTTGGGTCGTATCGGTTCTCAGCCTTCGGGGCTTTGAGGTTCGTTCGGGCCTCGATGTCGCGCAGACGCCTCTGCTCGCAAGTCACTCACTTCATTGTCAAACCATGCTTGGGAAGCCGTCAGGTGGTTGCCCATTAGGCAGCGCTACGAACTGCAATTCGTGTGAGCTTATCGATAGGCAGTAACCCTCTATCAACCACGACCGACGGTTTGGAAACACGGGACTTCATCACTGTTTGCAGCTCCGCTACGCAATCCAGGTAACGCATCAGTGCCCCCCATTTTTTTGGCAGCTATTGTCTTCGGAGTTCAGACGGCATATACTTAAGTACCTACTTAGATACTTTCGGATGGAATGCATATGGATCAGGGACCCCTCAGTGGAATTCGGGTGTTGGATCTGACGTCAGTAATTATGGGTCCATATGCAACACAGCATCTTGGGGACTTAGGCGCGGACGTAATCAAAGTTGAATCCCCCCAAGGGGATAGCATACGCGGCGTAGGACCTAACGGGCAAAAAGGACTAGGTCCTCTATTCCTTAATCTCAACCGCAATAAGCGTAGCGTCGTGCTCGATCTGAAACAGGAGCTTGGACGAAAAGCGCTATTGAAGTTGGCGGAAGATGCAGATGTCCTGTTATATAACATCCGGCCCCAAGCCATGGAACGGCTCGGGCTGGGATATCGCGTGCTTGAAGCAGTTAATCCGCGGCTAATTTATGTTGGAGCTTATGGGTATGGTCAAGGTGGCAAGTATGCTGCGGACCCAGCATTTGATGACTTAATCCAAGCGGCTAGCGGCATGGCCCACTCCCTTTCTCTCGCTCAAGATGGTGAGCCGCTTTATATACCAATCACGATTGTAGATCGGAGTGTGGGTGTATATGTCTATGGAACAATATGTGCCGCTCTATTTGATCGCAGTCGCTCCGGGAAAGGACAAAAAATCGATATTCCTATGTTTGAGACGATGACCCATATGGTTATGGGCGATCATTTATTTGGCCAGGTATTTGACCCTCCGCAAGGCTCATATGGCTACCCAAGATTACTGAGCAAATCAAGAAGGCCCTACAGGACTCTAGATGGATACATGGGCTGCACGGTCTATACCGATGCGCAATGGCAAAGATTTTTTTGCGCTATTGGCCGCGCGACATTGATGGATGAAGACAGGCGATTTTCCAATATCGGAGCCAGAACTGAGCACGTGGATTTCGTTTATTCGTTTATAGAAAAAGAACTTTCCAGTAGAACCACCGCAGAATGGGTCGATGTTCTGGGGCGGGCAGATATTCCGTGCTTCCCTGTTCATACTTTTGAATCGCTTCGTCTTGATCCGCATTTGGCCGACATCGGTTTTTTCTCTATGCAGGAACACTCTGAAGTCGGCTCTATAACGTCTATGAAACACCCGGCCGAATGGTCGCGGACGTCTCCCTCTACGCGTCACCAGGCTCCTTCGTTGGGGCAGCATAGCCGGGAAGTGCTAACCGAAGCGGGATTTACCTTAGCCGAACTGGACCATATGGAGCACGAAGGAATTATTTAGTCGTTCGATTGCCAGCTTTATCAAATATCAAAGACCAAGGAGACAAGATGAAAAAGCTTTTTAAGTTAAGTGCTGTCGTTGCTGTAATTGCGGGCGGGTTCGCCTCGCCATCGTACGCCGCGTATCCAGAGCGTCCAATCACAATTGTCGTCGCATTTGCCGCAGGTGGCGGAACTGATTTAGCGGCTCGGTATTATGCAAAACAATTTTCCGATGCACTAGGTCAGTCGGTAATCGTAGAGAATCGGCCGGGTGCCAATGGAACCATTGCAGCTGCCTACGTGGCTAAGGCTCCCGCAGACGGCTATACGTTGCTCTATGGGTCTAATTCGACCTTGTCGGCAGCCCCTTATCTTTACTCTGATCTTCGGTACGATCCGATAAAAGACTTTGATGCAGTGGTTCGATTAGGCGACGTTCCTTCGGTCTTGATCACCAATTTTAAAACGCCATACAAAACATTCGATGAGTTCTTAGCCTATGCCAAGGCCAACCCCGGAAAATTGTCTTGGGCGCATGCAAACACAGCGCACATTGCGGGCGGAATGTCTCTAGCAAAGAAGGCAGGGTTGGATATGGTGCCCATTCCCTATAAAAGCAGCCCGCAAGGTATTACGGAGGTGATAGGGAATCAAGTGCCGTTGATGGTGGTCGACCTGTCGGCGGCGATGTCCTATGTACAAGGACAAAGAGTACTGCCTCTAGCTGTTACCTCCGCGCAGCGCACACCCGGTCTTCCCGATGTACCTGCCATGAGCGAGCGTTTTCCTGGCATCGACGTTTTTTCATGGACTGGTCTTGTGGCGCCCAAAGGTACGCCCAAGGAGGCGATTGATAAGCTAAATATTGCGGGTACCGAAATTGCACTAAGACCCGTTGTGGTAAAGCATTTTCAAGACATGGCTGCGATGGATACGACCAAAACAGGCACGCCG
Source organism: Pollutimonas nitritireducens (assembly GCF_002849615.1). Classification (GTDB taxonomy): domain Bacteria; phylum Pseudomonadota; class Gammaproteobacteria; order Burkholderiales; family Burkholderiaceae_B; genus Pollutimonas; species Pollutimonas nitritireducens. The sequence continues at coordinate 6,232 of NZ_PDNV01000021.1, forward strand.
GATGAGTTCAGTGATTTCATTCGGGATCAACTTAAAATTTGGGACACTATGCTGACCGATGCCGGCGTGCCTAAGCAGTGATACGAGTCGATGGAGAATCAACAGGTGTTATACGAACGAATTCGATATGCGGCGGTAGGTGGTGTCGCGCATATTATCTTAAATAGAAGAGAGAAGAAGAATGCGCTCGACATGGTCATGCGTAGTGAGCTTTGGGATGCGGTTGCTCGGGCCCGTGATGATGAAAGCGTTGCAGTAGTCATTTTATCGGGTGACGGCAATGATTTCTGTTCCGGAGGAGATGTCTCCACCATGCGTCCAGGAGAGCTGGACGCAGAGGCTGGGCGGAATCGAATTGCACCCGTTACTCGGGGTGCTTATTCCTTATTGGAACTGCCCAAGCCTGTCATTGTGGCAGTGGACGGTTGCGCTTATGGTGCAGGATTCAGCCTTGCACTAACAGCCGACATAGTAATAGCCACAGAACAATCAAAATTTTGCCTGTCTTTTTTGCGGCTAGGACTTATTCCTGATGCGGCAGCGCTGTTTACCCTCCCTAGGACTGTTGGTTGGTCCCGAGCTAAGCAGCTTTTATATAGCGCCCGTGAGATCAATGGAAGGACCGCTCTCGAATACGGAATTGTTAGCGAGTTGGTTGGGCGAGAGCAGCTGCTTCCAAGGGCGTTAGAGATTGCCAGTGCTATGGTTCATCTGCCGCCAGCAGCGTTCGCTCTTTGCAAGTCAGCTTTATTGCGGTCGTTTTCATCGGACACGGCCGTGATGGCGGAAACTGAAATGAGTGGTCAAGGAATTGCTTATTCCACTAAGTATCATGCTAGCGCGGCACGTGACTTTATGGATAGAAAGGCCTTGCCATATAGCTGGCCCGATCCGGTCTAGAAACAGGGAACATCTTGCTGGTAAAGGAGCAATAGTGGTCGCACTCGACTATATGACAAAGCGAGACTCGGGTATTCCGCTGTATGTAAGGCTTGCCGACGTTCTGCGCCATAAGATTGCCGAGGGCGTCTGGCCGGTGGGTAGCTGTGTTCCGACTCTTGAGGAACTATCTTCTCAACATGGACTAGCTAGGACGACGGTCCGTCGCGCCATAGGAAATCTTATCGATGAAGGCTTGCTAAAGAGCGCTCGTGGAAGAGGTACGGTGGTTATCGACGTGCCAAATTTAACAAAGAACCAGTTGCACTCTACGATTAATGAGATTTCATCGCCGACAGGTGACTTTCAGATAAAGATCATTAGTCCCGCTCATCCGGCCATTATCCCATTCGAAATCTTAGCAGCGCATCCAGATAACGAAGAGTATCTCCTTCTCAAAAAAGTGCACATTCATAAGGGAAACGCATTTGTATTGATGCATATCTATATCGTGAGGTCAATTTTTGAGCGTTTTCCGTTCGAGGCTGAAAAAGAACGGAAACTCGCCCAATTGGTGTACGAGTATTCACCATCAAAGATAAAGAACATTCGTCAAATAATTACGGTAGAGCCGGCCGATACGGTTATTTCTAGCACACTGAACTATGGTTTCTCCGCGCCCGTGGCGAAGGTGATTCGCCATTTTGTGGACGCACGGGGCCGGGTCGTTTATTGCGGAGTTTTCTGGTATCGAGGTGACGGGTTCATTATGGACATGAAGCTTCCTGGAAACTGGTTGGCTGAAAATCAACAAGCAGTTGCGCCGGACAACAAATATTGAATGAAAGCGAAAGACATGCTGATTACAGAGAAACGTCAGTCAATTTTATGGCTAACCATAAATCGGCCCGGGCAGAGAAATGCCCTCAATCCCAATCTTATGAATGAGATGGGTCAAGCTATTGAAGACGCGGGTCATGATCGTACTATTCGGGCTATCGTTATTACAGGTGCGGGAGTAAAAGCATTTTGTGCGGGAGCGGATCTAGAAAGTGGAGATTCATTCGTATTGGACGATGCGTCGCCCACCTCGCCATTCGCGAACTTATTACGTGCAGCTCAAGCATCAACAATACCGTTAATCGCCCGTATTAATGGGGCCTGTGTGGCAGGAGGTATGGGCCTCCTCGCGATGTGCGATATGGCAATTGCAGTGGACGATGCAGTCTTTGGCCTACCAGAAGTGAAGGTTGGCGTATTTCCAATGCAGGTATTATCGGTACTGCAACGGATTATTCCTTCAAGAGCATTGTATGAGCTTTGCTATACCGGCGAACTAATTGACGCTCAGGAGGCAAGACGGCTCGGACTCCTTAACTATGTGGTGCCGAGCTCTGAGCTTGACGTACAACTTTCATGGCTCTTAAGTCGCATGACGGATAAAGCCCCATTAGCTATTAGGCGAGGGCGATATGCCATGCGGCGGATTGAAGCTATGGGATTCGAAGAGTCCATTTCGCTCTTAGAGAGCCAAATCGGGTTGTTAACTTTGGGCCATGAGGCGCGAGAGGGAATGTCGGCCTTTCGCGAACGGAGAAAGCCGGTATGGGACAAACAGTAGAATAGCGCGCGAGTATTCGGGAGCTTCGCTCTATCGTATTGATATGGGTTGCTCCTAACCAGTTTCGCAGACATCGCAGGTAAGTTGGATCCGCGCGAACTCTAAGGCTTTTTAAACTCAATCCCTGAAGCACCGATTCGTCCATACTGACTGAGCTTAACCATATCCTGAGCATACATGAACGCATCCACGACCCATGCTATAACTGAATTATCGTAGGTAACCCTAGAGGGCTTTGCAGTCTCTCTTAGGGCTTCCAGCTGGATATCTGGACCATATGCCGGTGTTTGTCAACAATGATGTCCGCTTTTTCATGCAACAAGCTTCATGGTTTCCGGTAGCTCTTCATTGACCTTATCCGGGTTGAGCCAGACCTTGTCTATGCGCTTCCAGTTGCGCACGGTACGA
>NZ_PDNV01000022.1 GCF_002849615.1 Pollutimonas nitritireducens
TCGCCGCCAGGTGCCCTGACCAGTATTCAATGCCCTTGTTCATGCTGCTGCTCCATAAAAGTGAACAGGCCGAACAATGACGCAATCAGGCTGCGAGGACAATCCTGTGCTCGATGGATCGCTTACGCGATACGCCCCGGAGCGACGCTGTTTACCGTCACGCCCTGACCACCATAGGCGCCCGCAAGGCCTCGCGTCAATCCCATAAGCGCTGTTTTTGAAGTGTGGTAATCCAAGCCTGAGACAGGCACATAAGTACGAGCAGCGCGCGACACGATATTGATCACCCGTCCGAATCCTTGTGACGCCATGGCAGGGATGAGTTCGCGGCAAAGGATAAACGGCGCCGTCACATTCACTCGATGCACTTGCTCCCACTGCGCAGTAGTAAGCAACGGCAAAGGAATGGGTTCACCCCTATCTTTAGGCGAGATACCAGCACAGTTGACGAGCACATCACACGCTCCCATAGCGTCACCTAGGCACCACTGCGCTGCTGCTATGAGTTGAGCTTCGTCTGCCACATCCACTACCCTGCCTTGCATGCGGCTTGCGTTGGTGCTAAGCGCTTTTGCCACCTCATGCACCGTCTCGCTTAGATCAAAAAGATAGACGGAGTAGCCCTCTCGGGCAAAGCACTCCGCGGTGGCCCGACCGATCCCACCCGCTCCTCCTGTTATCAATACTGAGCGAGTCAATTTCATTAATCAGCTACTCCAACTTCCTTCTTCACGCCTTCCAGATCCGGGGCATCAGTAAAAGAAGCGATGAGCGATTTGTATGAAAGCTCAGAAGAGATCCGTGCGTCGATCACGGTAGGCACTTCGGCAATAAGAGCTTCTCTGAGAGCGGCAGCTAGCTCCTGTGGCGTGTTTACCTTGACGCCATGGCAGCCCATGGCCTGGGCGATGGCCGCGTGGTCGAAGTCGTGAAATTGTGCGGCGAAGGGGCCTCTGATATGCGTCGACCATCCTAACATCTGATTATTAAATATCACTGTGATTATAGGAATGTTTGCTTCGATGGCTGTCATAAGCCCGTTCATTGACATCGAGAAGCCCCCATCGCCGCACACGGCTACGACCGGGCGCTCAGGATGTACAAGCTTCGCCCCCATGGCTGCGGGTATTGCATAGCCCATAGGCCCAGCGCCTGCCGCTTGAAGAAATCCTCCAGCTTCACGCGTGGTGTAGTAGCGCATCATGAATATGCGGTTTTCCCCCGCATCGCAGCACACAATCGCATTGGACGGCAATACATGCTGCATCTCTGCTATGAGGCGCGGAGGCGACATCGGTATCGTCGGATCCTCGAATTGAGCACTCTCTTGATGTAAGTAAGGCTTTCGATAAGCCTTAACTCTTTCTATTCCATGGCCATCAAATCCAACAGCCGCTTCACGCAACGCCTCAAGTGCGATCGCTGCCTCTCCAATAACCACATGATCGGCCGGAAAGCTCCATGAGGCGTTAAGTGATTCAATATCCAATTGAATAAGTACTTGGCGCCGCGGATCAATGAGCGAGGGATTCTCATACGCAGTATCGGAAGCGGAGAGCTTAGTGCCCACTGCCAGGATGAGATCGGATTCACCCACGCAAGCGTTGGCGGCGGGATGTCCGAAAGTGCCATACAACCCCAAAGCTAGCCCATGGGACTCGGCAAATACGCCCTTGCCGGAGGGAGATGTGACCACGGGAATGTTCAGAGATTGCGCAATGTTATGCAGCGCTGAGTAGGCTTGACCAATGCGTACCCCGTTGCCCGCAATTATCACCGGACGCTTTGCCTGCCCAAGCGCTGCCGCCGCATCCTGAATCGCCTCGGGATCGACGTGCTTCGATTTACGACTCAAATAAGCACTTGTGCTGTAAAGACGCGGCGAGTCCTCAGGGCTGACCTGTCCCGTAAAGGCAGAAATACTAAAGAGGACCGCCACGGGTCCAGGCTGGCCCGCCATCGCATGCTTGATAGCCAACTGCGTGGCGTGCACCGCAGCTGCTGGATGATGCGCTTCAAACACTTGTTTGGTGACCCCCTTAAAGCTCAGACGCGCATCCCAACCGCCATAATCACCCCTGCCGCTCTGATAGGGGCCATGCAGCGAGAGCTCGGGCGTGTCGCTAAAGTCCGTTAAAAGCAGCATGGGCGAACTTGACAGCTGCGCCTCGATCGTGCCAAGCAAACCATTACCAAGGATCCAGGGGCCTTGCCCAATAAGCACACCAGGCTTACCCGTTAACCGCCCATAGACTTCCGCCATGGCGCTGCCCAAGGACTCCTCGCGCACAAGTACCGTGCGAATACAATCCTGGTACTTCTCAAGCGCCGCCCAGATATGGCCCGCATGGCCGCCGGCGATGCCAAATACCGCATCAATGCCGGCCTCTTTCAGCACCTGGACTACCGCCTCGGCAGCGCTTTGTGGGCTTTGCAATAACTGTTTGGTCGTCATCCTTGTCCTGTATCCCGTCTTGAGAGTGTGTGACTTGTGCATGAGAGTCGTCCGCAAGCCTCACTACGGAAGTCATGCGTCGGCACATTAGTATTGGTGGTGTACCTCCCAGATTGTGCTCATAGGTTGCGCGGAATGCAATTTTGGAATTTCTAATACGCTTATAAGCGCAATAAATGAAACTGCTTCGACGGCTCGCGAAAGCATCACCATATTAAAGTCTTCTAATGATAGGCTTTGAAAAATGCAATGGTGGACCACGGCCATTCCTTTAGACTATGGAACGAGCGGAACATCTAGGGCATAAAAAACGTTACACATCCAACAGGAGGAAGAGACATGCTAAAAACCTATAGAAAGGCACGAGTTTTGGGAGGGGTATTTGCTGTGGCCAGTATGTTAGCGCTGGGCGCAGCGGCAAAAGCCGCCTACCCGGAGCGGCCCATCACCATGGTTGTGAACTTCGGGCCCGGAGGGGTCACGGACCTCATGGCCCGCGCACTTGCCTCGGGCATGGAAAAAAACCTGAAACAGACTATCGTCGTGCAGAACAAGCCCGGAGCATTAGGCACTCTAGGCCCTGCGCACGTAGCTAAACAATCACCCGATGGATATACGGTAGCGATCGTCTCGGCTTCGGTTGTCACGACCACGCCTCACCTCATGGATATCTCGATCAAGCCTGAGGATCTCATCCATGTAGCAGGCTTCGGCAAGAATCGCTATGGAATTGTCGTGCATGCCGACTCTGAATTCAAGAATGTCTCAGACCTCGTTGAAGCGGCCAAGGGCAGTCAGTCGGTATTCTTTGGCTCACCCTCCACGCCCAATAGCCTCATCTTCTTTGACCTGGGCCGAAAAACAGGCGGTAAGTTCGAACTTATTTCCTACAAAGCAGGACCTGAAGCCTCTCTCGCACTCTTGAGTCGCCAGGTTGCTGTAATCGCCGCGAACCCGCCTGATGTGATCAGCCATTTGAACGCTGGTAAGCTGAGGCTAATCGCTTCCGGCAGCGCAGAGCGGTGGAGGGAGTTCCCGAATGTGCCTACTCTGCGAGAGGCGGGCTATGACGTCTCGGTGGAAGCTTGGGCAGGAGTGGCTGTGCCGGCAAACACGCCACCAGAGGTCATCGATCGGCTTCAAGAGAGCATCGAGGGTGCGCTTGAAATGCCGGAAGTACAGGAAAAGATTCGTCAAGTCGGCGCGGATCCGATGTTCATGGCGGGCAAGGAATATACACAGTACTTGCTGGATGAACGCGAGAAGACCGGCGCTATCATTAAGGATGCTGGTATCCCCCGGATTAAATAGCATATAGGACATGGATCTTCAACACATTCGATCATTTATCGCTGTGGCGCGTGAGGGTAACCTCACGCGGGCAGCCGAGAGATTGCACCTGACCCAGCCGGCCGTGAGCATTCAGTTGAAAAACTTTCAACAGGAATTAGATCTGACGCTACTGGTGCGAACGAGCACAGGGCTGTCGCTGACCGCCGATGGGCAGGAGATCCTACCCCTGGCGGAGCGCGTACTCGCATCAGTCCGTCAGCTCCAAGAGCGCGCCGCGCATATGCAGACTAGCATCAGTGGCGAGCTTTCCATCGGCACAACAATGAATCCGGAAATCACGCGTCTAGGTACTTTTTTGAGTAATCTGGTAACCGCCTGTCCGCGGCTCCGCACTAAGCTTCACCATGGAATGACAGGATTGGTAAAAAGCCAAGTGCTTAAAGGCAGCCTTGATACGGGCTACTACGTCGCCGGACCTGAGGAACTGATACCGCCCGAATTACACGCACTACATCTAACAGTCTTTACGCATTTCATCATTGCGCCTCAAGGCTGGCGCTCACGCGTCGAGGGCAAAAGCTGGAGCGACCTTGCTAAGCTGCCTTGGATATGGCCTTACCAAAACTCAGTCTATAACCGTTTGCTGTCCGCAAAGTTTCAACAGCATGGGCTCATACCCAACGTCGCAGCTGAAGCGGATGTCGAGGCTTCGATGCTCGACATGGTGCGCTGTGGAATAGGGTTGTCTCTTGCTCGCCAGCCAGTGGCCATTCGAGAAGCCGAAGCACATGGCATAGTAGTGCTCGAAGCTCTTCCCCTACCTTCAAACCTGTATTTCATCACCGCCGCTCAACGGAAAGAAGAGCCTATCATCGTGGCCGCCTTTGACGCCGTACGCACCGCATTTGCCGCATAAAAGTAAAGCAAATTGAATTTCGCGCACATGCGATATAACAAACTTAAAAAATGCGTTTAACAATTTATCAATAGGCGCATCGAACTCGCCTGCCTAGAATAACGGTGGTTATAAAAGTTCCCGAAGTATCAAGCTACTGCTTTATGCGGATCGCACTGATCTTTCCACTGGGAACTGCCGATGATTACTTTTCAGGCGTGTGGATGACAAATACGAAAAATCGAACTGCGCTCATAACCGGCGCATGCGGTGGTCTTGGGACTGCTATTGCTGAGCGCTTGTGTAGAGACGGGTACAGGGCCCTACTTCTGGATATGTCGGAAAAGGTACATGCACAAGCCCGAGCTCTGAATCAGCGAGGCTTTCAGGCGCGCGGTGTGGTGTGTGACATCACCGACGAAGATGAGATCAAAGCACTGTTTGACCAGCTAGATGCTGACGCAGAGAGCGTCGACATTCTCGTGAACAATGCAGGAATATCTCCTAAGATCAACGGCAAGAGCCTCACTGCTGAGGAGGTCTCTTTGTCGGAGTGGCAAGCGGTGCTGACGGTAAACCTTACTGCCCCGTTCCTGCTTAGCCGCACTGCTTCTCCGCGAATGCGCGAAAGAGGTTGGGGACGCATCATTAATATGGCATCTGTCGCCGGGCGCACGCGCTCCATGGTGTCAGGTGCGCACTACTCCGCATCGAAGGCAGGCCTCATCGGCTTTTCGCGGATGTTCGCCTCACAGGTTGCTAAAGACGGGATCACAGTGAATTGCATCGCGCCTGGCACTATCGATGCCGGGCTTGGCGGACAACTGGACGCGCACATGACGGCAAACTACAAGAAAAACATACCGGTGGGACGTATCGGTGAGCCAGAGGAAGTTGCTGCCATGGTCGCTTACCTCGCCGGCGAAGAAACTTCTTTTATTACTGGTGCCGTGTTTGACATCAATGGCGGCTACTTCATGCCCTGACTGGGCTACGGGCATTGTTGCCCACATAGAGGAGATAAAAAATGAAGAAATTAATTTTAGCCACGGCGCTGTTCGCCGTGATGTCCCCACTGTCCGCAATATCGCAAGCGGCGGACTACCCCTCCAAGCCGGTCACAATTACCGTGCCGTTTGGAGCGGGAGCATCTATCGGCAGCATTACACGCATCGTGGCCGATAAGCTATCAGCGCGATTGGGACAGCCCTTCGTAGTCGAGTATAAACCGGGTGCCGGGGGCACTATCGGCTCTGCGCACGCGGCTGCCGGAAAGCCCGACGGGTATTCGCTGCTAGTCTCTGCTACTGGAACCATGTCTATAGCCCCAGTTCTTTACGAAAATCTTTCCTACAAGTCTGACGAGCTGGTTCCTATTGCACAGATGATGCGGGTACCCTTTGTTATAGCTGCTGGTACAGGCTTTAAAGGTTCCACGCTTCCCGACCTCGTCAAGCAAATCAAGGATGAACCCGGCAAGTACAACTTTGCGTCTACGGGCAATGGCACCTTGGTACATTTGGGTGGCCAACTATTTTTGAATAAGATCGACGGCAAAGCCGAGCATGTGCCGTACGCTGCTGGCTCAGAGGTCGCGGTCGCCCTTATTTCCGGTGATGTGCTCTTTAGCGTAGCGAACATCTCCACCGTCGCACCTCACTTTGCCACCGGACGGATCAAGGGTCTGGCAACCACCGGGCCAGAGCGCTTCCCCCTCTTGTCCGATCTACCAGCTGCAAGCGAGAGCGGGATTAAGGATTTTGCTGTGCGTCACTACGTGGGCATTTTCGGACCACCCGGACTTCCAACTGAGATAGCCGAAAAACTCAACAAGGAGATTAACGAGATTCTCCGCGACCCGGATGTTGATAAAGCCTTCAAGGCACAGGGCGACCTGCCAACTCCTGTCAGTCGCGAAACGTTCGCCCAAACCGTCTCGTCTGACGCGAAAATTTGGGGCGGTCTAGCACGGAAAATGAATCTTTCGACAAACTAGCGCTTAAAGGTGAGTGCCACCGGCATGCCCCATGTTCGTACATGGGTGTGCTGGAGGCTCCCCGAGTTCGTCATAGAATTAAATGTCAGCGCCTGCTCCAAGGCAACGAAATATGAAGTCGGTAGACGGAGCTGCCCACGCGCCAGCCCTACGGCAGGCGAACATGTCAGTCACAGAGACCCATTGGCACCCGAAGGCTTTCGATGAGCAACAGCATCCGGCCCTTATAAGCTGCTTACCGTACCCGCGAGGCGACTGGATGGACGTACCTACCGTTTCCGTAATCGGCCTATCTTTCGGTTTATGCTGTGCGGTGCTAACCGCTTTCGATCGTAGGGCGTAGATTGAAGCTTCAGAAATAACATCGTCTTTTGAGTTATTGCGTATCCATCTTATAAGGGGGCTTTGCCCCTCCCCCTTACGGGCGAGCCTCCCCGTAGCCACGCTACTAGTTATTAGGCTGTTCCGGATTGAGCTCTTGAGTCTCTTCGCTACCCAGGGTGGTGAGGAACAGCCCAGCCTTCCTGAAGCAGAAAACTGTTTCAAGAAAGCCTTCAGAAAAATGCCGCCAGGTATGGAGCCGTCTTCGCCCGCCAGCCATTCAGCTCGGGGTGCTAGCTTCGCCGCCCCGCCCAGTGTCTCAAGCTTGTCCCACAGCACCAGGTTTCCCGCCCATGCTGCCGTTTTTAAACCGACCATGAGCGCGGCAATAGTCCAATCTTTCACGTGGCGTTCGTCCGGTTGGAACAGGCTCTTTCGAGATTCTCGGTTAACCGTCATCGAATCCCACCTTCCCAACATGCTGAGGCCCAGACCTTCGCTTCACGTGAAAAATTGTGATTGCCTACAGTATAGCGATCCGGTGCCCATATCCGGGGTACGAATTTCATACTCTTTGCCGCCTGAGCTCGAGATGGCCCATGCCATTTTCGACTCCGATCAGGAAGTGAGTGTTAGCTTCGAGCGGTCTGACGGCACTAATCTGACGGAAGTGCGCGCGAACCGATTCGCCTCCTGTTACCTCATCCCTCCGGCCTTCCTATCGAAGCTCCCTGACGCAAATGGGTGGAGTGATTCTAACTCTATCGATTGGGCCAACAAGCTGCGGGTAAGCTGCTCGGCGTTGGCCATCGCCCTGCGTGAAGCGAAGCTTATCGATCAGCCCGCGTACATCCGTATCTCCCGCCTTCGTGTTCCCCGACACGTCAAGATCGATCCGGAGCTACCTGAATCGCTTAATCCCACCCAGCGCTTGCGCAAGGAACAGTTGCTCAAGCGTGGCCTCTCAGACGTAACGGCCCGGCCAGCACCGTGTTGCGTTAAATCCGAATCTGCATCAGCCGCTCGTTGACCTCTTGAAGGTCGAAGGCAGCTGGATCGAATGGGCCGCCATGCCATTGCATCATCTGTTCGTGTTC
>NZ_PDNV01000023.1 GCF_002849615.1 Pollutimonas nitritireducens
TGTGCTTTGTACTGCGGCGGCGCGATGGCCGGGGCCGGTTCTCGGCCGATGAAAGGCGCTTTGGCGAGCGCGGGAAAACCAAGCGCCTATGAGTCACGGTCTTTTGCGGTGAACGGCCAAAAAAAAACCCCCAAGCCGAAAAACGGGAAGGGGGCTCAAAACACACAAGGTGCGTTTTGAATGCCTGGACATGATCCAGGGCTTGGTACTGCTATCAGTGGGCCGCAGGAGTACACACTGCCGCCAGTGCCTAGGGCACAGCTCGGCGCATCCGTGGACGCGCAGATCCTCTGACCGTACAGACCTTGGGAGGTCGGTACAAAGCACAACAAAAAATTTCCTTCGTAGAACCCTTGTCCGACACGCGCCAACGCGCCGGGGGGATCAAATTCTCCTTGCTAGATGCGGGCTGCCAAGCCCTGTTTTTGACAACAACACACACGATGGCGCGACTTCGGTCGCGCCGTCACCCATTTACCGCCTAGCTCTTTCGACCTTCCACACACGCAGCGAGTGTGCATGGAGGCTCCCACTCGACAGGCTTACGCCCATCTGTGGCTACTCAAGCCGCTCCCAGTCTGATCAGGTGCCTCAACACGGTTGCCACACCGCATTGCCCGGCCAGACCTTCCCCAGTTAGACAGCGGGTACTGCACAGCACAACGACAGCAAGCTCGGCTAAACGACATATTTCTAGGTCTAAGACCCTACCCCTCGATGCTCTGAGGGTTTCCCTGTCCCAAGATTCCAAAACGGATCAGGTACTGGTCGTTCGCTTCATCGCTTCTCGCTTACCGCACCTTTGGTGCGGCACTGCCTTTGCACTGCTCGACATAGCGCCCTTACGGCGCATTTAGACGGTTGAGCTGTCCATCGACCCCCCATTTCTGGAGGTGCCGACCATCTCGCATTTCTGCTGATGGCCTGATCGTGTTGCCACGACCCTAAGCCCTCGTCTGTCGCACACGTCGCCCTCTTTCGATAAGCCCCGTGGGCCGGACTGGATACCGGCTTTTCCCATCTGCCAGGGACATCGCGCCATTTCCTGCGCGAGCCCGTTTCCTGGTCGCCCAATCTCCGACTTGGCGCAATGCGCAAGGTGCATTGCTCATGGGGCTTTGCGCTTTGCGCATTGCGCCTGATACGGATTGGGTCGAAGAGCGGGGTTCCCCCGCTCAGCGCCCTTCGCAGCCGGACGAGCATGGTTAGATGCATCCGGCTACGGCGGTTACTGACCCCATCGGTTGGCGACCGATGGGGCAGGTGACAGCGTGTTGTTGCTCGGGGGTTGGCGTACCCCGAGACAGCACGACTGGCGTGTGTGTCGGGGGTGGCTGGCCCGCGAGGATCTAGCGTTGTCGCGGGTAGCATATCGCAAAAAATCGCGATATGCAGGAATCTTTATTTATCATGTACCGACTTAGTTTTTAATATCGTCTTAGAATGCACATATCTACAATGAAGTATTTTTATGAAGTTGCATTCATCTATGCTGACAGATCGTAAAACCTACCTCATGCAACGCCTGCAGCACGCTGCCGCCCGAGGGGCTGCAACGCGCTACGCTGTGATCGAAACCGATACCCGCGAGCATGCCGAACGGCTGCTGAAAAAGTTCGCCGCCGCCTACGACACGGCGCTGCCCGCGGCTACCAAAACGCGGCGTCGGAAGGCCGGGGAGGCCACCACCTCGGCCTGGTGCTATGAGCGGCCAGAGCGCCCGGAACAGCCCCGGTACTGGATCGTCCTGATGGTCTCTGACGGCATCGGCCGGGTGACTGAACGGGAAAAATTGACCTCGATCACAGATCCCCGGCATCGTCTAGCGCTGGATGGCTACGAGCTGGTTCACGACGGATTGCGCTGGTCCTGGCGCATGGTGAAGCCCACCTATCAGTATTGGGAAAAACGCATTCGCACGGTGTGCGCCTTGCCTCCTGAGCGGCGTGACCCCAAAATGGTGGAAAAGCTCATTGCCGATCTTTCACGGGTGCCGGGGTTTCGCCTCGCCCGCCGCCAGGTCGGGAACCTGTACGGCCTGCTGCGGCGTGAGTGGGTGAGGCTGCGGCCCGCGAATGATCCGTTGCCGCCGCTGCCGACGTTTTTGCCCTATGTGCGGGCATTGGCAAAAGATAAACCAGGAGGGTAGGCGATGTCAGAGGGGGATCTAAGGTTTTTTGCCATACTCGGTTTGTTGACCGTCCCGGTGCTGTTGGCCGTGTACGCGGGCCAGATCAGCGACTGGCTGAACCGGAGTTGTGACAGGCGGGGGCAGGGCAATAAGGAGGACGAATGAAGAAGAGTGTGAAATTTCCATTGGGCGGGGTGGCGGCCTGGAGCATGCCGCTGGCCGTCTTTCTGGCGCTGATGTTCCTGGTGCCGCCGCCCGATCTGTTGGGCTTTCTCTTGGTCGCCCTGACGTTTTTCTACGTCCTGCCTGGCGTGATGCTTTTTTTGGGCTGCGACTGGTCACAGCAGCGATGGAACCCGGAAGGCAAAGGGCCTTGCGATTGAGTCAGGAATGGAGGCTGCGCCTCTACTACGGGGGCATCCTGCTGGTTGTCGTGGCAGTCATGGTTGCTGCGCCGATATTGATCGTTATCGTCGTGCCGCTGCTACTGGCGATCACGGAGTGGTCTGTTATTGCCCATGTTGCCGGGGATGTCCTGGACACTACCCATCAGCGGGATGCCGTGGCGGATTCCTGCCCACATCCCGCCAAGCGGAGGCGCATCCAACGTCGTAAGGTTCGTTTGACGATATAGCCGCAGCATGCAGCCGGTTTTTCTCCGGCCAGCAGCACAAACCAGTCTGTTCGGGCTGGTTTTTTTATGGGCGCTCGCCGTGTTCAAATCGCTATTTAAATGGTATTATAAGAATTGTTTTTAATATCCTTTTAAGGTTCTAACGTGATCATTACAGTAGGCAACACCAAGGGCGGCGTGGGCAAAACGACGCTTGCGGTTCAGATTGCCATTGCCCGCGCCTTGGCCGGGCGTGAAGTCTGGCTGATTGATGGCGACAGGCAGGGCACGGCAGCGGCGGCGATAGCGGCCCGAGCCGAGAGCGATCGCCAGCCGGGCATTGCCTGCGCTCAATATGCCGATGGCTCGCTGCTTCGCAGCCAAGTGCAGCAGCAGCGTGACAAGTGGCAGGACATCATCATCGATGCGGGCGGGCGAGATTCCACCGCCTTGCGTGCCGCCTTGATCCTGTCCGATGTGCTGTTGGTGCCTTTCGCGCCGCGTTCCTATGACGTGTGGGCGCTCGATGACATGGCCGGTCTGGTGGATGAGGCCCGTAGCATGCGCGACGGCCTTCGATGCTATGCCGTGCTGAATCAGGCCGACCCTGGCGAACACTCGACCGACAACAGCGAGGCGGCGGCGGCGGTGGCCGAGGTGTCTCAATTCGACTACCTGCCTACCCCTATCCGGCGGCGCAAGGCGTTCAGTAACGCCGGTGGCGCTGGCCTGGCCGTGGGCGAACTGGCTCCGAAAGATCACAAGGCGATTGCCGAAATAGACCAGTTAATGGAATCGCTTTTTAATATTCAAAAAATTGCCTAATGGGATTTATTGACATGTCAATACAACGTAAACCCAAATCTACGCTAGCCGCGCAGGATGCCTTTATTCAAGGTGCGCCCGACGCCCAGCTCAATGCCGAAGCGGTAGCGGCCAGCACCTACGAGAAGGGCATTGCCAAGGGCCACAAGCGGCAAATCTCGCTCACGATTGCCCCCGAGCTGCTGCGCAAGGTCGATGAGGTCGCTAAGCGCACCGGCCAGGCCCGCGCCGCCGTCATCAACCTGGCAATTTTCCGCGCCCTGGAGGGCGACATTTTCCAAAAGTAGGAGCCCCGAGCGATGAGCGACCAAACGACGATTCTGTACCGTATCCCGGCCCCGTACAGCGATCAGACCATCGAGGTTTACGGCGATCCTGACAACGCCTGGTACGAATGGCGTGTGCTCGATGCCAGCGGCAAGGCTGTGCAGGACACTGGCACCGAAGGCAGCGGCTCTTTCCGGGGCCGTCAGTACGGCAGCGCCGAAATTGCCCTGCGCGATGCGTTGATGGTGAGCAGCGACCTGGATGACCCGCACCGGCTGGAAATGCAGCGCATCAAGGCTGGGAAGTAGTGGCATAACAGACGTTATGTCACGCTGGCAGGATCGGCAGTAAAAAGGGCTTGGAAGTACACCTAATAAATGTGAAAATATCAATAGGTAATTTTCGCCAAGTCTCGGGAGGACTTTCTACCATGAATCAAACCATCGACACGGCCACGGCGCGGCGCATGGCTGAGGCAGGCACCATTCGGGGCGTTTCCATCATCGGCCAGCCAGGCGGCTGGAGCGTCATGCTCAAGACCGGCATGCTGGAAAAGCCCCTGGGCGGGCAGAAGACGGACAAGCCGCGTACTTGGCGCAGCCTGGACACGCTCACGGAATATCTGCGCAAGGATCTATCCATCGTACGGATCGACGGCGTGGACGCCACGCACCACAGCAGCGCCGACGTGCACCGGCCAGGGCGCCCCGATGCGGCCGCACGGATGAAACGCGCTCATGAAGCGGCTGCCCATGATGCGTGGTTTCGCGCCCAGGTGGACGCCGGCATCAAGGAGGCCGACGATCCAGCCACGCAGTGGATCAGCAACGAAGATGCAGAGGCCAGCATGGAAAAGCTGCTGACCAGGCTGGAGGCTGAGGGTAAGGGCCGGGGCACAAATTGAAAGTCGAGTGGTTGCCCCAGGCCATCAACACACGTAATGCGCAGC
Organism: Pollutimonas nitritireducens; assembly: GCF_002849615.1. GTDB lineage: Bacteria > Pseudomonadota > Gammaproteobacteria > Burkholderiales > Burkholderiaceae_B > Pollutimonas > Pollutimonas nitritireducens. Next base: position 4,786 of record NZ_PDNV01000023.1, read on the forward strand.
TTGTCTACATTGCTGAGGACAGTGCCCAGGCCGCACGCACTGTGGCGGTACGTTTGCGCGATCAGGTTCGTCAGCTTGAGCAGTTCCCCGAGCTGGGCCGCACTGGGCGGCGGCGCGGCACCCGCGAGCTGGTGATCAGCCGCACGTCGCTGGTGGTGGTCTACCAGATTCGGCCGAGGCTGGCCAGGATCGAGATCCTGCGCGTGCTGCATGCCGCGCAGCAGTGGCCCCCAGCGGAGCAGGTGTAGTATTCACGAGGCGGCGCAAGCCGGGGATAGCAGCCCCGACGAGCGCCTAACCACAACCGACTACAGGAGAGTCGAATATGGCTGAAATGAAGGATACCAGCAGCAAGCCTAGCCCGGTTGACCGGCTCAAAGCGATTGAAAAGCAGGCGATCAAGAAGGCGCGAAAAACACCGGCTGTGCCTTCGCCTCAAATGTCGTTAGCGCTGTGGCCGGATTCCGTGCGGGGCGTGCCTAACGCCGTGCTGCGCGGCTCTCTCTTCACTGTCAGCAAAACCCGCGAAGCATTTAAAAAACGGGAACTGCTGGCCGCTGTAGACGGCATCGAGGTTCGTTTTATGGGCATCCGGTTCAATCAAACCGACCTGGACGTATGGGAAATGCTCTTGCACCTGGCGCGGCTCCAGCCGCTCGGTAATCAGGTTGCTTTCCATGCCCATGCCTTCCTTAAAGCCCTTGGTCGCAAGACCGGTGGCAAAGACCATGAACAGCTAAAGGAAGAAATAGCCCGGCTACAAAGCGGTACCGTTGAAGTGACCTGGACGAAAAATGGAAAAACTTTCGGCGGCTCTCTGGTGAGTGAATACTACCGTGATGAAGAAACTCAGCGTTACGTTGTGGTGTTCAGCACGAAGATGCTCTCCCTCTATGAGGGCGGCTATTCTCATATCAATTGGGAGCAACGAGCCGCACTTGGCAACAACAGCTTAGCCAAATGGCTGCATGGCTTTTATGCAACTCACGCTGCCCCCCTCCCTTACAAGGTGGAGACGCTTAAAACCTTGTGCGGCAGCACGACAAAGGCCCTTTGGGAGTTTCGTCGGATGCTTAAAAACGCCCTGGCTGAACTGGTCGAGGTAGGGGCTATCAAGGACTGGGAAATCTCATGGGATGATCTTGTACGCATTGAAAACAAGCCCTCTTTGAGCCAGATAAAGCACATCAACAAGGCCAGTGCGCCGACTAGACGCAATCGTTCTAAAACGAGTGCAGGACTAAAAAAAGCCCCGATTTAAGGCGCGTGTTTTGACACACGCTGGACACGGGTTTTCACACAGGTGGGCACGGGTTTTGACACAGGTGGGCACGGGTTTTGACACAGGTGGGCACGGGTTTTGACACAGGTGGGCACGGGTTTTGACACAGGGTCATGCCGACTTACCCACAGGCCAAGCCCAGCACTGGTGCGGCTTTCGACCAAAGTGGCAAAAACCCCTAATATTCTTTTAATAATTATTTAATCGGGGCCGCTGTGCATAACCCCTGGTTTCTTGCCCAAAAGCGGCGCACATAGAAAGGTATGACAAGAGTCCCCACCCTTCGGGCGGGGAAAGGCAGGCCCCTGATAACGGACAAGCACCAGGTCGCTACCCGCGACACGGACAGTTGGTCATCGACGGCTGCAAAAAACGGTTTGGCAGTGGACAGCGGCTTACTACGGCCCAGGGGCTTCGCCAAGAGACAACCGCGCAAAGAGGGAAGATGGGGTTCAAACCTTCCAGAACGCCCCAGGCGCGTTTTAAATGCTGTAGTGGCGGAATTGGTGCTCTGTGTCAAAAAAATCGCTTGTGCGGCTTTTGGGCGCGTTCCAGATGGGGACTTACCCCTTTCTTTTGCCCGGTTTCAGTTTTCAATGACCTCGATGCCGCCACCGGGCAGGGTACGCACCAAGCGCCCTTGTTCGTCATAGCCGACCACGCCGCCCGCTTCGCGCAGCCTTTTCATGGCCTGGACGGCCTTGGCCGATGGGGTCGCCAGTGACTCGCCCAAGTGTTTTTCATCGACCTGGCCAGATGCACTATCGCGGGATTTTTTCATCGTGGGCCTCGTGGGGGTGGGATCAGAAGTATTTTGCCAGGATTGGGGATGTCTGGCCCGCAGCGCGGGCCAGACGGATGTGCTTTGTACTGCGGCGGCGCGATGGCCGGGGCCGGTTCTCGGCCGATGAAAGGCGCTTTGGCGAGCGCGGGAAAACCAAGCGCCTATGAGTCACGGTCTTTTGCGGTGAACGGCCAAAAAAAAA
>NZ_PDNV01000024.1 GCF_002849615.1 Pollutimonas nitritireducens
CGCGCGCCCAAACAAAAACCCCCGCACGTTGAGACGGGCGGGGGTTTTCTTACTGCATAAGAGCTTGACGATGACCTACTTTCACAGACGTACGTCCACTATCATCGGCGCAAAGGCGTTTCACGTTCCTGTTCGGGATGGGAAGGAGTGGGACCACCTCGCTATGGTCGTCAAGCGTAACCGGGTGTCGGGTGGGGCAGGCGGCCGGTGAGGGCACGGCCTTGGCCACACGACCAATCTGGGAAGAAGCACCGCACGCGTTACCCTATTCGGGCAAGGACTGCGTTGTCGTATTTATGGGGTTCATCGGGCAGTACGGGGCGCGATGGTTGCGTGTTCGGGTTGGAACACGACTTGGATCTTCATTTGTTTGAACGGTACTTGAACGCCTAACCTACAAGGTTATAGGATCAAGCCGCACGGGCAATTAGTATCAGTTAGCTACGTGCATTACTGCACTTACACACCTGACCTATCAACGTCCTGGTCTCGAACGACCCTTCAGGGGGGTCTAGCCCCCGGGATACCTTATCTTCAGACGAGTTTCCCGCTTAGATGCCTTCAGCGGTTATCTCTTCCGTACATAGCTACTCGGCAATGCCATTGGCATGACAACCGATACACCAGCGGTACGTCCACTCCGGTCCTCTCGTACTAGGAGCAGGCTCCGTCAAGTATCCAACGCCCACGGCAGATAGGGACCAAACTGTCTCACGACGTTTTAAACCCAGCTCACGTACCTCTTTAAATGGCGAACAGCCATACCCTTGGGACCGGCTACAGCCCCAGGATGAGATGAGCCGACATCGAGGTGCCAAACACCGCCGTCGATATGAACTCTTGGGCGGTATCAGCCTGTTATCCCCAGAGTACCTTTTATCCGTTGAGCGATGGCCCTTCCATTCAGAACCACCGGATCACTATGTCCTGCTTTCGCACCTGTTCGACGTGTCAGTCTCACAGTCAAGCACGCTTATGCCATTGCACTATCAGCACGATTTCCGACCGTACCTAGCGTACCTTCGAACTCCTCCGTTACGCTTTAGGAGGAGACCGCCCCAGTCAAACTGCCCACCATGCACTGTCCCCAACCCGGATAACGGGCCAAGGTTAGAACCGCAAACAAACCAGGGTGGTATTTCAAGGTTGGCTCCAGCGAATCTAGCGATCCGCTTTCAACGCCTCCCACCTATCCTACACAGGCCGGTTCACAGTCCAATGCAAAGCTACAGTAAAGGTTCATGGGGTCTTTCCGTCTAGCCGCGGGTAGATTGCATCATCACAACCACTTCAACTTCGCTGAGTCTCAGGAGGAGACAGTGTGGCCATCGTTACGCCATTCGTGCAGGTCGGAACTTACCCGACAAGGAATTTCGCTACCTTAGGACCGTTATAGTTACGGCCGCCGTTTACCGGGGCTTCGATCAAGAGCTTGCACTCCATCAATTAACCTTCCGGCACCGGGCAGGCGTCACACCCTATACGTCGACTTTCGTCTTGGCAGAGTGCTGTGTTTTTAATAAACAGTCGCAGCCACCGATTCTCTGCGACCCCATCATGCTCAGGGCGCGAGCCCTTCACACTACCGGGGTATACCTTCTCCCGAAGTTACGGTATTAATTTGCCGAGTTCCTTCTCCTGAGTTCTCTCAAGCGCCTTGGAATATTCATCCCGTCCACCTGTGTCGGTTTGCGGTACGGTCTCGTAGAACTGAAGCTTAGAGGCTTTTCTTGGAACAGCTTCCAATCAGTTTAGGACCGAGGTCCTATCCAGTCACACCCTTGAATTACGCGCCCGGATTTGCCTAAGCGCCTTCTACAGTGCAACAACGGGGACATCCAACACCCCGATGACCTTCTGCCATCCGTCCCCCCATCGCATTCTACGACGGTGCTGGAATATTAACCAGCTTCCCATCAGCTACGCATCTCTGCCTCGCCTTAGGGGCCGACTCACCCTGCGCCGATGAACGTTGCGCAGGAAACCTTGGACTTACGGCGAGGGGGCTTTTCACCCCCTTTATCGCTACTCATGTCAGCATTCGCACTTCTGATACCTCCAGCAGACTTCACAATCTGCCTTCGCAGGCTTACAGAACGCTCTCCTACCACAGATACCTCCGAAGAGATACCTATCCGCAGCTTCGGTCTATGGCTTAGCCCCGTTACATCTTCCGCGCAGGACGACTCGATCAGTGAGCTATTACGCTTTCTTTAAAGGATGGCTGCTTCTAAGCCAACCTCCTGACTGTCAATGCCTTCCCACTTCGTTTCCCACTTAGCCATAGTTAGGGACCTTAGCTGGCGGTCTGGGTTGTTTCCCTCTTGAGTCCGGACGTTAGCACCCGGTGCTCTGTCTCCCACGCTGCTACTTGCCGGTATTCGGAGTTTGCCATAGGTTGGTAAGTCGTCATGACCCCCTAGCTATAACAGTGCTCTACCCCCGGCAGTAATACGTGAGGCACTACCTAAATAGTTTTCGGAGAGAACCAGCTATTTCCAAGCTTGTTTAGCCTTTCACCCCTATCCACAGCTCATCCCCTAATTTTTCAACATTAGTGGGTTCGGTCCTCCAGCACGTGTTACCGTGCCTTCAACCTGGCCATGGATAGATCGCTTGGTTTCGGGTCTACACCCAGCGACTAATTCGCCCTATTCGGACTCGCTTTCGCTGCGCCTTCCCTATTCGGTTAAGCTTGCCACTGAATGTAAGTCGCTGACCCATTATACAAAAGGTACGCAGTCACCCCATTAAGAGGCTCCTACTGTTTGTATGCACACGGTTTCAGGATCTATTTCACTCCCCTTCCGGGGTTCTTTTCGCCTTTCCCTCACGGTACTGGTTCACTATCGGTCGATTACGAGTATTTAGCCTTGGAGGATGGTCCCCCCATCTTCAGACAGGATTTCACGTGTCCCGCCCTACTTATCTGACGCCTAGTTCCACTAAATCGATTTCGCCTACAGGGCTATCACCTGCTACGGCCGCACTTTCCATTGCGTTCGACTATCGATAAAGCTAAAACGTCAAGGCTGTTCCGATTTCGCTCGCCGCTACTTTCGGAATCTCGGTTGATTTCTTTTCCTCGAGTTACTGAGATGTTTCAGTTCACCCGGTTCGCTTCCACACACCTATGTATTCAGTGTGGGATACGCCATCGCTGGCGTGGGTTGCCCCATTCGGACATCTGCGGATCAAAGCTCGTTTGCCAGCTCCCCGCAGCTTTACGCAGGCTACCACGTCCTTCATCGCCTGTAATCGCCAAGGCATCCACCATGTGCACTTAGTCGCTTGATCCTATAACGTTATAGGTTATAAGAACACTTGAGTTTTCGCGCTTGTGTGCCGCTCATCAATTTTCATAGGCTCGCATTCGTGCGTTGCCGCACCAACACGTCTTTTGAGAACTTGTTGAACAAATTTTATAATGCAATCACAACCCGTACTTATCGTTGGTGCACCATTACCTACCGGCCCTTAAGCCAGCACGCAAACGGCGCACACCATAAATACTCTTTGTTGTGCTTCTTCCAGATTGTTAAAGAACAAGATAAAACCATTAAGCGCTAAGCCTAACGAGCAACGCCCTGGCTCATTACCGCCACCAAGACGCTCTTCGTTACCCTCGGTCTGCCTACCCCCGGTTTCTCTTTGCCATGACACACATCATCCCGCCGCTTGGGCGAGCAAGACAATAATGGTGGAGGATGACGGGATCGAACCGACGACCCCCTGCTTGCAAAGCAGGTGCTCTCCCAGCTGAGCTAATCCCCCGCGCTTACCCCAGTACAACCGGTAATCCGTGTGGTGGGTCAAGTTGGAATCGAACCAACGACCCCCGCCTTATCAAGACGGTGCTCTAACCGACTGAGCTACTGACCCAACCGGCCCCCTTTTTACAAGGAGCTAAACCATGTCATGGTCTTTACTTAACAGCCAATAAGTGTGGACGCTTACGCTTCGTGTGCGTCGCTCTAAAAGGAGGTGATCCAGCCGCACCTTCCGATACGGCTACCTTGTTACGACTTCACCCCAGTCATGAACCCTACCGTGGTAATCGCCCTCCTTGCGGTTAGGCTAACTACTTCTGGTAAAACCCACTCCCATGGTGTGACGGGCGGTGTGTACAAGACCCGGGAACGTATTCACCGCGACATTCTGATCCGCGATTACTAGCGATTCCGACTTCACGCAGTCGAGTTGCAGACTGCGATCCGGACTACGATCGGGTTTCTGGGATTGGCTCCCCCTTGCGGGTTGGCGACCCTCTGTCCCGACCATTGTATGACGTGTGAAGCCCTACCCATAAGGGCCATGAGGACTTGACGTCATCCCCACCTTCCTCCGGTTTGTCACCGGCAGTCTCATTAGAGTGCCCTTTCGTAGCAACTAATGACAAGGGTTGCGCTCGTTGCGGGACTTAACCCAACATCTCACGACACGAGCTGACGACAGCCATGCAGCACCTGTGTTCCGGTTCTCTTGCGAGCACGCTTCAATCTCTTGTAGCTTCCAGACATGTCAAGGGTAGGTAAGGTTTTTCGCGTTGCATCGAATTAATCCACATCATCCACCGCTTGTGCGGGTCCCCGTCAATTCCTTTGAGTTTTAATCTTGCGACCGTACTCCCCAGGCGGTCAACTTCACGCGTTAGCTGCGCTACTAAGGCCCGAAGGCCCCAACAGCTAGTTGACATCGTTTAGGGCGTGGACTACCAGGGTATCTAATCCTGTTTGCTCCCCACGCTTTCGTGCATGAGCGTCAGTATTATCCCAGGGGGCTGCCTTCGCCATCGGTATTCCTCCACATCTCTACGCATTTCACTGCTACACGTGGAATTCTACCCCCCTCTGACATACTCTAGCTCGGGAGTTAAAAATGCAGTTCCAAAGTTAAGCTCTGGGATTTCACATCTTTCTTTCCGAACCGCCTGCGCACGCTTTACGCCCAGTAATTCCGATTAACGCTTGCACCCTACGTATTACCGCGGCTGCTGGCACGTAGTTAGCCGGTGCTTATTCTGCAGGTACCGTCAGTGACGCCCCGTATTAAGGGACGCCGTTTCTTCCCTGCCAAAAGTGCTTTACAACCCGAAGGCCTTCATCGCACACGCGGGATGGCTGGATCAGGGTTTCCCCCATTGTCCAAAATTCCCCACTGCTGCCTCCCGTAGGAGTCTGGGCCGTGTCTCAGTCCCAGTGTGGCTGGTCGTCCTCTCAAACCAGCTACAGATCGTCGCCTTGGTGAGCCTTTACCTCACCAACTAGCTAATCTGATATCGGCCGCTCCAATAGTGAGAGGTCTTCCGATCCCCCCCTTTCCCCCGTAGGGCGTATGCGGTATTAGCCACGCTTTCGCGTAGTTATCCCCCGCTACTGGGCACGTTCCGATATATTACTCACCCGTTCGCCACTCGCCGCCAGACCGAAGTCCGCGCTGCCGTTCGACTTGCATGTGTAAAGCATCCCGCTAGCGTTCAATCTGAGCCAGGATCAAACTCTTCAGTTTAATCTCTGTATATATAATCGTAATTTCCAACCGGGCTCCTAAGAACCCGGCGGTCATACGTCGCGTCTGCTCAAAGAAAAAGACAAGTTCTAAATTGCTTTAAAACCATACTTCTTCATTTGTGCGAGCACTTGATAACTTTAGCGGCCCCTCGTGAGAAAGGCTGCACACTCATTCCAAGCGCCCACACTTATCGGCTGTTAAATTGTTAAAGAACGGGTCCTGCGTATTCGGTACTGTACTGCGTTGGCCCAGGGACTTCAACCCCGGGTAACCGGTGTTGCGTGCCGCGCTGTGCTTAAAGCAGAGAAACGAGATTATGAGACAGTTCGTTTGGCTTGTCAAGTCGGGGTGGTTCGCTGCGGTGGCCCTAAAGACCTAACCAACACAAACCGCCAACCTGGCGCCACTGCCGCATGCCCCAGCGGCCCGAAAGCCTGCGTTTGCCTGCGCTTTACTGCCCAGAACCCGGGTAAACCCTAGGTGG
>NZ_PDNV01000025.1 GCF_002849615.1 Pollutimonas nitritireducens
CTTGAGAGGCCGCCACCAAAGAAAGAGAATCGCTCATCGAAATACGTGTCCATCTCAAAAAATACATGGACACGTATCTTGATGAGATTTAACCCAAATTTCTAGGCGGTACAGGGCGGGCCGTTACCTTGCTTTGACGGTCGGAACTCCATAGTGCAGCCGAATCGCATTGTTTATGTGGAGCATCTTCACAATGGGCTTACTGGTTTTTTAACAGGACGTCAACTGGCTTCGCGGCTTGCTGCCTGTTAACGTAGGCGTTAGTGACTGTCTGCAATGGGTCTATTCTGTTGAAAAACTCGGTTTGAACGCTGGGGAATATATCTGCCGAAGTTATTTTCGCGGATCGGTTTTTTTGCGCTACTCGTTTACACCGAGAATACGGCCGCCCAGATGCCCTCAAGCGGGCATTTCTTGTGCCTTTTTATCGCTTGGCACCAACCACTGAGCCATTCGTCGTAAATTCTGCGCCGTCGCCGCCAGCAAGAACTCGTCTTGGGCCCCGAGAGGCCTCGTAGGCGTAGCACTCACCTTTAAGCGCTAGTTGGTCGAAAGATTCATTTCCCGTGCTAGACCGCCCCAAATCTTCGCGTCAGACGAGACGGTTTGGGCGAACGTTTCGAGACTGACAGGAGTTGGCAGGTCGCCCTGTGCCTTGAAGGCTTTATCGACATCCGGGTCGCGGAGAATCTCGTTAATCTCCTTGTTGAGTTTTTCGGCTACCTCAGTTGGAAGTCCGGGTGGTCCGAAAATACCTACGTAGTGACGCACGGCAAATCCTTAATCCCGCTCTCGCTTGCATCTGGTAGATCGGACAAGAGGGGGAAGCGTTCTAGTCCGGTGGTTGCCAGACCCTTAATCCGTCCGGTGGCAAAGTGCGGTGCGACGGTGGAGATATTCGCTATGTTTTTCTTGTGGTTTGCCGTCATGTGCGCGTCCAGTTGTCCGTCAAGCCCGGCGTCGATGGTGCCAGGCGCGATGCAATTCACTGTGATCCCGTCTTTAGCAACCTGTGAGGCGAACATCCGCGAAAAGCCGATGAGGCCTGCCTTCGATGCGGAGTAGTGCGCACCTGACACCATGGAGCGCGTGCGCCCGGCGACAGATGCCATATTAATGATGCGTCCCCAACCTCTTTCGCGCATTCGCAGAGAAGCAGTGCGGCTTAGCAGGAACGGGGCAGTAAGGTTTATCCACTCATGCCGATGCGATCTTTTCAGTAATTTTTTAACTTTTACTGAAAAGTGCGTTAAGTTTTCCGTCATATCCTCTTCGCTGCCGCGCCAATGCAGGCACTACTCCCTTGAGTCAGGTGTTTGGATCGCCATTGGTGGCAGAAGTGAGCGCGATATAGCGTTAACTAATTCGCCTGCTGAAGGGACCCGCCCCTATGAGTACGTCGGATGCTGCGCAGGCGCATAGCATGTCTATCCAGTACTCCGACGAAGGACGCTTACGGTCTATACGGCGAGATGCCTCCAAGATCTTCGGATAGCTCCAAGGCTGTGCGCTTAATCTCGGGGACAAGCTTCTCCAAAGTGGCTTCATCAAAACGATAAAGTGGAATAACCACCGAGATTGCCCCCATCAGAGATGTTCCATGCATGAAAACGGGGCAAGCGACTGCGGCGCTTTCAGGATCCCGCTCGCCTTGTGACACGGAGTAGCCCAGACGCCGGATAGTGTCATAGCGTTCTCCTTCGGCCCCGTCACCGATCGCGCGGATCACGTGTCCTGCCGCACCGACGTTCAGGCCGAAATGCTTTCCCTCCACCACGTGCATTCGTACTGAGCGCCGCGGCTGTATGTGATGCAAACATATCCGTTGATCGCCTTCACGCACGTACAGGCTGGCGCATTCGTCTACTGCGGCCACAAGCTGCTTGAGGCGTGGTACCACGTAGTCGGTCATATTGAAAGAGCGGCGATACATCTCGCTGAGAATGAGTGCCCGCGGTCCGACAACATACCGACCGTCTGGCAGACGTTTCACGAAACCCGCGAGCATCAAAGATTCCAACAGCCTAAGAATCGTGCTTTGGTAAAGGCCCGTTTCATTCGCCAGCATGGAAAGCGTCAGTCCGTCTTCTGAGGACTCGAACGCATTTAAAACCTGGAGGGCCCGATTAACCGCCGCCACCCCTTCTTTCTTCTCTGCGATCTCTGGGGATAACCCTAATGAACTTTTTTTCGTCATGATATTAGAATTCATTTCTGAAAACTATAAAAATAGAACCAATTTCTATTTTACCGGAAAAAGATGAGCGTAACAGAAAATTTGCCTTATGTCGGAGGCGGTCGCCACGCACGCATGCCGTGCATCGTCGGTGCCTACGAGCACCCTACACGCTTTGCTCCCGAAACCACGGTGGCACGTCTTCATGCTGACGTAGCACTGGGTGCATTCGAAGACGCAGGCATTAGCAAAGACGACATTGACGGGTACTTCTGCTCCGGCGATGCGCCGGGAATGGGGCCGACCTCACTGGCCGAGTATTTAAATCTCAAAACCAAATATGTCGACTCCACTGACGTCGGAGGCGCCTCGTATCTGAATCTTGTAAATCACGCCGTGCGCGCTATTAATGAGAACAAATGCAATATCGCGCTCATCACGCTGGCGGGGCGGCCACTCAGTGAAGGCGTGGCCACCGGCATCAAGCCGAAGGTTCGAAACATGAGTCAACCGGACTATCCTTGGGAGCAGCCTTACGATATCGCCAACGTATCTGGTTATGCAATGTGTGCCATGCGGCACATGTACGAATACGGTACTACTGCGGAACAGCTGGCCATGATCAAAGTGGCGGCCTCACATCATGCGCAATTCAATGCCAATGCGAAGTTACAAAAGATAGTGACTGTGGAGGATGTTGTGAATTCGCCAGTCATTGCGGACCCCTTACACCGCTTGGATTGCTGTGTGATTACAGACGGCGGCGGAGCAATCATCCTGGCTCGTCCCGAAATTGCCCGTACGCTACGCAAGCCGCTTGTTCGCGTAATAGGTGCCGGTGAGTCTGTAAAGCACCAGAACGGCGGCTATATCGACCTTACCTATACCGGTGCGGCATGGTCTGGAGCAAGTGCTTTCGAAGAGGCCGGCGTTACTCCGCAGGACATCCAGTATGTCTCGCTGTACGACAGCTTTACGATCACGGTGCTCATGCTTCTTGAAGATCTGGGATTCTGCAAAAAAGGGGAGGGTGGCCGATTTGTAGAGGATGGAAACCTGATATCAGGAGTTGGTCGACTTCCCTTCAATACCGATGGTGGTGGGCTGTGTAATAACCATCCAGCTAACCGTGGCGGCATGACCAAGATCATCGAGGCGGTACGCCAGTTGCGCGGAGAGGCCCATCCTGCGGTGCAGGTACCCAACTGCGCTCTTGCTCTTGTGCAGGGCATAGGCGGTATGTTGGCAACCCGGCACGGAAGTGCCACCTTGATTTTAGAAAGGGGATAGAAAGATGAGTTCATGGGAAAAGGACTATTTCGCTCCTATCATCGATGAGGACTCCAAACGATTCTGGTCAATGGCCAGCGAGAAGCGGCTGGTGATCAAGCATTGCATGTCATGCGATAAGTCGCATTGGTATCCGCGACCACGGTGTCCCTTTTGCTTGGACGGAAATACCGTCTGGAAAGAAGCTTTGGGCGGAGGCTCTATCTATTCCTATAGCGTTATGAGACGGGCGGTCAAACCTTACATTGTCGCGTTCGTGACATTAGATGAGGGCCCAAGCGTGCTGACTAACATCGTAGATTGCGATCCTGTCCAGCTCCAAATTGGCATGCGCGTCGTTGTTACCTTCCGGCATCCGGAAGGCGATAGCGCTGCGATCCCGGTGTTTCGACCGGCAGATAACGAGGAGGAAAACAATGGATAAAACCATAGCATCGCTGGAAGAAGCAGTAGCCGACGTGATAGATGGCTCCACGCTTATGATTTCAGGTTTCGGTGGCGCTGGACTGCCCTTTGAGCTCGTGGACGCGGTGCTCGCCGGCGGAGCACGCAACTTGACCATCATTAGCAACAATGCCGGTAGCAAAGGCATGGGCATTGCCAAGCTTGTAAAGCAGGAACGGGTACGAAAGGTTATCTGCTCATTTCCTCGTCAGCCGGGCTCCGATGATTTCGACCAACTGTACCGCAGGGGCGGCATTGAATTGGAGCTGGTCCCGCAAGGCACACTGGCCGAGCGAATCCGAGCCGGTGGAGCAGGAATAGGGGCCTTTTTCACCCCTACGGCAGTAGGAACTGAGCTCGCCGTGGGAAAAGAGGTGCGTTCCATCGGCGGTATAGAGCAAGTGCTTGAGCACGCGCTAGTGGCAGATTTCGCACTCATCAAGGCGAATGCCGGTGACCGTTGGGGCAATCTTACCTATCGAGGCACCGCACGGAATTTTGGTCCGGTCATGGCTACTGCGGCTCGATGCACTATTGCCCAAGTAAATCACATCGTGCCTCTTGGGGACATCAACCCGGAACATGTCGTGACAGCTGGGATCTATGTCAATCGCGTTGTGTTAGCTCCAAGGATGCACTAATGAAATCGACTTATACGCCAAGGACGCCCGATGAGATCGCCAAGCGCGTAGTGGAGGATATCCACGACGGGGCTTATGTAAATCTTGGTATCGGCCGACCCATGCTTGTATCGAACCACCTTCCCGCAGGCAAGGACATCATTCTTCATAGTGAGAACGGCGTTCTTGGGATGGGTGCCGTTGCCACTGGGCCCGAAGCGGACCCAGACTACG
>NZ_PDNV01000026.1 GCF_002849615.1 Pollutimonas nitritireducens
TTAGGTGGCATCATTTTCCTGACGATTTGCTCTTTGAGCTCAGGGCTATAGGCGGACATGAAAACACTCCAACCGCCCCCTCATCTATTAGGTTCAAGTGACCGGACATCTATTGTGACAGAGGGGGATGCTTTATTACGACAATTCGGCGCCGTAGGGGCAGCCCTTTGCTTATGCTCTCAATTGTTACAGTTTCCTGAGCGCTTTCCACCGGTTGACTGTAATCAATGTAAATGATTGAGTTGACGGGAGAATGTGCGCCGGAATACGGTGCATAGCTTCTCTATCGAATTCTCTGCCGAGGGACGCTCACGGCCTGAACGGCGAGATGCCACCAAGATCTTCGGATAGCTCCCAAGCTGTGCGCTTAATCTCAGGGACAAGCTTCTCTAAATTGGCTTCATCAAAACGATAAAGTGGAATTACCACCGAGATTGCCCCCATTAGGGATGTTCCGTGCATGAACACGGGGCAGGCGACTGCTGCGCTTTCCGGATCTCGCTCGCCTTGCGAGACCGAATAGCCCAGACGCCGGATAGTGTCATAACGTTCTCCTCCCGCCCCGTCACCGATCGCGCGGATGACGTGTCCTGCCGCACCGACGTTCAGGTCGAAATGTTTTCCCTCCACTACGTGCATTCGTACAGAGCGCCGCGGCTGTATGTGATGCAAACATATCCGTTGATCTCCTTCCCGCACGTACAGGCTGGCGCACTCATCGACTGCGGCCACAAGCTGCTTGAGGTGTGGAACCACGTAGTCGGTCATATTGAAGGAGCGGCGATACATCTCGCTGAGTATGAGCACACTTGGTCCGACAACGTACCGACCGTCAGGCAGGCGCTTGACGAAACCCGCAAGCATTAACGATTCCAGCAGTCTGAGTATTGTGCTTTGGTAAAGGCCCGTTTCGCTCGCTAGCGTGGAAAGTGTTAGCCCGTCCTCTGAAGATTCGAACGCACTTAAGACTTGGAGGGCGCGATTGACGGCCGCTACTCCGTCTTTCTTTCCTGCACTCGCGGGGGATAACCCCAATGAACTTTCTTTAGCCATAGTATTAGAATCTGTTTCTGAAAACGATAAAAATAGAAATTAATTCTATTTTACAGGAAAGAGATGAACTTATCAGAAACTTCGCCTTATTTTGGAAGCGGACGCCACGCACGTATGCCGTGCATTGTCGGTGCCTACGAGCATCCTACGCGCTACGCGCCCGAAACCACGGTGGCACGACTTCACGCCGACGTAGCGCTCGGTGCACTCGAAGACGCGGGCATTAACAAGGATGACATCGACGGTTATTTTTGTTCGGGTGATGCGCCGGGAATGGGGCCGACTTCACTTGCCGAATACCTCAATCTCAACACCAAATATGTTGATTCCACTGACGTTGGAGGCGCCTCGTATCTGAGTCTTGTGAATCACGCCGTGCGTGCTATTAATGAGAATAAATGCAATATCGCGCTCATCACGCTGGCGGGGCGGCCACTTAGTGAAGGCGTGACCACCGGCATCAAGCCGAAGGTTCGTAACGTGAGTCAACCGGACTATCCTTGGGAGCAACCCTACGATATCGCCAATGTATCTGGTTATGCCATGTGTGCCATGCGGCACATGTATGAATACGGCACGACCGCGGAACAGTTGGCCATGATCAAAGTGGCGGCATCACACCATGCGCAATTCAATGCCAATGCAAAGTTACAAAAGCCGGTGACAGTGGAGGAGGTGGTGAATTCGCCAGTCATCGCGGATCCTTTGCACCGCTTGGATTGCTGTGTGATTACAGACGGCGGTGGAGCAATCATCCTGGCTCGTCCCGAAATTGCCCGTACGCTACGCAAGCCGCTTGTTCGCGTAATAGGTGCCGGTGAGTCTGTAAAGCACCAGAACGGCGGCTATATCGACCTTACCTATACCGGTGCGGCGTGGTCTGGTGCAAGTGCTTTCGAAGAGGCCGGCGTTACTCCGCAGGACATCCAGTATGTCTCGCTGTACGACAGCTTTACGATCACGGTGCTCATGCTTCTTGAAGATCTGGGATTCTGCAAAAAAGGGGAGGGTGGCCGATTCGTAGAGGATGGAAACCTGATATCAGGCGTGGGTCGACTTCCCTTCAATACCGATGGTGGTGGGCTGTGTAATAACCATCCTGCTAACCGCGGCGGCATGACAAAGATCATCGAGGCGGTACGCCAGTTGCGCGGAGAGGCCCATCCTGCGGTGCAGGTGCCGAATTGCGCTCTTGCTCTTGTGCAGGGCATAGGCGGTATGTTGGCAACCCGGCACGGAAGCGCCACCTTGATTTTAGAAAGGGGATAGAAAGATGAGTTCATGGGAAAAGGACTATTTCGCTCCTATCGTCGATGAGGACTCCAAACGATTCTGGTCAATGGCCAGCGAGAAGCGGCTGGTGATCAAGCATTGCATGTCATGCGATAAGTCCCATTGGTATCCGCGACCACGGTGTCCCTTCTGCTTGGACGGAAATACCGTCTGGAAAGAAGCTTTGGGTGGAGGCTCTATCTATTCCTACAGCGTTATGAGACGGGCGGTCAAACCTTACATCGTCGCGTTCGTGACATTAGATGAGGGCCCAAGCGTGCTGACTAACATCGTAGATTGCGATCCTGTCCGGCTCCAAATTGGCATGCGCGTCGTTGTTACCTTCCGGCATCCAGAAGGCGACAGCAGTGCGATTCCGGTGTTTCGACCGGCAGATATTGAGGAGGGAAACAATGGATAAAACCATAGCATCGCTGGAAGAAGCAGTAGCCGATGTGATAGATGGCTCCACGCTTATGATCTCAGGTTTTGGCGGCGCTGGACTGCCCTTTGAGCTCGTGGACGCGGTCCTCGCCGGTGGAGCACGCAACTTGACGATCATTAGCAACAATGCTGGTAGCAAAGGCATGGGCATCGCCAAACTGGTCAAGCAAGAACGGGTACGAAAGGTTATCTGCTCATTTCCTCGTCAGCCGGGCTCCGATGATTTCGACCAACTGTACCGCAGGGGCGCCATTGAGTTGGAACTGGTCCCGCAAGGCACACTGGCCGAACGAATCCGAGCCGGTGGAGCAGGAATAGGGGCCTTTTTCACTCCCACAGCAGTGGGAACTGAGCTCGCCGTAGGAAAAGAGGTGCGTTCCATCGGCGGTATAGAGCAAGTGCTTGAGCACGCGTTAGTGGCTGATTTCGCACTCATCAAGGCGAATGCCGGTGACCGTTGGGGCAATCTTACCTATCGAGGCACAGCACGGAATTTTGGGCCGGTCATGGCTACTGCGGCTCGATGCACTATTGCCCAAGTAAATCACATCGTGCCTCTTGGGGACATCAACCCGGAACACGTCGTGACAGCTGGGATCTATGTCAATCGCGTTGTGTTAGCTCCAAGGATGCACTAATGAAACCGACTTATACGCCAAGGACGCCCGATGAGATCGCCAAGCGCGTAGTGGAGGATATCCACGACGGGGCTTATGTAAATCTCGGTATCGGCCGACCCATGCTTGTATCGAACCACCTTCCCGCAGGCAAGGACATCATTCTTCATAGTGAGAACGGCGTTCTTGGGATGGGTGCCGTTGCCACTGGGCCCGAAGCGGACCCAGACTACG
>NZ_PDNV01000027.1 GCF_002849615.1 Pollutimonas nitritireducens
GAACACGAACAGATGATGCAATGGCATGGCGGCCCATTCGATCCAGCTGCCTTCGACCTTCAAGAGGTCAACGAGCGGCTGATGCAGATTCGGATTTAACGCAACACGGTGCTGGCCGGGCCGTTACAAAGCAAGTGTTTGCTGACGAGGTTAGTTCCATTTTGTGATGGACTAGATAGGCATAGTAGATTGCGGATTCCAGGCCGTACTGATCCTCTGGGTCTTCAGACCAAAACTTCACAACAGTTGGCACGAGGCTGGCCTCTACCAGCGACTGAATGTTCTCGCTATACAGCTTCTCATAGCCGTTGCAGATGTCTTCCACGATCTCTGGTATTCTTAGATAGTCATGATTTCCGACCGATTCAGCGCATACGCCAATATCCTTAACAAGCATTGCATAAGGCCCCCAATGAAGGGAATCGGCTGTCTTGAACGTGTATTGAAAATCAGCAACACCATTTAGAGCCATCTCCCTCAAACGGCTTACGTGCTTGGTTTTACTTAAAAGCTTGTAAAGCATTTCCCATATACGAGGCAATGCTTCATTGAGAGGCAAGATGCCGCCTTGAAAAGAAGTGCCCTCCGGGACGCGCGTCAGGTGGAACCAATATGTCCTCGTGATAGGGTTCTTCGGTTGGCCAAAGAGATCCTCCAGAAGGCGCTTCGTTTCATAGGCGCCATCTCTTTCAGGTCTTCTGCTCTCGAAGTGCTGCTCTATGTCGAACCGGTCAAAGAAGGCATTGATTTGTCCGGGCTGCACGCCATATATCTCTGCGATGCAGGATATGGTCGATTCAACGGTTTCGCAATCTAGATACGCCATAAAAAGTCTAATATATTTAGACGACAAACCATACGCGGTTGTCACTCGGATAAAAAATTTAGCCGCAACAATGGTAGTGAGAAGGCCAACTATAGTTTTCAGGCAAACCTAAAAAGTCCAACATTGCAGTTTTCGATGAGCACGAAAAGCAAATGGTCGAGTGACAGCTTCTGGCCGTTTGAAGGCCAGCACCTCCATCAGAAACGACCCGTAGCAGACAGTCAACTAACAGTTGCGAAAGCCGCACGTAGAAGCTGCGTTGGATGGAATTAATATTGGATGTTCGCCCAGAATCTGGAGCTAAAAGCCTTTGAATGTAAACATTCCTTTATCTTCAGAATAGAACGTGTTCTGTACAATAATTTTCTCGTCGATTGTACTGAGTCCTACCTCAATAAATTCATCAACGCAGCCCCCTTGAGGGAGCTTAAATCCACCGACTACAAAGTGCGGATAATTATTTATTCTTTCGTATTCAATTGAATTGGCGAACTCAGCATACTCTTTAGAATCCACTTTAAAGCTGTGCGTCTCAGTATAAAGAAATAGCTGGACTCCGAAATTAAACATGCTTGGGTAAATATCGACATAGTCCCTGTAAAAAACGCACGTATCTTTGATGGCAATAACACTATCTTCAGAACAGCCGTCCAGTATCTGCTCCATGATTCTTTTGGGGATCAGACACAAGATACTTAGCTCAGCTCCAATAGGCACTGTGGAGGCCAATGGAAGCGATCGAGTCTTGTTGTATATCTCTGCTTCGTGAATGGCGTAGTTCCGCACCGCTTTGATAGCCAAGAACTCTTTGCTGCGAAAAAAATTAGGATATCCCGCCTTTCGTAGCTTGTCGTTTAAGCTGTATGCGGATGCGAACGCTTCTCTTACTGCGTCCGGATCTGGACTTTCGCAAAAAGAGAAGTAATACTTGAAGAACCTCTTGATCTCGGCTAAGCAGCCGTCCCTAGCAACGTTCTTTGGCATTCAAAATCCCTCTCTTAACCACCATCTAAGTTCAGAAGACAATCCGATCAACGTTGTCGTTCTGGTAAATATACTTCTTTGTAACAGGGATAGTTCGCCAGCGGAAGATGGCAATTTGCGCAAAACTACAAGTCCCAAGAGCGCTGTTCGTGTTGCGCACAGGCGGTCGGTGCACCAATGGCTGCTTCTGGCCGATTGTAGCCAAAGCTGAAGAAGCTGAAATCGACCCAATATAGTCAGTCCGTCTCGCTTTCTGTAATACTAGGAAATGCTGGCAGAACATGTCAGAGAAGGCGGGACATGCACTCACCGATTACGAATAAATCGACCCAAACACTCGATGTTCGCCGCTTTAGTTTCGAATCGGCGGGTGCGCTTGCGTTCGTCGATCTTGGAGTCAGATACCGTTACCAATTCGGCGATGGAATGGTTCGTTGTCATAATCTCTCCAGGGACGAGCCCAACAGAAGTTCATTTTACCGAACGAAATCGGGGATTGGGAGGTGTCAATGAAGCCCCCCTCAAACTATCGCTGGCCGTTCTACGTCCTTTCTGTTGCCAAGGGCGGTGCACCACTTTTCCCGTACCCTGCCAATAATCGCAAAATCAACAACGCAAAATCTCGCCCTTTATTCTGGTCGCCCAAAATTTCCATGGCCATTTTTTCGTTTTCGGTCATCGCGTCCAGAACAACGTCTTCGATTCGCTTAGGAAAGACCCCGTGCATCACTTGTTCTTTGCTATAGCCGTTAACCTGTGCCATTACCTCTGCGTCGCGGCTAATACGAGCGGCCACGCCGTTGGCGAAATGCAATTGATCATCGTCGCTAATCTCGGCGCCAAACAGATCGTTTAATGCATCGATTATCTCTGAAAGCCGCTTTTTTTCCGGATCATGTGGCTTGCCGGTACCCACGTCGCTGCCCGGCTTAAGACCATACTCGCCTGTATTCTCGTTGAGTTTCAGCGCGTGCTCGGCACGCTTGGTTAACCGATAGTGGGTTAATTCCAGCTCGGAAACGTCCACATCCTCATCTTCCAGGCGGCTGACTTGTAAAAGCGGTTGCAAATGCTTGGCGTAAACATTCAGCTGCTCCAGCTCCCGGTCTTCGTAATCAATGATTTGCGATAGGAACTCATAAAGCTTTACGAAGCTTTTCAGGTTTTTCTTGAAAAGATCGAGCTTATCGACGGCCACGCCAGCCTCTTTCAAGGCATGCTCAGCTTTTTGGAGACCGACCTTGTCGCCATTGTTTCTGGCAACCGACACAGCTTGCTTGGCGGTGCTGTGCACATCCGCGGCAACCGCATAGCGCTTGGCAAAGCGCTCCTTGGCCGGCAGACAGTAATAACGGCTCTTCATCATTAACGGGGGACGCCGACATTCATTAGACTTGTTTTTGCGACGAAACACGTTTAATGGAAGCAATGCCGATGTCCCCAGTAAATTCTATCTTAGGAATCAGAGATTTATTAATT
>NZ_PDNV01000028.1 GCF_002849615.1 Pollutimonas nitritireducens
GTAACGGCCCGCCCTGTACCGCCTAGAAATTTGGGTTAAATCTCATCAAGATACGTGTCCATGTATTTTTTGAGATGGACACGTATTTCGATGAGCGATTCTCTTTCTTTGGTGGCGGCCTCTCAAGGCTCTCGGCGCCGCTATCCGGTCGAGTACAAGCGGCAAGTGGTGCAAGAATCGATGGTGGCGGGAGCCTCAATAGCACGGGTCGCGCTGACACACGGCGTCAATGCCAACCAATTGCATAACTGGCGCTGGCAATATCGGCGTGGCGACTTCGGGCCAATCAACCAAGGGCCGGTGTTGCTGCCGGTGCAGATTAAAGCGACTTCGAACACACCACAGCAGCAACCGGCCAAGATAGTTGACGGGCAAGGCAGCATCGGGGCGGGGGATATTGAACTAATCTTTAGCGGCGCACGTGTCCTGCTTCACGGGGCGCCCGACCCGGCCACGTTACGCTACGTCATCGAAGCGCTGCGCCCATGATTGGTTTACCGACCGGAACCCGCGTGTGGTTGGCCGCCGGAGTTACCGACATGCGCCGAGGTTTCGATGGGTTGGCGGCCACCGTCCAGGCGACGCTTCTCGAAGACCCCTTCAGCGGCCATGTGTTCGTCTTCCGAGGTCGCAAGGGTGATCGCATCAAGGTGTTGTGGTGGAGTGGCGATGGTATGTGCCTGCTGGCCAAGCGCCTGGAGCATGGCCACTTCGTATGGCCCAGTGCCGAGTCGGGCGCGGTGCATTTAACGCCGGCGCAGCTATCGATGCTGCTCGAAGGCATCGACTGGCGACGGCCTGCGCGTACGCATAGACCAACCCGAGTTTAGCCTTCGAAGCGGGCGCCATTAGAAACGTTGAAAGTGGCGTATTTATTGGTGTTTCGGGGCTTTATGCCTACCATTTAATGGCCGTTATTTGGTAAAATAACGGCCATGCTCAACGCCGCCCAACTGCCCGATAATATCGCTGCCCTCAAGGCATTGTTATCGGCCCAATCTGCTCAGATCGATGCCTTCGGGCAAGAGCGTGCACAGTGGGTGGTGGAGCGCGAAACGCTGCGCCAAGGCACACACGACGATAAGCAAGAGATCGCACGCCTGGGCCTGCTGCTCGATAAACTGCGCCGCATGTTGTTCGGCCAGAAGTCCGAGCGGCTCGTTGCCCAGATCGATCAATTGCAGCTTGAACTGGAAGAGCTACACATCAATCAGGGTGGGCGCGCCGAAAAAATCGAATCGACGCAAGCGTCTGCCGCGCGTGCGGCTCCGCCACGTCGGCCGCTACCCGAGCATCTGCCGCGTGAAGTGCATGAGCACCTTCCCAAGGAATCTGCCTGCCCTGATTGCGGGGGTGCGTGGCAACGCTTGGGCGAAGACGTCAGCGAGGTGTTGGAGCACATCCCGGCCAGCTTCCGAATCGTTCGTCATGTACGCCCACGCCTGGCGTGCCGCTGTTGTGACCGAATGGCACAGGCGAGCGCGCCCAGTCGGCCGATTGCCCGCAGCTTCGCTGGCCCCGGGTTGCTTAGCCACGTGATGGTCAGTAAATATCTAGATCATCAACCGCTGTACCGCCAGTGTCAAATCTACGAGCGCGAGCACGTGAACTTGGCCCAGAGCACGGTGGGCGACTGGGTCGGCGGTGTGCACGAGTTGCTGCGCCCCTTGATCGATGCGCTGCGCCGTCATGTCTTTACGGCCGATAAACTGCATACCGATGACACCCCGATCAAGGTGTTGGCGCCGGGTACCGGCAGGACACGCGAAGCGCGCCTCTGGGTCTATGCCCGCGATGATCGGCCCAGTGGCGACACCACGGCACCGGCCATGTGGATGCGTTACTCGCCCGATCGGCGCGGTATCCATCCACAGACCCACCTGAAGGACTATATGGGTATCCTGCAAGCCGATGCCTTCGCCGGGTACAACAAGGTTTACGAATCAGGCCGTGTAGTCGAAGCGGGTTGCTGGGCGCACGCCCGACGCAAGTTCTACGACGTTCACGTTAAAGACGCCACGCCCATTACGACCTATGTGCTTGAGCGTATTGCCGAGCTCTACAAGATCGAATCCAGTATCCGCGGCAGTCCACCCGATGTGCGCCAAGGCGCGCGTCAAGAGCATGCCAAACCCATCGTCACCGCGTTGTATGCCTGGTTGCGTGAACAGTTGCCGACCGTCTCGCGCAAATCGAAAACGGCTGACGCGATCACCTATGCCATGAACCAGTGGCAGGCCCTGACGCGCTACCTGGACGATGGCCGCATTGAGATCGACAACAATGCGGCCGAGCGGGCGCTGCGCGGTGTGGCCCTAGGCAGGAAAAACTACCTGTTCCTTGGTTCGGATGCGGGGGGCGAACGTGCGGCCACCATGTATAGCCTGTTGGGCACCGCCAAATTAAACGACATCAATCCGCAGGCGTACCTGCGCCATGTCTTGACCGTGATTGCCGATCATCCGGTAAACCGGATTGATGAACTGTTGCCGTGGAACGTTGGCAAGCACGCGCTGTCGCTGGATAGAGCGGCATAATGGTCGCCAAGGTCGTCGCGCTGCAAGGGCAAGCGATGGTATTGCGTATCGAACTGCGCTACGTTCAGCCGACGGTCTACCGCACCATTGTGGTTCCCAGTCGCATCACCCTGCCCAAGCTGCACGTCACCATCCAGCAAGCCATGGGCTGGCTCGGCGGCCATCTGCACGAGTTCATCATCGACGATACGCATTACGGTGAGCTTGACCCCGATTACCCCGAGCCTGATCTGAGAAGCGAGAAGCGCGTGCGCCTGGACAAGGCGCTGGGCGTACGGCGTCAACTCGATTACATCTACGACTACGGGGATAACTGGGCCCATCGGATTCGGCTGATCGAGGTGACGCCCTTTAGCGGCCCGCTGGATTCCCCTTGGTGCCTGGACGGCGCCAATGCCTGCCCGCCCGAAGATGTGGGTGGGGAGCCGGGCTATATGGAGTTCTTGGAGGCCATGGCCAATCCCGCGCATCCTGAACACGAACAGATGATGCAATGGCATGGCGGCCCATTCGATCCAGCTGCCTTCGACCTTCAAGAGGTCAACGAGCGGCTGATGCAGATTCGGATTTAACGCAACACGGTGCTGGCCGGGCCGTTAC
>NZ_PDNV01000029.1 GCF_002849615.1 Pollutimonas nitritireducens
TTAGGTGGCATCATTTTCCTGACGATTTGCTCTTTGAGCTCAGGGCTATAGGCGGACATGAAAACACTCCAACCGCCCCCTCATCTATTAGGTTCAAGTGACCGGACATCTATTGTGACAGAGGGGGCCTACCTAGGGTGCGAAGGCATCGTCCGCGCGCTAAACGAGGGGGCAGACATTGTGCTCACTACTCGCGTCGCCGATGCGTGCCTATATCTCGGACCGCTGGCACATGAGTTCGGCTGGTCTTTGGACGATCACGAAAAAATGGCCCGTGGGATGATTATTGGTCACCTCATGGAGTGCGGAGCACAGGTGTGCGGCGGATACTTCGCCGACCCTGGCTACAAGGACGTACCTGGGCTGGAGAGTTTGGGTCATCCCATAGCAGAGGTTACCGAACACCGCATCATTCTGAGCAAACTCTCCGGAACCGGGGGACTGCTTTGCCCCGCCACCTGCAAGGAGCAATTGCTCTATGAGGTGGGTGATCCATCAACCTACCTCGGACCAGATTGCATAACCGACCTGTCTCGCGTCAGCTTTACGCAGGTCCTACCGGACCAAGTCGAGGTCCACATTCAGTCTCCAGCTGGCTCGCCACGGCCGCCGACCCTCAAGGCACTCGTCGGACTTCGTGAGGGTTATATGACTGAAGAGATGGTGATATTTGCTGGACCCGGAGCACTGGACCGCGCCCGTGCCACACAGTCCATCCTCGAGCACCGCTTTCAGGAAGTCGCCCTGGATGCACAGCAAATTCGCTTTGATTATTTGGGGCTCAATGCTGTACACCGGGAGGCGAGTCCGCCTCTAAACGGGCACGAGCCTTACGAGGTCATTCTGCGAGTCGCCGTTAAAACCCGAGACCGCAAAGACGCCGAGAAGCTGCAAAAGGAAATCGATCCGCTAGCCGTCAACGGTGTCTACGGCACAGGAAAGTGGGCCACCAGCGCCAGCGGCTCCCGGATTCGCAGTGTAATC
This sequence comes from Pollutimonas nitritireducens, assembly GCF_002849615.1. GTDB lineage: Bacteria > Pseudomonadota > Gammaproteobacteria > Burkholderiales > Burkholderiaceae_B > Pollutimonas > Pollutimonas nitritireducens. Next base: position 985 of record NZ_PDNV01000029.1, read on the forward strand.
GGACTGAATTCGTGCCTCGTGGCGCGAGAGCACGCGCCAATCACTCTGACCTACTACTGATAGAACATTATAAAAAGAGGTAGATATGAAATCGATCATCTATAGCCTATTGCAAGTCTCTCTGCTTTCCGGCGTCACATGTTGTGTGGCATATGCTGGGGAAGTTGACTCATGGCCGAGCAAGAGGGCCATTACCATGGTGTTGCCAGCTGGCGCTGGCGGGTCATCTGACCCGATTGCCCGTTTACTAGCCTCAGAAATGGCTAAGTCACTTTCACAATCGATCATCGTCCAAAATCGCCCTGGTGCCGGTGGCAATGTAGGAATGGCGCAAGCGGCGAAGGCCGCGCCAGATGGGTACAACATTGTTATATCTTGGACCGGACCGCTCGCCACTAATCTGGCGCTGTATAAGGACGTGGGCTATGATCCAAGACAAGACTTCGCTCCCATTGGCATGATCGGCTGCACTCCCAACGTGTTGGCTGTTAGCCCGAACCTTGGACCGAAAAATCTGGCCGAGTTCGAGGACTATGCGAAGAATAAGAAGGACAAAGTAAGCTACGGCACGACAGGCGCGGGCAGCTCTTGGCATATAGCTGGAGAAATGCTCAATCGTGACATCGACAACAGTCTGATGCACGTTCCGTACCAAACACCTAGTGCTGCGCTGACCGATCTACTGGGTGGCCGCCTGGACGCTATTTTCCCCGTCATTCCCATGACCGTATCCCATGTCAAAGCGGGCAAGCTGTCAGTTCTGGCGGTGTTCTCCAAAGAGCGCTCAAGCGTACTACCCGAGGTGCCTACGGCGGTGGAGCAAGGAAGGGCAGATTTAATTAGCGACACGTGCTTCGCCGTGCTCGCTCCAGCTGGCACCCACACAACGATTATCAATGAGCTAAACAAGGTCCTCAACGCCGCGCTTTCTGACTCGTCAACTCGCAGTAAGCTTGAAGCCATGGGGATGCAGATGCGCTCAGGTAGTCCGGCGGAACTTGCGAGTTATCTCGAAACGGAGATACCGCGTCAGGCCGAACTCGTGGCTGCATCGGGAGCAAAGCCGCAATAAATCCGGTCCGAACCCGACTGACAAGCGTTAACGCCTGTGTACTTTCTCGCTATAAGCTGGCCGACCCGATGGCCGAGATGCCGGAAGGGCTGCCCTTCTTTGAACAATTGGACGACATGTCGCATGGCGGGCGCTAACGACAGTAACCACATGATCCACTGACTTCGGCGAGCAACTCCGGCTTGCAATCCAAATCAGTTGTATCTGTGAGTCTTTCCTTTTCTCGCAAGTCCATCTGCGAACCGACGCTTTGAGGGTTCTTTTTACCGGTGATGCCGATCGTGCCGCGGTTCGCACGGTGCTCGCCTAGCCAACGCGGGGCGACTACTAAAGCTCTACCAGAGGTACTGCACTAGTAACCAGCCAGCCCACGCAAACTGCGGCGCGGCATCGTTGGCCGAGTATCGTAAGTAAGTTGCAGCAAGACGCACGGTCGACTCAAGTCATGAAGATGCCGCCGTTGGCGTCAATGCAGGCACCATTAATGTAGCTAGCCTTATCGCCGGCGAGGAATAAGATCAACTCTCCGATTTCGTGTGCTTCTCCGAAGCGTCCGGCCGGAATCATCTTTAGCGTCTGAGAAAGCAAGTCGGGGTGGGTAGCACTGGCCATATCCGTAGCGATACGGTAAGCGATCCACTAAGCACAGGGTTTTCAGGCAGCGAGGTCCATGGCAACCTGTTGAATGTCTAAATTCCAAGGAAGTAGTGCCTCGATGTCTTCAACTGTTTTAGCAGCCGGCAACCGTTCCAGC
>NZ_PDNV01000002.1 GCF_002849615.1 Pollutimonas nitritireducens
GGCGGTGGCCCTAAAGACCTAACCAACACAAACCGCCAACCTGGCGCCACTGCCGCATGCCCCAGCGGCCCGAAAGCCTGCGTTTGCCTGCGCTTTACTGCCCAGAACCCGGGTAAACCCTAGGTGGTAGAGCAGCGAAGAACGAAACTATAGCACAGGTATTTTGCGCCGCGCAAACGCAATTCGGGCCAAATCAATAGAAACCCGCCGCCACGCGCACGGCCCGCACGTAAGCTATTGAAACAAATATGAAATATATTTTAGGGGCGCGCGTAAAATATTTTCAGGGCATGGGCCGAGGGAAGGCAAAAGCGACGGAATTGGGACGGTTTTACCCGCTGAATTGACACATCGGTCTATAGGGCGCCTCCCACGCGACCGTTTCCATATATCGATAAAGCACAGTTCTATGCGTTTTAAGGACAATAGTCCGACCCACCTGAAGCGGCCCGTTCCATTCTGTAGCGAAAGCAGTTCGAACGGCTTGTTTTATAGAGAATAGTTCACGTATCGATCGGCACCTTATTAATACCCATATGGGATTTATCCATGAAATGCGGGGAGATCAGCTGTGGACATCCCACTATAATCAGCGACACCCGTACTTAATTACATTGCATGATCATGAATCCGCAGACGCCTTGCTTCGTCGTTAACCTTGACTCCTACTGGGCGACGCCGCTCGATGGAACCTGGTTTGAGACGTCCTCGAAAGCCATGTGACAGAACAAGAGCCGAAAGAGAATACGGCGCATTGGCCAGGGCCGGGATCGGAACATCACTGAGCCACATCTATATATAGAAGAGAGATGGTTGAGCGCACCCTTCCCTATGCCGTCACTCTAGAAGACGATGTCTGCCTGGATAACGGCTTCGCGCAACTGGTCCAATCCGTATCGGCCAATGCGCTTGAAAGCCTGTTCGCATCCAATGAACCCGCGACGATCCAGCTCTCCCATGTGAACCGCGCCTTTCGGTGGCCGGGAAGCGGACGCAAGCCGCGTCGCAGATCGCCCAGGACACTCAGGAGCCACTTGCAGCGCATAGGACATGAGCTTATCGTCAAACCCATGTTCGTCCGGCGCCTACAGAAAATTCCCACCTAATGCCCAGACAGCCTATAGTGGAAACCTGCTCATCAGAATGAAGACAAGCCCGCACATGACTGAAGATATTCTCATCAACGTAACGCCTTTCGAAACACGTGTAGCTCTGGTCGAACAAGGGTCGGTCCAGGAGCTGCACATAGAACGCAGTATCCAGCGCGGGCATGTGGGCAATATCTATTTGGGCAAAGTGGTACGGGTGCTGCCCGGCATGCAAAGCGCCTTCGTCGACATCGGGCTCGAAAGAGCCGCTTTCATTCATGTTGCCGACCTCAGGCAGAACCGGGTCGAGCGCTCGAACGGCATGGTTGCCACTCCCATCGAGAAGTTGTTGTTCGAAGGCCAGTCGCTCATGGTCCAGGTCATCAAGGACCCGCTGGGCACCAAGGGCGCGCGGCTTTCCACACAAATCAGTATCGCTGGACGCATGCTGGTTTATCTACCTTACGACCCTCACGTCGGAATATCGCAGAAAATCGAATCGGAAGAAGACCGGGCTTCATTGCGCGAACGCGTGCTTTCATTCATGCCGGAAGGCGAAAACGGTGGATTCATCGTCCGGACCCAGGCTGAGGGCGCCACCGACGATGAGCTGCGGGCGGACCAGTCCTACTTGCGCACGATATGGAATAGCATACAGACCAAAGCAAAGTCCCAACCTACACCATCTGTGCTGTACACCGACCTGACGCTGGCCCAGCGTGTTTTGCGCGACATGGTGGGGCCGTCGACTGGAATGATCACGGTGGACTCCCGCAGCACCGCACAGGAACTCCTGGACTGGGCGGCCACCTACACGCCTTCCGTGTTGAGCCGCATCCGCCACTACAGCGGCGAACGACCGCTGTTTGATACGGCCAATGTCGATGAAGAAATAGCGCGTGCCCTGTCGCGTCGCGTCGACCTGAAATCCGGCGGCTATCTGATCATCGACCAGACCGAGGCCCTGACCACTGTCGACGTGAATACCGGCGGATTCGTCGGAGGCAGAAACTTCGACGACACCATATTCAAGACCAACCTGGAAGCGGCCGTGGCACTTGCGCGTCAACTGCGGCTGCGCAACCTGGGCGGTATCATCATTCTTGACTTCATTGATATGGACGATGCCGGCCACCGGAGCTCGGTGCTGGCCGAGCTTAACAAGGCGCTGGCCAAGGATCGCACCCGCATGACGGTCAGCGGATTCAGCCAGCTCGGCCTGGTCGAAATGACGCGAAAACGCACACGCGATTCCTTGGCTCACCAGCTCTGCGAACCCTGCCCCACCTGCCAGTCGCGCGGCAATGTGCGTACGCCTCGTACCCTGTGCTACGAAATCCTGCGCGAGATATTGCGTGAGTCGCGCCAATTCAATCCCAAAGAATTCCGAATACTGGCGTCACAGGCCATCGTGGATTTGTTTCTGGAAGAAGAAAGTTCACACCTTGCCATGCTGGGCGATTTCATCGGCAAGCCGATCTCGCTGGAAGTCGAGAGCCTTTATTCCCAGGAACAATACGATATTGTTCTTATTTAGCCGGGCACACCTCGGGATGCAGGATGGCATTGAAGAGATTGTCAACGCGCTTCTTGGTGGCAGTGTCGGCATAGTAGGTGAAGATCTGCCCTCTCGTTCGCTCTTCATCCATCATGGTGGACTGGTACTGGACAAGATCAACCAGCACAGCCTGTTCGAAACTTTCAGCGTCTGCCGGCTTATCGACGATGGTGGCGTAGTTCGTCTGGCGCGGGTCCACTGAAAAATGCGGCGCACTGCCGCATGCGTCCTTGTGCTTGAACAAGGCCATCTGAATCTTGGGAAAAGTTAGCGGAATGGTGCGTTCGCCCCGGGAATATTTTGGATCGCGCAAATCGACCAGCCGCAGGCCCGCCGCACCCGCGGCGCAACCAGCCAGCACCAGTGCGGCAGCCATAATCGTCATTTTCTTCATGTTGTTTTCTCGTTCATGTTCAAATCTCGTCCCGGAACTGCATGCGATAAAGCGACGCATACAAACCATTCAATGCCAGCAATTCTTCGTGGCGGCCCTGTTCTACAACCCGTCCGGCGTCCAACACCACGATACGGTCTGCTTTCTGGACCGTGGAAAGCCTGTGGGCGATGACCAGCGTCGTTCGCCCGGCCATCAACAGTTCAAGTGACGCCTGTACCTGCCTTTCGGATTCATTGTCCAATGCGGACGTGGCTTCATCGAGAATAAGAATGGGCGCGTTTTTGATCAATGCCCTGGCGATCGCCAGGCGTTGTCGCTGGCCGCCCGATAACTGGCCGGCATTCTCGCCGACAGGCGTATCAAGGCCTTGGGGCAAACCTTCGACAAATGAAAGCAAGTTCGCCGCATCGAGGGCATCGCGGATTTCTTCCCGGCTGGCCTCGTGGAGCGAGCCATATCCCACATTTTCCGCGATAGTGCCTTCGAAGAGTACGACGTCCTGGCTGACCAGCGAAAGCTGGGCGCGCAAATCGCGCAAGGGGACGTCCTTGACGTTCTGTCCATCGATCCGCACCTCTCCGCTGCGTGGATTGACGAAGCGCGGCAACATATTGACCAGCGTGGTCTTGCCGCTACCGGAGCGACCCACCAGCGCCACGGTTTGCCCCGGCTCTGCAAGAAACGATACATCGGAAAGCGTATCGGTCTGGGAAGTCGGAAAGCGGTGACAGACATGACTGAATTCGACGCGCCCTTTTACCGGGAGAGCCAGCGTCTGCGTACCTTTATCATCCTCGGGCTTTTCATCGATCAGCGTAAAGACGCTTTCGGCAGAAATAAGCATACGCTGCATGGCGCTGGCGATATTGGTCAGACGCTTCATGGGATCGAATATCTGGCCCAAGGCTGCCATAAAAGCTGCAAAACTGCCCACGGTGAGCCCTTCGGTATTGGCCTGGTACAAGGCGACCGCGATGACGGCAGCCACTGACAAGCCCACGGAGAACTGGGTAAGCGGCGACATGGCGGCGTCGGCACCCGCCGCCCTCATGGCGAAGCGTCGCAAGCGGGCGTTGACGTATTCGAAGCGACCCGCCTCGCGATCATAGCCATCGAACAGCTTGATGACGCGCTGGCCATCGATGCCTTCGCGGACCACCCGGGTCAGTTCCGCGTTCATGCCTATCGTTTCGCGGTTGATACGCCGCAATCGCTTGATGAAGACGCGGGCGATCAGTGTGGAAACGGGCAACATGATCAGCACGATCAGGGTGAGCTGCCAGGACATGTACAACAGGACGGCGAGCAATGCCACAACCACCAATGTTTCGCGTACCACCACCGTTATCACTTCGGTGGCGAGTCCTGTGACGGTGCCGGCATCAATGGTGAATCGGTTCAACAGCCGGCCGGAGTCGCCGCGCTTGAAATGCTCGTCGGAAAGTCCGAGCAAACGCTGGAACATTTCTTTGCGAAGTCCCAGCAGCATATTGTTGGCCACCCAGGCCAGCAGATAGGTACTGCCATAGCTGCAGATACCGCGCAGGAACATCAGTCCGACGACAGCCAGCGGAATCGACCAGATATACGAAGGCTTGTTGCCGGAAAAACCCTGGTCCAGCAAAGGTTTCATGATGATGGCCAGCGTCGGCTGGGTCGCCGCCGCCACGCTTACCAGTAAGACCGCCACAAGTACCGCTTTCCAATAGACTCCGACGCGAGTGTAGATCCGACGCCACAGTTCGAATTTAACGGGATCAGAATGTGACGAAGTGGCTTGAGGGGAAGACTTCAACAATTAACTCGCTTATATACTAATGGATGCATCATTTTAGCGTTCTTGCCAAGGCATGGCCGTGCATGCGTCGTTGAACAAGAATATCAGCCATCATACTTCCCCGCTACTGCCTGCAATACATGCCTAATCTTTCAGCTATCTATGTGCGTCTACCCAACTGGATCGGCGATGTTTGCATGAGCCTGCCCAGCTTGCATGCCTTGCTGAACACCCGCCTGCCCATCGTGGTATGCGCAAGGCCGTGGGCCCGGGATCTGCTCTCCGCCTACAAACTGGGCGGTTTCATAGAAATGAAAGGACGATGGCGTGAAGACCGCGCCACCGTGCATGCCTTTCGCAAGAAAGCCCAGCACGCTCATCCGCGAGGTTTGCTGCTTACGGACTCCTTGTCCAGTGCCATGGTGTTCAAGTTTGCGGGGGTTCCAAGCGCCGGATATCGTGACGATGGGCGCAGCTTGATACTACGCTGGCCGATCAATAAACCTGCGGCGCGCTTGCATGCCGTGGAGTCCTGGTATTTCATTACCAGCCAGGCGCTGAAACGATGGAATCAACTACCGCCGCCAGCCGATCCACCGCCGAGCCTTGGCCTTCAACTTACCGACAGACACCGCGCTGAAGCGATGCATGCGCTCGGCGGGGCAGACCTCTCCGCTGGTCAGTTCATTTTGATTGCGCCGACTGCGACGGGCCTGCATCGAGGCAAAGCCAAGGTATGGCCGCATTTCGACGCGCTGACCAGAAGCCTGCAGCAACGTGGTTACAAAGTGGCCATGTGTCCACCAGCGACTGAAGCAGAAGCTGCCAGGACGAATGCCCCCACCGCGATCTGCCTTCCTCCGCTGCGCCTGGGCGCGTTTGCTACACTCACCCGACTTGCTTCGCTGGTCGTGTGCAACGATTCGGGAGTTTCCCATCTCGCTGCGGCAACCAATGCTCGACAGCTTTCCTTGTTTGGCGTAACGCAGCGCGAGCGTACCGGCCCTTGGTCCGAGAATGCGAGCTGCCTGGGGTCAGCGCACGCATGGCCTACTCTCGAGGAAACTGAGCAACGGGTTCTTGTCCTATTGCAATAGAAGAAAATTGAACGGCACGCATGACACTATCAAGTTTCCTGACCAACCTGGTGATTCCCTTGAACCTGAGCATCACGCTTTTGGTGATCGGTGTTGTACTGTTTATGCTGCGACAGCGCAAGACTGCTTTCTTTTTTGCCGTGATCGGCCTGTGCTGGGCCTTGTTCTGGTCTTTGCCTGCATCGTCCTTATGGGCCGGCGGGCGCCTGGAACAGCTGTATCCGCATAGCATGCCGATGAAGCTGCCCAGTGCGCAGGCCATCGTCGTGCTGGGAGGAAGCACCGCAAATAACCGGCTGAACTGGTTCGAACCCTACGACAGCGGCACGGCCACGGCCCGTGTCGATACCGCAGCCGTTCTTTACAAGGCGCATCGCGCTCCGCTCATCATCGTGTCAGGCGCAGCGTTGGAAGGCAATATCAGCGAAGCGCAAATCATGGCCAATGCTCTCGCGCAACAAAACATTCCCCAACAAGCGATCGTCATGGAGAGTGACAGTTTTACCACTTATGAGAATGCGGTGAACACCAGCAAGGAGCTCAAACGGCGCAATATCGACCGTGTACTGCTGGTGACCTCGGCGCTTCATATGCCGCGCGCGATGGCCGTCTTCAAAAAACAGGGGGTTGATGCAATAGCTGCCCCATCAGCACCGCAAATCGTGGTGCCTGACGATCAAGGTTTCTCGTTCTGGCAACCCAGCATGCGAGCGTTGCAGGCCAGCCGTTCCATCGTAAAGGAATACGTCGGCCTGCTGGTGTATTGGGTACGCGGCTGGATTTGAACCATGGAATGTCGTCGTCATTGCGGCGCCTGCTGCATCGCACCATCCATCTCGAGTCCGATTCCCGGCATGCCCAATGGAAAGGAGGCAGGAGTCCGCTGCGTCCAGCTCGACGAGAACGAACAATGTTTGATCTTCGGCCATCCTGAACGGCCAAGTGTTTGCGCATCCTTGCGGCCGGAACCTATCATGTGCGGAATAAACCGCGAGTACGCATTGCAATGGCTCGGATACTTGGAAGAAATCACCGCGCCAAACCAGCGATAAGGGGCTTTGGTTGCAGATACAAAAAATAAACCTCGGACCCCTATCGACGAAGTATTGCTCAAGCGTATATTGAACAGTGGACAAAGGGCGCAGGCCAGACGACGCACCCTTTGATCGAGTGCCGGAGGGTATCCGGCGAGTTCTGCGTTCAGCAGCATAGTCGGTGCACTGGGCGCACAACGACTATGGAGCGCGCCATGACCACTGCTCAAGCCATGAACATCAAGGAATTAAAAGAAGGATTCGGCGGAGATATCCTACTTCCCGGCGATTCCTTATATGAAAATGCACGCAAAATCTGGAACGCAACGATCGATAAGCGCCCTGCGCTGATTGCACGATGCTCCGCCACTCGGGACGTCGCCCGGGCTGTCGATTTTGCAAGGGATAAAGGACTTCTGCTCGCGGTGCGGGGTGGAGGGCACAACATCGCGGGCAATGCCATTTGCGATGACGGTATCGTGATTGATCTTTCAGCCATGAAGGCCGTAAACGTCGACCCCGCCGCTCGCCATGCTACTGTGGAAGGCGGAGCGACACTTGCCGACATGGATGCTGCCACACAAAAGCACGGCCTCGCCACGCCGCTAGGCATCAACTCCACCACTGGCGTAGCGGGCCTGACGCTGGGTGGAGGTTTTGGATGGCTCAGCCGAAAATTCGGCATGACGGTAGACAACCTGGAATCAACAGAAGTCATTATGGCGGATGGCAGACTACTCCATGCCAATGAGACCGAACATCCTGACCTGTTCTGGGCACTGAGGGGCGGAGGAGGCAACTTCGGTGCGGTAACCGAATTTACATTCAAGCTTCATCCAGTTGGACCAAACCTGTTGAGCGGCCTGATGGTGTACCCGGTATCCGAGGCAAAAGCGGTGCTTCGGCAATACCGTGACTTCATCGCAGCCGCCCCCGACGAACTTACGGTATGGGCTGTCCTTCGGCAAGCACCGCCACTGCCTTTTCTACCGTCCGATGTTCATGGACAGGAGATCGTAGTCCTCGCGATGCTTTATGTAGGCCCCCCTGAAGATGGTGAAAAGGCCATCGCGCCATTGCGCGGCTTTGGCACCTTGCTGGGCGAGCACACCGGCGTTCAGCCTTATGTTGACTGGCAAAAAACCTTTGACCCGCTGTTGGCGCCGGGCGCACGCAATTATTGGAAATCCCACAATTTCACAAAGCTCGATGACGGCCTGTTCGATGCCGTCATCGACTACATAGGAAGGCTTCCATCGCCACAATGCGAAATTTTCTTCGGAGCAATTGGTGGCGAGACGACCCGGAAAGCCCCGAACTTCACCGCTTACGCCCACCGAGACGCCCGCTTTGTGATGAATGTGCATGGCAGGTGGGACGATCCCGCCGACGACACGCGCTGTATTGCGTGGGCTCGCAATTTCTTCAACGCCTCGGCACCGTATGCAAGCAGTGGTGTTTATGTCAATTTTCTGACCTCTGAAGAGGTCGATCGGGTCCGTGCCGCTTATGGTCCGAATTATGATCGCCTGGCACAGATCAAACGGAAATACGATCCGCAGAATCTATTCCACATAAACCAGAATATCGTGCCGGCATGAATGAATGAGGACATCCCCGCTCAGTACACCTGGTCGCCGTGGCCATCGGACCATATCGACGCCTCTCTGCGCCGTTCAGGCATCCGATGTGCCCGGCGTGCCACGTGACACTCAAGCCAAACGGCCTTCGATTAACGCTCCATGAGGACTTCCGTATAAAGTTCCACGTACCGGCCAGCCACCCGGGGCCAACTGTGGCGGTCCACAACTTGGCCACCGCCCCGGACCAGATGTTCGCGCCATGCCGCGTCATCGCTGATTTTCAGGACCATCTGCGCCAGTTGGTCGGCATCTTCCGGGTGCTTCAAGAGGACGGCCTCGTGCCCATCGCGCACATACTGGGCGAAACCACACCATGGTTCAGGGCTCAGGATGACGGGCAGGCCGAATGACATGGCTTCCAGCGGCGCCATGCCGAAGCTATCGTTCAAGGTCGGATGCACGTAAATGTCCGCCGCCGAATAATAGGGCGACACATCAGGCGTTTCTTCCACCAACCGTATACGGTCTTCCAGCGAACTAAACGCTGCGGATCGATGTATGTATTCCCGAGTGCTCGCATTGCCGCCGACAACCAGCAGCTTGAAATGTTCCGGGAGTTTTTGGAGTGCCTTCAATACGGTGGGCAAGCCCTTGCGTAGTGGGTTGCGGGCAACCAGCAGGCATACACAATCATCCAGTGTCCAGCCCATGGCGTTCCGGACTTCTTCCCTATCGGCAACGGAAAGGTTCTGCGGGCGGGTAACTCCTGGTGGAATGACGGGGCAGGAAAATCCGGCACCATAGGCCTGGCGCAGTTGCTCTGCAATAAGGCCTGAAACTGCCACTGTACGATGCGCCGGCCGGGGTCTCACACGCCTTGCCTCCAGGCTCAGATACGTATTGACGCGCAGACTGACGTACGAAAGCAGCTTCTTTATTGTAGGCAGCGGACGGACACGCCAGTTATATCGCACCGGTGTGACATGGACCACTTCTATGTCGCCACACCATCCATTCATGTGCGAATGAACAATATCGTAGTTGTGGCGGGTGGCCATACGGGCCCGCCACGCAAAAATCAGTACACGGATCCAGCTTGGCCAGCGAGACCATGAGCGCAGAGGCACGAAAGGCAATCGCAAATCGCACGCGTCATCGTATTCGCGTGCATACACAGTGATGTCGTGATCCCGTACCAGCTCGCGCATCAAGGCGACACCATAAGCTTCGGCGCCGCCAAAACGATTACCGAATCGATCTACTACAAAAGCTATTCTGAGTCTCTGCGTCGGCATAGGCGTGCAATCAGTGTGAATAAAAGCCACTTGGGCCGGGCCTAAGCGTTGCGTCGTTTCTCTTCGAGCCGCGTCATGCATTTCTGGAGAAAGCGAAAGATATTGGTGGATCTTGCCACCGTTACCCGTGGCAAACCATAGATATCGTCGGAGGAGTTGGCCAAGCCACCCTGCGTCGTAGTGGCATTGAGATAGCCGGCATTGCGCACCATGGCGCGCAGTTCCGGGGTCTCTCCACCATAGGGGTAGCAGAAGGCCGTAACCTCTGCGGCAATGGCGTCTTGCAGTTCATGCCGAGACTGCCGGATCTGCTGATCGGCAAGCTCCGGAGAAAGCTTGGGCAAATAGGGATGGTCCAGCGTATGCGAGCCGACCTCCATGCCGGCAGTTGCCCACGCCCGCATTTCATCGACCGACATGAGGTCGGAATGGGCTATGCCTTTCTCCCGGTCCCATACATTGCCGCCGCCCAGTTGTCGGGCGACGAAATAATTAGTGGCGGTAAAGCCCTGCTGCACCAGTATCGGCAAGGCATGCTGATAGACATTGCGGTAGCCGTCGTCGAATGTTATGCCCACCACTTTGCCTTGGCGCTCGCCACTTAAATAAGGCATGAGGCCGCGCATGGAAAGGCCCCGATAACCGAAGCGCCGCAGCCATGTCATTTGCCGTCGGAAATCTGCGGGGTGGACGATAAGACTGCGATAGGGCGTGCCTTTGGGTGCGGGCTGCCCTATCTGGTGGTACATGAGGATAGGTATCATGCAAACGATTATATCGGCGCGGGCAGCTTCCGTACCAAATCTCGAGCCTGTTCATAGACCTTTTTGGTGCCTTCCAGAAAGCTGGGCGTGGAGAATACCTGCTCCACCCGCGTGCGCGCTGATTGTCCCATTTCCGATAGGCAAGAAGGGTCAGCGGATACCTGGTTCAATAGCCGGACCAACGCATCAACGTCACCGGCTGGCACCACCCACCCATCGAGCCCATCTCGAACGTTTTCTGGCAGGCCGCCGGCGTCCGAAACCAGCGCTGGCAAGCCCATAGCCATGGTCTCGCAGCTGGCATAGGAGGCTGCTTCACGATATGAAAGTACAAAGCCGATATCGCAAGCAGCCAGGACCGTGCGCACATCCTTGACCAAGCCTGGAAACACGAGTTGGTTCTGCAAACCGAGAAGCGCTACCTTGTCCAGCATTTCTTGCGAGGGTGGATCACCGGCAACCACCATGCGGAAACGGCTGCGACAGTCCGGGTCCAGACGCGAGATCGCCTCCGCAAGAACCAGCCATCCTTTGTTGTAATCAGTCCCACCTATGCTGCGTAATACCACCACAGCATCGCTCAGCGTTCCGAATAATTGCTGCCTGCAGTCATGCTTCACAGATGCAGTAACCGGCCGCAAGGAATCAATATCGATTCCGTTCCGAACAACATGAATGGGGTGACGCCTGTAATTCGATTCTGACAACATCCGTGCAACGTAATCGCAGACCGCAATGGATATGTGGGTACCAAACTTGGCGCGCAAGCGATGCCCTAAACTGGAAACCGGATTGGTATTGTGCTTGGTCCAGACAATTGCAGGACGATGTCGCAATCCTAGGCTGGCTAACATAATATGGCGGTGATCGGCCCCCCCATTTACATGAATGATATCGAAGCGCTCCTGTTTCAGAAACCTTCGCAGAAGCCTGACTTCACTGAATAAAGAAAGCGGCCTGGAAGTGTAGAGCCCAGGCAACACGCGGACTCCCGGCAGGCCGGCCGCGTACCTGTAAAGTCGCCCTGTCGGGGGTGCCGCAATGGTGAGATCGGCGTCGTCTTTCAGCCCTTTCAACAGACTCATGACGTAAGTGACATGGCCGCCACCATTTCCATGGTGTATGTCGGTGATCAGGATTTTCATCGTGGGCCCGCAGCATCCTACAATGGCGAGCCCTCATGGACTTAGCCGTATCGTTGTTTATTTTGTTTATTTAGCATCAGCAACTTATTGTAACGAAAAAAACTGCCAGCAGCGCCCATTGTTGCCAAAATGAAACCTTCCTTGCCATCGAGAAACCCGCGGCGGATCAGGTAAATTCGAATAAACGTCCATATGGCATGACCCGTGGCGCCCAGTACACTGGTCTGGCGTCCATTGGCGTGCATAATGCCTGCCGCCTCGGATGAGTAATGATTGATCTTCGCGATGAACGATTCGAAGTCGGCATAGGGGTAATGCAGAAAATGATTTTTCAGCGTCGAGACGGACGAGGCGGTCTGCACACTTTCGTGTACCGCTACGTCTTTAAAGCGCGCGGTACCACGCTTGAACAGGCGTAATACGTGATCTGGCCACCAGCCGCTATGGCGAATCCAACGCCCGCAAAAGTTGGAAAGCCGTGCAATCTTGTAGGCTTCGGAACGGGGGGCTGCGAGTTCTTTTTGTATCTCGAGTGCCAATTCCGGCGTCACCCGTTCGTCGGCGTCGATGGACAACACCCAGGTGCCACTGGCCAGGTCCAGCGCCCTGTTTTTTTGTTGGCCAAATCCGGGCCAGTCGCTGGTCACACTGACCTTGGCGCCTTTGGCCTGCGCTATTTCGCGCGTTCCATCGACGCTGCCGGAGTCGACCACAATGATTTCATCGGCAAAACTGACTGAATCGATACAGTCGGCAATATGTGCGGACTCGTTCTTGGTAATGATGATGACAGACAGAGTCATGCGCCCTTCTTGCGCAGGCCGCGTTTCCATAGCTTCCACTTATTGAACAATGGTCCGATGACAGGATGGCTTGCAACCTGGATGCGGCGCCCTACCGAGTTGCCCGACGTATTGCGAACCGCGAAGCGATAAATGTGTGCGGGGTCCGTGCCGGCCCGATTCTGTCCAAAAGCCTTGGTCGTATAGAGATAACGAAATCCCGCCGCTTGGGCCAGCCGACTGTATTCGGCATCGAAGTAGCCCTGGGGCCAGCAGAAATGCTGGGACACCTCGCCAAGGTTTTCCACCAGGGCCGCACGGCTTGCGGCAAGCTCTTGGGTCATATGCTGGTTTTTCTCCGACGGCGTCGTTTGGTCCCAGCGGGTGTGCGTATGCGTGTGACTGTGAAACTCGACGACGCCGTCAGCGCGCATGGCCTTTATTTCACTCCAGCGCAATATGACCTCGTCGCTGCGGCCAGCTTCGATGCGTCGCTCGCATTCGCGATGCGAAGGCGTCTCGGGCAGTTCGCCCTGCCCCAGGCAATGCCGCGGCGGGCCGTCTTTTATCCAGGAAGTCACCAGGAAAACGAGCGCGGTGTAGCCATACTTCTTAAGCAAGGGATAGGCGTACACCCAGTTGTCGAGATAGCCGTCGTCAAAGGTGATGAGAACGGACTTTGGGGGAACCGCTAGTCCATTCAGATGGCCCGCGAACTGATCGCTGGAAAGGGAACGGTAGCCACGGCGTTGCAGCCACTGCAATTGATTCTCGAAATTCGTCGTCGATACCGTGATCATGCCATCGACAGGAGAGACATGGTGATACATCAGTACCGGCACCGTCTGCGCACACCTCATGATGTCCGTTCCTTCAGCCAACGCACGTAATTGTTTTCAGCATGCTCGGCCATGGACTCTGCGCTGAACCGGCGCTCGACCCTGCAGAACATCAGGCCGGCCTCACCCATCTTGCGGCGCAGTGCGGGATCGTCGATAAGTTGCTTCAGCGCCTGAGTCATTGCGGGTTGGTCATCCAGCGGCACCAGAAAGCCGTTGATGCCGTCACGCACCATTTCGGGAACGCCATCTACTTTTGTACCGACCACCGGCAGTCCGGCAGCGCCGGCCTCGATGAATACCGTGCCCGACGCCTCTTCGCGAGTTGCCAGCGCAAATACATCAAAGCCGGCCAGCAAATTAGGGACGTCCTGGCGCGCGCCCAGCAGATGCACCCGCTTCCCCAGGCCTTTGTCGGCGACATAGGCCTGTACTTCTTCGAACACGGGGGATCCACCGCCCACAAATACCAAATGCACGTTGGGCCGTTCACGGATGAGCGGCTCCATGGCGTCGACGAGGTCGCGATGTCCCTTCTGCGCGCGCATCACTGCCACGCAGCCGACGACAATATCGTTCTGCGCCAGATGAAGTTCCTGTCGAAGCGTCGATTGTTCCGGTACAGTCTGCAAGTCCACGGCCGGATACAGGGTAGCGACGTGCTCGGGACGAACGCCACGGGAAATCAAGTGCTTGCGCACGAAGTCGCTGGCCGCGGTAACGCGATGCGGAATGATCGTATACGACAATAGTGAACCCACCTTCTTGGCCAGATGGCGGGTACGTACGATGAGGGGCGTGCCCGCCAGGCGTGCAGCGCACCCAGCCAGTATCGTATCGCGCCGGCTGTGCGTATTCAGGACATCAAAGCGGCCCTTCCTAAGTATCTGCCGGATTTTGATGACACCTTTGACGAAGTTGACCGCGCCATCCATGTACGCGGTGTGGACGGTGAATCCCTCGTCCCGCAGCCGCTGCGCGAGCTTGGCGTGGGGTTGGCAGACGGCTTCCAGATAATGGCCACGCTCGCGCATAGCGATCATCATCCTTAAAATATACTGTTCCTGGCCGCCAAAACTTGTGGCAGCTTCGGAATGCAAAATGCGCAATGGTGTCATAAGTAGTTGATCTCCACGCCGTCGGGTTCCGCCCAGGCGGCAAGCTGTTCCAGCATGGTATCGGCCATGCGCACGCGCCACTCTTCGCCCAGACGTACGGTGCATTGAAACTCGTTGCGCTTGAGCCGCAATTCAACTGGTATGCCGGGCACGCCGTTCTCGGGTTCCGCGCGGAACGGGTTCAACAGCTGACGCAGCCGCTGCGCGTCGGCACTGCCATTGAGTGTGACACGCAAGCTCCGCGCACGTGCCTCACGAGCCAATTGCAGGTCGAATACGGACTCGGCCGATACACGCAGCCCACCGGAATAATCATCGTTGCTGACCTTGCCCTGGATGATGACAAGCCGGTCCTCTTTGAGACGGTTCCGGTGTTGCTCGTACAGCTCGTTGAAAATGGCCACTTCGACCTGAGCCGACCCGTCATCCAGCAAGGCATAGAGCATCCTGCCCCGGCGCGTCATCTTGGGCCGCACCGACGACAACACGCCCGCAAACCATTGCAGGCTTCGTGACGGCTCGAGACGGGCCAGCGGTTGCGGTGCGAAACGTCGCACCTCATCGCGCCAGGCATCAAAGAGATGGCCACTAAAGAAAAAACCCAGCGCCGCCTTTTCTTCCGTCAGCCGCGTCTGAAGATCCCACGGCGAGACCTTGGCCAATTCGCCTTCGACAATGTCGTTGGCATCGTCTGCAAACAGGGAAACCTGGTTGGCGCTGCGCTCTGCCTGCTCGGCGGCCTCCATGGCGCTTCCCACCGTCGCCAGCAAGGCGGCACGGTTCTCTTCGATCTGGTCAAAAGCGCCCGCTCGGATCAGCGCTTCGATGCTACGGCGGTTTACGGAATGCCGATCGATGCGGCGGCAGAAGTCGAACAGGCTGACGAAGGGTCCCGCTTCCTGGCGCGCCTTGATAATGGCTTCGACAGCGCCCTGCCCAGTGCCCTTGACCGCGCCAAGCCCAAAACGCATGGTGCGTGGCGGCAGCCCTTTTGCCGAGTGCTCGTCGATGACAGGTTCGAACCGGTAGGCCGACGCATTGACGTCAGGAGGCAATACCCGTACATCGTTGGCCAGCGCATCCTTCCAGAAAATCTGGACCTTGTCGGTGTCGTCCATATCGGAAGACAGGGTGGCAGCAATAAACTCGGCCGGGTGATAGGCTTTGAGCCAGGCAGTCTGGTAGGCAATCAGCGCATAGGCGGCGGAGTGGCTCTTGTTGAACCCATATCCCGCAAACTTTTCCATCAGGTCGAACAGTTTGACGGCAAGCTCTGCCGCATAGCCTTTTTCGACCGCTCCTTTCTCGAAGATGGCCCGATGCTCGGCCATTTCCTCGGCCTTCTTCTTGCCCATGGCGCGTCGCAGGAGGTCGGCGCCGCCCAAGGAGTATCCGCCTATGATCTGCGAGATGAGCATGACCTGCTCTTGGTACACAATGACACCATAGGTGCTTTTGAGTACCGGTTCCAGGTCCTTGTGGAAATAATCGACCTCGGCGCGCCCATGCTTGCGATTGACGAAGTCGACCACCATACCCGATTCAAGCGGCCCGGGACGATACAGGGCCAGCACCGCGATGACGTCCTCGAATGTATTGGGCTTTAGATTCTTGAGCAACTCTTTCATGCCGCGCGATTCGAGCTGGAACACCGCCGTGGTGTTGCCCTCGCTGAGCAGCTTGTAAGCCCGCAAGTCGTCGAGCTTGAGCGCCATGATGTCGAAATCACGCTTGCTCTCGTTGAACTGGCGCACATAGCGCACCGCCCAGTCCAGAATAGTCAGGTTGCGCAAACCCAAAAAGTCGAATTTGACGAGACCAGCCGCCTCGACGTCGTCTTTGTCGAACTGTGAAACGGTATTGCTGTCGACACCCGGCTGGCAATACAGGGGGCAAAAATCCGTCAGCTTGCCGGGTGCAATCAGTACTCCGCCTGCATGCATGCCGATATTGCGGGTCAAGCCTTCAAGCGGACGTGCCAGGTCGATAAGCGCCCTGACCTCTTCATCCTGCTCGTACCGTTCCTTGAACGCCGGTTCTTCAGCTAGCGCACGGGAGAGCGTCCAGGGATCGGCCGGACTGAAGGGAATCATCTTGGACAGGCCATCGCACAGCATATAAGGCATTTCCAGCACACGGCCGACGTCGCGGACTACCGCCTTGGCGCCCAGCGTCCCGAACGTGGCGATCTGGCTTACAGCCTCTTTTCCGTACTTCTGCTTGACGTAATCGATGACGCGTTCGCGATTGTCCTGGCAGAAGTCAATGTCGAAGTCGGGCATGGAAACCCGTTCCGGATTCAGGAACCGTTCAAAAAGCAGGTCGTAGCAAATGGGGTCAAGGTCGGTAATGCCCAGTGAATACGCGACCAGCGAACCTGCACCTGATCCGCGGCCCGGCCCTACTGGAACTCCGTTTTTCTTTCCCCAGTTGATAAAATCGGCAACGATCAGGAAGTAGCCTGAAAAGCCCATGCTGGTGATGGTCTTGCATTCCCATTGCAGGCGTTCGAGATATTGCGGATAGCGTGCCTGGCGCTCGGTTTCGTCCGGAAACAACTGGGCCATGCGTACAGCCAGACCTTCTTCCGCCAGGTGACTCATGTAGTCATCCAGGGTGATCCCTTCCGGCGTAGGAAAGTCGGGCAAGTGCGGTTTGCCCAGAACCAGCGTCAGATTGCAGCGCTTGGCGATTTCGACGGAATTGGCCAGCGCCGAGGGCACGTCGGCAAAGCGCAGCGCCATCTCGTGGCTGCTGAGCAGGTACTGGTCTTCGGTGAAACGCCGCACCCGCTTGGCATTGGCTAATTGCTCACCCTCCGCAATACACACGCGGGCCTCGTGGGCGCGAAAATCGCTGCGCTGCACAAACTGCACAGGATGAGTCGCCACGACAGGCAGGCTGAGCTCGCCGGCCAGCCGCATAGCCTGCTGTACGTAGGCTTCATCGCCATCGACCCCTGCACGCTGGAGTTCCACATAATAACTGCCGGGAAACGCCCTGGCCCAGCTTGCCGCAAGGACGGCTGCCTCAGCCGGTTTGCCAGCATCGAGCATCTGGCCCACATCGCCCTGGCGGCCACCCGAAAGCATGATAAGGCCGTCTCTGCCCATAAGCCAGTCGCGGCGCACCTCGGCGCGACCCCGATACTGGTTCTCGAGCCAGGCTCGGCTGAGTATTTCGCAAAGTGCCAGATAGCCTTGTTGACTGCTGGCAAGCAGGAGCAGCCGGAATGGCTTTTCACGATCGACTTCGTTTTCCAGCCAGATATCGGCGCCCGCAATAGGCTTGAGGCCAGCCTTGCGGGCTGCCTTGTAAAACTTGATGAAACCGAACAAATTGCATAGGTCGGTGAGCGCCATGGCAGGCTGCCCATACTCGGCGGCTTTCGCGACAAGATCGGGGATGCGGCCAATACCATCCACCACTGAAAACTCGGAGTGGATGCGCAGGTGTACAAATAGAGGAGATGAATTCGCTTCGGTCATCATCGAATTGTACCCAGTGATCGACCCTCGCGCGCCCTAGCGCTGCATGCTCGCCCACGCTTTTTGCAGGCGCTTTACCGAAACCGGCATGGGCGTACGCAATTCCTGTGCGAACAATGCAACGCGAAGCTCTTCGAGCAACCAGCGGTAGTCATCCATCTGTGCATCCGGCGCGCCCTTCAGCGCCAAAAGAGCGCGCTGATACTGAACGATCAGCGGTGCCATCTCGGCCATCAGGCGGCTGTCACGGGCCGGATCGGCACGCAACTTCTCGATGCGCACCAGCGCCGCTTTGAGGTAGCGCGGGTACTGGGTAAGCTGGCGATAAGGCGTATCCTTCACAAACCATTTAGTCATCAACTGGGCTTGCTGTTTCTGCAGGTCGGCGTAGGCCGCAGCATGGGGCTTGGCCTGCGGCAACTTCTTCTGCAGCGCTGCCCATTCCGTCAATATCTGGCCAGTGAGCCGCGCAATTTCCTGGGCGAGCAGCCCCAGCCTGGTTTTTCCCTCGCTGCGACGCAATTCGAACGCTTGCTGGTTGTTCGGCCACGGCTCGGCGAGGCATGCCTGGTCCAGCGCGCAATCGATGATCTGATCGCGCAGTTCTTCCTGTGTACCCAGGCTCATGTACAGCATGCTCATCCGGGTCAGGTCGCCAAGATTCTTTTCCAGAAACTTCACCTGCTCGCGTAATGCTAGGCGGAAAAGCCGTAGCAGTCCCGCGTGGTGCTGCACCCGCGCTTCCCCCGGATCGTCATAGACATCGAGGTCGCAATGCGTCTGGCGATCCACGAGCGCCGGATAGCCCACGAAGGACTGCCCTTTGCGACGTATTTCCATGATCTCGGGCAAAGCACCAAAAGTCCAGTCAGTTAGCTTCTCGTGAGCCAGGGCTTGGGCAACCTGCTCATCGCGCGCCGCGAACTTCTGAAACGATGCCTGGGCCTGCTTGCCATGCTCGGCCTTGAGCTGGTCCAGATTACGCCCGCCAGACAGCATCCGACCGTGCTCATCGACGACCTTGAAATTCATGAGCAAATGGGTCGGCAAGGTTTCCACCTTGAAATCGGTGCGCAACGGCCGAACCTTAAGCTGCGTCCACATGTCCGAGCCTATGGCCTCCAACAGCCCCTCCTCCGGATCGGATGCCTGATCGAACCATCGGTCCACGAATCCGGCGGCATAGTCGGGCAAGGGCACGCAATGTCGACGGATCTTCTGCGGAAGCGACTTGAGCAGCAAATGGACTTTTTCCTTCAGCATGCCCGGCACCAGCCATTCACAGCGTAAGGGATCGATCTTATTCAAAGCGAAAAGCGGGACGGTCAGCGTTACGCCGTCGCGCGGCGAGCCCGGCTCGAAATGATAGTCGAGCGCCATCTGCACCCCCTGCCATTCCACCTTCTTAGGAAAGACGTCGGTCGTGACACCGGCGGCGTCATGCCGCATCAAGGCGTCGCGGGTCAGCATCAGCGCTTGCGCCTGTTGTTTATCGAGACGCTTGAACCACTTTTCCAGCGTTATGGTCTGACATATCTCGGCGGGTATCTGCTGATCATAGAAAGCATAGATCAGGGCATCGTCCACCAGAATATCCGGCCGCCGGGTTTGGTGCTCCAGCTTTTCTATGGATGCGATCAGCTGGCGATTGTGCTGGATAAATGGCAAAGAGGTTTCTATGTCTCCCGGTACCAGCGCCTGGCGGATGAACAGCTCCCGCGCCTGAACGGAATCGACCTTGCCGTAGTGGATCCGGCGTCCGGTATAGACCGGCAAACCATAAAGCGTGGCGCGCTCGTTGGCGACGATTTGACCAGCCTTTTTTTCCCAACGCGGATCGGACCAGCTGCGCCGTATGAGGTGCGCACCGACTTTCTCCAGCCATACGGGATCTATCCGTGCGACGCAGCGCGCGTACAGGCGCGTGGTTTCCACCAGCTCGGCGGCGACTATCCAGCGTCCGGCCTTCTTGACCAGGCGCGAGCCCGGATGAATGGTAAAACGAATATCGCGGGCGCCCTGGTAGGCGCCGCCATCCTCGCTTTTCAGGCCGATATTTCCCAACAGTCCGGAGAGCAGGGCCAGATGGGTCTGCTCATAGGTTGCATCGAGGGTGTTCATGCGCCAGCCCTGCTCCCCGACAATGGAAGCCAGCTGGCTATGCACGTCGCGCCATTCGCGCAGGCGCAGCGGCGACAGGAAATTCTGCCGCAGCAGCGCCACCAGCTTGCGCTGCGATGCCTTGTGCTCGACCTGTTCACCATACCATCGCCACAGCTTGATGTATGACAAGAATTCAGACTTCTCGTCGCCGAATTTGGCGTGAGCCGCTTCCGATGCCTCGCGCTCTTGCATAGGTCTGTCGCGTGGGTCCTGAACGGACAGCGCCGACGCGATGATCAGGATTTCGGCCAGGCATTCGTGGTCTTTGGCCGCCAGTATCATGCGCGCCAGGCGCGGGTCGACGGGCAGGCGCGCCAAGGCTTGTCCGACTTCGGTCAGGCGATTGTCCTCGTCAAGGGCACCCAGTTCCTGCAAGAGGTGGTAGCCGTCTGCAATGGCGCGGCCGGTGGGCGCGTCCACGAAAGGAAAGGTCTCGATATCGTCCAGCTTCAGCGCCTTCATGCGCAGAATGACCGATGCCAATGACGAGCGCAGTACTTCCGGGTCGGTGAACGCGGCGCGGTTCTTGAAATCCGCCTCGTCGTACAACCGTATGCACACGCCAGGACCGATACGGCCGCAGCGTCCCGCCCGTTGGTTCGCCGATGCCTGGCTTATGGGTTCGATACGCAATTGCTCGACCTTGTTGCGCCAGGAATAACGCTTGACCCGTGCCAGTCCGCTATCCACCACGTAACGGATACCCGGCACCGTAAGAGAAGTCTCAGCCACGTTGGTGGCGAGTACGATACGGCGTGCATTGCTTTGCGGACGGAAAATTTGCTCCTGCTCACCTTGGGAGAGCCTGGCATAGAGCGGAAGCACTTCCGTGCTGGGCGGATGGCTCTTGCGCAGCGCTTCGACCGTCTCCCTGATTTCGCGCTCGCCAGGCAGGAACACCAGCACATCGCCCGGACCATGGCGGGCGCAGTCCGCTACGCCTTCGACGATCGCGTCGATGAGGTCGCGCTCCTCGTCGGCATTGGCCCGTCGACTTCCAGGCTCGACGCCTTCGATTTCTTTGTCCTGCATGACAGGCCGATAAACAATGTCGACCGGATACAAGCGGCCGGATACCTCGATGACCGGAGCGGGCCTGCCATTCTGTGCAAAATGCTGGGAAAAGCGGTCCGCATCGATAGTCGCGGAGGTGATGATCACCTTGAGGTCACGACGCCTGGGCAGCAACTGTCTGAGGAATCCCAGCAGGAAATCGATATTGAGGCTGCGTTCGTGGGCTTCGTCGATAATGATAGTGTCATAACGACGCAGCAGCGGATCGCGCTGCGACTCGGCCAAGAGAATCCCATCGGTCATCAATTTGATTGCAGCATTGGGACCCGTACGGTCGTTGAACCGTATCTGGTACCCCACCCAGTCGCCCAGTTCGGTCTTGAGCTCTTCCGCAATCCGCTTGGCTACAGACGTGGCCGCCAGCCTGCGCGGCTGCGTGTGGCCTATCATTTTGTCCTGGCCGCGGCCCAGCTCGAGGCAGATCTTGGGCAATTGGGTGGTCTTGCCTGAACCGGTTTCGCCGCAAACAATCACCACCTGGTTCGCCTCGATCGCCGCCGCAATATCGTCTCGACGCGCGCTTACGGGCAAGTCCTCGGGGTAGTTGACAGGCGGCAAGGCCCGCTTGATCCCCGACCTGGCCTGCGGGCGACGCGGCGCGTTTCGCCCGGTTGAGGGCTTCGTGGTCTTGGCTTTGTGTTGGTTTTCCGACAAATCGGGTTGCTCTTGCATGAAACTTCTTTTTAGTGGGCAGTCCGTCATTATAATTTTGCTCCGGACCTCAACATTTGCGGACACATTACATCACCTCATGACCTCTAGCGACATCGATTCCACTCTCTCTGCGCAGGACGCGCCTGAATTCGCCCCAGCCCAATTCGTACGGTGGTTTCGCGAGGTCGCGCCCTACGTGCACGACTTCAGGGGCAAGACGTTCGTCGTCGCCTTTGGCGGCGAATTGGTCAGCGACAATGCGCTCAATGCACTGATACAAGATCTATCGCTCCTATCGGCACTGGGCGTCAAGCTTGTATTGGTGCATGGCTCGCGTCCGCAAGTAAACGACCAGCTCAAGCTGAAAGGCTACGCGACCCAGTTCGGTCGCGGCACCGAACCCACCAGCGACGAAGCGCTGGAATGTGCCAAAGAAGCCGCCGGCGAAATCCGGCTTGACATCGAAGCCTCGTTTAGCCAGGGGCTGCCGAATACACCAATGTCGCATGCGCAGATCCGCGTCATTTCCGGCAATTTCGTCACGGCTCGTCCGGTAGGCGTTATAGACGGGATCGATTACAGACACACAGGCGCCGTGCGCAAGCTGGATATCGACGCCATAAAGATGATAATTCACCAAGGCGCAATAGTACTGCTTTCGCCCCTTGGTTTTTCACCGACGGGCGAGGCCTTCAACCTGGCCATGGAAGACCTCGCGACCAGCGCCGCCATCGCCCTGCGCGCGGAGAAGCTCATTTTCCTCACTCAGAATAAGACGGTCTGCAATGAAGATGGTTCCGTCGATACAGAACTGGCTCGCGAAGATGCCGACAAGCTGCTGGCGTCCGGCACGCTCGAGGAAGACACTTCCTCGTTCCTGACCCACGCTTCACGTGCTGTAAAACGCGGCGTTGCGCGCGCGCACCTGGTGCCCTACACACTCGATGGCAGCGTGCTCCTCGAAATTTTCACCCACGACGGCGTCGGAACCATGGTTGTGGAAGATACGCTGGACGACTTGCGCCCCGCCACCGTCGATGACGTCGGTGCCATCGTGCAACTCATCGAGCCGCTCGAGGCAGACGGTACTCTGGTGCCGCGCGGTCGATCAGTGATAGAACGTGACGTCGAAAAATTCACCGTGCTGGAACATGACAGTGTGATTTACGGTTGCGTGGCCTTGATGCCGTACCTGGAAGAAAACATGGCGGAAATGGCCTGCCTTATTGTCCAGCCGGAATGGCAAGGTTCCGGCGAAGGCGAAGTACTGCTGCGCCATGCCGAGTCCAAGGCTCGCGCCATGGGCGCCAAGCGGCTGTTTGTGCTGACCACGCGCACATCACACTGGTTTATCAAGCGCGGCTTCGTGCAAGGCGGGATTTCGGATCTTCCCAAAGAGCGCCAGGCACATTACAACCGTTCACGCAATAGCCTGGTTTTCATCAAGAAACTCTAGAGCGGCTGGGACCTTGCCGCGGAACCCTGGGTACAATACCCAGGTTGGATAACTTGTTCTAAAGGTAAGACTGTCATGGCACGTATGGTTCAGTGTGTAAAGCTCAAACGCGAGGCAGAAGGCCTTGATTATCCGCCCTATCCCGGCGACCTGGGAGTGCGCATCTGGCAAAGCGTTTCCAAGGATGCCTGGGCGCAGTGGATGGATACCCAAACCCGCCTGGTCAATGAAAACCGGCTGAACCTCGCCGATGCCCGGGCACGCAAGTATTTGGCTCAACAGATGGAAAGCTTTTTGTTCGACGATGCCGATGTCGAGGCTCAGGGTTACGTACCCCCGTCCGATTAAGGCAAATGCCCGGCCCCGCGGCGATGCACATGGGGCTCGGGCTGGCGGAGCGCCAGAAAGGCCCTTAGACTTCGCTGTCTTCGTCTATTGGTTCGCCACGGGCTAGGCGCTCGGTGTTCTTGATGCCGGTATGGCGTACGTCATCGCCGCGCACCATATAGATGACCCGTTCGGACATATTCTTGGCGTGATCGCCTATGCGTTCGAGGGCACGCGCAATGAATATAAGATCTATGGATCGTGAAATCGTGCGCGGATCTTCGATCATATAGGTGATGATGTGGCGCAACGATCCCTTCCATTCCTTGTCAACTTCCTTGTCGTTACGCACGACCTGGGCAGCATGCAAGGGGTCCTGGCGGGCAAAGGCGTCAAGCGAGTCGCGTATCATGGTTGTGACAAAACCCGCCATATGCCGCAGCTCGACCACCGGTTCGTAGCGAACATCTGATTCATGCAGGCGGCGCGCCATCTTGGCAATTTTCTCGGCTTCGTCGCCGCAACGTTCCATATCGGTGAGCATTTTCGAGACGGACAGCAACAGGCGCAGGTCACCGGCGGTGGGCTGGTTGCGCGCGATCAGCAAGCCTATGCGCTCGTCGATTTCCACCTCGAGCCGATTGACTTCCTTTTCACGTTCACGCACCTGATCGACCAGACTGAGATCCCCGGTTGCCAGAGCCTCCATTCCGTCTTTAACCATGGCCTCGACCAGCCCGCCCATTTGCAGGAACAGGGAACGCGTGGTTTCAAGGTCGGATGTGTACTGCTTATTGGTATGCTCGGACATGTCAGCCTTCGGTCAATACAGGAATCAATAAATAAATAGCGTAGCACCATGGGCGCGATTTGTGTGCACTACATACGCCGCGGCGATCGCATGCAGGCATGTGGCTGACGCGGGTGTCACCGCAGCAAGGCTACACGCAGATCATGACACCATTATGACGCGTTTTTTTTGAGTTGCCGTACACCGCCTTGCGTCGAGACAAGCACCACGTCGGCACCTGCGATCGCAAACAGGCCGCAGCTGACGACACCAGGAATGTTGTTGATGCGCGATTCCAGCTGTGCGGGTTGGGAGATGCTCAGGCCTGATACATCGAGAATCTGGCAGCCATTATCCGTAACGATACCGCTACGCAAGGAGGGCTTGCCTCCCAACTGTGCCAACTGACGCGAGACGGACTCCCGTGCCATCGGTATGACCTCCACCGGCAGGGGAAACCGACCCAGGTGGTCGACTTGCTTGGATTCGTCCACGATGCACACAAACTGGTCGGCCACCGAGGCCACGATTTTCTCGCGCGTCAGCGCCCCGCCCCCGCCCTTGATCATGCTGAGTCCGCGATCGATTTCATCGGCGCCATCGACGTAAAACGGCATCGCCTGTACGTCGTTCAAGTCAAAGACCTGGATACCTAGCGCCGCCATGCGCGCCGAACTGCGTTCCGAGCTGGACACCGCGCCCCGGAAACGGCTTGTGTGCGGAGCGAGGCTGTCGATGAAAATATCCACCGTGGAACCGGTACCCACGCCAAGGATGGTTTCCGGTGTCAAGAAAGGGAGAACGTATTGAACAGCCGCCTGGGCGACATTCTGTTTGAGCTCGGTCTGGGTAAGCATGATGAAGATTCCTGGCGTATGCAATAACAAGTGTGACGATGTTCGATGGACATGTACTGGTTGGTGTTCATGGCCCGGGGCTATGTGCCGGGCGCGAAAAGTTCGCCGTACTTCTTGTCGGAGAATCCGACCGCGACATTGCCGGGACCGGTCACGGCTACAGGCCTTTTCACCAGGGCCGGAAACTCGGCAATCAGCATCAACCACTGTTGTTCGCTGTCGGGCGCCTTGCGGCTCTCGGGCAGGTTGCGCCAGGTCATGGAAGCGCGGTTCACCAGCTTTTCCCAGCCCCCGATCGCCGCTGCCCACTCGACCAGTTGTCCGCCGGATATCGGCTGTTCGCGGTAGTCAGTGAATGTGTAAGGAATTGCATGTTGCGTGAGCCACGCCATCGACTTTACACAGGTACTGCAGTTTTTCAAACCATACAACTGCACAATAGCCATTGCGTCATTTCCCTTTGCTAAGATTGCTTGCGCCACTGCATGCGACTGATCACGACCACAATTATGCCAACGGCAAGCATGAACAATGTGGCGAGAGCGTTTATTTCCGGCTTCAAACCCAGGCGCACCCGGGAGAAAACTTCGAGCGGCAAGGTAGTGTAGCCGGGACCCGACAAGAACGATGCTATGACCACATCGTCGAGCGACAGGGTAAAGGCGAGCAGCCATGAGGCGAGGATCGCCGGGAAGATTAACGGCAACGTGATAACGAAAAACACCTTGAGCGGCGATGCCCCAAGATCGAGGGCGGCTTCTTCCAGGGAGCGGTCCAGGTCGCGGATGCGCGATTGGATGATGACCGCGACATAGGCCATGCACAACGTTACATGGCCCACCCATATAGTGAAGATGCCATTGCCAGCCGGCCATCCGAGCAAATCGCTGATTTCTACAAACATAAGAAGCAGCGAAATGCCCAGCACCACTTCGGGAATGACCAATGGAGCGCTGAGCATGCCGATATACATGGGAAACCCCCTGAAACGCCCCATCCGAGCGAGAACATAGCCGGCCCATGTGCCGATAAAGACGGCGGCGGTGGCAGTGAGCGTCGCAATAAGCAGCGACAACCTCGCGGCGGACAAGAGTGCCTGGTCATTGAAGAGCTCGGCATACCACCTCAGCGAGAACCCGCTCCATGATGTCATCATCGACGAATCATTGAACGAAAATACCATCAGGCAAAAGATGGGCACATACAGAAACGCGTATCCAATCGCCAGCACGACAGCCCGGAGCGTTGGGTCGGGTTTGGTCATGCCGCCTCCCGCCTATCCGTCTTCAGCTGCCTGACCTCGTTGTACTGGAATATGACCAATGGCACGAGCAACACCATGACCATCACACACGTGACTGCCGCCGCCATCGGCCAATCGGCGTTATTGAAGAATTCCGTCCACATTACGCGGCCCATCATCAGTGTATTGGCGCCGCCCAGCATTTCCGGTATTACATATTCGCCCACGGACGGTATGAAAACCAGCATCGCTCCGGCCACGACGCCCGGTATCGAAAGCGGCAAGGTCACCGCCAGAAAGGCGCGCCAAGGACTGGCGCCGAGGTCATAGGCGGCTTCGAGCAGCCGAACATCAAGCTTGACCAGATTGGCGTACAAGGGAAGGATAAAGAACGGCAGATAGGCGTATATCAGGCCGATATACACCGCCAGATCGGTTCGATAGATTTCCAAGGGCGCACTGATGATGCCAAGCCACTGCAATAGCTTGTTGAGCAGGCCATCATTGCGCAATATGCCCACCCAGGCATACACGCGCAATAGCAGGGAGGTCCAGAATGGAAGAATGACACCCAAAAGCAGCAGGTTACGTATCCATGGGCTGGAGCGTGCGATATAGTAGGCCATGGGGTA
Organism: Pollutimonas nitritireducens; assembly: GCF_002849615.1. GTDB lineage: Bacteria > Pseudomonadota > Gammaproteobacteria > Burkholderiales > Burkholderiaceae_B > Pollutimonas > Pollutimonas nitritireducens. Next base: position 27,162 of record NZ_PDNV01000002.1, read on the forward strand.
GCCGATCAAGATGCAGCATACCGTGGTAACCAGCGCCATTTTTATGGAATTCAAGTAGGTGGCGATGTACAGGCTGTCGGTGAACAGAAGTTCGTAACCGCGCAGGTTTAAAACCAGCGACACGGTTTGATCCTTGATCTCGGTAAGCGACGTATAAGGCGGAACACCGAACTTGAGGTCCGCAAAACTGATTTTCAGGACCAGGATGAACGGGACGAGCAAAAACAGGATCAGCCACAAGAACGGCGGCACGATAGCCAGTGTCTTCCTCGAGGGCAAGGCCCCGCGCCAGGTGACGTTTTTCATGATGGCAATACGGTGGCGCTGCCGCTGTCCCAGCTTGCAAATACTTGGTCGTCCAGCCCTGGCGTATCGGCATGCGAAAGAGCAATACTGGGCACCATCGCCTCGACCACCAATCCAGAATCGAGCCGGATCTGGTAGCGGGCATAGCTGCCCATCCAGGCTACATGGCTGACCATGCCGCGCCCCCAGTTTGAGTCGGACTCCGGCTGGTCCCGCAGAATCCGTATGTGTTCAGGGCGTACCGATACGTGGACCTCCATGCCCAGGGGCTCATTGATGCCATGATTCACATACAGGGGGCGTGAGAGATCGTTGCTTTCGATCAGAACGTGATCCGGCTCGTCGACCACTATCGTTCCGGTGAACAAATTGGTGTTCCCGATGAAGCCCGCCACGAAACGCGAATTCGGAAACGTGTAGACATCCTGGGGCGTGCCGCACTGGACGATCTGGCCCTCGGACATGACAGCCAGTCGATGCGCCATGGTCATGGCTTCTTCCTGATCGTGCGTCACCATGATGCAGGTGACGCCGACTTCATCGAGTATGCGTGCCAGCTCGATCTGGGTCTTTTGCCGAATTTGCTTGTCCAGCGCCGACATCGGCTCATCCAGCAACAGCAGCTTCGGCCGCTTGACCAGGCTGCGTGCCAGCGCTACCCGCTGCTGCTGGCCGCCAGAAAGCTGTTGCGGTTTACGTCGCGAGTACCCGCCCATCTGGACCAGGTCCAAGGCTTCGAAAACACGATCATGTATTTCGTTTTTGGGGACACCCTCTTGTTTTAGACCAAAGGCCACATTTGCCTCCACAGTCATATGCGGAAATAGCGCATAGGACTGGAACATCATGTTGACCGGTCGTCGATAGGGAGGCAGATCGGTGATGTCTTGGTTATCGAGAAAAAGACGGCCGGAACTTACCTGTTCGAAGCCGGCTAAAATGCGCAGCAAGGTGGACTTTCCACAGCCCGAACTCCCCAAGAGGGCAAACACTTCGTGGTGGCGCACGGAAAGACTGACCGACTGCACCGCCACGGTGTCGCCGAAAATCTTGACGACCTCCTCGAGGCGTACAAAGTCATCGGCGTCGCCAGACCAGGAAGTAACGGCAGGACGGGCATCAGACATAGGACTATCTTCCCGACTTGAGTTCGGCCCACATGCGGGTTTGCAGACGCATGATGGCCAGCGGCTGCGGCTTGATCACGTACAAGGTCTTTGCCACCTCGGGATCCGGATAGATCATCGGATTATCGGCGACGTCCTTGACCACAAAATTTCGAGCTTCTTTATTGGCATTCGGGTAGAACATGGTGTTGGTGATTGCCGCGTGCACTTGTGGCGTTTCAATATAGTTGATGAAGGCATGCGCTTCATCAACATTGGAAGCACTTTTGGGTATGGCCATGGTATCGAACCACGCCGGCGCCCCACCCCGGGGGATGAAGTAATCGATGCTGTAGTCCTTGCGCGCCTCGCGGGCACGGTTGCCCGCAATCAGGACGTCTCCGGAAAATCCATATACCATGCAAAGATCGCCACCGGCCAACTCATCGATATAGCCGGATGAACTGAACTGGCGAATGTAGGGCCGTATGGATTTCAACAGCTCGAGCGCCTTTTTGTAGTCCTCGGGCTGACTGCTGTTGGGATTCTTGCCAAGATAATGCAATGCCGCCGGAAAAACCTGCGCCGCCTCATCCAGCACCGAAATGCCGCAGGCTTTCAATTTTTCCGCATTCTCAGGCTTGAACAGCATTTCCCAGCTATCCAGAGGTACATCTTTGCCCATGATCTCCTGCACCTTGGTGACGTTATAGCCAAGGCCGTTCGTGCCGTATCCCCACGGGACCAGGTATTGATTTCCAGGGTCGACGGAGGCCACCAGAGCCATGAGATCTTCGTCGAGGTATTTCCAATTGGGAATTTTCGACTTATCCAGCTTCTGGAACAAGTCGCCTTCGATCTGCCGGGCGGCATAGTGCGTGGACGGAACTACGACATCGTAGCCGGACTTCCCGGTGAGGAGCTTGGCCTGCAGTGTGTCGTTGCTATCGTAAACGTCGTAGCGCACCTGTATGCCGGTGGCTTTCTGGAAGCCGGAAATCGTATCGGGAGCCGTGTATTCCGCCCAGTTATAGACGTTGACCACCCTGCTCTGCCCCCATGCTGTTGACAGTCCCGTCAACAACACCGCGCCCAGCAGTACCCGCTTCGCCATACTGAATCTCATTGTGGCCTCCAAAGACAATACCAACAGCGAAAAGGCATGATAATAATGCCTTTTTTGACTAAAGTATTCCTTGCGCACGGGCAAGCAGGGAGTATGCCCGGCTGAGCTCGTCCCACCAGAGCACTCCGGCCATATCGGCGACTTTCTCCAGTGAACGGCGCAAGCGCAAAAGATTGGCTTGGCGGCGCTCCAGCGACAAATCCTGGCGGCGGCATTTGTCAAAATCGATTAGCCACACTTTTCCGGCCGCATCGACCAATATATTGTAGGCATTCAGGTCTGAATGCCAGACTCCGGCTTCATGCATGGCAAAAATAGCGGCGGCTACTGCCGTGTGGCTTGCCCGGTCCAGCATGGTCGCCAAAGGCTGGACCTGCGGTATACGCTCGATGAGTATGGCGGCACGGTAACCCAGGCCGCGGCGCCAATATGCGGCGGCGATAGGTCGAGGCACAGCCAGGCCCTGTTGCCACATGGCATGCAACAGATCGAATTCGGCAAATGAGCGTGTTGCGGACGCACCAGCCCAAAAATAGCGATCCGCATTAATGCGTGACATCAGGCCGCCGCGCCGGTAATGGCGTAATACGCCCGCGCCAAACTCGCCTTTCACAAACCACGCAGCCTGCCGTCCGCCCTCACCCACCGCCTTGGCCTCGAGTTGTGCGTTCGAAGGATCGAAAAGAAACGGGCCGGGCCGGGAAATACCGCTGGCGTCGTAGCGCAAACAGCCAGCATCCAGGGCCACATCGAGCGGACGGATATCATCGCTCATACGACCTCCCGCAACGACACCAGCGGCGGAGTCTTCAACACGCCCGACAGCGTCATGCTTCCGCCTATGACCGACGCCAACACCCCGATTCCCACGCCTGCCGCCCATGGCCACCACGATAGCGTCAGGGTGAAATCGAATACCTGTAGCGCCAGTACCCATGCAACTGCCACTGCGCCGAATGCCGCCAGCAATCCGGCCATTCCTCCCAGCATCAGGAGCTCGATGCGCAGCGCAGACGCCAGTTGGCGTCCGCTGGCGCCCAAGGCTCTGAGGACAGCCACTTCATGCATCCGCTCGTCGCGTGTCGAGAACAAGGCGGCGCCCAACACAAGAACCCCAGCGGCGACCGTAAAGAGGAATAGCAATTGCACCGCCTGCACGACTTGGTCGAGTACATTCTGCACCTGTCCCAATATTGATCCCACGTCGAAGACGGTGAGGTTGGGAAAACTGCGCAGCAATTCCTGCGTAAGCCGTGTGTCGCTTGCCGGCACGTACATGGAAGTGATGAAGGTGGCGGGCGCGCCATCCAGGGCAAGCGGCGTCATGATGGCAAAGAAGTTGGCCTGGAAGGAGTCCCATTTGACCTCACGGATCCCGCTTACCATGACTTCGGTGGGGCGCCCCGCGACATCGAAAGTAAGCGTGTCATTGACGACGATCCCCAGCGAGTCTGCAAGCCCGCTCTCCAGAGAGACTTCCGCTTTCGCCGGGTCGAGCCAGCGTCCGTCCACGATCTCGTTGCTGGACGGCAAGGTTTCCGTATAAGAGAGATTGAATTCGCGATCGACAAGCCGCTTGGCGCGATCATCGGTATAGCTGTCCGGATTCACCGGCGTTTTATTGATGGCAAGCAGACGGCCCCGCACCATGGGCGAAAGCACGGGGTTGGAAATGCCTGCCTGCTTGAGGCGCGCCGCTACGGCCGCGCGTTGATCAGGCTGGATATTGATGAGAAAGGTATTGGGCGCGTCGGCGGGCAGGGTGCTTTGCCAGCCTTGCAGCAGATCGGTGCGCGTAATGGCCAGCAGCAGCAATATCATGAGGCCCATGGCTAAAGAACAGAGCTGTGTCACGGTCAACCCGCGACGGCGTACCATGCCGGCCAGCGCGAATCGCAAGGATGGGTGGCCCTGAACGCGACGGCGCAAAACGGCCAGAACCCGCAACAAACCGTAGGCCAGCGCCGCAAAAACCAGGAATGCCGCCAGGAAACCCAGGGCTACCACGGCGCTCAGGCGCAAATCGCCGGATATCCATACGATAAGCAGGAAGAATGCAGCCAGGCCAAGCATAGTGGAAGGCCAGCGTCGCATAAGCTCCCCCGAAGCATCGCGTCGCAGGACACGCGCGGGGGGGACCCGGCGCAACGACGCCAAGGGTGGCAAGGCAAAACCCAACAGCAACAACAGTCCTGTCACAAGTCCCTGCAATGCCGGCCGCAAGGATGCTGCCGGCAGGCGGGTATCCAGCCATGCCGCCACCAACGCAACCAGCCCATGGTGCACCGCGTAGCCCACGATCGCCCCAGCTGCGGATGCAATCAAAGCCAGTAACAGGAACTCTGTCCACAACAGTGTGCTCAGCTGCGATTTGCTGGCTCCCAGGCAGCGCATGATGGCAATGCCATCCTGGTGGCGCAAGCTGAATCGGCGGGCTGCCAATGCGACCGCGACAGCCGCTATCATGACGGTCAGCAATGCGACAAGGACCAGGAACTGGTTTGCCCGGACCAGGGCGCGCTGAATTTCGGGCCGGTTGGACTCGATGGTCACCAGCTTCTGCCCGCGCCCCAACTTGCCGTCGAGCCAGGATTCATAGTTCGCCATGGCCGCAGGGTCACCCGCGATCATTAACTGGTAGGCAATACGGCTGCCCGGCGCAACCAATCCTGTTGCGGGCAGATCATCCAGGTTCATCATCAATCGTGGCGCGACATTCACGAACTGCATGCCCCGATCGGGTTCATAGGAAATCACCTTGGCGATTGTCATGGAGGCATCTCCGACAGACAAGGCGTCGCCTATCGCTATGCCTAGCGAACTCAGCAGTTGCGCATCCGCCCAAACCGTTCCAGGCGCTGGCGGCTGTCGCAGGGGCTCCCCGGTTCCAGCGGCCGTATCGGCCAGGCGCAACTGGCCGCGCAGGGGATAGCCGGGCGATACCGCCTTGAGCGAAACGAGCTGGGCGCCTTCCCCGCTGCTCACCATGGACGGAAACTGCTGGGTCCGGGCAGTGGCAAGCTGCAATTCCGCCGCCTTGTCGATAAATCGATCAGGTATGGCTTCGTCAGCCTGAATAACAAGATCGCCACCGAGCATTTGAGCAGAATCACGTTGCAACGCGCGTCCTACGCGGTCCGCGAGAAAACCCACGCTGGTTACCGCCGATACGGCAATGATCAACGCCAGCATCAGCAGGCGAATTTCACCCGAATGCCAATCGCGTCGCAGCGCGCGCACCCCTAGCCGGATGTCGGGAAATTTGCTTGAACGCATGATGTCAGGCCTTTATCAACAACAAAACCATGATAACCAGAAGCATACAGGCAAAGGTTAGTTTCAATCTCGGCTCCGGCAAGGAATAAGCCAGCCTCACACCGTAGGGCACCAGGAAGATGCTGCCCAGCGCCATCGGGACACCAATTGTCCAATCAGCCTGCCCGTGCACCGCATACGCAAACAGTGCCACAAAGGTTCCGGGTATGACCATGGTCAGTGCCAAAGCTTGCGCGCCGGTCTGGGTCTGGCGGAATACCGTGGTCAGGATAGGAACGACGAGGACTGATCCACCTACGCCGAAGATGCCGCCGGCCAGGCCCGCGACAGTGCCTATCAGGGCAAACCAGCCCTTGTGGAAATCCTCGACATTGCGCCGCGGCGCTTGTGGCCGACTTTGCCGTGGTTCCGAACGCCGGCTCTGGTAAAAATAGAATAGAGCAATGCTCAGCACAAAGGCGGCATAGATACGGCGCAGCAACACAGGATCGATCCCGAGGGCGATCTGCGCGCCGATCCAAGTGAAAACGATAGATCCTGCGGCGCCGGCCCCCGCCGCCTGCAGATTGATTTTTGCTTTCTGGTTGTATTTGCGCACCGTCATGAGCACGGCAGGCAGTACCATGATCAGCGCCGTACCCTGGGCCGCCTGCTGGTCCATGTCGAGCATCAGTCCGAGCAAGGGAATGGCAAGCAGCCCCCCGCCTATTCCCAGCACTCCGCCTGCAAAACCGATCAAGGCGCCTGCCGCCAGACAAGCCAGAACTACCCCATACCACTCCAATACATACCCCTTCAGGCTAGCGCAAGCGCTCGATAGCGGATTCTACGCGGTCCACCGCCCATATCTCGAGCCCTTCTATGGGCTGCTTAGGTGCATTGGCTTTGGGGATCAGCGCGACGCTGAATCCCAGCTTGGCCGCCTCTTTAAGGCGTTCCTGCCCGCGCGGTGCGGGACGGATCTCGCCAGCCAGGCCGACTTCGCCAAAAACGATCAGCCCCTTGGGCAGGGACCGATCCCGCAACGACGACACAATGGCAAGCAGCACTGGCAGGTCGGCTGCCGGCTCCGTGATTTTTACGCCACCAACTGCATTGACGAAGACGTCCTGGTCAAACGTGACAACGCCTGCGTGGCGATGCAGCACTGCCAGCAGCATGGCCAGCCGGGTACCTTCCAGTCCTACCGATAAGCGGCGCGGATTCGGCACGTGGGCAGTATCGACCAGTGCCTGGATTTCGACCAGCAAGGGCCGCGTCCCTTCCTGTGTGGCCATGACGCAGGAGCCGGCGACGTCCTGCGCATGTTGCGAGAGAAACAGCGCCGAAGGATTGGTCACGCCACGCAGGCCCCGATCGGTCATGGCGAAAACGCCTAGCTCATTGACCGCGCCAAAGCGATTCTTGAACGCCCGCACAAGGCGGAACGAAGAGTGAGTGTCACCTTCGAAATACAATACCGTGTCCACGATATGTTCGAGCACACGCGGGCCGGCCAGGGTGCCATCTTTTGTGACATGCCCGATCAGGACAATGGTGATTCCCGTCTGCTTGGCCATGCGCGTAAGCTGCGCCGCACATTCCCGTACTTGCGACACAGAGCCGGGCGCCGCGCTCAGTTCACTGGAATACAGGGTCTGAATGGAGTCGATGACAGCCACACTGGGACGCTGTTCCATCAGAGCCGCCATGATGGACTCGAGACGGATCTCGGCAAGCAGGTCAACGTCGCCTGTTGCCAGCTCCAGCCGCCGCGCCCTTAACGCTACCTGCTCGGCGGATTCCTCCCCGGTCACATACAGCACCTTGACCGCATGCGAGAGGGATACCAAGGCTTGGAGCAATAGCGTGGATTTCCCGATACCCGGGTCTCCACCTATCAGGACAACGGCGCCTTTTACGAGACCACCACCCAGAACGCGGTCGAACTCGCTTATGCCGGTGGGCTGGCGCGGCAATTCCCGCGCCTCGATCTCGGCCAGGCTGCGTATTGGGCTGCTCCCGGCGAGCGGAGCAAACCGGTGCGCCGTTACGCCGACGTCCCGCGATTCTTCCAAGGTGTTCCAAGCATTGCAATGGGGACACTTGCCTTCCCATTTGGGGCAGCTTCCCCCGCATTCGCTGCATACGAATAAAGTTTTGATCTTGGCCATGCAGCGAGTTTAACCGGCGCGAAGGTTTTCTATCGGCCGGCCAGGCTGCCGCCACCGTCCACGCCCAGCACCTGGCCAGTAATGAAGCCAGCTTCCTTGCTGAGAAGGAAGGTTACTGCGGCGGCAACATCGGAAGGCTGCCCAAATCGACCCATGGGTATGGAGGCAAGGGCCTTCTTTTCCGCCTCGCTGCCTTCGGTATGCGAGGCACGAAACAATTCCGTATCGACGGGGCCTGGCGACACCGCATTCACCGTAATGCCGTAAGGAGCGAGTTCGAGTGCCCAGGTCTTGGTACAGCCGACAAGCGCGCTTTTTGCCGCGGAATAGCTGGTGCGATTGACCGCTCCGTGCGTGACGCGGCTGCAAATGTTAACAATGCGGCCGTCCCGGCGCGCTTTCATGGAGGGAACGAAAGTTTGCGTCACCTGTACGGCGACCCGCACATTCAAGTCGAACACCTGATAGAGCGAAGCCAGGTCGACTTCGCCCAGGGGTTCCGGCATGACCAGGCCGACATTGTTCACCACCGCGTCGACCGGATATTTTTCGCGTATGACTCTCAGGATGTCCTCGGTTTCTCCGGCATTGTTCAGATCGCAGGAATACAAATAACCGGGAAAATCGATATCCTGGGTATGACGGGCCAGACCAACCACGTGACACCCCAGGTCAGCCAGACGCCGGCTTATTGCCCACCCTATTCCCTTGGTAGCTCCGGTTACCAATACACATTTGTCTTTCACGCGAATTCCTTTGAGCGGTCGTAGAGAGCCTGCCCGGATGTCCGGGCCCATTCCAAGCAGCGATTAAACTCCAGTTTAGCCTCGCGCGTCGCTAAGCAATGACAATTTTAGGTACGCGAGTCGCCACGGCACATAACAGTTCGTAGCCTATCGTTCCGGCCGTGCCGGCCACTTCATCGACCGACGGACCATCTTCACCCCACAGCACCACGCGTGAACCGATATGGGCCTGAGGCACCGGGGTCAGATCGACGACAAGCATATCCATGGATACGCGGCCCAGCAGACGGGTGCGCACGCCATCGACAGAGACGGGTGTGCCGGTGCCGGCATGCCTGGGATAACCATCGGCATAGCCGCAGGCCACGACGCCTATCCGCATCGAACTGCTGGACGTAAACATATGGCCATAGCCTACGGATCCACCTTCCGGTATATCGCGCACACTGATCAGGCGGGATGACAGCGTCATCGCTGCGTGCAACTGAAGCGACTCGGCCGACTTATCGGCAAAAGGAGAAGCGCCATAAAGGCAAATCCCCGGGCGCACCCACTGTTCCTGCTCGTCGGGAATGGATGCCCAGATCTCGGGCGTCAAGGTTGCTGCCGAGTTGCAGACGCTTACCCGGCCGGGCAAACCCATGGTGACCTGATGGAATAGCCGCAGTTGCTGTTGTGTGAGATTGGAGTCATCGTCCGCGCGCGCAAAATGCGTCATCTTGCCCAGACCGTTGAGGACGCCTTGTGCCTGCATGGCTCGGGCCCGATCATAGGCTCCCGGGTAATCGCCAACGGAAAATCCAAGTCGGCTCATGCCGGTATCAAGTTTCACGAAGGCATCCATCGCGTGGGCCATCCTGGCTAACGCCAGCATATCCAGCTGATCCCGGCAATGCAGGACGGTCACGACACGATAGTGGTCCATGATAGCGATATCTGCCGGTTCGAAAAATCCCTCCAGCAAAAGGATGGGACCGGTCCACCCCGCTTCCCGGCATCGCACTGCCTCGTCAAGATCCAGCATGGCCAATCCGTCGGCCGCACCGAAGCCTTGAATGGCATTTTCAATGCCATGCCCATAAGCATTGGCCTTAATGACCGCCCATACCTTGGGCGACCTCCTGCCGGCCGGCGTGTCTGCGCCACTTAATCTCCGCTTTACAGTGTGCAGGTTATGACTGAGCGACGACAACGAAATCGTCGCCGAAATAGGACGTGGCATGATTCTTTCCAAAAGACCAGGATATGACAGCGCAAAGACGTGAATGGTACGACCATGAGGTCGGCCAGTGCAAGCCGGAACGCCGCAAGCGGCACAATGAAAGCCCTGATCGTTGTGGGCGGTGCAAACGACGGGATGCCATGTCTTATACTTCCCGCCTATGGCCGTCGATCACTACGAAAACTTCCCTGTGGCATCTTTGCTGTTGCCGCGCCGCCTGCAAGCTCCCGTAAGAAATATCTATCGCTTTGCACGAAGCGCCGACGATATTGCGGATGAAGGCGATGCGACTCCTGCCGAGCGCCTGCGGCACCTTGCCACGTATCGTGACGCCCTGATGCAGATAGAAGCCGGCACACTCGCGCTGCCGGAGCACGACGCCAGAGCACAAGTGTTTAATCCTCTGGCTCAATCCATCACTCAGTACGCCCTTCCCATGGAGGCTTTTTTCGATTTGATATCGGCCTTCGAGCAAGACGTGACCACGACTCGCTATGAGGACGACATGCAGCTGCTGGATTATTGCCGCCGCTCAGCCAACCCGGTGGGACGCTTGATGCTGCATTTGTATGAGGCTGCGACGCCCCAGAACCTGGCACAGTCCAATGCCATTTGCACCGGCCTGCAGCTCACCAATTTCTGGCAGGACATTGCCGTTGATTGGCAAAAAGGGCGGGTCTATTTACCACAGGGGAAGCTCAGACTTTACGGCGCCACCGAGAATCACATTGCGCAAAAACGGTACGCTGATCCAGCATGGCAAACGCTGATGCAAGTGCAGGTCCAGCAGGCGCGCGAGCTGTTAAGTTCAGGGTTGCCGCTGGCGCGAAGCCTGCCCGGGCGTATAGGCCTGGAACTCAAGCTTGTCATCCATGGGGGATTGCGTATCCTTGAACGCCTCAACCAATTACACTATGACGTGTTCTTTCACCGCCCCACCTTGACAAAACGCGACTGGACCCTATTGCTTTGGCGCTCCCTATGGTAAGACGCCTTGCCGCGGTCCAGTCACCACTGTGCCTTACCGAGCCCCGCTACCATTACGCATGAGCCCCGACGAATACTGCCAGAACAAGGCCGCCCAAAGCGGCTCCAGCTTCTACTACGCTTTCCTTTTCCTGCCTCCTGAACGGCGCAAGGCCATAACCGCGCTCTATGCGTTCTGTCGAGAGGTGGACGATGTGGTCGACGAATGCAACGAATCGTCGGTCGCGCGCATGAAGCTGGCATGGTGGCGCACGCAGGTCGAACGCCTGTATGAAGGCCATGCCGAGCATCCCGTCATGCAGGCCCTGCTGCCACACATTCATACCTATACGCTGACGGCGAAACGCATGCACGCCATCGTGGAAGGCATGGAAATGGACTTGGACCAGTCCCGCTATGTGGACTGGCCGGAACTGCGCAAATACTGCTGGCATGCTGCAGGAGTGGTGGGCGAATTGTCGGCCTGCATATTCGGCTATACGCGGCCTGAAACACTGATCTATGCCGAGAAACTCGGTCTTGCATTCCAACTCACCAATATCATCCGCGACGTGGGCGACGACGCGCGTCGCGGCCGGATTTATCTGCCCGTCAACGACATGCAGACCTTCAACGTCACGGCATCCGAGATCATCGACCGGCAACATTCAGAACGCTTCGTGGAACTGATGCGATTCCAGACCGAAAGAGCGCGATCGTGCTACCGCGAGGCCATGCAGGCATTACCCGAGGTCGACCGCCGTGCGCAGCGACCCGGACTGATGATGGCCGCGATCTATCACGCCCTGCTCGAGGAAATCGAACGCGACAACTGGCAGGTACTGGACCAGCGTATCTCGCTGACACCTATTCGCAAATTCTGGCTGGCCTGGAAAATCTGGGTAGGAGGCGGGCGCGGGCTGGTAAAACGTCTGGCAAGATGAATATCGCGGTAGTCGGCGGCGGCTGGGCCGGTCTCAGCGCAGCAATCCGCTTGAGAAAATACGGCTGCTCCGTTGTCGTATTCGAGGCATCACGGACCCTGGGCGGACGGGCCCGCAGCGTGCATTCGGCATCGCTCGATACTCGCATCGACAATGGCCAGCACATATTGTTGGGCGCCTACACCGAGACGCTGGCACTTATGCGGGAACTCGGCCTCGAACCGGACAAGCTGTTCTTGCGCGAATGCCTGCAGCTGGATTCAGCCGACGGCTGCTTCGGCCTGCGTGCCGCGGCGCTGCCCGCTCCCCTCCACTTGCTGGGTGCCATCCTCGGCGCGAGAGGGTTAAGTCTCATGGAACGATTGCGCATCGTCGCGGTCACCGCCGGGCTGCGCCGACAGGGCTGGAAAGTCCATCCGGATATGACTGTTGCGCAATGGCTGGATCAGGGCGCGCAATCGGACCATGCGATCCAGTCATTCTGGCAGCCGTTGTGCCTTGCCACACTCAACACGCCGATGGGCGCTGCCAGTGCCCAGTTGTTCGCACGTGTCCTGCAAGACAGTCTCGGCGGACCTGCCCACGCGTCCGATGTGCTCATACCCCGGGTCAATCTGTCGGAGTTATGGCCAGATCATGTCGCGCATTACCGGCCCGACGATAGCGCCTGCGAACTGGAAGTGCGCCGCGGAAGTGCCGTGAGAGGATTGCAGACGTCGTCATCGAAGGTCACACTGGACGGAACACCGTTCGACGCTGTCATCGTAGCCGCCAATGCTTCGGCTACGCATCGGCTGTTGCAACAGCTGGACCCTTGCGCATCGGGCACTGAATACCTTTCAATGCTGTCGGCGTTCCAGTACCTGCCGATCGCCACCGTCACGCTGCAACTGGAACGTCCCTGGAACAGGACACGCCCCATACTGCTGCTAAAGGATAGTCCCCAACATATGCAATATGGCCAGTGGCTTTTCGACCGCAGCGCCAGCGGCCCGGCAGAGTCGCAATGCCTGCTGAACATAGTCATCAGCGATGCGCGTGCCTTCATGGAACATCCCCGTGCGCAGGTTATCGCCGCAACGATAGATCAGGTAAGGGAACAGAGCGGATCAGGACTAGACATGCCCAAGGTTCGCAACCATGAGGTCATCATTGAAAAACGAGCGACATTCGCCGCCGTCCCGGGGCTGAAGCGGCCGCCGAATCAAACACCCTGGCCACGGGTATGGGTCGCGGGAGACTGGACCGATACAGGATATCCGGCGGTTCTGGAGGGCGCGGTGCGCAGCGGCAAGCAGGCCGCGCAGGCAATTTACAGTTCGTTAAGGTGACCCGGCCTGGCTCAAGGTGGATATCAGGCTGGCCGTGGCAAAACCAAGACAGGTCAGGGCCAAGCTGCCGACAAGACTGAAACCGATATAGCCAAACGCCGACAAGTACGCGCCACGCTCGAGCAGACCCACGGCCTCGCCGGAAAACGTCGAAAATGTGGTCAGCCCGCCCAGAAAGCCCGTTATAAGCATGAGCTTGAGCCATATTGGCGCTTCCGGATACATTGACAGGCCGCCCAATAACAGTCCGACAAAATAGCCGCCTATCAGGTTGGCGGCCAATGTACCCCACGGCAAATGCCAGCCGGGTTGGTTCAGCCATAGGCCCAGCGCCCAACGGCATATTGCTCCCGCGGCGGCACCTATGCCTATGGCCATGAAATTAATAGGTGTCAACATGGAATTCCGTGTGCCTTGCTTGGACCCTAACCTTTCGAAGACCCTTTGGGGGCCCCTTTGGGAGACAAGGTTACGTCGGCGGATTCCAGCGGATATTGCTCGACCAGCTTGTCGACAATAAGCTGCATGAGGGTAATACGTTTGATGGCCGGGCGCTCTTCCAAGAAGTCCCATGCCCATTCCGCAGCGGACTTGGCCTCATCGGCCAGATCATAAACGCCCACCGACAGACCATCGGGTCCAAACGCATGGTAATACGACTTTCCAGCAGTCCGGATGGTAACGACAGCGCGCCGACCGTCCGGGTGTATTTCAGCGACTTCAGTTTCTGCGAGATTCTGATTTGGCATATAGAGCTCCTTATGAGGTGCCCAGCTAGTGTAACAAGCCGCAATGTCCATGATTGCAACGGTTCATTGCGGTTTTGTTACAATTCCACGCGCTCCTACGCGGGCGCATGCTGCCTGATGTAATCTCGAACCACATGGACGTCGCAGTCCATAACTTGCACGCGCTGCGGAAGCGCCGCCAGTTCACGCAGGTGTTCGGGAACCGGAGCGGGTTGGCCTATCGCTTCCTGTATGGTCTCGCCAAATTTGGCCGGCAGTGCGGTCTCGAGCACGAGCATGGGTATGCCTTCTTCGATGTAGGCGGCGGCAACCTTTACCGCGTCGGCGGTATGCGGGTCTATCAGCAAGCCGGTTTCACCGAACACCTTCTTGATCGTTGCCAGCCTGTCCTGATGAGTGCTTACGCCAGCCACGAATCCGTAACGCGATTCGAACAGGGGCAAGAGTCGGCTCAAATCGAATTCTCCCTTGATTTCAAGCTGCTTCCAGCAATCCCGGACCTGCCCGGCGTCCTGATCCAGCAAGTCGAACACGAAACGTTCGAAATTGGATGCCCGGGAAATGTCCATAGAAGGACTGGAGGTTGCATGGGTATCCGAAGCTGAACGAGGACGATAGATTCCGGTGCGGAAGAATTCCTCGAGCACGTTGTTCTCGTTCGTCGCCAGGACCAGCCGGCGTATCGGCAAGCCCATCTGGCGGGCGACATGGCCCGCGAGAATATTGCCGAAGTTGCCCGACGGCACGGCATACGAAACTCGCTGCCCGGGTGCCGTGGTGGCACGAAGCCAGCCCCAGAAATAATAAACCACCTGCGCGGCGATCCTGGCCCAGTTGATGGAGTTGACCGCGCCCAGGTGGTAGCGCGATTTGAATTCCAGGTCGCCGGCCAGCGCCTTGACGATATCCTGGCATTCATCGAACACGCCTTTCAGGGCGATGTTATGAATATTCCCGTCCTGCAGCGAATACATTTGCGCGCGCTGGAATTCGCTCATGCGGCCATGCGGCGAAAGCATGAAAACCGTTACTCCGCGCTTGCCGCGCAAGGCATACTCCGCGGCGGACCCGGTGTCTCCTGACGTCGCGCCCAGGATATTCAGGCTTGCCTGGCGCTTGTCCAGCACATACTCAAAAACCTGGCCAAGGAACTGCATGGCCATGTCCTTGAATGCCAGGGTAGGGCCTTCGGACAAACCCACCAAACTGACGCCCTTGCCCAGCGGCTTGAGCGGCACCATTTGCGCTCCAGGAAACACCTCGGCGTTATAGGCCGCATGGGTCAGGCGGGAAAGATCGGCGCGAGGAATGTCGTCGATGAACAGGCCCAGTATTTCAGTGGCCAGGTCGGCGTAATCAAGAGCACGCCACGACTCGAGCGTTTCCGCACTGATTTTCGGAAGGCTGGCAGGCAGCGCCAAGCCGCCATCTGGCGCGAGGCCCTCAAGCAGGATATCGGAAAAGTCCATGGGCGCCATCGCACCCCGCGTTGAGCGATATTTCATACTAGATTCTCCACACGCAAGCGTGTTACCGGGGAACGCACAAACGGCAAAGCCTGGATATTGGCAAGTGCGGTGTCGACGTCGCCTTCCCGCGCCGAATGCGACAGGAAGATTATGTCGGCCTCTGTGGCCCCATGGGGCTCCTGGAACATCGAACCGATTGAAATGCCGGCATCGGACAATATGCGGGCCAGGTCGGCCAGCACGCCCGGACGATCCTCGACGCGCAAGCGCAGATAGTAGGAGGACTGGATATCGGCAATGGGCAGGATGGCAATGTCATCCATGGCATCTGGCTGGAAAGCCAGATGAGGCACATGATGATCCGGATCGGCCGACTGCAGACGCGTGACATCGATCAGATCGGCGATGACGGCGGAGGCCGTAGGCAGCTCCCCGGCACCCTGGCCATAATAAAGCGTGGGACCGACCGCGTCGCCATGTACCAGCACTGCATTCATGGCGCCCTCGACGTTGGCCAAGAGGCATTCCATAGGCACCAGGGTGGGGTGCACGCGCAGCTCGATTCCGTCGGGGCGCCGGCGTGTAATACCGAGCAACTTGATGCGGTACCCCAGGCGCTCGGCGTGGGCAATATCTTCCTGTGCCAGCGAGGATATCCCTTCGACATGAGCCTTGTTGAATTGCACCGGAATGCCGAAGGCCAGCGAGGCCAGCAACGTAAGCTTGTGCGCCGCGTCGATGCCTTCGATATCGAAGGTGGGATCGGCCTCAGCGTACCCAAGGCGCTGTGCCTCGGAAAGCACTGTGTTGAAAGGAAGACCGCGCGAACGCATTTCCGAGAGGATGAAATTGGTCGTGCCATTGATAATGCCGGCCAGCCATTGGATACGATTGGCAGTAAGTCCTTCGCGTATGGCCTTGACGATGGGTATGCCACCAGCGACGGCGGCTTCGAATACCACCATGACGCCCTTCTTATGTGCCGCGGCAAATATCTCGTTGCCATGCCTGGCGAGCAGCGCCTTGTTGGCAGTGACCACATGCTTGCCCTGGTTGATGGCTTCCATGACGAGGTCGCGTGCCAGCGTATCGCCGCCGATCAACTCCACCACGATATCGATATCGGGGTTACGCACGATTTCCATGCCGTCCGTCGTGACCGTAACCTGGTCGCCTACCAGGCGCCTGGCTTTTTCAATGTCGCGCACCGCCACGGCGACGATTTCGATCCGTCTGCCTGCCCGGCGCGCGATTTCTTCTGCGTTTTGCGTCAATACTTTCCAGGTCCCGCCGCCGACAACGCCCAGACCCAATAAACCAACTTTCATAGGACTCATTTATTTACTACCCAACCCGTCCTTGCGGAACATTTCTTTAATGCCGCGCACCGCCTGACGGGTGCGCTGCTCGTTTTCGATCAGGGCAAAGCGCACATAGTCGTCGCCGTATTCGCCGAAGCCTATTCCCGGCGAGACCGCCACCTTGGCATCGGCCAGCAGCCTCTTGGAAAACTCGAGCGAACCGAGCTTCTGGTAGAACTCGGGAATCTTTGCCCAGATATACATGGACGCCTTCGGTATATCGACCATCCAGCCGGCTTCGTGCAAGCCCTTGGCCAGGACGTCGCGCCGAATCCGATATTGCTCGACGACCTGCTTTACTCCATCTTGAGGACCTTCCAATGCGGCGATCGAAGCGACCTGAATCGGCGTGAATGTGCCGTAATCGTGATAGCTCTTGATGCGTGCGAGCGCGTTGACCAGTTCCTGGTTGCCGACCATGAAGCCGACGCGCCAGCCCGCCATATTGTAGCTTTTGCTCATGGTGAAGAATTCAACGGCCACATCGCGTGCACCTTCGACTTGCATGATGGATGGCGCGACGTAGCCGTCGAAGGTGATGTCGGCATAGGCCAAGTCGTGCACGACCAGGATATTGTGTTCTTTGGCCAGGGCAATGACGCGCTCGAAGAACGACAAATCGACACACTGGGCAGTCGGATTGCTGGGGAAACCCAGTATCATCATTTTGGGCTTGGGGATGCACTCACGTACTGCCCTGTCGATCTCTTCAAAAAAATCCAGGCCGGGTGTCATGGGCACGGAACGTATGTTGGCGCCTGCAATCACTGCCCCGTAGATATGGATGGGATAACTGGGGTTCGGCACGAGCACGGTATCGCCCCGATCCAGCGTGGCCAGCATAAGGTGTGCGAGACCTTCCTTGGATCCTATTGTGACGATGGCTTCCGTCTCGGGGTCAATTTGTACACCGTATCGACGTTCGTACCATCCGGAAATTGCCTTGCGCAATCGCGGTATGCCTTTGGACACCGAGTATCCGTGCGTATCAGGCCGGGATGCAGCCTCGACCAGTTTATCCACGATATGCTTGGGAGTCGGGCCATCAGGGTTTCCCATGGACATGTCGATGATGTCTTCGCCTCGTCGCCGTGCCGCCATTTTCAGTTCGCCGGTAATGTTGAATACATAGGGCGGTAAGCGCTCTATACGCGGAAAACTCGTCATGATGGTCCTTGGGCGACAAAAATGGGAAATGGGTAGTGGTGAATGCGGCGCAATAAAAAAGAGGGTTCGGTTCGAACGTGCGAGCGCGAAACAGCTGAGTAGTTTAAACGATCCAAAAAAAACGCGGGGTCGCCATAAATCGACCGTCTTTGCGCTATGATCTTCAAGACTTTGGGAGTTTTTTTGTGCAATTGCAAAGCGAATCCAACCCGGCGCTCAATACCGTGACCGCCTACGGGCATGATTACATAGAAATCAATGAAGTCTCCTATGGGCACGCGGTCTATTTCGCGCCTGAAGGTGACATCAATACCTGGTCGGTGCATGTGGTCAGCGACATCACCGCCGATACGCTGCGCGCGATCGCCGGCATCACGACCGCCAGTATCGATCCCCTGGCTTTCCTGAATGCCGATGCCGCGCCGCAAAAGCCGGCGGGAGCGCCAGAGGTTCTTCTGATCGGAACCGGCAACCGCCAGCACCTGCTGCCGGCACACGTCACGCGTCCGCTGCTTGAAGCAGGCATAGGTGTCGAAGCCATGAGCACGCAGGCCGCGGCGCGCACCTACAACATCCTGATGGCCGAAGGGCGCCGCGTCATTGCCGCGCTATTGCCCCTCGGGGAGGCAAAATAATGAGCGAAGTAGCCGTTGGAAAACCCATTCCAGACTTCGTCGCCGCCAGTACACACGGAAACATAAGCCGCGAAACGCTGCTCGGGCGCAGCACCGTCATGTATTTCTACCCCAAAGACAGTACCCCGGGATGCACGACGCAGGCCCAGGGTTTTCGTGATAACCACCACGAGTTTACCGACGCCAGCTGTCAGATCGTAGGCGTCTCGCGCGACTCACTGAAGTCGCACGCGAGTTTTACCGAAAAGCAAAGTCTTCCCTTTGCGCTCATTGCCGACCCCGACGAAAATCTGTGTGAAATGTTCAAGGTCATGAAATTGAAAAACATGTACGGTAAACAGGTACGGGGGATTGAACGCAGCACGTTCCTGATCGACGAACAAGGCGTGCTGATTCAAGAATGGCGAGGCCTACGGGTTCCCGGCCACGTTGACGAGGTGTTGAAGGCCGTGCGGGAAAAGGCATGACGCCACCGGCACGAACTGCAATGCCCTGATTTCGATTGCTACGATCACTTACTTATCTGAACGCTCAGGGAGCACACACCTTATGCCGCTACCGAAGTTGCCGACCCGCATGGGAGCCATGATTTCCCCTGCCGCATCCAACGATGCAAGCAATGCACCCGAACCTGCAGAAGCAGTAGTGGCTCCCGCTGCGGGCGTTCCTGCACGTAAGGCCTCCACGAAACGCGCCGCCGCCACACCGGCCGCCGCGCCGGCAATAAACGCCAGTCCAGCCCCCGCGCCGGCGAAGGTGGCAAGTGCGCCCCCGCTGGCGGTCGTCCCATCGCGCAATCCACGCAAGGCCCGCCTGCCCGCGGCCAAGCGCAAGCTGTTTGTACTGGATACCAACGTACTGCTGCACGACTCGAATTCCCTGTTCAAGTTTGAGGAACACGATATTTTTCTGCCGATGATCGTGCTCGAAGAGCTCGATCACCAAAAAAAGGGAATGTCCGAAGTCGCACGCAACGCACGCCAGGTCAGCCGCTTTCTCGACGGCTTGGTTGGAACGTCGACCGAACTGGAACCCGGCGTCGAGCTTGACACATTGGGCAATCAGGAAGCCTTGGGCCGATTGCATTTTCAGACCACCGCGCTGCACTCGAATTTGCCCATAGAATTGCCGCTGGGCAAGGCTGACAATGTCATCCTTAGCGTGGTGCACGCGCTCCAGGCATCGCATCCCAAGCGTGCGGTGGTGCTCGTATCGAAGGACATCAACATACGCCTGAAGGCGCGCTCGCTGGGCATGCCCGCCGAAGACTACCTGAACGACCACGTCCTGGATGACTCCGATCTTCTCTACGACGGGGTCATGCCATTGCCGGAAAATTTTTGGCTCAAGCATGGGAAGGACGTGGAATCGTGGCAACAAGGGGGCACAACGTTCTATCGTATCAAAGGGCCTCTATGCTCCGAATTCATCGTCAACGAGTTCGTGTATCTCGATGGCGAGCTTCCACTGCAGGCTCAGGTCAAGGAAGTCAGCGGCACAAGCGCCGTGCTGGCGACATTGCGCGACTACAGCCACGGCAAAAACAATGTCTGGGGCATCACGGCCCGCAATCGAGAACAGAATTTCGCCCTCAATCTGCTCATGAACCCCGACTGCGACTTCGTGTCCCTGCTGGGGCAGGCAGGTACGGGTAAGACGCTGCTGGCCCTGGCGGCCGCCTTGACGCAAACACTGGAAACCAAGCGCTACAACGAAATCATCATCACCCGGGCCACTGTGCCGGTGGGCGACGATATCGGCTTCCTGCCGGGAACCGAGGAAGAGAAAATGCTTCCCTGGATGGGCGCGCTCGAAGACAACCTGGAAGTACTGCATTTGGGGCCAGGCAATGGCGACATCGTGCCTGCCGCCGGCGGGCAGGACTGGACCAAGAATGCAACGATGGAACTCATACGTTCGCGCATCAAGGTCAAGTCCCTGAACTTCATGCGCGGACGCACCTTCATGAACAAGATCCTGATCATCGACGAGGCACAGAATCTTACCCCCAAGCAAATGAAAACGCTTGTCACCCGTGCGGGCCCGGGAACAAAAATCATCTGCCTGGGAAATATTGCCCAGATCGACACTCCGTATCTTACGGAAGGCAGCTCTGGCCTTACCTTCGTCGTGGATCGTTTCAAGGGCTGGCCACATGCCGGGCATATCACCTTGCAGCGAGGCGAACGCTCCCGCCTGGCCGACTACGCCAGCGAAGCGCTTTAAGTCTTTGCTACCGACATGAGCAAACCTTCACTCGCACCGGTCGGGCTCACCATGGGCGATGCCGCAGGCATCGGCCCCGAAATAATCGTCAAGCTGTTTGCAGCCGGCCTGCCCTACCCTACAGTCGTCTACGGTGACGCGGGGGTCCTGCAATCCACCATCGGACAGCTGGATATGTCGGATGCCCTGCACGTGGAACTGGTCAGCGCAGCGGAACTCGCGGGGCACAGCCCTGGTTCGATCCCCGTATTAAACCGGTGGCAGGCGTTGCCGGCCAGCCTTCCCCCGGGCCGCCTCAGTGCCGAAGCGGGGCGTGGCGCCTATGAATATTTATGCCATGCCATCGACGACGCGCAAGCCGGGCAACTGCGCGCCGTTGTTACGGCCCCGCTCAATAAGAAAGCCATGCAGGCCGCTGGTATCAATTTTCCGGGCCATACTGAAATTCTGGCTGAACGCACTGGTACCTCGCACTATGCGATGATGCTCGTCAACCCTGAGCTACGGGTCATATTGGTCACCATACACCTGCCGTTGCAACAGGTCAGCCGCCTAATCACCTACGAGACCGAGCTTGACACAATCCGGCTGGCTCACCGGGCTTGCCGGCAAGCCGGAGTCGAATATCCCCGCATCGCCGTCGCCGGACTGAATCCGCACGCGGGCGAGGACGGAAGATTCGGACAGGAGGAAATTACAGTCATCACGCCCGCCATCAATCAGGCCCGGGCCGAAGGAATGAACGTCCATGGCCCGCTTCCGGGCGACACTGTGTTCATGCGGGCTCGCCAAGGCGAATTCGATATCGTCGTCGCGCAGTATCACGATCAAGGATTGATACCCGTCAAATATCTGGGCGTCGACGAGGGTGTCAACGTAACAGTGGGACTGCCTTTCGTGCGCACCAGCGTCGACCATGGCACGGCCTTCGACATTGCCGGGCAGGGTATTGCCGATCCGGGTTCTCTACGTTGCGCTTATGACCTTGCCTTATCCATGACGCCCGACAGCGCCTATAATCCCAGCCTGTGACAGTGGTCTTCCGCTGGTGCAATCCTCTGCAACTTCTCTGCTGTATCCCTGATGACCCCGCGAATTTCCATCGATCCCTTCCTGATCAAACTCTTTTTTGCCATCCTGCTTGCCAGCTTCCTCCCCGCCCACGGCATAGGCACGCCAATTTTCGGCTGGATCACCAATCTGGCCATCGCCCTGCTGTTCTTCCTGCACGGCGCACGATTGTCCCGCGATGCGATCGTTGCGGGGGCTTCGCATTGGCGCCTGCATAGCACGATATTCGCAGTGACCTTCGTGGTCTTCCCGGTGTTGGGCATCTTGTCGGGACCGCTTTTAAAGCCGTTCCTCACCCCGGACCTGTACACCGGCATCCTGTTCTTGTGCTGTTTGCCGGCAACCGTGCAGTCGGCCATCGCGTTTACGTCTATTGCCCGCGGAAATGTGTCGGCGGCGGTATGCAGTGCCTCGGCATCGAGTTTGCTGGGCGTATTCATCACACCCTTGCTTGTCGGCCTGGTGCTGGCCGGCAGCAGCGTCAATAATGTGCCCTTGTCCTTCGATGCCATCGGCAAGATCATGCTTCAGTTGCTTCTGCCATTCATACTGGGACAAATGGCTCGCCGCTGGATCGGCGCATGGGTCGTCAAGCGCAGCCGGATGCTCAAGATCGTCGATCAGGGATCCATCCTGCTAGTCGTCTATACCGCGTTTTCAGAAGCCGTGATCGGCGGATTATGGTCACAGACGCCATTGTCGGCCCTGGTCGCCCTGGTGTTCATATCCCTGGTCCTGCTCGGACTCGTACTGGGTATCTCGCTGCTGCTTGGACGTTTGCTCAAGTTCGACCTGGCAGATCGAATCACCTTGATGTTCTGCGGTTCAAAGAAAAGCCTGACCAGCGGCATTCCCATTGCCAATATCCTTTTTGCGGGCGGCTCGGTCGGCACCATCGTGCTGCCGCTGATGATATTCCACCAGATACAGCTGATTATCTGCGCCATGATCGCCGGCGCCTACGCAAGGCGCGAGTAGTTCAACCCTAGCCCATGCCCGAGGTGAAGTTCAGGAAACGGGTGCTGGCACCTTGGAATGTCAAGCGCACGCTCCCAATCGGGCCATTACGTTGTTTGCCCACGATGATTTCCGCCGTACCCTTATCGGGCGAATCGGGGTTATAGACCTCGTCGCGATAGATGAACAAAATAAGGTCGGCATCCTGCTCGATTGCTCCCGACTCCCGCAGATCGCTCATCACCGGGCGCTTGTTGGGGCGCTGCTCAAGACTGCGGTTCAACTGCGACAAGGCAATCAGCGGGCATTGCAGCTCTTTGGCGAGGCCTTTCAGCGATCGGCTGATTTCGGAGATCTCGGTAGCGCGGTTCTCGCCCGAAGAGTTCGCGGACATCAACTGCATATAGTCGATAATGATCAGTCCCAACTGGCCGCACTGCCTGGCCAACCGGCGTGAACGCGCGCGAACTTCCATGGATGTCAGTGCCGGCGTTTCGTCGATGTAGATCTGGGCTTCCTGGACTTGCTGTACGGCATGCGTAAGCCGTGGCCAGTCGTCTGCCGTCAGCTTGCCAGTACGCATGCGGTGCTGGTCCAGCATGCCCACCGAACCGACCATGCGCATGGCCAACTGCACGGCACCCATTTCCATGGAGAACACAGCAACCGGCAAGCCCTGCTCAATGGCAACGTGCTCGCCAATATTCATGGAAAACGACGTCTTGCCCATGGACGGACGGCCTGCAACGATGACCAGGTCGCCCGCCTGCAGGCCCGACGTCATTCGGTCGAGGTCGGTAAAGCCGGTCGGCACGCCGGTAATGTCGGAATCGCCTTCCCGGTGATAGAGTTCGTCGATGCGTTCGACGACTTGTGTCAGCAACGGCTGGATTTCCTGGAAACCGGTAGTACCGCGCGAGCCCTCTTGTGAAATCTGGAACACGCGAGACTCGGCCTCGTCCAGCAACTGCCGGGCCTCTTTTCCTTGCGGATTGAACGCGGCGGCCGATATTTCGTCGGCAACCGACACCAGCTTACGCAGCATCGAGCGTTCGCGAACGATTTCAGCGTAACGCCTGATATTGGCGGCGGAGGGTGTGTTGTGTGCCAAGGCATTCAGGTAGGCCAGACCGCCCACCTCGTCGGACTTGCCTGCACTGGCGAGCGACTCATTGACGGTAACTACGTCGGCCGGGCGTGCCAGGCTGATAAGACGCGTGATGTGCTGCCAGATGATCTTGTGATCAAAACGATAGAAATCGTCTTCATTCAACACATCGGTGATGCGGTCATAGGCGGCGTTGTCCAGCAACAGACCGCCCAGCACAGACTGCTCGGCCTCGACCGAATGCGGCGGCACGCGCAGGTAATCCAGCTGCGCATCACTGTTTTTTTTCTTGCTGTCCAAATTGACGCTCCGGAACAAATCAGATCAAAATACAAAAAGCCGGCATACACCGGCTTCTTGCTTCATGCGGGCGAGGCGTACATTCCGGAACAAAGGAATGTACCACGTGGCTGATCTGGAATCAGGCCATTTCGCCTTGTACACGAACCGTGATCTCGACCACTACATCAGCATGCAGAGCAACGGACACGGGAAACTCACCGACAGCCTTGAGCGCGCCGTCGGGCAAGCGAACCTGCGATTTCTGGACCGAGTCGTAGCCTTGCTTGGCCAACGCTTCAGCGATGTCCATGCTGGTGACGGAACCGAACAAACGGCCGTCGACACCGGCTTTCTGTGAAATGACAATAGACAGGTCGGCCAGCTTTTCGCCGGTGGCCTGTGCTGCCGCCAGTTTCTCGGCTTGCACTTTTTCAAGTTCGGCGCGACGCTCTTCAAACTCTTTCAGAGCGGTTTCAGTGGCGCGACGGGCGATTTTCTGGGGAATCAGGAAATTACGGGCATAACCGTCGCGTACGCGGACGACTTCACCGAGATTGCCTAGATTGACGACTTTTTCGAGCAGGATGATTTGCATGACGATAGGCCCCGGATTAGTTGTGGTTATCGGTGTAAGGCAGCAAGGCCAGGAAACGCGAACGCTTGATCGCTGTATCGAGCTGACGTTGGTAATGTGCCTTGGTACCGGTCAAACGCGCAGGAATGATCTTGCCATTTTCCTGGATGAAGTCACGCAGTGTATCCAGATCTTTATAGTCGATCTCGTCAACATTGGCAGCTGTGAAACGGCAGAACTTGCGACGTTTGAACAGCGGATTTTGTTGCGTGAACTTGCGTTTTTCTTTGCCTTTTTTGAAGAAAGCCATAATGTGCCTCTTTAATGTCTGGGCTTAGCCCAAGCTGTCTGTTCCATGCATCGAGCGTTTATTCGCTCGCGCAGCGATTTACCATGAATTCCTGCTATACAACGGCGCTTGCGCCGCCGGCAAAAACCCGATTTGCCTGTTGTATATGCAATACCAGTTTGTTGGAGCCTTTACGTGCCGGGGCAAGAAAGCCCTGTATCGATAAAGATGCACCCAAAGGGGTATCGGCCAACAACAAAGCGATGTCTCCAAGAGCAACTGCAGTAAGTACCAGCTCTATCCGACGCATATGACCGGCTTCCTGGACCTCTGATTCGTGGCTCAACATCATTTCAACTGCTGGCAGGCCGGCCGGGGTATACCGTAATGGCTTGACCTCGAGGGCTGAAGCAGACAACAGAAGTTGATTCACGCGTTGACTCGGGACACAGGTCCTTATTCCGCCTGTGGAGCCGGCGCGACTTCAGCGCTTGCCTTGCGGGCTTCTTCACGCTCGACCGACTTCATCATGAGTGACGGCGCGGTGTGCGCTTTCTTGGTCTTGATGAGTAGGTGGCGCAAGATGGCGTCGTTGTAGCGGAAGGAATGTTCGAGTTCGTCGAGCACGGTCTGTCCGCATTCGATGTTGAAACAAACATAATGAGCCTTCACCAGCTTCTGGATAGGGTAAGCCAATTGGCGGCGGCCCCAATCTTCCAGGCGATGAATCTGACCACCATTGCTGGTAACCACTGCCGAATAACGTTCGATCATGGCGGGCACTTGCTCGCTTTGATCGGGATGCACAATAAACACTACCTCGTAGTGACGCATAAACTACACTCCTTGTGGATATCTTTTGATGCGACCAGCGATATCGCTGCCATCAAAAGGAACAGCCCGCCCATAAAACTCCAGGGGCCGCCATAGCGGCTCAAGCAGTATGAAAACATGTGGGTCGAGCAAGAAACAACCAAGCATTCTACCATCGTTGCGTAAACCACCGCAAGCGCCATGGAAAGGTGTCGTGGCGATTTACCCTTCGACTACGGCGTAGGCGGAATGGTTGTGTATGGATTCAAAATTCTCGGCCTCGACGCGAAACCGTTGGACACCTGCTACGTTCTGGAGTTGCACCGCCACGTCGCGTACGAGATCCTCGACGAATTTCGGGTTCTCGTAGGCGCGCTCGGTAACGTATTTTTCGTCGCTGCGCTTGAGCAGCCCCCACAGTTCACATGACGCCTGCTGTTCAATTCCGCGGATGAGCGTATCGACTTCAACCAGTGCCGGGTCGGCAAATACGGCGTTGACCGTAATATGGGATCGTTGATTGTGCGCACCATATTGTGAAATGGCCTTGGAGCAAGGACAAAGACTGGTTACCGGTACGAGCACGGACAGTTCGAATTCGGCCTGGCCAACCGTGTTCGCCGCCGCGGACCCGCATGCGGCCGCCGTCTGCACGCGGGCAGTCCATTTGACTTCGTAGTCCATCAGGCTTGCCACTCCTGAAACAGGAGCCACCTTGGTCATGAAATACGGAAACGATGCTGCGATATCGCCTTTTTCGGAATTAAGGAGCACCAGCATGGAAACCGCCATGTCGCAGAACCGTGCGGGTGTCATGGGTGTTTGCCGGTGCTGCTCGAGCAAGGCCACAAAACGGGACATATGGGTACCCTTTTCGTGTGCCGGCAAAGATACCGTGAGCTCCCAGGTGCCAACCGTAGGAAGCGACCCACCCGACTCGGCGGCGATCAGCATGGGATGCCGTACGCCACGCACACCCACACGCTCGATGGCAATATGCCGGATATCGACGCTGCTTTGCACGTCAGGCATGGCAACAGCAGAATCAATCATTATATTCATGATAAAAGACCTATAAAGCACTCACTATACGAAGCGCCGGTTTGCAGACAACCGCTTATTATGCGGCATAGAGCCACCGTATAACCCTATAACCATGGTGGTATTAGGTACTTTGCCTAGCGACGGGAACGGCTTGCTCCGTCAACAGGGCGCCGAAACGCTGCTGTATAGAGAGCTGAATGCCCGGTGCATTGAGCCCCAACTCGCCGAGAATAACGGTTTGTTCGCCATGATCGATGAACTGGTCGGGCAGGCCCAACTGGAGCACTGGGCGCAAAATCCCTTGTCGGCTGAAATATTCCAGGACGGCGCTGCCCGCTCCGCCCATGATCGCGGCCTCTTCAATAGTAACAAAGGCGTCGTGTTCTTGGGCCAGCGCCTGCAACATCGCTTCATCCAGCGGCTTTACAAAACGCATGTCGACGACTGTCGCATTGATTTCCTGCGCCGCCAGCAAGGCTTCGTGCAACAAAGGACCAAAGGCCAGGATCGCGATTCTTTCGCCGGAACGCTTGAGCACTGCCTTGCCGATATCAACTGTTTCGAGGTCGGCCTGGACCTCGGCGCCGCAACCCGGTCCGCGCGGATATCGCACTGAAGCAGGACCGGGATGCTCATAACAGGTACTCAGCAACAAGCGGGTCTCGTTCTCGTCGGAGGGAACGGCGATGACCATATTCGGTATGCAGCGCAGAAAGGCGATATCGAAGTTTCCAGCATGCGTTGCGCCATCGGCGCCTACAATTCCGGCACGGTCCAGGGCGAAGGTCACATCCAGATTCTGCAAGGCAACATCATGAATCAACTGGTCGTAACCACGTTGCAGGAATGTCGAGTAAATGGCAACGACGGGCTTTTCGCCCTCGCAGGCCAGGCCGGCTGCAAACGTGACGGCGTGCTGTTCGGCTATGCCGGCATCGATATATCGGGCGGGAAAGCGCTGCTCGAATGCGACCATGCCGCTGCCTTCGCGCATCGCCGGGGTGATCCCATAAAGACGGCTGTCCGCGGCAGCCATGTCGCAAAGCCAGCGTCCGAAAACCTGGGTGAAAGTTTGCTTCGGCGGTGATTTGGGTTTCTGGATGCCGACACTGGGATCGAATTTGCCAGGCCCGTGATACAAAACCGGATCAGCTTCAGCCAGCTTATAACCCTGCCCCTTCTTTGTGACGACATGCAGGAACTGCAAACCGCCAAGACTGCGCAGGTTTTCCAGCGTTGGAACGAGCGCATCGAGATCGTGCCCATCGATAGGCCCGACATAATTGAAGCCAAGCTCCTCGAATAAGGTGGCAGGCGAGACCATGCCTTTGGCATGCCCTTCAAAACGCCGCGCCAGCTCGAGAACGGGAGGCACATGCTGCAGGACCGCCCGCCCGACGTTCTTTGCCGTGGCATAAAAACGCCCCGACAGAAGCCGCGCCAGATAGTGATTCAGCGCCCCTACCGGCGGCGATATCGACATGTCGTTGTCATTGAGCACCACGAGGACATTGACGCCCGGTGTTACCCCGGCATTATTCAATGCCTCGAAGGCCATGCCAGCCGTCATGGCGCCATCGCCGATCACCGCAATATGTTGACGGTCGCTGAGCCCCGCGTTGCGCGACGCGACTGCCATACCGAGCACCGCCGATATGGACGTGGACGAGTGCGCCGTGCCGAATGCGTCGTACTCCGACTCGCTGCGCTTGGGGAAACCGGAAATGCCACCTTTCTGTCGGAGCCTGGCCATTTGTTCGCGCCGGCCGGTAAGGATCTTGTGTGGATACGATTGGTGTCCCACGTCCCAGACAATTCTATCGTCAGGCGTGTTGAATACATGATGCAAGGCAATAGTCAGCTCGACCGTGCCCAGGTTCGATGACAGATGGCCGCCGGTCTTGGAGACGGTATGCAGCACAAACTCACGTAATTGCTCTGCGACATCTTTGAGCTCGCGTCGATCCAGCAGACGCAGGTCCGCCGGTGAATGAATTTGTTCGAGAGTAGCGTGGGTCATACGAGTGATAGAGTAGTGTCCAGACAGCATTTTAGACCGTCAACAATAACAGTAAGCGCAGGCGCCGCGAAATGAACCTAGCGATCGCGTCCGACGATGTAGTTCGCAATGCCGGCTAAGTGGGCTGCCGAGGGTCCCAGCGGCAGCAATGCGGCTTGTGCCTGATCGCGCAGGCTGTGCAGAAGGTCATGGGATCCGTCCAGCCCCATGATGGACACGTAAGTGGGCTTGTTTTCAGCGGCATCCTTGCCGGCTGTCTTACCGAGCGTGGCGGTATCGGAAGTGACATCCAGAATGTCGTCGACGACTTGAAACGCCAGGCCGATGGCGCCGGCATAGCTCTCCAGACCGGCGCGTGTGGCCGAGCTGGCCCCGGCGACTATCCCGCCCAGTAAAACGCTTGCTTCCAGCAATGCACCTGTTTTCATGCGGTGCATCTGCTGCAGTTGGTCGCCTGTCAGCGCGTGGCCTACGCTGTCGCAATCAATGGCCTGCCCGCCGACCATTCCAAGGCTGCCGGCCGAACGCGCCAATAGCAGCGTCGCCTGCACGGTAAGGGCGGGTGCGATCGGCATAAGGCCAAGCAACTCGAAGGCCAATGGCTGCAGAGCGTCGCCGGCCAGCATGGCCGTCGCCTCATTGAACTTGACGTGCACGGTGGGTCTGCCCCGACGCAAGTCATCGTCATCCATGCATGGCAGGTCATCGTGTATCAACGAATACGCATGGATCAACTCAACAGCGGCGGCGGCGTGATCCAGCGCGATGCGCTGCGCCGAAGCTTCCGAGCCGGTTTGCAGGGAAGCTTCGCCAGCAGCATAGACCAAAGCCGCCCGCACTCGCTTGCCGCCACCAAGCACCGCGTAGCGCATCGCCTGGTGCAGACCTTCTGGTATGGTCTCGGGAGGCGGCAGCAGGCGATCGAGCACGTCCTCGATATGTTCGACACGCTCTCGCAGCCACACGGAAAAATCGATCGGTTCTCGACCCATCCTATTCCTCATCGCCTTCTGGTGCATCGGCCAACGGCTTGAGCAGGTTGCCCTGCAGCACTTTGACCTGCTGTTCAGCCTGATCAAGCCGGCGCTGGCATATCCGGGCCAGCTCGACGCCCTCTTCA
The DNA here is from genome assembly GCF_002849615.1 of Pollutimonas nitritireducens. Taxonomy (GTDB): domain Bacteria; phylum Pseudomonadota; class Gammaproteobacteria; order Burkholderiales; family Burkholderiaceae_B; genus Pollutimonas; species Pollutimonas nitritireducens. The sequence goes on from NZ_PDNV01000002.1 coordinate 57,223, forward strand.
TAGGCGGCCAGCGACTGATCCAGGGCCAATGACCCATTTTCCATTTTCGCGACCAGCGCTTCGAGTTGCGCGAGTGCCGTTTCGAAATCCTGGGGCAACGCGGTTGCTTCGGCAGCCGATTTCTTGCTCTCAGGCAGAGCGCTTGTTTTCGTGTCAACCATGATTCATTCCAGAAGATAGGCGGGTCGGGAACGCCCCACATTTTATGCATCTCGTCCAAATTGTACGAGATGCCCTGCGAATTGCCGAAAACCCTTATTCGGGCCTCTAGTCGGCGCCCATGCAGCTGCAAATCGCACTCTCGTTTGTGCCTGTCACGATCCCTACTTGGGGTACAATTCCCCCCTTACTCAATTTATCGGCCAGGCCTTTTTTCGTCGCACCAGGACGCGCCATCCTCCTGGTTTTTCACCGCGGGGGCGAATTATGACCGACATTGGTCGGAAAGCGCACATTGCGCCGGCACAAACGCAACTATCTGTCGGCAGCTACTTCGACGATGCTATTTTTGTCCAAGAGCAAGAACTCATTTTCAAGAAATCGTCGCTATACGTAGGACATGAAAAACTCGTGCCCGACGTCGGCGACTGGCGCACCCTGCCCCAGGAAAACAGTGGCCGGATGCTGGTGCGCAACACCCAGGGCGTTGAACTGATTTCAAATGTCTGCCGCCACCGCCAGGCCATCATGCTGGGGGACGTCCAGCAAAACGGTAGCGCGACACAAAGCCAGAACGGTAATCTGCGCGATACCGGTGGGAATATTGTATGCCCCGTCCACCGATGGACGTACAGCCAGCAAGGAAAGCTGATGGGCGCGCCGCAGTTTCCTGAAACACCGTGCATGAACCTTCAGAAGTTCACGCTCAAGAACTGCCACGGGCTGCTGTTTGAAGGACCGCGCGATCCCGCCGTCGATATGACGGCCCTTTTTGCACGTCCCGAATTCGATTTCTCCGATTACGTGCTCGATCATGTCGAGGTACACCAATGCCACTATAACTGGAAGACCTTCATCGAAGTCTACCTGGAAGACTATCACGTCGGTCCATTCCATCCCGGATTGGGAAGATTTGTAAGCTGCGAAGATCTGGCCTGGGAATTCTCGAGCATGTATAGCTCGCAGCGTGTGGGCATACACAGCGCGCTAGGCCAGCCAGGTACCGCTACCTATCGCCGTTGGCATGAGCAGCTGATGAACTACCGCAGTGGCGAGGCACCGCAATTCGGTGCGGTCTGGGTGACGTACTTTCCCACGCACATGATCGAGCTCTATCCCCATGTATTGGTCCTGTCGACGCTGCATCCGGTGAGTCCGCAAGAGACCATCAATATCGTCGAGTTCTATTACCCCGAAGACATCGTGGCATTCGAGCGCGAGTTCGTGCAGGCGCACCGCGCCGCGTATATGGAAACCGCCGTCGAGGACGACGAAATCGCCGAACGCATGGACGCTGGCCGACGGGCACTGATGCGACGCGGGGCCGATGATCAGGGGCCGTACCAATCACCCATGGAAGACGGCATGCGACATTTTCATGAATGGTATCGTCGCATGATGGATCCAGCCGGAGTTTAGCCTCGCTCGACCGGGCGTGCCGGATCACTGCACCACTCGCTCCAAGAACCGTGATACAAGGCTGAACCATGCAAGCCCGCCAGCTCCATGGCGAACAGGTTATGGCTGGCGGTAATACCGGATCCGCACTGATGCACGATATGGTCAGCTGGGCGTCCTTGAAGAAGCTCATCGAAATCGTGGCGCAGTTCTGCAGCTGACTTGAAGCGCCCGTCTTCGCGGACATTCAACGTACTGGGCCGGTTCAAGGCGCCCGGGATATGGCCGGCCACGGGATCCATAGGCTCGACCTCCCCACGGTATCGGTTGGCCGCCCTGGCGTCGAGCACGACAAAGGACGGCTTGCCGATATTGGCCAACACTGTCTGTGCATCGACCGTCGGCATGCTGGCCTGACCCGGATAGCCGGAATCTTTCGTGGCCTGCCCCCCAGTCACTGCGGGCACGGTAGTACCGGTTTCGATGTCTCCGCCGGCAGCAACCCATGCTGGCCACCCCCCGTCGAGTACGGCGGCATTTTCGTGCCCAAGCCAGCGCAACATCCACCAAAGGTGGGCGGCGAACATGCTGTTGCCGCCGTCGTAGATAAGTACTGAAGTGCGGGGGGTCAATCCCTGGGCCCGCATGAGCGCAGCGAAATCGTCCCGGGACGGGAGCGGATGACGTCCATTGCTCCCCGTCTTCGGCGCCGCCAGCTGGCGTTCGTGATCGAGATAGAGGGCGCCGGGGATGTGCCCTTTCTGGTGGGCTGCCCGGCCCGCCGCATGATCGACAAGATCATGCCTGACATCGAAGACGAGCCAGCCCGAAGCCGGCAATTTGTGTACGAGGGTGGGCGCATCGATCAATAGATCAGGCATGTCGGGACTCCTTTTCGTTGACGGGATTCGTTGTGGCGACTGTGGCAGCCTGCATGACCACGGTGGTCTGGCCCCTCATGACACGATCCTCGCTATAGGTGCGCCATATGGACAGCAGGCCCGAAGCAATGATCATCGCCATACCTCCCCAGGCGATCGCATCCGGCAGGTCATCCCAGAAGATGATCCCCAACATGGCGGCAAAGATGATCGTGGTGTATTGCAACGCGGCCGTCAAGAGCGCCGACCCCATGCCGAAAGCGCGCGTCATGGCCAACTGCCCCACGAGGCCCAGCAGACCGACTCCGGCCAAGGCCAGCCAGGCGGCAACATCGATATGGCCCCATCCCTCGACGGCGATTCCGCCCACGCTGGTCAGACATACGCAGCAGGAAAAGATCAGTACCGTGCGCCACTCGGGCTCACCGACCCGTCCCAATTCCCGGACCTGCATCATGGCCACCGCCGATAGCGCTCCGGCGCCCAGGCCAAGAAGCGCGGCAAACCAGTGTTCCTGACCGATGCTCGGGCGCAGTACTGCGACCACCCCGATAAAACCGAATAGCACCGCAATAAGCCGGACGGGATCGCGCTGCGTGCCACCACGGGCGAGCATCCAGCCGGCGATGAACAAGGGAGCAGTGTAATTCAGGCTGATTGCAGTCGAAAGGGGTAAATGGGCAATCGCGAAAAAACCCAGCCACATTGATGTGACGCCCGAAATATTGCGCCACAGGTGAAGCTTCCAGCTTGGCGGTCTGAGTCGGCGATGTGTAAATTTGGCCCAGCACAACAGCAGCACTACCGAAGGAATTCCTCGAAATAAGACCACGTGCGGCAGAGAAGCACCATAATCGGAGGCGACTTTCACACATGCCCCCATGCCAGCAAACATGACACTCGCCAGTAACATCCACAGAGACTGCATGAAATCAACCGAATTCAGATTTAAACTACAAAGTCGATACTATACTCTGCCGTTTTCCCAATTATTGGCTGCCCCGCTTTAAATCCAGGAACTGGACTCCATATATACAGTCCAACTTCGTTGTTCGCTACGCCGGAAACTTTAAACATGAAACGAATCGTCCTCTTCTTGCTAACCAATTTCGCTGTACTGATCGTACTCAGCGCGTCCATGAGCGTGCTGGGCGTCGGCCGGTTCCTTACAGCGAACGGGCTGGACCTGACACAGTTGCTGATTTTCTCCGCCATCATCGGGTTCACAGGTTCGATCATTTCATTGCTCATCAGCAAATGGATGGCAAAACAGAGCACCGGCGCACGTGTCATCGATCCCCAGGCGCCGGCCAACGCAAAGGAAGCCTGGCTGGTTGACACCGTGCACCAACTGGCCGACCGCGCGGGCATAGGCCGCCCCGAAGTCGCCATCTATGACGGCGCTCCCAATGCATTCGCCACCGGTGCATCCAGGAACAACGCCCTGGTCGCCGTATCCACCGGTCTGCTTGAAAGCATGACCGAAGAAGAAGTCGCGGGCGTACTTGGCCATGAAGTGGCACACGTCGCAAACGGCGACATGATTACGCTTACGCTGATCCAGGGCGTGGTCAATACCTTCGTGGTGTTCTTCGCCCGCATCGTCGGCTACTTCGTAGACCGCGTCATCTTGAAGAACGATCGCGACATCGGCATTGGTTATTACGTCACTGTCATCGCGTGTGAAATTGTATTCGGCATCCTTGCCTCGATCATCGTCGCCTGGTTTTCACGCCAACGCGAATACCGGGCCGATGCCGGCTCCGCAAGTCTGCTTGCGTCTCGCGAACCAATGTTGCGGGCGCTGGCGCGGCTGGGCGGCATGGAAGCCGGCGAGCTACCCAAGGCTTTCAAATCCTCCGGCATCTCAGGGAACCGTGCCATCAGCGCCATGTTTGCCTCGCATCCACCCATCCAGGCGCGCATAAACGCCTTGCACGCTGCCCAACGAATTTAATACGCAAGGCGGGTCTATCATGCAGTCATGAAAGAATTGTTCGCTCTGCTTGATTTTGGCGGCTACATCGCCCTGCTGCTTTGGGGCGTCCATATGGTGCAGAGCGGCGTACAACGCGCGTTCGGCGCGTCGCTTGGTATCTGGATGGGTCGCGCCCTGGGCACTCGCGTGCGGGCATTTTTCACCGGTCTTGCCATTACATCGGCCATACAAAGCAGTACGGCGACGGGCTTGATGATCGCCAGTTTTGCGGCGGGCGGACTGGTTGCGCTTGGCCCCGGCCTTGCCGCGATGCTCGGCGCGAACGTCGGTACAACCTTGATCGTGCAACTGCTGTCTTTCAACCTGACCGCAGTGGCTCCCGCCTCCATCCTGATCGGAGTGTGGTTGTTCCGGCGCAATCAGCCTAGCAGGCGCCGTGACCTCGGCCGTGTATTCATTGGCTTGGGTCTTCTATTGATGGCGCTGCAACAACTGGTGCAGCTTTTTGCACCGCTGCAAGACGCCAGCCTGTTGCAGATTCTGTTGGGTGCCTTGTCCGACCAGCCTGTGATCGGCCTGTTGCTGGCCGCGATACTCGCATGGGCGGCGCACTCCAGTGTAGCCGTCGTGGTCCTGATCATGTCATTGGCGGCTCATGGACTGGTCACGCCCGCATTGGCCTTCGCACTCGTACTGGGGGCCAACCTCGGCACATCCATCAATCCCATGCTGGAAGGCAGCGCCGACAACAATCCAGCCGCGCGGCGGCTCCCCCTGGGCAATCTGGGTATGCGCCTGGCTGGATGCATGCTGGCCCTGTCGCTGCTGCCATGGCTACCTTCGCTAATGGCGTTTTTCAGTCCCGATCCGTCGCGCGCGGTAGCTAACTTCCATACACTTTTCAATGTGCTGACCGCCTTGCTATTTCTGCCCATCCTCACCCCATATTCAAAGTTGCTCGTAAAGCTGCTGCCCAAGCGTACCGATCCCAACGACCCCTCGCGTCCGCAGTACCTGGACGAATCGGCGCATGAAGTTCCGGGCATTGCACTGGGAAATGCGGCCAGAGAGGCCTTGCGACTGGCCGATATGCTTCAAAGCCTGATTGGAATGGCTCGCGCCAGCGTGCTGCAAGACAACCGACACCGCAACGCCCATGCGCGCTACATCAGCAACGCCATCAATCGGCTGGAACGGCTCATCACAACGTATGTGGCAACGCTGGATCAGGATGCGTTGAATTCCGCAGACCACCGCCGCCGTGACGAGATCCTGGTCTTTTCAGCAAATATTGCCCACGCTGCCAGCCTGATCACCAATGGCTTGCTTGTGCATGCCGCCGGCGTGTTCAAGAAAGGCAGGTCTTTTACTCCCAAGCAAGCCACGGAATTGACGACGATGCTGGACCGGCTGATTCGCAATCAGCGCCAGGCCGCCGCCCTGTTCGTCGCCGAAGATGTAAGAAGCGCGAAATTCCTCGCCTTCGAAAAAGACCATTTCAGGGAACTGGAAACCAACGCCGCAGAGCAGCACCTGGAAAACATCAAATTGGGCCGACTCGACGCGGCCGAGCTGGGCTCCTTCTACCTAGACATACTGCGCGATATCAAGACCGTGAACTCCTACCTGATCGAAGCGTCCGCCTACCCGATACTGGCCAAGAATAACGAACTGTTGCCCAACCGCCTGCGCGATAGCGAAAGCCTGACAGAATAAATACCCCGCCTGGCGCAGCCAGGAGAGCTCAAGCAGTGCTGGATAGATGCCGTTCAAACCATGCCACCGCCTTGTCCCAGGCGTCTTGGGCATCGACCACATGATAGCTGGGTCGATAATCGGCATAGAACGCATGGCCGGATTCGGGATACACGACAATTTGCGAAGCGCGGGCAGCGCTACTACCCTGCTTCAGGCTTGCCTCCATGCGCCGTATATCCTGGATTGGGATGCTGGCATCCTGGCCACCGTACAGCCCCAGCACAGGCGCGTGCAGGGCTGAAGTGATATCGATGGGATTCCGGACCTGCAAAGGCCCGTGTCCCGCCGTCAATTTACCGTACCAGGCCACCCCGGCCTTGCAACGGGGGTTATGTGCGGCATACATCCATACCTGCCGTCCGCCCCAACAAAAACCGGTGACGCCCAGGCGGGTGGTATCGGCCCCCTGGGTATTCGCCCATTCCACGCTGGCATCCAGGTCGGCCAGTACCTGTTCGTCGGACACCCTGGACACGATTTCCTTGATCAGCAATGGAATATCGGAATAGCTGGCCGCATCCCCCTGCCGGTGATAGAGCTCGACGGCAACCGCCATATACCCTTGCACGGCGAACCGGCGGCAAACGTCCTTGATATGCTCGTGTACGCCAAAAATCTCCTGGATGACCAGGATCACCGGCGGGTGCTCGAGATCGGCGGGGGCCGCATAGTAGGCTGGTATGGTGCCATCGGCGACCGGGATATCGACCAACCCATGGCGCAAACGGTCGGCGCTGGTGTGCAGCGCGGTTACAGCGCTTCCGGTAGCGAGCGAAAATGACATGGCAACTCCTGAAAAAACAAGCCGGGCCTGCCGGCTAATGAGCCTGTTCCCAATTGGGTCCGACACCCACGTCGGCAACCAAAGGCACACGCAATTTGGCCACATTGCACATCAGCGCAGGCAAATGCTGCACGACAGTCTCGACCTCATCGGCTGGCACATCGAATACCAGTTCGTCGTGAACTTGCATGACCATGAGGGATTCAAGCCCCTGGCTTTCTATCCATTCCTGGACCGCAACCATGGCAAGTTTGATGAGATCGGCCGCCGTGCCCTGCATGGGCGCATTGATCGCCGCCCGCTCGGCGGCGGCGAGTCGCGGCCCTTTGGCTCCCCGAATCTCGGGCAACCATAGCCGCCGACCAAATACGGTCTCGACATAGCCCATTTCGCGCGCCATCCGGCGGGTTTGATCCATATAGGCGGCAACACCCGGGTAGCGCGCGAAGTATCGGTCGATATAAGCCTTCGCCGCGTCGCGTGTGATGCCCAGGCTGGAAGCCAGGCCGAATTCGCCCATGCCGTAAATAAGACCGAAGTTGATGGCCTTGGCCGCCCGGCGCTGCTCGGCCGAGACATCAGCAAGCGCAACGCCGAACACTTCAGAGGCGGTCGCACGGTGTATGTCTTCGCCTAGTTCAAAGGCGCGACACAGATTCTCATCGTCCGACACATGTGCCATGACCCGCAATTCGATTTGCGAGTAATCGGCCGAGACGATTTTTCCCTTTGTGGCCACGAACGCCGTGCGTACACGCCGGCCTTCCGGGTTGCGTACAGGTATGTTCTGCAGATTGGGGTCTGATGACGCCAGACGTCCCGTGATGACAGCGGCCTGGGCGTAACGCGTATGGACCCTGCCCGTGGCCGGATTGATCATTTTCGGCAATTTGTCGGTATACGTCGACTTCAGCTTGGCAAGGCCTCGGTACTCGAGCAGGAGTTCAGGTAACGGATAGTCGCGGGCAAGCTTACTGAGCACATCTTCGTCAGTGGACGGAGCGCCACTGGCGGTCTTGCGAATTACCGGCAGGTTCATGCGCTGGAAAAGTATCTCGCCCAGCTGTTTCGGGGAATTCAGGTTGAACGGTTGGCCGGCCAGTTCATACGCCTTGTTTTCCAGCAACAGGAGCTGCTGTCCGATTTCGTGACTCTGCATGGCAAGCACATGGGCGTCTATCCCTACGCCGTTGCGCTCGATGATGGTCAGCACCCGCGATGCCTTGATTTCGAGCTTGTAGATCGCTTCGAGTCCGGGGTCCAAGGCGACTTGCGGGCGCAGTGCCCGATGCAGTTGCAACGTGAAATCGGCATCCTCGCAGGCATAGTGGGATGCCTTGTCGACGTCAACCTCGTCGAAGCAAATCTGCCGAGCACCCTTCCCACAAAGGTCTTCGAAGGTCGTACCGGTCCGTCCCAGCCAACGCTGCCCAAGTTCCTGCAAATTGACACGCTTATGCGATTCGAGCACATAGGCCTGCAGCATGGTGTCGTCAGTGATGCCTGCCAGGTTTATGCCCTCGCTCATGAATACATGGGCGTCGTATTTGGCATTGTGCAAAAGCTTGGGAATCGCTGGATTTTCCAGCCATTTGCGCATGCGCTCCAAAACCTGCTCGCGGGGCAGTTGCCGAACCTGGTCCGGCCCCCGATGGCCCACAGGTATATAGCATGCCACGCCCGGTTCGATGGACAAGGATATTCCCACCAGCCTGGCCAACATGGGATCCAGCGAGGTCGTTTCGGTATCCAGTGCCACAAGCTCCGCCGATTCCAGCCTGGTCATCCAGCGATCGAAGTCGCTCCATTCAAGAAGCGTTTCGTAGTCGGTTTGAACCGGAGCCGGTGGCGGCTGGGCCGCCATGCGGCTGTCCTGTGTCGGAATACGTTCGCTCTCGCCACTGAGTTCACGCAGCCAGTTGCGGAAGCCATAATCATCGTACAATTTCAGCAGTACCTCGCGGTCCAGAGGTCGCGGAGTCAAATCGGCCAGACCGTGGGCAAGTACCGGAATGTCGCAGTCGGTCTTCACCGTGATCAGACGCCGCGTCAGGTCGAAATTGGGAATGGCCGCACGCAAATTGTCGCCAATGACACCTTTGATGGCCTGCGCATTCGCAACCAGACCATCCACAGACTTATGTTCGGACAACCATTTGACGGCCGTTTTCGGGCCTACCTTGGGTACCCCCGGTATATTGTCGACGGTATCGCCTATCAGCATCAGATAATCAACGATCTGGTCGGGTCTCACACCGAACCGGGCCTGTACGCCAGCGATATCCTGTCGCTCATTGGTCATGGTATTGACCAGTTCGACATGGTCGTTCACAAGTTGAGCTAAATCTTTGTCGCCCGTGGAAATGATTGTAAGTACGTCTTCCGCCGTCGCCCGTTCGGCCAATGTACCTATGATATCGTCAGCCTCGACGCCAGGTATGGTCAGCACCGGCCAGCCCAGGGCGGCAACCGCCCGGTGGATGGGCTCGATTTGTGCTGCCAGCTCGTCGGGCATCGATGGCCGGTGGCCCTTGTACAAAGGGTACATATCGTCGCGGAAGGTCTTGCCTTTCGCGTCGAAAACACACGCGGCATAATCGGCCTTGTAATCCTGCTGGAGTCTCCTTAACATGGAGATGACTCCATAGAGCGCTCCGGTAGGTTCTCCCTTGGCATTCCTGAGGTCGGGCATGGCGTGGTAGGCCCGATACAAATAGCTGGACCCATCAACAAGCAACAAGGTTTTTTTCATGTCAGATAATAAAGTAGTCCGTTTACCGGCAGCTCAGCAGATTCCCGGAATTATGTCAGAGATGCAGAAAGCCGCAGATACGCTCGAAGAAATAGGCTGGGGCGTAAGCGTTTTCGGCAGCGCCCGCATCAAACCCGATTCACCCTATTATGCATTAAGCGAAGCCATCGGTTCACGGCTCGCCAAGGCCGGCCTCACCGTCATTGCAGGGGGGGGGCCGGGCATCATGGAAGCAGCCAACAAAGGCGCCTTCCTGGCGGGCGGCAAAAGCGTGGGTTTGAATATCAACCTTCCACACGAAGCAAGCTGTAACCGGTACCAGACCCACAGCCTCGCGTTCGATTATTTCTATTCCCGCAAAGCCACTTTCTTCATGCACAGCGCGGCCTATATTGCCATGCCGGGCGGCTTCGGGACGCTGGACGAGCTCTTCGAGGTCATGACCCTGGTCCAGACCCGCAAAGTGCCTCCAGCACCCATAATCCTGATCGGCGCGGCGTTCTGGGCAGGCCTGATCGAATGGATAAAAGCCAATCTGCTCGAGAACCATCTCATCGGGCCAAACGATCTGGACCTGCTCACCATCACTGACGATCCCGACGAAGCCATGCGGCATATTGAAGTATTTTGCTCCAATCTGGCCGAAGAAGGCGACTACGCGCCCGCATTGCCCGAATAAAATACAACCCGCCGCACCATGCCCGCGCCGTCCTTTTACACGGTTTCCTCACTTCATTACCATGCAGGTCCACCAACACAATGAGCACCATCACGCTACCCATGCACCTGAACGACCCCACCCTCTTCAAGACCAGCTCCTATATCAACGGATTATGGGTTGACGCCGACGACGGAGCCACTTTCGGCGTCGACAACCCGTCCAGCGGCGAGATCATTGCGCAGGTCAGCAATCTAACCGATGCCCAGGCACACAGCGCCATCGACGCCGCGAACAAGGCATTCAAGCCCTGGCGGGCACGTACCGGAAAAGACCGCGCGGCCATCCTGCGCCGTTGGTTCGACCTGATTCTGGCCAATGCGGAAGACCTGGCTCAGTTGATGACCCTCGAGCAAGGCAAGCCAGTCACCGAAGCACGCGGCGAAATCATCTACGGCGCGTCCTTCGTCGAGTGGTTTGCCGAGCAGGCCAAGCGTGTAAGCGGCGACATCATGGCTTCACCCAACAGCGCAAACCGTATGCTCGTCATGCGCGAGCCCATCGGTGTATGCGCGGCGATCACGCCCTGGAATTTCCCCAACGCCATGATCACCCGCAAGGTGGCTCCCGCGCTTGCTGCTGGCTGCACCATTGTGCTCAAGCCCGCCGAACAGACCCCCCTCTCGGCACTGGCGCTGGCCGAACTGGCTCAGCGCGCCGGCATACCCGCCGGCGTGCTCAATATCATCACGGCCGATAGCGATCGCTCCATCGCCATCGGCAAAGTGCTGTGCGCCAGCCCCATCGTCAAGAAGCTCACCTTCACCGGCTCCACCGCCGTGGGCCGCATACTCATGCAACAGAGTGCACCCACCATCAAGAAACTGTCCCTCGAACTTGGCGGCCACGCGCCCTTCATCGTATTCGACGATGCCGACCTGGACGCGGCGGTCGAAGGCGCCATGATTTCCAAGTACCGAAACGCCGGGCAGACCTGCGTGTGCACCAACCGTTTCTATGTACACGAAACCGTATACGACGCCTTTGTCGAAAAACTGGCAGCCAAGGTCGACAAGCTCCATGTTGGCGATGGCTTCAGCGAACTCAGCACCCAGGGTCCGCTGATCGATGACGCAGCCGTCAACAAGGTGCGCGAACACGTGCAGGACGCGATCTCCAGGGGCGCAAAAGTGGCCGCCGGCGGCAACCCGCACGCATTGGGCGGACGCTACTTCCAGCCTACGGTATTGTCTGACATCACCGAAGACATGTTGTGCATGCGCGAAGAGACATTTGGTCCGCTTGCGCCTGTCATCAAATTCTCCGACGAAGGCCATGTCATCAGACTGGCCAACGACACCGAATACGGCCTTGCCTCCTATTTCTACAGTCGGGATGTGGGCCGCATATTCCGCGTCGCTGAAGCACTGGAATACGGCATGGTCGGCGTGAATACCGGCCTGATTTCCAACGAAGTCGCGCCGTTTGGTGGCGTCAAGCAATCGGGGCTTGGCCGCGAAGGCTCGGTCTACGGCATGGACGACTTCATGGAACTCAAGTATGTCTGCCTGGGCGGAATGCAATAGCACTACCCGAACCGCTTGTTGCCCGACGCAATGAAAAAACCGCTATTGTCTTGCGACAAGTAGCGGTTTTTTCATGCGACACGAGCAGGGTGATCAGCTACCCTCGCGTGAACTGCGGCGACGCTCATGTTCCTGCAGGTAACGCTTGCGCAAGCGTATGGACTTGGGCGTTACTTCGACCAACTCATCGTCGGTAATGAATTCGACTGCATATTCCAGCGACATCTGAATAGGCGGAACCAGGTCGATATGCTCGTCCTTGCCCGACGAGCGCACGTTGGTCAGTTTCTTTTCCTTGATCGGATTGACGACCAGGTCGTTATCGCGGCTGTGTATGCCGATGATCATGCCTTCATACAGCGGCTCCTGCGGCGAAACAAACATGCGGCCCCGCTCTTGCAGTTTCCACAAGGCGTAAGCAACCGCGTTGCCATTGTCCTGGCTGATCAACACGCCATTACGACGTTCTCCGACACCACCTTCGCGTACCGGGCCGTAGTCATCGAAAATATGGCTCATCAGGCCGGTACCGCGCGTCAGCGTCAGGAACTCACCCTGAAGACCGATAAGACCGCGAGCAGGAATGCGATACTCAAGACGCGTACGGCCACGGCCGTCGGCAACCATGTCCAGCAAGTCCCCCTTGCGGCGGCCCAGCTCTTCCATGACGCCGCCCTGATGCGGATCTTCGATATCCACGGTCAGTAGTTCATAAGGCTCGCTGCGAACACCGTTGATTTCTTTGTAGACAACGCGGGGCCGCGATACCGCCAGTTCATAGCCTTCACGACGCATGTTCTCGAGCAAAATCGTGAGGTGAAGTTCACCGCGACCGCAGACTTCGAAAACCGTATCGTCATCGGTATCGTTGACGCGCAAGGCCACATTGGACTTCAATTCGCGGTCCAGGCGTTCGCGCAGCTGGCGGCTGGTGACGAATTTGCCTTCGCGACCGGCCAGGGGCGAGGTATTCACCATGAAGTTCATGGTCAAGGTGGGCTCGTCGATACGCAGCATGGGCAACGCTTCAGGATTTGCCGGATCGGTGATAGTGCAACCAATTCCGATTTCGTCGATACCGTTGATCATCACGATGTCGCCCGCTTCGCCTTCGTCGACCAGCACCCGCTCCAGGCCCTTGAACTTCAGCACCTGGTTGATACGGCCCTTGATTGGAGCGCCATCCGGACCGAATTTGACGACAACATCTTGTGCAGCGCGGATGCGGCCGCGGTTGATACGGCCTACGCCGATCTTGCCGACGTACGTGTTGTAGTCCAGCGAAATGACCTGCATCTGCAAGGAACCTTCGGCGTCATCTTCACGCTGGGGCACATACTTCAGGATGGCATCGAATAGCGGGCGCATATCGCCCTCGCGTACGTCCTCGGTCAAGCCTGCATAGCCAGCCAGGCCGGATGCGAAGATGACCGGGAAGTCCAGCTGGGCTTCCGTTGCACCCAGCTTGTCGAAGAGATCAAACGTTGCATTGATGACATGGTCGGGGCGCGCACCGTGACGGTCGATCTTGTTGACCACGACGATAGGCTTCAAGCCCAGTGCCAACGCTTTACGGGTTACGAATCGGGTCTGCGGCATAGGCCCTTCGACCGCATCCACCAGCAGCAAGACACCATCGACCATGGACAGCACGCGCTCGACTTCGCCGCCGAAGTCGGCGTGTCCCGGGGTGTCCACGATATTGATGTGCGTACCTTCGTACTCGGCCGAACAGTTCTTTGCAAGAATCGTAATGCCGCGTTCTTTCTCGATGTCGCCAGAGTCCATGACCCGTTCCGTCAAATGCTCGTTCTCACGGAACGTTCCGGATTGACGGAGCAATTGGTCTACGAGCGTCGTTTTTCCATGATCGACGTGGGCGATGATCGCCACATTGCGCAAGGCGCGATTCATAATTCTTCCTTCTGTTTGGTGGTTGCTGGCAATAAGCCTGCGGGCAAGGCGTCTAGTGCAATTAAAGTAGATTGAGGTTCAGGCATCGCTTGCAAGGCTTCCAGCTCGACAGCATTGTCGAGATGAAACGGCCCCACGCTGATACGGCGTAATGCCTTCAGGTGAGCGCCGCAGCCCAACTGGCGACCGATGTCTTGCGCAAGAGTACGGATATAGGTGCCTTTGCTGCACTGAACCATAATTTGCGCCTCAAGCCCGGTAAAGCTCAAGAGTTCCAGTTTGTAAATCGTGACAGCCCTTGGGGGTCTGTCCAGTTCTATGCCCTGTCGGGCGTATTCATATAGCGGTCGGCCGTCCCGCTTGAGTGCCGAATACATCGGCGGCACTTGTTGGAGTTCACCGCGGAAATCTTCCAGAACCATCTCGAGATCGCTCCGGACCACACCATTGAACTCCGACGTCGCGGCAAAGACAATGTTACCGGTAAGGTCACCGGAATCGGTTTCCTGGCCGAACTGCATGGTGGCAATATAGCCCTTGTCGGCGTCGAGCATGCAGCCTGCGATCTTGGTTGCCCGGCCGAGGCAGCAGACCAGCAAACCGGTCGCAAAAGGATCGAGAGTACCCGTATGCCCAGCCTTGCGGGCATCCAGGGCCCGCTTGGCGCGCTGCAAGGCGTGATTACTGGACAAACCCACCGGTTTATCAAGCAACAGGACACCATCGAGCATCTGCCCGCGTCGGGAAGCCATCGTTTATAGTTCCATGCAAAAACGATAGCCCCCTAGGGCTGCTCGTCGGGGTCCTCGGGTTCCGAGGAAGTGGGAATCTCGACGCGAGGCCGGTTGGCCTCGTCGATAAGTAGGGAGAGCTCGAGGCCACGCGCCAACTGGTCATCGTGGAAAAAGCGCAAGGTCGGTACAGTGTGGATATGCAAGAGCTTGAATAGCAGCGAATGCAACCAGCCCGCCTTCTCGTTCAGGGCGGCGTTGGCCACTTCCGGCTCGGCACCGAGCACGCTGAAGTACACCTTGGCATGGGCATAGTCGGCGGAGAGCTCGACGCCAGTGAGCGTGATAAGCCCCACCCGCGACATGTCGAGTTCGCGCTGAATCAGGCCGGCCAGATCTTTCTGGATCTGGTCAGCCAGCCGGGTATTGCGCCCCGGATTGGGTTTGGACTTATGACGGCTCATGATTACAGTGTCCGCGCCACTTCTTTGATTTCGAAGATCTCGAGCTGGTCGCCGACTTCGATATCGTTGTTGTTCTTCAGCGTGATACCACAATCGAAGCCGGACTTGACTTCCTTGACATCATCCTTGAAGCGACGCAATGATTCGAGCCAACCTGTCCATTGCACTACGTGGTTGCGCAACAAGCGTACCTGCGAATCGCGGCGCACCACACCATCGGTGACCATGCAACCGGCGATGTTGCCAATGCGGGAGATGCTGTAGACCTCGCGAATTTCGACCATGCCGATGACTTCTTCCCGCTTCTCAGGGGCCAGCATGCCCGACATGGCATTGCGCACGTCGTCGATTGCATCGTAAATGATGTTGTAGTAACGCAGGTCGATGCCGTTATTTTCGGCAAGCTTCTTGGCGCTTTGCTCGGCCCGCACGTTGAATCCGATAACAACGGCACGCGAGGCGATCGCCAGATTGACGTCGCTCTCGGAAATGCCGCCGACCGCTGCGTGCACGACCTGCACACGCACTTCGTCGGTGGACAACTTGGTAAGCGAAGACACCAGCGCTTCCTGTGAACCCTGGACATCCGTCTTGACGATAAGCGCCAGCGTCTGCGTTCCTTCGCCCAGATTGTCGAACATCGACTCCAGCTTGGCAGCCTGCTGGCGTGCCAGCTTGACGTCGCGGAATTTGCCCTGGCGGAACAGCGCGATTTCACGGGCCTTGCGTTCGTCGACCATGGCGATGACTTCGTCGCCGGCGGCGGGCACTTCTGTAAGACCCTGCACTTCGACTGGAACCGACGGGCCGGCGGAATTCACCGGCTTGCCGTTCTCGTTCAGCATGGCGCGAACACGACCGAAACTTGCACCAGCCAGCACCGCGTCCCCGCGGTTCAACGTTCCGCTGAGCACAAGTATGGTTGCAACCGGGCCACGTCCTTTATCAAGACGAGCCTCGATGACGACACCCTTGGCAGGAGCATCCACTGGAGCGGTGAGCTCGAGTATTTCAGCTTGCAGCAAGACATTTTCAAGCAATGCGTCGATACCTTCGCCTGTCTTGGCCGAGACGCCAATGAACGGGACATCGCCGCCGTATTCTTCAGGAACGACCTGCTCGGCAACCAGTTCCTGCTTGACGCGTTCCGGGTTGCCATCGGGCTTGTCGATCTTGGTGATCGCCACGACCAGCGGTACACCTGCTGCCTTGGCATGGTGGATGGCCTCTTTGGTCTGCGGCATGACGCCGTCATCGGCCGCCACGACCAGTATGACGATATCGGTGGCTTTCGCACCGCGGGCCCGCATGGCGGTAAACGCTTCGTGGCCCGGGGTATCGAGAAACGTCACCATGCCGCGTTCGGTCTTGACGTTGTACGCACCAATATGCTGCGTTATTCCGCCGGCTTCACCCGTAGCCACCTTGGCGCGACGAATATAGTCGAGCAGCGAGGTCTTGCCGTGGTCGACGTGACCCATGACGGTAACCACCGGCGCACGTGGCAAGGCATCGACTTCTTCGGCCGCTTCAGTAAGTTCGAGGAAGGCTTCAGGATCGTCAAGCTTAGCGGCGATGGCAACGTGCCCGAGTTCCTCGACCACGATCATCGCTGTTTCCTGATCGAGGACCTGGTTGATGGTAACCATCTGGCCAAGCTTCATCAGGTGCTTGATGACTTCAGCGGCCTTGACGGACATTTTGTGTGCGAGATCGGCCACGGAAATGGTTTCGGGCACATGAACTTCGCGTGCAATGAACTCGATGGCTTGTGGTTCTTTGCGTTCGGGTTGCGCATTCCGGTTGCGGCCCCCACGGGAATTCCCGCCTTTGCCAGCCTTGCCACCCGCACGCCATCCGTCCCGGCTGGGACTTGCTGGCGGCGCGTCGGCCTTGGCGGCAGGCTTCTTGCGCCCGCTGTCGTCAGTCCATGATGTGGAGACTTCGGTGGCCTTGACCACTTTCTTCACGTCGGCGGTCTTGCCTTCTTTCTTGGCGCCTTTCACACCGGCCGGCTTGTGCAGAGTGCCGGATATGGTGCCTGCCTCGGGCTCGGGAGCTTTGAGTACCTTGCGTGGACGGCTGAGCATTTCGCGCAGCGCGGCAGCTTCAGCTTCCGATGCGCGACGGGCACGCTCGCGCCCTTCATCGACGACCGGAGGCGCAGGAGGAACGCGCTTGAATGCAGTTTTACCTGGCCTGGCACCTGCTGGCGCGGCAGCCTTGGCAGTCGTAGCCTGCCCCGCTTCGGGCGTCGCTGTTTCGGCAACAGGCATATCGGTTGCGTCGCCTGTCTTGGAATCAGCGGTCTTGGTTACGACCGGGTCGACATCCTGTGCACTAGCGTGCTTGCCTACGGTCGCATCGACGTCGGCAGCATTGGCGTGCACTTCGGCCGGCGCCGCCGCAACATCATCGGAGACGGGTGCGGCGGATTGATCAGCCGCTTGCGCCGTGGCTGCCGTGGCAACCTGGGCGGATTTCTTGCCTGTTTGCTGTGCAGCTTGCGCGGCCTCGGTATCGGATGCTTTCGAGTCGACTGCTTTCGCATCGGCTGCTTTCGCATCGACTACTTTCGTATCGACGGCATCCACGGCTGCGGTCGGCTCGGAACCGGCGGGCACGCGGGCAGACACGGATTCGTCGATCTCGGCCTGGTCTTCGGACTGAGCTTGGGCTGCAGAGTCGGCCGCCGCATCGTCAGCGGCAACCTTCTGGGTATCGGGTACGCCGACCGGCGCGTCAGCTGACGGCGCCTCGATGGCGTCGGCTTGCGACGGCTCAAGAGAGAGCGGAAGATCTTCGTCCTTGACGACTTCCACACCGGCTTCAGACGGGTCGCGCTTGACGAACACACGTTTCTTGCGCACTTCCACCTGGATTGTGCGCGAGCGGCCAGAACCATCAGCCTGCCGGATCTCGGAAGTCTGGCGACGAGTCAGGGTGATTTTCTTGCCCTCGGTTCCGCCGTGGGAGCGGCGCAACGACTCGAGAAGTTTCGCCTTATCCGCGTCTGTGACGGCATCGTCAACCGACTTGAGTTCAACACCTGCCGAACGCAGCTGATCCAGCAGTACGTTGGCGGGCATTTTCAGTTCAACCGCGAACTGGGCGACGGTGTTACTCAACATTCGACTCTCTCTTGCTTACTACAACTATTTTTCAATAAATACACCCTGACTCATTCAGCCTGGGTATCAGGCTTCGTCGTCGAACCAGTGAGCGCGAGCACGCATAATCATCTGACTAGCGTCGTCCTCGGACAAACCGGTAATTTCCGACAGCTCATCGGTTGACAACTCAGCCAGATCATCGAGGGTGAGAACCTCTTTTTCAGCCAGCTTGGCAACCAGTTCCGGGGTAATCCCATGTACTTCCAACAGATTTTGCGCCGTCTGCACGCGTTCTTCCTGGGCAATTGCTTCGGTCAGAAGAGCGTTGCGGGCACGGGTACGAAGTTCGTTGATGGTGTCTTCGTCGAACGCTTCGATTTCGAGCAATTCCTGCAAAGGCACGTAAGCGATTTCTTCGAGGCCGGTAAAACCTTCATCAATAAGTATGTCGGCCACTTCTTCGTCGACATCGAGCCTGCTGGTGAATGTCTGGCGCAAGCCGCTGCGCTCTTCTTCCTGCCGGTTCTGGTTTTCTTCCGGCGTCATGATATTGATCTGCCAGCCGGTAAGCTCGGACGCCAGGCGTACGTTTTGACCGCGGGCACCGATAGCCTTGGGCAGGTTTTCGGCGTCGACCACGACATCCATGGCATGTTTGTCTTCGTCGACGACGATCGACTCAACGTGTGCGGGCGCCAAGGCGCCGATAACGAATTCGGCCGGATCTTCCGCCCATAGTACGATATCGACCTGTTCGCCGCCAAGTTCATTGCGCACCGCCGTAACACGCGAACCACGCATACCCACGCAGGTACCGATAGGATCGATGCGTTTGTCATAGGCAACGACTGCAATCTTGGCGCGTACACCGGCATCGCGGGCCGCCGCCTTGATCTCGAGCAGTCCCTGCTCGATCTCGGGCACTTCGTTCTCGAACAACTGCCGAATGAACTCAGGTGCAGTCCGTGAAAGGATGACCTGCTGACCACGAGCCGTGTGATCGACTTTCAATACCCATGAACGGATGCGGTCGCCTACCCTGATATTTTCCTTGGGGATCATCTCGGAGCGCGGCAGGCGCGCTTCGATCCTGCCCGTTTCGATAATGGCATCACCCTTGTCCATGCGCTTGACCGTGCCGGATATGATGTTTTCCCCGCGTTCGAGGAAGTCATTCAAAACCTGCTCGCGTTCGGCATCCCGGATTTTCTGCAAGATGGCCTGCTTGGCCGCCTGAGCGCCAATGCGTCCGAACTCGATGGGCTCGAGGGCATCTTCGATATAGTCGCCGACTTCGATACCGGGCACGATTTCCTGCGCCTCGGAATAAAGCTCTTGCTGATCGGGCTCTTGCAGGCCTGCATCATCGGGCACCACGAGCCAGCGACGGAATCCCTCGTGCTCACCGGTAGCGCGATCGATGGACACACGGATGTCGGCGTCTTCCTTGAAGCGCTTTTTCATGGCAGACGCCAAAGCGTTTTCTAACGCTTCGAAGACGACTTCGCGCGCTACGTTTTTTTCACGCGCTAAGGCGTCGACCAATAAAAGAATTTCGCGACTCATCGCTTCTTACCCTTGAAATCAATAATGGGATCCAGCTTGGCTCGGTCGACGTCGTCGAAGGTGAAGCTCAAAACCTGGGCTTCACCGGACTTGGTTTCGAGCTCGAGACCGAATACAGGAGCAGAGGATGCTTCGGCTGTCGCATTTTCGGGAATGCGCAGCGTACCGGAATACGTCTTGCGGTTATCGACAGCCTCGCGCAACTTGATTTCGATACGCTCGTTGGCAAACCGGATGAAGTCGGCGGGCCGCTTCAAGGGACGGTCTATGCCGGGCGAACCGACTTCCAGGCGCTTGTACTCGACGTTCTCGACTTCGAAGACCCGGGACAACTGTTTTGAAACCTGTTCGCAGTCTTCGATTCGCACACCTTCAGGGCGATCGATCGTAACGCGCAAAAGCCCCAGGGGGGCGCGTTCCACATCGACAAGCTCGATATCCATACCGGCTAAAGCCTCTTGTGTCAAAACGAATATATCTGCCATAAAATCCAAAAAAAAATGGGCTGTATGCACCAGCCCACTATTATCACGCCATGGTGCGACTCAAGGGCCCAAGCCCGAACCAGCCCCTAACGCATTCGAAATGTGCCGCCACATTGTCAGTGCCTGCCATTGCCGGCACCCGGGCACCTGTGCTAACAAAGTGCCTATGCAATCAAAAACAATATAGCTGTAAAGCCCTATATTCTAACAGAGAATTGCAAAATTTCCTGCTATCACTAGAACTTACAATAAAAAAGCAACACTCGGGCTGCCGCTGGCGGCCCGAATGCCGGTATTGCAGGGCCCGCGCCGGAAACTGGCGCATAGCCGCCATTGATCCGTTGCCCTTCAGCGATCGCGTCCGCGCCCACCCAACTTGCCCAGATGGGACTCATGCGCAGACGCTCCGCGCGGCTGCCAATCGTCTCCGCGCGAGGTCGCCGGCCCCTTTGAGCGGCCTGTCGTGGGTTTGCCATTTGCCGACCTGGAGCGGGCAGGCGCCGCGGGTCCGGAACCCGCAGCGGTCACATTCCGGGCTTCGCCCTTCGGTGCGCGAGGGGCGCCCTTCGAGCCCGCCCGCGCTCCTGGGCCGCGGCGACGGGCATCGCTTGCGACGCCAGCCTGGGCGCTACCCCCTTGCGCGGCCCTGGCTTCGGCACGTGGGCCGCGCGCAGGACTATTGCCTGTTTTCTTGCCTTTTCCGCCGCTCTTGGAACGACCGCCGCCCGCAGGGGCAGTCGGATGGCCGTTGGCCAACCCGCCAGCGAAACTGAGGCCGGTTCCGTAAGGATCGGATGGATATGCCTGATTGCTGGTGCTGCGCTGCGGGCGCCCCCCAGACAACTTACCGCCACGGCTGACCTTGGCGCCGTTCATTCCATTGCGTTCCATCGTGCCGTATCCGGGTGGCAACGCACTGTCATGCGAGGTAGGCTGGCGCTCGCCGCGCCCACCCGCTCCTGCGCGCCCTTCGGAATCGTCCTCGCGCAGCAGGCCAAGCTGCAGCATCAATGCCGTCACAATGGAAGCGTCAAGTTCTTCCCAGCGTCCGCGCCGCAAATTGCGAGGCAGGACCACCTCACCGAAGCGCGTGCGTATTAAACGGCTGACCGTAACGCCTGCCGCTTCGAACATTCGGCGAACCTCACGGTTGCGTCCTTCCTTCAGCGTGACCCGATACCAGCGATTGCTGCCTTCGCCGCCGAGATACTCGAGCATGCCGAACTGCGCTATGCCGTCTTCGAGCTGGATACCTTTAAGGAGGCTGGCTTGCTGCTCTTCGCCGAGCTCACCCAGGACCCTAACCGCATACTCGCGCTCAGCACCATAGCGGGGGTGAGTGAGACGATTCGCCAAGTCACCTGATGTGGTAAGTATGAGCAAACCTTCAGTATTCAAATCCAGCCGGCCCACGGACAGCCACTTGCCTACACGCATCTTGGGCAAGCGCGCAAAGACAGTTGCGCGTCCCTCAGGATCATCGTGGCTGACAATCTCTCCGGCAGGCTTGTGATACAGGATGACACGCGGCGGCTTCTGAGCATTGGGACGGGTGACGGGCTTGCCATTGACACGAACCTGGTCATTGGCGCCCACGCGCTGCCCGATATGGGCCGGCTCGCCATTCACGGATACACGACCGGCCACGATCAATTCCTCCATTTCGCGGCGCGAACCAACGCCGGCATCGGCCAGCACCTTGTGCAATTTGGGCATCAATGCATCGCTGCTGAGATACTTGCCCAGCCGTTGCGTCATTTTTGCTGCCGTGTCCAGATAAGACAAGGCGCGCTCCGCTTCCTTTTCGCTTTCCGCATTGCCGCCCTGCTTGCCGCCCCGAGCCGGGGACTTGCCTGCCGCAGGCGCATCAACGCCGACTTCGACCGCAGCAGCGATAGCGGCAGCTGATGGTTTGCCACGGCGTGGCGCGCGCCGCGCCGGTCTTGCCACAGCGTCAGGCGATGCATTCAAAGTTGCGTCCGTGGCAGCAATTTGGGAGCTACGCTCGACCACATTTTGGGCAGCAGCGTCCTGGGCAGCGTCCTGGGCAGCGTCCAGCGCCACAGCCTTGCGGCGCGGTGCACGGGGAACTGGGGCAGCAACGATCCCTGCGTCCTGAGCTTCAGATGATTTCTTGCTGCGCCGGGGCGCGCGCGCAACGGGAATAGCCTCGGGCGGAATAGCCTCGGACGGAATAGCCTTGGGCTGAATAGCCCCGGGCTGGGCTGCCTCGACGGCGACGGCGGATCCGATCACTGCCTCGCTACCAACGGCCACGGCCACTTTGCTTCGACGCGGTGCACGCGGTTTCTTCACCTCGGGCGTCAATGCGGTCGCATCGCCCTGTGTCTTCATCGGCGCTGACTCTGACGGTGCGCCCGACTCATCCACCTCAGGAGTAGCGCCCGGCGCGTCACCTCGGCGGCGGCGGAAAGGAGTCCTTAACTTACGGCCTCGCCCGCGCTGAGATGCCGTCTTGTCATCAGAGCCTGCGGCATCTGCAGCGGGGTTCCCGGCTTCGCCGGCCGGCGGACCAAATTCGTTGGTGTCAGTCATTTTCTTTTAGGTACTCCATATGTATTTGTTCGTCTGACGCCGCTACGCTGTCGCCAGGGTTATTCATTAATTCAGTTACTGCGTGATTTTCTACTGTGCTGTCGGAAAGCAATGGCGCAAGCAGCGTATCAGGCACGACTTCGAGATCCAGTCCCGCCAGCGCCGCGACGGCGTCCTGCGATTCAAGTTCCGGAAGTTCGTCGAGCGCTCTCAATCCCAGGTCATCGAGAAACAGGCGTGTGGTGCCCAGCAAGGCTGGGCGCCCCGGCGCATCACGATGACCGAGCACCTCGATCCAGCCGCGGTCTTCAAGTGTGCGCACAATTTGCGAAGAGACTGTCACGCCGCGTATGTCTTCGATATCGCCCCGTGTTACCGGTTGGCGCCACGCAATGATCGCAAGGGTTTCCAGCACCGCACGGGAATATCTGGGCGGTTTTTCCGGGTTCAGACGGACAAGATAACGTTGCATTTCGGGACGGCTTTGAAACCGCCAACCGCTGGCCACATTCACTAACTCCAGGCCTCTTTCTTTCCAGTCTTGCTGCAAAAGCGCCAGGTAGCGACGCAAGTCGTCGTTAGAAAAGTCTTCGGCGGCAAACAGTTTACGCAATTCTGCCAAAGGCATAGGTTGATCCGCGCATAAAAGTGCTGTTTCCACCACACGGATTATTTCATTATCAGTCATCAATTACAGGATATCCGCCTACTCGCTTGCATTAAATCAATGTATGGGGTACTATTCTTTTTCCAGACGCGGGGTGGAGCAGTCTGGCAGCTCGTCGGGCTCATAACCCGAAGGTCACAGGTTCAAATCCTGTCCCCGCAACCAGCTTCCCAGAAGGGCCAATCGTCAAATGCGATTGGCCCTTTTTTGTTGCCAAGCGCAATATCAATGCGTACGTTCTGGCGCACTGATCGACGACTGCGTAAATCACGTCAGCGGCGTACCCACAATTCCCCGTGCTCAGGACGGCAAGAATAGGCACCGTTCTACGCCCGTGACGCGTACCGGTTTCGAGTTGATCTGTTTTATACGGAATAGTAGCCATCGTTCCTATTTCAGTGCATAGCGCTAGAGCCGGACCGGCCATGCTCAAGGCGCGAACATGGCGCAGGACCCCTGTTGGGTGACGGCGCGGGCTACTGTGAAATATTGTGGGTCAAGCGCTTTCAATGCATGAAAGGAAATTCGCCAATGACTAGGCGACATCCTGACGTACGTACAGGCGCCTGCTTAAAAATTATTCAATTTATATTGCGGTGGCCGGAGAACGAATCATCGCGGACCAAAGCCAGCAGGAACCAGTCTGTTTGCGCCTAATTTGATTAAAAACCGCAGAAGACAGTGGAAAGCGGAGTTGATGATCAACGCGCCCCAACCTGTGGCATAACAGCGCCATTACACCACCAGGCTGAAGACAATGCAATACCTGGCTGTACAAAGTTGTCACCAGGCTACATCGACTCACGGTTTCCACCCGGCAACAGTTGAGTCAGCCTGCACTCGAGCTCCATCGGGTTCGCACTACGGAAGATCAGCACCAGCACCGAGGTCCCCCCTTCTGGAAGCTCCTCGTGCCCGTCCTGTGCCACAGCCTGGGGCCCATCGCTCGATGCCGCCATGCCCTCGAAGGCAACCAAGGGATATAGCTGCCTGTGTACACCATGAAACGCACTGGCTTTATCGTCGCCGCGGAACCAGATGACACCTTTCATCCGTAGCAAGTCGATGTGGTCGTCTTCGAAAAGCGCGCTCATGGCCTTCAGGAATGCTGGCCGCTCGATCGGACTGTGCCATGACATGGTCAACGCGCGCACATCGCCGTGGGCTGGTGCCGGAGGTGGCATCCCGCCAACCAGCCAAGATCCCGACGAGGACCCCATACGGAAAACCGTCCGGGCGACGTTTGTACGTAGCGAGCTCTCCCGCAACAATTGCTGTAGTCCCGGCACATCCTGGGCCAGAAATTGCCGAGCATCGGGATTAAGGTCACGCAGCGACTGCTGCAGTTCGGCGAGCTGGCGGGGAGATGCGAGGTCGGTCTTGCTGACCACCAGGACATCGGCGAGCACGGCTTGCTTGACGGCCACCGGCTCGTTCTCGAGCTGCCGAAGTCCGAAAACCGCGTCGGAAACCGAGATGCAGCCGTCGTACCGGTAGCGGTCGCTGAGAAAACGTTCATACTTGAGCGTGTAACTGATGGCCGCCGGATCGGCAATCCCGGTGGTCTCGATGATTATCCGGGAAAAAACCGGTATCTTCCTGTGCAGGGCCGCCAAGAACAACTCGCGCAGGGTATCCACAAGCTGGCCGCGCACTGTACAACAAAGGCAGCCCGACTCCAGCAGCACGACGCTGTCCTTTACATGACGGACCATGGTATGTTCGAGCCCGATGGCACCCAGTTCATTGACGAGTACAACGATGCGCGCAGCGCTATCCGTACTGGAATTTTCGTCCGGCGGCGAATTCAGCAGGCGATTAAGCAAGGTGGTCTTGCCGCTGCCCAGGAAGCCGCTCACGATGGTCACAGGTATCTTGCCGGCTGTCATGCTGCTTGCGTCGCCCCACTACAATAGCAATGCAGACAAACCACAAAGCGGCTTGCCCTTGGCCCTCTGTTCACTGAATTCAATAAAGTCATTGCCTTGGTTCCCACCTTCACACTTACCCGCAATCTGCAGGATATTAACGCCGAACAATGGAATGGGTTATCGCAAGATCACCCCCTGGTAAGCCATGCATTTCTGCTAGCGCTGGACCAGACGGGGTGCGCGAGCCCGGCGACAGGCTGGGCACCCCACTATTTGCTGCTGCACCGGGGGGACAAACTGGAAGGCGCGATGCCTTTATATGTGAAGTCGCATTCCCGCGGAGAATACGTATTCGATTACGCATGGGCGAGAGCCTTCGAACGCCATGGACTGGCCTATTATCCCAAGCTGTTGTCTGCCATACCTTTTACACCGGTCCCAGGTCCGCGCCTGCTGGCGGCTACACACGACGACCGGGTACGGCTGGCACGCAAAGCCATAGAAATTACCGAGGAAAACGGAATCTCCTCGCTGCATATCCTGTTCCCGTCCGACGAAGACAGGGCGGCCTTGGCGCAGGCCGGCTTCATGTTCAGGGAAAACGTTCAGTTTCATTGGTTCAACAAGGGCTACTGCAACATGGACGACTTCCTTTCCACGCTTAGTCAGCAGAAACGCAAAAAGATCAAACAGGACCGCAAGAAAGCGACCCAAGCCAACATCGACTTCCGCTGGTTGCAAGGAAGACAGATCGACGGCCCGGCGTTAGACTTTTTTTACCGCTGCTATCACCAGACTTATATGGAGCACGGCAACGCCCCGTATTTGAGCAAGGAGTTTTTCAGTGCACTACTAAGCAGCATGCCTCAGAACTTGGCACTCGTAGTGGCAGAACAGCGGGGGCGCCCTATTGCAAGCGCCCTCAACATGCGAAGCAAGACCCGGCTGTTCGGAAGGTATTGGGGAAGCACGCAATACGTACCCGGCCTGCATTTTGAAACGTGCTACATGCAAGCCATCGAATTCTGCATAGAACATGGTGTGCAGGTATTTGAAGGAGGAGCTCAAGGCGAGCACAAGCTGTCGCGCGGCATGCTTCCCGTAAAGACATCGTCGGCGCATTGGATCCGCGACCAGCGTTATGCCCAGGCAATCGCCGATTTCCTTGCCGAGGAAACACCGGCTGTGATGACCTATTTCAATGAACTGCAGGACCACAGCCCTTACAAGAAAGCGCAGGGCCCTACGGACGTATAGTGCGCATTACCAGACAGCAAAGAATAAAACCCAGGCGGCACAATAAGGAACAGTTCCCAGCGCCACGCACAGCAAGACATTCAGACGGGGCACCAGCGACGACGAGCGAGACAAGGTGATGCGCCAAACCAGGCGCAAGCTCCAGAGCATTGCCAAACCGAGCAGGCTGAATCGCAAGGCGCTTGCCCATGCCACGGACACCCCTTCATGTTGAAGCAAGGTCAGCGTCGTCGCCGACAATCCCAGGAATACTCCCGCACCTGCCGCCGGGATCAGACACAGCGCCAGGTCGTGAATACCATGGCTTGCTCCAGCGAGCCGTTCCCCGCCCGACGTACGCTTCATACCAGCAGGGCGCCTCAGCGGCAACGCCTTGTCGGCAGCCCAGAGGCCGACAAAAATCGGGCCTCCCAGACACACCGCGGCAGCCAGTATGAACGACAAGATCACACCGCCATCGAGCCAGCTGAAGCTGTCGTTCACTTCGGGATAGTGCGTAAGGACGAACCATGGAGCGTTTTGTTGCAGCGGCCAATAGATATCGTGGTTGACCAACCAACCAGCGGCCGCCTGCTTCACGGTCACAAACCACGGGCTGGCGCTCCACAGGAAAGCGCCTACCGCCACTCCCATCAGCCCGAATACGATCAATACTGTCTGCCAGCTGTCGCCATTGCCCACCTCCACAATCTCCGCTTCCGGCGACCGTGGCGTCAGCTGAATGGCGCCACGGTAATCGCTGCAGCGCCCGCACATATGGCAATCTGATGCACCGCGCATATGGCGCAAAGGCACCAGAGGTGCGCAATTGATCGTTTCTGTACGGCGCACGGGATGCCGCCAGGCCTCCTCGTCGACCTTATAGTGCCACGGTGCCAGTTTGGCCAGCAGATTGAAAACGCCATTGACTGGGCATAGGTACTTGCACCACACACGCTTGTTGCGTCCGTACATCCAACCCACCAGCATTGCTGCGGCCGTCGAACCGCCCAGGACGACGAGTACCGCCCATGGATACTGATATACGCTGACCAATTGCCCATAGATGGTGGTCAGGGAAAATGCGACAAAAGGCCAGCCGCCCCAGCGCATCCATTTCGGAATCGCCCTGCCCCTCCCACTCCCGCTGGCCCACTCACTAAGCATACCTTCGGGACAGAACCAGCCGCACCACGCACGCCCCATCAAGGGAATGGACACCAGCACGAATGGCCACCAGATTCCCCAGAAGGCAAACTGGGCAAACACCGTAAGATTGTTGAACACCGAGGCAGTCCGTCCCGGAAGGGGCAAGAGTGCGGGGACGATAAGCAGAAACGCGTAGGCGGCCACGATGATCCACTGCAGGCCGCGAAGCCGTCTTGCGTGGTCGCGCAGGAAGTCGGCGAAACGCGGCACCCCGCTTCTCAAGAGGGTCAACATATGGCCGCCTATGCCCTGGCTACAGATGAAAGTGCCGAATGTGCCGGGGACGCCCCGGCTTTCCGCAACAGACGCCACACCACTAGCCAGTACAGCAGCCAGATCAAGACAGTAGAAAGCGCCGGATAAGCACGGTAGCCCGCGAAGTCGGCCAATACCTTGCCCATTCCATGATTCGCATCGAGCAGTTGTGAACTATCCCAGATGGGATCCACGATGACGGGCAAGGCTTCGAGCGAAATAAGGTGATCCAGGCCAGAAACCAGCAGCGAACTGGCCAGCAATAGCAGCAGCGCCTGGGTAAGCTGAAAGAAACGCCTCCAGCTGACCAGCTTTCCGCCCAGCTGGAGCGCCCAGAATGTCATCAGGGCCGCAACAAAGCCCATGGCGCCGCCTAGCGCCAACTGCCAAGCTGGATTCGCCGTGCCGCCCCCTAAAATTGTTCCGTAAAGGAAGACCACCGTTTCGCTTCCTTCGCGCGCCACAGCAATCGTGACCAGAACCAACAAGCCCCACCAATTGGAATCATGCACTTCGCGCGCGGCGCCGCCTTCGAGTTCGCCCTTGAATGAGCGCCCATGGCGCTTCATCCAGTGCACCATCTGGACGACGAGCACGCAGGCAGCCAGGGACATGAAGGCCTGGAACCATTCCTGGCCAGGTTCGGACAACCAGGAAGACACGCCCAAGAGAACCAGCGCCAGTGCAACCGCCAGGCCCAGGCCCGCGGCGACACCGCCCCACAGCCACGGAAGCCCGCGACGTCCGGCTGTGCTGCTGCGCAACCAAGTGAGCAGTATGCCCACCACCAGCAATGCCTCAACGCTTTCGCGCCAGACAATAAAAATGACTTGTTCCATTATTCAGTACCGGAGATCAAGGGTTCGGCAGCACGACCAGGGTACCCCTGGCATCTTGATGAAAATCATCGAAAAAGGGATACTCTGCGGGCCGCGAAATACTCAGGACAACAAAAGACTTCACTCCAGGGCCCAGGACTTTTTCCTTGCGCAGGGGCAGGCTTTCGAACTCCACCGGATCTTTGCTCTGATTGATCAGGACGAGCTTGAATCGCCCTGCGGGAACTTCAATCCGTGGCGGATCAATGGTGCCGTCCGCGGTGAAAGTGATGGTGAATGTGGGAAGGTCATCGGCCAGCGTCGGAGCGACCAGCCCTGCCATCAGCGCCAGAGCAGCGAACCAATATCTGGATGCCGCCATTAATAACCGCCTTTCTTGCCCGTGCCGGCATAGACGAATTGATACTGCACTTCAAATGGCGCGAACCAGGGCGCCACACCGGTTTCCTTGTCGACGTGGCGTCCAAAATGGTTCATTTTTTCGGCTTCCGGAATGCCTACGATAAAAGTGAGGCGGTATTTGCCGGGTCCATCCAATTTGATGTTATCGCCGTAATGCGGTCCGTCGTTGGCGACCATGGGCATCAGCTCACCCTTGTGTATCGTGTCGCTGCCGTTCTTTTGAATCGCATATTGAATCTTCAGATACGGCGCCCACGCGCCTTCCGGCAGGCCGTTTCTGTTGTCGGCGGTCGCGTGGATATCGGCTTCAAGATGAATATCTGAGTTTTTGGCATTGCGCATCATTCCGGGAGGATCCATTTCAATGGGCTGCAAATACACGGCAGCCACCTCCAGGCCATGATGTTCCGCCGGAACCCCTATAGGGTATTCGGCGGCACTGGCAGACAAGGCGAAGCCCGCCCCTAATAAAATTGAAAAGAGTAGTTTATTCATGGCACCGTTATGGGAATTTCGTAAATAGAGATGATTCTCATTATGAGCTCCCTGATCTTACAAGCGTCTGAAACTCCGGCTTTTGATCCAGAACAATTCAAATGGAAGCTGCAGGTTTTAATTGCTTGCGACGGGTCGACGATCGTGACGAAAAAAAACGACCCCATTAGGGCCGTTCAGAAACACGCATGAAGCGCGTACTACTTCTTCTTGTTGTCTGGCGGAGTCGGGACGAAGGGGAACGCGGTGAAAATATTACGAGACTGATCCTGCATCTGGTCTTGCATTTGAACGAACAGATTCTTGCTTTGATCAAGATAGTTGCTCATCATGTTCTGAAGAACGGGGGTCTGGACGTTCATGAATTGCGCCCAGGCTTCGGGCCCGAACTGCGTGCCGTATACCCCTTTTGATTGCTCTGCCATCCGGTTTTGAATATCCATGAAGGCCTGTAGGTTCTTTTCAAGAAAGAGGCCCATCACCCCCTGGGTGGCATGGCCATAAAAGCGGATGATTTGCGAAAGTGCCGTAGGCGAAAACATAGGCACGCCACCACTTTCTTCTTCAAGAATGATTTGCAAGAGTATGCTGCGAGTCAGATCTTCGCCGGATTTGGCATCAATAACCTGGAAGCCTTCGTTATCCAGGACCAGTTGCTTCACATCCGACAAGGTAATGTAACTGCTGGTTTTCGTGTCATACAAGCGCCTGTTCGGATACTTCTTTATCAGACGGACCGAAGCAGCAGTTTGAGTTTGCGTCATAACCTAACCAAGTAAAAACATAACAGCGTTCGCCCGCCTGCCGGCAAACACTGTCAGGGAGGGTAAAGCCCCTGGAAGGGCTTAGCCCATGTGCAAGCCGCCATTCAGTGAAAAATCGGCGCCCGTGGCAAAACCGGAGTCGCCAGACGCCAGCCAGGCCACCATCGAACCGATCTCTTCCGGCGTACCCAGGCGCTTGACCGGAATGGTGGCGACGATCTTTTCGAGAACATCCGGGCGTATTGCCCTGACCATGTCGGTACCTATATAGCCAGGAGATATCGTATTAACCGTTATTCCCTTGTTGGCGACCTCTTGGGCGAGCGCCATGGTGAACCCATGTATGCCAGCCTTGGCTGTGGAATAATTCGTTTGTCCGAACTGCCCCTTCTGGCCGTTTACCGAGCTTATGTTGATAATGCGCCCCCACTGCTGGTCTACCATGCCTTCAATGACCTGTTTTGTCACATTGAACAAGCTGTTCAGATTGGTATCGATGACAGCACGCCAGTCTTCCTGGGACATTTTTCGAAACAGCCCGTCGCGGGTAATACCCGCGTTATTGACCAGGACCGAGACGGGTCCTATTTCGTCCCGAACCTTCTGGAAGGCGTCGACCGTTGAATCCCAGTCGGAAACGTTCCCGACCGAGGCATGAAACTTGTATCCAAGTGCGGCCTGTTCATCGATCCACTGGCCGAAATTACGACTTGGTCCGCAGCCGGCCACGACAGTAAAGCCTTCCTTGGCCAGGCGCTGGCATATGGATGTACCAATGCCGCCCATTCCTCCTGTTACATACGCAACTTTGCCGCTCATTGTGTGCTCCTTTTTTTAAATTTTGGACAGTCGACTAGGACCAGCCTGCCTTGTGGCTTCGCTAGATTGCCTTTATCTTGACGTAGTCGCCGGGTGCCGACTGTAACGGGACATAATGGGCACTTCCCAATTTGGTACGCGCACCGACCATGCTGCCCGAATGCGACGCGAGCCAGGTTGCCCAATCGGGCCACCAGCTGCCCGGGTGCTGGGTTGCGGCATCGAGCCAGGCTTCCGGACCAGGGAATTCTTTTCCGGGCGCCGATTGCGTGTCGTGGGCCCAGTAGTTACGACGCTTCTTGGCCGCAGGATTGATGACGCCGGCGATGTGGCCCGACGCGCCCAGCACGTAGCGGGATGACCCGGACAGCAATCGCGTTGCCGCAAAAGACGTACGCCAAGGCACGATGTGGTCGTCGCGGGAACCGTATATATACGCCGGCATAGCGAGACGGCCCAGATCAATGCCTTGACCATCGACCGTCACGCGGTTTGGCACCTTCAGGTTATTCTCAAGATAGGTATTTCGGAAATACCAAGTGAAGAACGGGCCGGGAAGGTTCGTACCGTCGGCATTCCAGTACAACAGATCGAACGCCTGTGGCGATTCGCCCTTGAGATAGTTGTTGACGACGTAATTCCAGACTAGCTCGTTGGGCCGAAGGAAAGAAAAGGTGGTGCCCAGTTCGCGAGCCGACATAAGGCAGCCATGGCCCAATTGCTGTTCACGCGAGCTGGCGTGCAGTTCGTCGACGAAGACATCGAGCACACCCGTATCGTCGAAATCGAGCAAGGTGGTCAGCAGCGTAAGCGATGCCACCGGGTCGCGACCGTCGGCCAGCGCCAAGGCCAGCGCGGACGCCAGCAACGTGCCGCCCACGCAAAAGCCCAGGGTATTGATCTGCGCCTGTCCCGTGACATCGCTGGCAATATCCACCGCCTGAAGCACACCATGCTTGAGGTAATCGCCCCACGTCGCATCTTTGATGCCGTCGGTGTCCCCGGGCAGCGGGTTGCGCCATGAAATGAGGAACACCGTAAAACCCTGTTCCACCGCATAACGCACGAAGGAGCTTTCGGGCTGAAGGTCGAGTATGTAGTACTTGTTGATGCAAGGCGGCACGATAAGCAGTGGCTTCTGGTACACCTTGTCGGTGAGGGGCGCATACTGGATGAGCTGCATGAGCTCGTTCTGGAATATGACTGAGCCTTCAGTAGCGGCGATGTTCCTGCCTAGTTCGAACTGGGATTCGTCGGATTGGGTAAGACGCCCCTTCTGCATATCGGCCAACAGGTTTTGAATACCGAGAGCGAGTGATTGCCCGTTGGTTTCGAGCAGCTTGCTTTGGACTTCGGGATTGGTGACCAGGAAGTTTGACGGCGACATGGCCTCCACCCACTGCATCACTGAAAAACGAAGACGATTTCTTACGGGTTCGCTCAATTGGGCCGCGTCGACCATTTGATTCATGGCCTTTGCCGAAAGCAGATAGGCGTGGGCAGTGGCGAGATAGCCGGTGTGGGTTTTCCATGCTTCGGAGGCGAAACGCCGGTCTGCCGGTTTTTCGAGCGTGCCCTGCTGCGCGGACGTAATGATACGTAGCCATTCGCGCGAGAAATCGGCCTGTATTTCAGCGAGCTTTTCAGGTGCTACGCTTACCGGACCGGGCCGTTGGGATGGGGACGAAGCACTCAATTTTGACACCTTGCATATATCGACTCTCTGCACCATCTTGTATCCCATTGGGGATGCTGTCAATCAGGGAAAGTCGCTACGCAATTTGGCGTTCTGTCATTGTGATGATTGCGCATCAAGCCAAGCCAAGGTGACAAGCCTGCCCGTCTCGGTTTCGCGCCGGTAGGAATAGAACAAGTCGGGTCGGGAATACGTGCAATGACCACTCAGTTCGATGCTGTCGACACCGGCCCTTTCAAGCCTGTGTCGCGCCAGGGACGGGAGATCCGCCAGCCATTTTTCGCCAGACACTGCCTTGGCGAAAAAACGTCGGGCCTGGTCGTCATGATCGACAAAGGCGGCGTAGACATCGGCGCCAACTTCGAAATGTCGAGGCCCGATGGCCGGTCCGATCCAGGCGCGCCATGAGGCCGCTGACTGGTGACGCTGGTGCAATGCGGCGAGTGTCTGTTCAAGTATGCCAGCGGCAAGACCACGCCATCCGGCATGAGCCACGCCGAGCGCACGACCATCGGTGCTGGCCAATACCACGGGCAGGCAATCTGCTGTCATGATGGCCAGGACGCGACCACGTTGCATGGTGATCGACGCGTCAGCAGTGGGAACGACTGATGGGCTGCCCGGCGACAAATCCATCAGGCTCTGGTCGGCGTCAAGGACTTCACAGCCGTGCACCTGGTTCAGCCATACTGGCTCGCCAGGCAAGAAACGACGCAGCACGTGCCGGTTGGCCTGCACATGCGAAAGGCGGTCTCCGGTGTGCAGTCCGACATTCATCGAAGACCAGGGGCCTTCGCTGACTCCACCTTCACGCGTGCTGCAGAAATAACTGATTCCCGGCCACGGTGTGCCCGAGACCGAAGGGAAAGCCCCATCCGGGCTCACGCCTCCCACGATATGCCTTCCAGCACATGACTGAAGTCGTCGGGCAGGGGTGCATTGAATGAAACCCTGTCGCCAGTGGCCAGGTCGTCGAAACTGAGAGCCTGCGCGTGCAACATCTGGCGCGTCGCGCCGGCGACGAGCTTGCCGCCATACAGCAGGTCGGCCACCAGGGGATGGCGCAGGCTGGTCATATGCACACGAATCTGGTGGGTGCGCCCGGTTTCCAGCTTGCATGCTACTTCAGTCACGGACATATCGTCATTGACGCTGCCGGAACGCAAGGGGGAATAATGGGTGATGGCGGGTTTCGGCGCAATGGGATTGTCGACCGCCATGCGCACTGGCACGCGCGGGTCTCGGCCTATTTCCGCCTTGACGGTGCCCGCCCGATTCAGACGGCCGTGCACCAGCGCCAGGTATTCCCGGCTGACGGTTCTTGCCTGCAACTGACGGATGAGGTATGTTTGCGACTTTTCATGGCGGGCTATCACCAGCAGTCCGGATGTGTCTTTGTCCAGTCTGTGGACAATTCCTGCCCGGGCCACCAGGCTGAGCTCTGGAAAACGGTGAAGCAAGCCATTCAGCAAGGTTCCCCGCCAGTTGCCAGCGCCTGGATGAGTCACCAGGCCGGCTGGCTTGTTCACGACGATCCAGTCGGGACTTTCTGCAACCACGCTGAAATCGACGGGCTCCGGGCTGAATGCCAGGGATTCCGGGGGCTGTTGCTCGAACACGGCAAGCTTGTCGCCAGCATTGACCATCTGCTTGATGCGACCGGGCTGGCCGTTGACCAGGACATGCCCCCCCTCTATCCAGCCCTGCAGCCGGCTGCGTGAATGATCGGGTATAAGCTTGGCCAGCACTTTATCCAACCGTTCTGGAAGGGCCTTGAATGGAAGCTGGAACTCCAGGGGCGCGGCGGGTATTAAACTTTCTTTGGAGATATCTGTGTCAGGCATGGCGACAAATCATATAATCAGCCTGCAATGCTAACACCAAGGATGCTTTTGTGACTCGTCTCGACCTCCAAATATTTCGAATTCCCGGCCTGAAGCGCCTAGGTCAGGCCCTGCTTGTCTTCGCTGCCGCAGGCTTGATTGCCGGTTGCGGAACCGTCAAGACCGAACAAGACCCGACCGCTGGCTGGTCAGCCGACCGCCTTTACCAGGACGCACGCACCGAGATCAGCGCCGGAAACTGGAAAGACGCCCGCAGCCGGCTGGAAGCCGTCGAATCGCGCTACCCGTTTGGCGGCTATGCACAACAATCGCTTATAGACCAGGCCTACATCAACTGGAAGGACGAAGAACCCGAACAGGCGCTGGCGGCAATCGATCGCTTTCAGCAGCAGTACCCCAACCATCCGGGTACGGACTACATGCTGTACCTGAAAGGGTTGATTACGTTCACGCCCCCAAGCGCCGCATTCACGAAGTTCACGCGCCAGGACCCCAGCGAGCGCGATCCCAAGGGCCTGCGCGAATCATACGAGTCGTTCAACGAGCTCATCGAACGCTATCCTGACAGCCGCTATACGGCGGATGCCAAGAAGCGCGTGACGTGGCTGGTGGACACCATCGCCCGCAACGAAGTCCATGTGGCTGAATACTATTACACGCGCGGCGCTTACGTGGCGGCCATCAACCGCGCGCAAACCGTCATCACCGATTTCCAGGGTGTGCCGGTAGCGGAACGGGCGCTATATCTTATATACCTGTCCTACGACAAGCTGGGCATGACCGAACTGCGCGACAACGCCAAGCGCGTGCTGGACCATAACTACCCAGACACCCAGTACTATGAAAAAGGCCTGGAAGAGTCAGTGAACAACTGGAATCCCATCAATTGGTTCTAGAGCCGACTTACTGAACCTATATCGCTTGCGTGGCCTGCTTCTTTTCGATAAAGGCCACGACTTGCGCAGGTTCGCGGGTGCGTGCAAAAGGTGGCAAACCACGCCACAGCAGCTTCCCGTAGGGCTTCTCGACGATACGCGCGTCGCCCACCATCAACACCCCCCAATCCTGCTCTGATCGAATAAGACGTCCCGCACCTTGCTTCAGGGCGATTGCCGCTTCCGGCAACTGGTACTCCATGAACGGGTTCCCTCCTTGAGTGCGGCACAGGTTCAAGCGCGCCTCCAGCACCGGATCGTCAGGCGGGGCAAACGGCAGCTTGTCGATGGCTACCAGCGTTAGCGCATCGCCCGGCACGTCGATGCCCTCCCAGAAGCTGGCGCTGCCAACCAGCACGGCGTTCTTTTCCGCCCTGAATCGTTCCAGCAGCGCACCGCGGGAGCTTTCCCCCTGTCGCAACAGTACGCGTTCAATATCGTGATCTTCGAAATGTTCCTGCAAGAGCTCCGCGATCCGGTCCACGGCGCGCAGCGTGGTGCACAGGACCAGTACGCCTCCTGTCGATGTGCGTATCAGGGGCAGCAAGGCGGCCACGAATTTTTCGTTGAATTCGCGATCGCTGGGTAGCGGCAAGTTTCGCGGCACATACAAAACGCCCTGTCCGGCGTAGTCGAATGGCGAATTCCAGCTTTCTGTCCTGGCTTCCCAAAGCCCCAACTGGCGGAGGAAGTGACCGAAATCGCCATGGACCGACAGCGTTGCGGAAGTGAGCACCCAGGCCTGGTCCTTGCCGCGGTAGCGCGAGAATATCTGTGCGACGGACAACGGAGCACTATGCAGCCGCAAATGATGCAGGCTTTGTTCAACCCAGCGGACTGCCGCCGCAAGCTCTTTGCCGCCAGGCGAACCGTCGGCATTGGGCGGATTGAGCGCGTTGTTTCCCTGCCGGTCGGGCTGACTCCATTGGTACAGCTTGGCGCGTATATCCAGGCAGGTCTTGGCCACCGCGGCGAGATCGGGGTGTTTCTCGCTGACCACCCCCAGCAGTGCCGAGCTGCTATCCAGCACTTGGAGTAGATCTTGCAGCGCGGTGTCGAATTCCGCCGCATTGGGGATGGCCTGGAAAGTGGCCTTGCGACCAGGCATTTTGTCGAGCGCCGCCCCCGCGAGGCGAAGCTGGCGCGCCGCATGTTCGATTTTCTTGCCGACTTCGCTCCAGTTAGTGGATTCACGCGCATGAGCCAGCCCCGCGGCTTCGGCTGCGCGGGACAGGTCCAGCAACTGATGCGACGAAACACTGGAACCCAGGAAACGCGTGGCGATATCGGGCAATTGATGCGCTTCATCGAATACGACCAGTTCGACGGTGGGCAAGAGTTCGGTGATCCCCTCCTCGCGCAGTGCCAGATCGGCCATGAACAAGGCGTGATTGAC
The DNA here is from genome assembly GCF_002849615.1 of Pollutimonas nitritireducens. Taxonomy (GTDB): domain Bacteria; phylum Pseudomonadota; class Gammaproteobacteria; order Burkholderiales; family Burkholderiaceae_B; genus Pollutimonas; species Pollutimonas nitritireducens. Next base: position 94,395 of record NZ_PDNV01000002.1, read on the forward strand.
GACCACAAGGTCCGCGTCCTGCGCCTGGCGACGCGCCTTGAGCACAAAACAATCGCGCACATGAGGACATTCCTGGCCCAGGCAATTTTCTCGCGTCGAGGTGACGCGATTCCAGATATCGGCATCTTCGGGCACTTGAACCAGATCGCTTTTGTCGCCTGTTTTGGTCTGTTGTGCAAAGACCTGTATATGACGCAACTGACTTATTTCGGCGCGTGATTTCAGCGCACGATCGTCACCTGACAAGCGTTCCAGGTGATAAGGGCAGACATAATTGCCACGGCCCTTCAGGAGCGCCACATTGATAGGCATGGCCAGTGCCTTGCGCAAGCGCGGCAAATCACGGCGGAACAACTGGTCCTGCAATGTACGGGTACCCGTGGAAACCAGCACTTTGCTGCCGCTGAGAAACGCGGGCACCAGGTACGCCCACGTCTTGCCGGTTCCGGTGCCCGCCTCGGCGATCAGGATGGAATGGTCACGCAAGGTTTCCTCGATTGCCTGGGCCAATTCGAGTTGTGCCTGCCGCGGACGGTAGTCGGGCATAGCTTTGGCAATAGGCCCGTCGGGGGCAAAGATATCAGAGAGTTCTTGCAGGAGCATTGAGGGTAAATACGGAAACTATCCGCATGATTGGGGTACGGAAAAGGGGTAAAGTCCCCGGAGAGGAGAGCCACCTGTGATGATACCCGCGTATTTTCGGCTACGCTGTCGGCTTGTGGCAAAATTCGCCGCACGACTTATGTTTTTATTATGGACTCATGACTGATACCTCTGTGCAAGCCAAACCCGCCTCTGTCGTACAAGCAGCGGATCCCGCCCGTATCATTGCCTTGCTGGCCGCCGAACTCAATGTTCGGGCAGCGCAGGTTGCCGCCACGGTAGAACTGCTCGATGACGGCGCGACCGTTCCATTCATTGCTCGTTACCGTAAAGAAGCCACCGGGGGCCTGGACGATACCGTGCTGCGCAATCTCGAACTCCGCCTCTCGTATGTGCGCGAACTTGAATCCCGGCGTCTGGCCATCCTGGAGTCCATCGAGCAACAGGGCAAGCTGAGCGAAGCCTTGCACAAGGAAATCAACGCCGCCGATACCAAGCAGCGACTCGAGGACTTGTATGCGCCCTACAAGCCCAAGCGACGCACGCGCGCGCAAATAGCCCGTGAAGCCGGCCTCGAACCGCTGGTCGATGCCATAATCGCCGACCCCGGCTGCGACCCGAATGTGCTCGCCGCCAGCTATCTCAATGCGGAAGCTTCCATCAACGATGCCAAGGCGGCGCTGGACGGCGCGCGCGACATACTTGCAGAGCGATACGCCGAGAACGCGGATCTGCTGGCCAACATGCGCGACTATTTATGGAGCACAGGACTTTTGTATTCCAAGGTGGTCGAGGGCAAGGAAAACGAAGGCGACAACTTCCGCGACTGGTTCGACTTCAGCGAACCGCTGCGAATGCTGCCTTCGCATCGCATCCTGGCCATGCTTCGCGGACGACAGCAAGGAGCCTTGGACATCCGCCTCGGTCTAGAGGCCGAGCTCGAATCGCAAACACCTCACCCCTGCGTGGCCAGGATCGCCGACTTCCTCAATGTGCAGGCCGGCTTCGACGCGCAAGCCCTTCCCCGGGCGCGCTGGCTGGGCGAAGTATGCCGCTGGACATGGCGCGTGAAGCTCCTGACGGCCTTCGAGTCCGAGCTCATAGGACGCTTGCGCGAAACGGCCGAGCAAGAAGCAATACGCGTGTTCGCAGCGAATCTGAAAGACTTGCTGCTGGCCGCCCCGGCCGGTCCAAAGTCGGTGCTGGGGCTGGATCCAGGCATACGCACGGGAGTCAAGGCGGCCGCTATCGATGCCACCGGCAAAGTACTCGATACCGCGACCATTTATCCTTTCGAGCCGCGACGCGACCGTGACGGCAGCATCAAGACGCTGGCCGCGCTGGTCGTAAAGCACAAGGTTGAGCTCGTTGCCATCGGCAATGGCACTGCCTCGCGCGAAACCGAAAAACTTGTCATCGACATGATGGAGAAATATCCCGCCATCGCCCTGATACGCGTCATGGTCTCGGAAGCGGGAGCATCCGTGTATTCCGCGTCCGAATTGGCCGCCCACGAGTTTCCCGATCTCGATGTCACGTTGCGCGGCGCGGTATCCATCGCCCGGCGCTTGCAGGACCCGCTGGCAGAACTGGTCAAGATCGAACCCAAGGCAATTGGCGTCGGGCAATACCAGCACGATGTCAACCAGCGCGAGCTCGCACGGTCGCTCGACGCCGTTATCGAAGACTGCGTGAATGCGGTTGGCGTCGATGTCAATACGGCGTCGGCACCGTTGCTTACGCGGGTGTCCGGCCTCAGTGCCCTCCTGGCCAAGAATATTGTCAGCTGGCGCGATCAGAATGGCGCATTTTCCAGTCGCAAGGGACTGCTCAAAGTTCCGCGTTTTGGCGACAAGGCGTTCGAGCAGGCAGCGGGATTCCTGCGCGTACCCGACGGCGACAATCCATTGGATGCGTCGTCCGTACATCCCGAGGCCTACCCTGTCGTTGAGCGCATACTGGCAAAGATCAATGCCGAGGCCAGACAGATCATGGGACAGCAAGGCGCATTGAAAGGCATCTCGCCGTCCGAATTCACCGATGAGCGTTTCGGACTTCCCACCGTCAAAGACATTTTTGCTGAACTGGAGAAGCCCGGGCGCGACCCTCGTCCGGAATTCAAGACGGCGCAATTCAAGGAAGGCGTCAACACCATCAACGACCTTCACACCGGCATGATCCTGGAAGGCGTGGTCACCAATGTGGCCAACTTCGGAGCATTCATCGACATCGGGGTACACCAGGACGGACTGGTTCATATTTCCGCCTTGTCCGATACCTTCATCAAGGATCCACGCGATGTGGTGCGGGTCGGACAAACTGTCAAGGTCAAGGTCCAGGAAGTAGACGCTGCGCGTAAGCGCATTGGCCTCACAATGCGCTTAAACGACGAGGCCGCTCCGGTGCGCCGCGCAGCGCCCGATCGACGCCCAGGCACCGGCCCTGCGCCCCGCCACGCCCAGCCAAGAAACGCATCAGAGCCCGTCGCTACGGGCGCCATGGCCGCCGCTTTTGCCAAACTCCGGAAATAATCCCTATGACTATCGAATCCGATACTTATCCGCAAAAGCTCGGCACGCTTATCGGCCTGCTTTCCTGTGACGATCTCGATGAACACGAGACATCCCGCATCGTCAACATCTGTCTTCAGGCCAGGACCGACGCCGTCAAGACACTTAAGGAGAATTATGGGGCCGACGCGGCCAAGGTGGCTGAATATGATCCCGAGGGAGTGGGTTCCTTTATCATTTTTGTCGAACTCGAGGACTACTTTGCGGTGGCCGACACGGTAGACGAGCTCTACGAGCAGATCGTGGATTCCTTCGAGCATCCGGCGCTTCCTGAATATCCTTACGACAACAACAATTTCGAGACCATCACCGACTTCTACCACTGGGTGGACCAGCAGTTGCAAACTCATCATGAAAAGTACAGCTTGATTAGTTTCGGCGAGAGCTACACACACGATTTCCAGGTCATCCTGGTCTACCGGGATAAAACTTCCGACATTCTCTCTTTATGTCAGGAACTGGGATTACAGGCACAACGCTGCGAATGACGGTCATCCAGCCGGGATGGCCGGTGTATGTTTCACACGGATATGCGCGACATGGATACCTTCTTTCACCCAGAACAGTTGCTGCATCATCCACGGACCTATCTTTCGCGTGGGCAGATGCGCATACCCCAGGAAATACCAGACCGCGCCGTACGCATGGTGCAAGCGGTAAGGACTCTGGGCTATCCGATAATCCAGCCGCATGATTCCGGAATGCTGCCCTTACTGGACGTGCACGGCATCAGTTATCTGCGCTTTCTGGAAGGCGCACACCGACGCTGGAAGCTCTTGCCATCGGATTGGGGCGACGAGGTGATTTCAAATATCTATGTGCGCGAACCTAATGCCTTGCGAGGAGTATTGGCTGAAGCTGCCCGCTACCTGGCCGACGGTAGCTGTCCCGTCGGCGAGTCTACCTGGCGTTCGGCATATTGGTCGGCCCAAAGCGCGGTGGCGGCCGCCCACGCACTGCTGGAAGGAAAGGGTGCCGCGTATGCGCTCTGCCGACCGCCGGGCCACCATGCCCGCGCAGAAGCCGCCGGAGGCTTCTGCTATCTGAACAACGCCGCGATTGCGGCACAAGTGTTGCACCAGAAATATAAACGCATCGTTGTGCTCGATACTGACATGCATCATGGACAAGGCATACAAGAGATATTCTACGACAGAGACGATATGTTCTATATCTCCATACACGGCGATCCGACGAACTTCTATCCCGCCGTTACCGGCTTTGACGATGAACGTGGCTCAGGAAAAGGCGTGGGTTACAACCTGAACCTGCCCATGCCGCACGGCTCGGCCGAGCACGTATTCTTTGAGCGGCTGCAAGAATCCATTGCCGCGATACGCGGCTTCGAACCGGAGGCCCTGGTGCTTGCCTTGGGATTCGACATTTACAAAGAAGACCCTCAGGCCCAGGTTGCGGTGTCAACCGAAGGGTTCCACCGCCTTGCCAGTGTTGTCAGGCAGCTGAATCTTCCCACCCTGGTTGTGCAGGAAGGCGGTTATCACCTCGAAACGCTGGAGATCAACCTGGCCAGCTTCTTCAATGGAATGAACGGTCAGGCCTGATCCCCGCGCAGGCTGTCAATGGCCTGGGTCACCGACTCAAGTTTGGTGGACGGAAAGCGCAGAGCCACCGTCCCGTCTATATCCACAAGCATCGTCCCGCTCTCGTCCCTGAGCAGGGTTGCGAGCGGCGTTTCCTGCAACACCCGGGTCAGCGCGCCGGTCGCCTTGGGATTATCGAAGGGTTCGGACAGTAGCAACTCATGGCCATCCGCTCCCAACAGGCGAAAACGGAATTTTCCATCCTCGTCACGGAAACTCACGAAACGTGCCCGCTTGCCAGCGGGTTTCTTTTCGCCTACTGACTTGGCAGGACGTGCCACGACTGCCGTACGCAGGCCCACGGCTTCACGCAGACGCGCCATGAACGGGCGCGACAGCGCGCGCGCTTTGGCAGCACCAACTTGCAGAATATCTTCAATACGTTCAGGATGAGCCATGAGGTCGGCGTAGCGATCGCGCATGGGAGCCAGGTCTTGCTCGATTCGATCCGACAACAATTCCTTGGCATCGCCCCAACCGAGGCCGGCCTGGAGTTGTTCACGAAAGATCCTGGATTCAGCGGGGGTCGCAAAAGCCCGGTACAGCATATACAAGTGCGAACCATCCGCGTCTTTCGGCTGCCCAGGCTCAAGCGAATCCGTCACGATACGCTTCACAGCGCTGCGCAAAGCCTTGGAGCCGCCTTCAAACAACGGTATGGTGTTGTCATAGCTTTTGGACATCTTGCGGCCGTCAAGGCCCGGCAGCGTCGCGACGTCGTCGTCGATCTGCACTTCCGGCAACACAAACAAGTCGGTGCCCTGTCCATACAGATTATTGAAACGCTGAGCGATGTCGCGCGTCATCTCGAGGTGTTGAATCTGGTCGCGCCCCACGGGCACCCTGTGGGCATTGAACAACAGGATATCCGCCGCCATCAGTATGGGGTAGGAAAACAGTCCCATAGTGATGCCATCATCGGGCTCGGCCTGCCTCGCGATATTCTGGTCGACGGAGGCCTTGTAGGCATGGGCGCGGTTCATCAGGCCTTTTGCCGTGACACAGGTAAGCATCCAGCACAGCTCGGGAATCTCGGGGATGTCAGACTGGCGGTAGAAGGTGACTTTATCGGGATCCAGTCCCGCCGCTATCCACGTGGCGGCTATCTCGAGACGGGAGCGGGCAATACGCTGCGGATCATCGCATTTTATGAGCGCATGGTAGTCGGCCATGAAATAAAAGGCATCCACCTCCGGCAGATTGCTGGCTTGTACCGACGGTCGAATGGCGCCGGCATAGTTGCCCAGATGGGGAGTTCCGGAAGTCGTAATGCCGGTTAATACGCGGGTATTCATAAATTTCTTGATTCAGACAGGTTGCAGGAGGGAGTGCCGCGATCGTGAGCTTCCCGGCATCTTACAGCGTGGCGGCTTCGCGCCGATCGGACTCTAGGTATTCGCGCGACTGCATCTCCATGATGCGTGACACCGTGCGGTGAAATTCATTCGCCATGGGGCCTTCTGTGTAGAGTTCGTCGGCCTCGCATTCGGCGGACATGATGAGCTTAACCTTGTGATCGTAGAACACATCGATCAACCACGTAAAGCGGCGCGCTTCGGAGGCATGGCGCGCGCTCATGCGCGGCACGTCCGACAATATAACCGTATGAAAGCGGCTCGCCAGATCCAGATAGTCGTTCTGTGATCGCGGACCGCCACACAAGGTCGCAAAATCAAACCAGACTATGCTTCCACCCAGGGCGATCGCCTTGAGTTGCCGGTGTTCAACCGTGAGCACCGGCTTCATGGCTGCGGTGTCGAGCAGACGGTTGAAGTCGGCTTCCAGTTCTTTATTGGTCTGAGGCGTGATTGGGGTCAGATACATGCGCACCTGCTCGAGCGCACGGCGCCGATAGTCGACGCCGGTATCTACATTGAGTATGTCCATTCTTTCTTGCAGCAACTTTATTGCAGGCAGGATGCGATCGCGGTGCAAGCCGTCGGGATACAGCGTGGAAGGTTCATAATTCGAGGTCATGACGAATGACGTGCCGTTTTCAAATAATTTGAGCAATAGACGGTAGAGAATCATGGCGTCAGCCACATCCGATACGTGGAACTCATCGAAGCAAATAAGGCGATAGCGCTTGGCAATGCGTCGCGCCACCTCGTCCAGCGGGTCCTGCTGCCCGCGTACTTCACCCAGCTCGCGATGCACTCCGCGCATGAACTCATGAAAATGCAGGCGCACCTTGCGCTTGACCGGAACGGTAAGGTAGAAGGCGTCCATCAAGAAACTCTTGCCGCGCCCTACTCCGCCCCAAAGGTAGACCCCCCTGGGCACATCCGGCCGGCGAAATATTTTTTTAAATGAAGTGGATCGCGCGTTCTTGAATGCCACCCATTCGTCAAAATACACTTGCAGGCGCTCAATGGCTGCCAGCTGTGCTTCATCGCATCGATAACCGCGCTCGTCGAGCGCCTGGTGGTAATACTCTAGGACATTCATTAAACGGACTCGTATAACGATGAAGGGCAGGTCAAACGCCCGCCCCTCATCTGTTCATGCTGCGCGTAAATCGTTGATCAGAAATTCAACGTGCGCTTGTCAACTGCCAGGGCCGCTTCTTTCATGGCTTCGGACAGGGTTGGATGAGCGTGGCAAATGCGCGCGATGTCTTCCGCCGCACCACGGAATTCCATGATGGTGACAGCTTCGGAGATGAGTTCGGACGCCTGGGGACCGATGATGTGGACGCCCAGTACCTCGTCGGTCTTGGCGTCAGCCAGAATCTTGACAAATCCGGTGGTGTCGCCCAGGGCGCGTGCGCGTCCGTTGGCCATGAAGGGGAAACTACCCGCTTTGTAGTCGCGCCCTTCGGTCTTGAGTTGCTGCTCGTTCTTGCCGACCCAGGCAATTTCCGGAGATGTATAGATGACGAACGGAATGGTGCCGAAGTTGACATGACCGTGCTGCCCGGCAATACGCTCGGCCACCGCGACGCCTTCTTCCTCGGCCTTGTGGGCCAGCATCGGACCGCGCACCACGTCGCCGACCGCCCAGACATTCGGCAGGTTGGTCCTGCAATCGTCGTCGACAACAATGAAGCCGCGCTCGTCCAGCTTGAGGCCGACGGTATCCACGCCCAGTCCCGAGACATTCGGCACCCGGCCAATAGAGACGATAAGGCGGTCGACCACCAGTTTCTGTTCGGCGCCCGAGGCGTCGGTATAAGGCACCGTGACGGATTTGGCGGCCGTCTTGACTTCACCGATCTTGACGCCCGTATGGATGGCGAGCCCCTGCTTGGCAAATGCCTTCTGGGCTTCCTTGGCCACCTGCTGGTCGGCAACGGCCAGGAACTCGGGCATTGCCTCAAGTATGGTGACTTCAGCGCCCAGGCGACGCCATACGCTGCCCAGTTCCAGTCCAATCACCCCTGCGCCGATTACTCCCAGTTTCTTGGGTACCGCTGGGATGCGCAAGGCGCCATCGTTGGACAGGATCTGCGTTTCGTCGAACGGAAGGCCGGGCAAGGCTCGCGGCGAGGAACCGGTGGCCACGATTACGTGCTTGGCAACCAGGTCCTCATCGACAGTGCCGGACACCTTGATGGACCAGCCGCCGTCAACGTGAGCCAGGAATGATCCTGTGCCGTGGAAGTACGTGATTTTGTTCTTTTTGAACAGATACAAAATGCCGTCGTTGTTTTGCTTGACGACGGTATCCTTGCGGCCGACCAGGGTATCGAGCTTGAGCTCGACGCCCTTGATCTCGATGCCGTGCTCGGCAAAGTGATGATTGGCCTGCTCGTAATGCTCGGAAGACTGCAACAACGCTTTGGACGGAATGCAACCCACGTTGGTGCATGTGCCACCGGGAGCCGGTTTGCCATCCACCGTGCTCCAGGCATCAATACATGCCACGCTCTGGCCCAACTGAGCAGCACGAATTGCAGCAATATAGCCGCCTGGACCAGCACCGATGACGACGACGTCAAATTGTTTAGCCATTATTTTCTCGATCTAGATAATGTTGGCGCGAACCGCCCGAAGGATTCGCAAGTAGCGGGGAAGCGGGGGCATTGCCACGTAACGCTTCCACGACGAAAAACCAAAAGGAAAAAAATGGCCGGCGTGTCCTGCACGAGGAGCGCCAGCCGGTTTTCATTGCGCCGTAGCGTGCACGCTTAGACGTCCAGCAAGAGGCGCTGTGGATCTTCCAACGCTTCCTTGATAGCCACCAATGCCAAGACCGCTTCGCGTCCGTCGATAATGCGATGATCGTAAGACATGGCCAGGTAGTTCATGGGCCGCACCACGACTTGGCCGTTCTCGACGACCGCGCGGTCCTTCGTGGCATGAATGCCCAGTATGGCCGACTGTGGAGGATTGATGATAGGTGTGGAAAGCATGGAGCCGAAAACGCCGCCATTCGAAATGGAGAACGTGCCCCCGGTGAGCTCTTCAAGAGTCAGCTTGCCGTCACGTGCCCGGTTGCCAAAGTCGGCGATCTGCTTTTCGATGTCGGCAATGGACATTTGATCCGCATTACGCAGAATCGGAACCACCAGACCACGCGGGCTGCCGACCGCAATGCCGATATCGAAGTAGCCGTGATAGATGATGTCTTTTCCGTCCACCGAGGCGTTGACCACCGGATACTTCTTGAGCGCGGCCACAGCCGCCTTGACGAAGAAGGACGTAAAGCCCAACTTGACCCCGTGCTCTTTCTCGAACTGATCTTTGTACTTCTTGCGCAGATCGAGAATACCCTGCATGTTCACTTCATTGAAGGTCGTGAGAATGGCATTGTCGGCTTGCGACTGCAGAAGGCGCTCAGCGACGCGGGCCCGCAAGCGGCTCATGGGCACGCGCTGTTCAGGACGTCCATCAAGCGACATCGTGGCTGGCGTGACCGGCGCGACAGCCTTCCTGGCAGGAGCGTCACCGGCGGCGAGCGCATCGCCCTTGGTAACGCGCCCGCCACGTCCGGTACCTTCCAGCGTAGCGGGATCAACACCCTTTTCAGCAAGTATCTTGTTTGCCGCAGGAGAAGCTGCCGCGGATGCGGACTTTGCGCCGGCGGTGGGAGCCGGGGCGGCCGCCCCAGCGGTAACCGTCGTTGCGGGTTCTGCCGCAGCGGCGGCTGCCGGCGCGGAAGCCTTGCCTTCGCTGTCGATACGAGCCAGGACTTCGCCCGCTGCGACGGTACTACCGTCACCTTTGACGATTTCCTTGAGCACGCCGGACGATGGCGCCGGAACCTCCAGAACCACTTTGTCGGTCTCGACTTCTATCAGGATCTCGTCGGCTTGGACCGCTTCGCCAGGTTGCTTCTTCCAGGTGAGCAGCGTCGCCTCGGTTATCGATTCGGAAAGCTGGGGAACGAGAACATCAGTAATTGCCATGGTATGTATTCCGTTTGAAAATATTCGTTATTTAGTCAGCATGAAGCTTTTGAATTTGGGCGCCAGGGCCTGTTCAAGCAAGTTGCGTTGCTGCTCCTGGTGCTTGGCCAGATAGCCCACGGCCGGAGACGCCGATGCCGCGCGCCCCGCATAGCCCAACCTCTGACCGTCGGCCATGTTCTCGTAAAGATGATGCTGAATATAGAACCAGGGACCTTGGTTTTGAGGTTCGTCCTGAACCCAGACAATTTCCTTAGCGTTGACATATTTTTGCAGCTCGGCCTGGAAAGCCTTGTGCGCGAACGGATACAGCTGCTCAACACGCAATACTGCCACATCGGTACGACCGGCCTCTTTGCGGGCATGGACGATATCGTAATAGACCTTGCCCGAACAGACCAGCACCCGGCTGACCGACGCTGGATCAATGCTGTCGTCCTGCTCGCCGATGACTGGCAAGAACTGGTTGTTGGCCAGGTCTGCCAGGGACGAAGTGGCTTCTTTGTTACGCAGCAAAGATTTCGGAGTAAGGATGATCAACGGCTTGCGGAATGGCCGGATCATCTGGCGACGCAATACATGGAAAATTTGCGCCCCGTTGGTGGGCTGCACAACCTGGATATTGTTGTCGGCGCACAATTGCAGGAAGCGCTCGATACGCGCCGAAGAGTGCTCGGGGCCCTGGCCTTCATAACCGTGCGGCAGCATCAGGGTAAGACCGCACTGGCGGCCCCATTTGGCTTCACCTGATGTGATGAACTGATCAATTACAACCTGGGCGCCGTTGACGAAATCGCCGAACTGGGCTTCCCAGATGGTAAGTGTGTTGGGCTCGGCCGTTGCGTAACCATATTCGAACGCCAGCACGGCTTCTTCCGACAACACGGAGTCGATGACCGTGAACGGTGCCTGGGTTTCGGTCACGTTCTGGAGCGGAATGTAGGTACCGTCGTTCCAGCGCTCGCGCTTCTGGTCGTGTAGCACGGCATGGCGGTGCGTGAACGTACCGCGACCGGAATCCTGGCCGGTGATGCGAATGGCATAGCCGCTGGCAACCAGCGTGGCAAAGGCAAGATGCTCGCCCATGCCCCAGTCGACGTTCTGTTCGCCGCGCGCCATCTTGCGGCGATCATTCAACAGCTTGTTGACCAATGAATGCGGCGTGAAATCTTCCGGCACCGTCGTGAGCTTTTCGCCGATACGGGTTAGCTCGGCGACAGGCACACCGGTGTCGGCCTGGTCAGTCCATTTGGCGCCCAGGAATGGGGACCAGTCAGTGGAATACTTGTTCTTGTAGTCAGTCAGGACTGGTTCGATGGTGCGCTGACCATCTTCCATGAGCTGGCGATAGTCCTTGACCATCTGGTCGACTTCTTCCTCGGTCAGGACGCCCTGCGCCACCAGCTTGTCCGCATACACTTTGCGGGTGCCGGGATGCTTGCCAATGCTCTTGTACATGAGCGGCTGGGTGAGCGAAGGAGTGTCTTGTTCGTTGTGGCCGAGCTTGCGGAAGCAAACGATGTCCACCACGACATCATGATGAAACTGCAGGCGGTAATCGAGCGCCAGCTGGGTCACGTAGACCACTGCTTCGGGATCGTCGCCGTTCACATGGAAGACAGGCGCCTGGATCATCTTGACGACGTCGGTGCAATACAGCGTGGAACGGGTATCGCGCGGATCGGAAGTGGTGAACCCGATCTGGTTGTTAATGACGATATGCAGCGTGCCCCCCGTGCCGTAACCGCGCGTTTGAGCGAGGTTGAGGGTTTCCATGACGACGCCCTGGCCGGCAAAGGCGGCGTCGCCATGAACCAGCACGGGCAGTACCTGGGCGCCTACCTCGTCGCCGCGACGATCCTGGCGGGCACGCACACTGCCTTCGACCACGGGGTTAACAATTTCCAGATGTGAAGGATTGAAAGCCAGCGAAAGATGCAGCGGGCCGCCGCGCGTGGAGAGATCGCTGGAGAAACCGTTGTGATACTTCACGTCGCCGTCGGTCAGGCCTTCGGCGTGCTTGCCTTCGAACTCGGCGAACAGGTCGCCGGGCATCTTGCCCATGATATTGACGAGCATGTTCAGGCGACCCCGGTGGGCCATGCCTACCACGAGTTCCTGCACGCCATTTTCGCCCCCATGCCCGACCACTTCGTCCATGCAGGCGATGAAGCTCTCGCCGCCTTCAAGCGAAAAGCGCTTCTGGCCGACGTACTTGGTATGCAGAAAACGTTCGAGCCCTTCGGCTTCGGTGACCTGCTGCAGAATGTGGCGCTTGCGTTCCGACGAGAACGACGGTACGCCCAGCGTGGACTCAAGACGTTCCTGTATCCAGCGCTTGGCGGCCGGATCGGAGATATGCATGAATTCGGCGCCGACACTGCGACAATAAGTGTCACGCAAAGCCTTGAGCATGTCGCGCATGGTCATGGTGTCGGCTTTGGTGAAGTAGGTGTTGGTGGCCGAATAGACCTGGTCAAGGTCGGCTTCGGTCAGACCATAGAAGCTGGGGTCAAGTTCTGGAATGACCGGGCGATCCTGGCGCTTCAACGGATCGAGCTCGGCAAAACGAGAGCCCAAAGACCGGTATGCGGCAATGATGGACTGAACGTAGACCTGCTTGCCGGCGACCGTCAGGTCGGGCTCCTGGGCGCGTGCAACAAAGGCATTGGATTTGGCGCGCTGAGCAAATGATTCGACAATAGGCGAATGGGCCTGGTCGCGTGTGGCTTCCCGACCGTCAGTGGCAGGCTGATGCTGCAGCTGGTCGAAATAATCGCGCCACTCGTCTGGCACGGACCCCGGATTGTCGAGATAGGATTCGTAAAGATCCTCGACATATGGGGCGTTGCTACCAAACAGGTAAGAATTGGATAAAAGTTCTATTTCCGATGACATAAATGCGCTTCACCTATCCGAGTGTCTCACTCGTTATGATGCAGGGAACAACCTTCCGCGACACGGCCAGACCGGTTAGCGGATAGCGGGGCAGAAGGCAACGTACGACGCCTTGATAAGCCGTATTCCTACTAGTATACCTTCCGGGCAACCGCGGACAACCCAAAGCCAGACAAATGCAAGGCAAATGCAAGGCAAAACCGCCAAAGCGTTGGCATTAACAAACACCCCGGTTCACTTACTCGGCGGGTCGGCACATTTCTTGCGTGTTCCGCGATTGAAATCGGACGGACAATGGATTCACGATGGCACTACACTTGAGGTTTATTTTCTCTCTTCGCGACTCAGGAGTTCCAACACATGGATGCCAATTCCGACCTTGAAAAACTCGCCCTCGACTACCACGCTTATCCGACCCCGGGCAAGATCTCCGTCATGCCCACCAAGCCCCTGGCCAATCAGGATGACTTGTCGCTGGCATACTCGCCGGGCGTCGCATTTGCATGCATGAACATTCATGCCCAGGGCGAAGACGCGGCGGCCAAATACACCTCGCGTTCGAACCTTGTTGGTGTAATCACCAATGGGACCGCCGTATTGGGCCTGGGCAATATCGGCCCGCTGGCCGCAAAGCCAGTCATGGAAGGCAAAGGGTGTCTGTTCCGGAAATTTGCCGGCATCGATGTGTTCGACATCGAACTCGATGAGACCGACCCCGACAAGCTGGTCGACATCATTGCCGCCCTCGAACCCACGCTGGGAGGCGTCAATCTGGAGGACATCAAGGCGCCCGAATGCTTCTATATCGAGAAGAAACTTCGCGAACGCATGAAGATCCCGGTCTTCCACGACGACCAGCACGGTACGGCCATCATCTCTTCGGCCGCCATTATCAATGGGCTGAAGGTCGTCAACAAGAAAATTGCAGAAGTGAAGCTGGTATGCTCGGGCGCCGGCGCCGCCGCCATTGCGTGCCTGAACCTTCTGGTGCACTTGGGCATACAGCGTTCCAATATCTACGTGGTCGATTCGCGCGGCGTCATCTGGACCGGCCGCGACGAAAACATGGAACCCAACAAAGCGCGCTACGCCCAGGAAACCGACGCGCGAACCCTGGCCGACGCCTGCAACGACGCTGACGTATTCCTGGGCTGTTCGGCGCCGGGTGTGCTGACTGCCGACATGGTCAAGACCATGGCCCCCCGTCCGCTAATCCTTGCCTTGGCCAATCCCGAGCCCGAAATCAGGCCGGAAGTGGCCAAGGCCGCGCGCCCGGACTGCATTATTGCGACCGGCCGTTCCGACTATCCCAACCAGGTCAACAACGTATTATGTTTTCCTTTCATCTTCCGGGGCGCGCTGGATGTGGGCGCCACGGTGATCAACGAAGAAATGAAGCTGGCATGCGTCAAGGCCATCGCCGAACTGGCCGAGGCCGAGCAGAACGATGAAGTTGCCATCGCCTACGCCGGCCAGGAATTGGCGTTCGGACCAGATTACATCATACCCAAGCCGTTCGACCCACGCCTTATCGTGAAGATAGCTCCAGCCGTGGCCGAAGCAGCCATGGCGTCGGGCGTCGCCAGGCGGCCTATCGAAGACCTGGAAGCCTATCGGCAAAAGCTGATGAGCCTGGTGTACCACACAGGCCAGCTTATGCGACCGCTCTTCATGCAAGCAAAGAATGCTCCGAAAAGGGTGATCTATGCGGATGGCGAAGACGAACGGGTATTGCGGGCGGCACAAACCGTGGTCGACGAAAAGTTCGCCCATCCCATCCTCGTAGGTCGCCCGGCTGTGATCGAGATGCGCATCAAGAAATTCGGCCTGCGCCTGGAGGCCGGCCGCGATGTAGAAATTGTGAATCCTGAAGACGATGAGCGATTTCACGAGACGTGGTCCGCCTATTACAAATTGATGGGTCGTGATGGCGTCACTCCCGATATCGCGAAGGCCATGGTGCGCAAGCACAATTCATTGATCGCCGTCATGTTGCTTCAGCGCGGCGATGCCGACGCCATGATCTGCGGCGTCGCGAGCCGATTCGACAATCAATTGAAGTATGTCCAGGAAGTCATAGGACTGAAGCCCGGCGCCCAGACATTTGCCGCGATGAACGTTCTGATGCTCCCGACGCAGACACTGTTCATCTGCGATACTCATGTGAACGAAAACCCAAGTGCCGAACAAATCGCCGACATGACCATCCAGGCCGCCGACGAGATCCTGCGTTTCGGCGTCATCCCGAAAGTCGCCCTGCTATCGCATTCCAACTTCGGCAGCAGATCCACCGAATCTTCCCGAAAAATGGCCGAGGCGCGCCGGCTTATCTCCGAGCGGGCGCCCACGCTGGAAGTCGACGGCGAAATGCACGCCGACTCGGCACTTTCGGAAACGATACGCCTGAAGGCCTTCCCCGATTCGACCTTAAAGGGTCCCGCCAACCTGCTGATCATGCCCAATCTGGATACGGGCAACATCACGTACAACATGCTCAAGATGACAGGTAGCAACGGGGTCGCTATGGGGCCGGTATTGTTGGGCGCGGCACGCCCTGTGCATATATTGACGACCAGCTCCACCGTGCGCCGTATCGTGAACATGACAGCCCTTGCCGTCGTCGATGCGCAACAGGAGGCCGGTCAGGTCCAGCTGTAAACAGGCGGCAGGATCGTTCGGTCCTGCCGATATGCCAGATATCAGCTCGCCATAACTGAGGCGCAAAAAAAGACGCCTTGCACAAACCGTGCAAGGCGTCCTTACCGATCCAGTCGGCTACTTGCGGCTGGACGGTATGTCGCGCGGTATAGAGCCCGTGTACAACTGGCGCGGACGGCCGATCTTGTAATCGGGATCGGACAGCATTTCACTCCACTGGGCTATCCAGCCCACCGTACGAGCCAACGCGAAGATGGCGGTGAACAGGGAAGTTGGTATACCGATGGCGCGCTGCACGATACCCGAATAGAAGTCGACGTTCGGGTAGAGCTTGCGTTCCACGAAGTATGGATCTTCCAGCGCGATGCGCTCGAGCTCCATGGCAAGCTTGAACAGTGGATCGTTTTCCAGGCCCAGTGCGGCCAGCACTTCCTTGCAGGTTTCCTGCATGAGCTTGGCGCGCGGATCATAGTTCTTGTAGACGCGGTGACCGAAGCCCATCAGGCGTACGCCCGAGTTCTTGTCCTTGACCTTCTCCATGAACTCACCGACCTTGGCAATGCCGCCATTGGCTTGCAGTTCTTCCAGCATTTGCAAGCATGCCTCGTTGGCGCCACCATGGGCCGGACCCCACAGGCAACCTACGCCTGCGGCGATGGCCGCAAAAGGATTGGTGCCCGACGATCCGCAAAGGCGAACCGTGGAGGTGGAAGCGTTCTGCTCGTGATCGGCGTGGAGTATGAAAATGCGGTCCAGCGCGCGTTCGACAACCTCATTGACCTTGTACTCTTCGCACGGTGTCGCGAACATCATGCGCAGGAAATTGCCTGTGTAAGACAAATCGTTCTGCGGATAGATGAACGGCTGGCCCTGCGAGTACTTGTAGGCCATGGCCACAAGCGTGGGCATCTTGGCGATAAGACGGATGGCCGACACATGCCGATGATGCGGATTGGTGATGTCGGTGGAGTCGTGATAGAAAGCCGATAAGGCACCCACGAGGCCAGTCAACACTGCCATGGGATGCGCATCGCGACGGAAGCCGCGCAGGAAGAAGTGCAGCTGTTCATTGACCATCGTGTGATGGGTGACTAGCGAATCGAACTCGGTCTTTTCCGTTTCGTTGGGCAGGTCGCCGTTCAGGATCAAATAGCAGATATCGAGAAAATTGCAGCTTTCGGCAAGTTGGTCGATGGGGTAGCCACGGTACAAAAGCTGGCCCTTATCGCCGTCGATATAGGTGATGCCCGATTCGCAGGATGCCGTCGACAGAAAGCCGGGATCGTAGGTGAACATGCCAGTTTGGCCATACAGCTTGCGAATATCGATTACATCTGGACCGACTGTACCTTGGTACACCGGAAATTCAATCGGCGCACTACCATCGGAGAACGATAGTGTGGCTTTGTTGTCTGACAATTGCATCACATTTTCCTTAAAATTAAAGCTTCTGCATTTGCGTGACCAGGCGAAGAATATCGGGCGTGGCATATACCCCGTCCAACTTTACGCGGTCCAGCAATACATCAAGCAATTCGTTGTCGTCCATCTCGAACAGCAGGGTCAGGGCAGACACGTCGGAATCGGTCAACTCTGTTTCGTATTGATCTAAAAACCGGGTGATGATCAGGTCATTTTCCAGCAAGCCCCGCCGAGCGCGCCACCTCAGGCGGGCACGCTCCAGTTCTGACAACTTTCTCATCAATGATCCTAAGCTTTATATAGTGCGGCGCACCAGGAGTTCCTTGATCTTGCCAATAGCCGCCGATGGATTCAAACCCTTGGGACAGACGTCGGCACAGTTCATGATCGTGTGGCAACGGAACAGACGATAAGGATCTTCCAGGTTGTCCAGACGCTCGCCCGTGGCTTCATCGCGGCTGTCCACGATAAAGCGGTAAGCCTGCAGCAGGCCGGCAGGACCCACGAATTTGTCGGGATTCCACCAGAACGAGGGGCATGCGGTGGAACAGCAAGCACACAGAATGCATTCGTACAGGCCGTTGAGTTCGTCTCGCGCTTCAGGGGTCTGCAGACGCTCTTTCTCTGGCGGCGGCTGATCATTGATCAGGAAAGGCTTGATCGAATGGTACTGGTTGAAGAAATGGGTCATGTCGACGATGAGGTCACGCACGACGGGCAGACCGGGCAAGGGCTTCAGAACGATGGGTTCTTTGAGTTCGAGCAGGTTGGTGGTACACGCGAGCCCGTTCTTGCCGTTGATGTTCATCGCATCGGAGCCGCATACGCCTTCACGGCACGAACGGCGGATGGCGAGACTGTCGTCCACATCGCTCTTGATGCGAATGATGGCATCGAGCAACATCTTGTCGGTGGGCTGCAGCTCGACTTCGAGCTTTTGCATATAGGGCCGCTCGTCCTTGTCGGGATCGTAGCGATAGATTTCAAACTTGACAGTACGTTTTTGACTCATTTTTGATATCCTGCTTAGAAGGTCCGCGATTTGGGCGGGAAGCTTTCAACGGTAAGCGGTTTCATTTGAACCGGCTTGTAGTCGAGACGGCTGCCTTCCGAGAACCACATTGTATGGCGCAACCAATTCACGTCGTCGCGGTCCGGGTGATCATTCAGCGCGTGCGCTCCACGGCTTTCCGTACGATTGGCGGCCGACTTCGTCGTGGCACGGGCCACCTCGATCATGTTGGTCACCTCGAGCGCTTCGATGCGTGCGGTATTGAACACCTTGGACTTATCTTTGAAATAGAGGCTGTCCACCTGGGGAGCGAGGCTTTCAATGGCATCCACGCCCTTGTTAAGCAGATCGAGCGTGCGGAACACGCCGCAATGATGCTGCATGGCTACACGAATCGCATTGCCGACATCGGACGTTTTCTCGCCATCGGTACGTGTTTCGAGCTTATTGACGCGGTCGAGGGAGAAATCGATGGCGGACTCGGGTATGGATTGGTGCGCGTGCTGGCGTTCGGGATGTGACTCCACGATATGATTGCCGGCAGAGCGTCCGAACACAATCAGGTCCAGCAGGGAATTTGTGCCCAGGCGGTTGGCGCCGTGCACCGATGTGGCGGCGCATTCCCCGATGGCATACAAGCCATTGACGGTTGTAGTCTGGCCATTGGCAACGCTGACGACCTGGCCGTAGATGTTTGTGGGGATACCGCCCATTTGATAATGGATGGTGGGCACCACGGGAATCGGGTCCTTGATGGGATCGACGTTCGCAAATTTGATGGCGATTTCGCGAATGGAGGGCAGGCGTTTCTGGATCGTTTCGGCGCCCAGGTGATCGAGCTTGAGCACCACATAGCTGCCGTCTCCGCAGCCGCGGCCTTCCTTGATTTCCTGGTCCATGGAGCGCGAAACGAAGTCACGCGGGGCCAGGTCTTTCAGCGTGGGAGCATAGCGTTCCATGAAGCGTTCACCGTCTTTATTCAAGAGGATGCCGCCTTCGCCGCGCACGCCTTCGGTGATCAACACGCCAGCGCCAGCAACGCCGGTGGGATGGAACTGCCAGAACTCCATGTCTTGCAAAGGGAAGCCCGCACGTGCCGCCATGCCCAGGCCATCGCCCGTGTTGATGAAGGCGTTGGTGGAAGCGGCCCAGATACGCCCCGCCCCGCCGGTGGCCAGCACCGTCTGCTTGGCTTCCAGCACGTAGATTTCACCGGTTTCCATTTCCAGGGCGGTGACGCCCAGGACATCGCCCGCATCGTTGCGCAAGAGATCGAGCGCCATCCATTCGACGAAGAACTGTGTGCGGGCGGCCACGTTACGCTGATACAGCGTGTGCAGCATGGCATGTCCGGTGCGGTCGGCTGCGGCACAGGCTCGCTGCACGGGCTTCTCGCCGAAATTGGCGGTATGGCCGCCAAAAGGCCGTTGATAGATGGTGCCATCGGGATTACGGTCGAACGGCATGCCGAAGTGTTCGAGTTCGTAGACGGCATTGGGCGCTTCGCGACACATGAATTCGATAGCGTCCTGGTCGCCAAGCCAGTCGGAACCCTTAACGGTATCGTACATATGCCAGTACCAACTATCTTCGCTCATGTTGCCCAGCGAGGCACTGACACCGCCCTGGGCGGCCACGGTATGCGAACGCGTCGGGAACACTTTTGACAGAACCGCGACGGACAAGCCCGCCTGAGCCAGTTGCAAGGAGCAACGCATACCGGCTCCGCCGGCGCCTACGACCACCACATCAAATTGGCGGCGTGGTATGGAATTTTTGACAGCAGCCACGGCTTATAAGCTCCAGAGAATTTTTGCGAAGAAAACGACAGCGCCGACCAACCACAAAATGGTCAAGGTTTGCAGGAACAAGCGCAGGCCTGCCGAGCGGACATAGTCCATCCAGATGTCGCGCACGCCTATCCATGCATGCCAGGCCAGCGACAGGAACGCCAGCGTGGCCAGCAAGGAGCCGACAGGCAGCCCGAACCATGCAAAGGTGAAAAGGTGGCGCCAGTTTTCGAAATTCATTTCCGACGTAAAAATAATTCCGAGAAAAAGCACCAGCGTATAGATGGCCATAATGATGGCCGTTACGCGCTGAACGATGAAATCCATGGTGCCGTAATGAGCACCGACAACGAGGCGTTTCGTGCCAAGACGTTCTTGAGTTGCCATCACCACACCCCAAACAGTTTAAGACCAAAGACGATGGTCAGCGCCAGGCTGACTCCCAGGACGACTCCCGCGGTTTTCTGGGCGGAATGCTTGTCGTTGGCAATATGCAGGTCGAGCACCAGGTAGCGGATGCCGGCACAGAAGTGGTGCAGGTAGCCCCAAATGAGCGCCAGCAGTACCAGCTTGCACAATGGATTGGCCACCCACGACTGGATGCTTGCGTAGCTTTCAGGAGATGTCACGCTGAGCGCGAACAGCGGCAGGATGACCAACGGTAGACAGACGAACAACAATGCGCCGCTGATGCGGTGCAGAATCGACGTTTTTCCTGCCAGCGGCAGGCGATAGCTCATGATCTGCGGAATGCTTAGGTTGCGAAACTGCGGACGTGGCTTTGAAGCTGAATCGGACATGACGGCCTCGAGTTATAACAATTAATTTTGCAAAGAGCTGCGGTATTTTCGCCTATTTGGAGGCTGTCCACCAAATGGCGCAAAAAAAAGTAATCAATTCAAACTGTTCTTGTAATGGAATCGTTCAGTTACATACACTCCCCTGCGCACCTCCATGGGTCGATCCCCATAGGTATAAGACACACGCTCCACTTGCAGCACCGGACTTCCGGCGGCGACCTGGAGCAGTTCCGCCTGGTCATGAGTAGCCGGGACAGCCCGGATTTTTTCTTCAGCCCGCACCATGCTCACGCCGAACTCGGATTCGAAAAGCGCATAGAGGGGACCGCGGTAGCGGCCTAGTGAGTCGGCCGTAAGCCCGCGGAACACGGAACCTGGCAACCAGATGTCATCAAGTATGGTCGGGATTTGGTCGAACGACAGCAATCGCCGGATATTGACCACCATGTCGGCGGTGCGCAGATCGAGCAGCGCCGCGATATCGGCGGGCGCCTTGACCCGGCGGCATTCCAGCACCTGGCTGCCGGAAAGCGACTGCTTTGCATCGTCGGGCGTGAGCCTGAGGAACCTAAACCGGACCTTGGCTTCGTGGTGCGTGGCCACGAAGGTGCCCTTGCCTTGACGTCGGATAAGCAGGTTCTCGGCGGCAAGTTCATCGATGGCTTTGCGCACGGTGCCCTGGCTGACCTGGAAGCGGCCCGCGAGTTCGAGCTCGCTGGGTATGGCCTCGCCGGGCTTCCATTCGCCGCGGTCCAGACTTTGCAGCAACAAGCCCTTGATTTGCTGATACAAGGGGCTGAAGGCCGCGCTGTTTGAAGAGCGACCAGCGTCCGAGGCTTGATCAGTGGGAGGACTAGTGGACATAAGGCAAAGTCAGTTTTTCGTAAGAATTGGCGACGTGTCGAAAACATTCATCGGACACCCGGCATTTTCGCACGCTTGACGCTTTATGTCTAACACTCTTGTGTCTTATATAAGATATAAGACAATTGACGCGTCCATCGTTTTTGGCTAATCTAGCGTGCTACCGTTGCGTGGGCGCCGGCGCTTGCCGGGCCCGCACGCCGTGCGTTTCGTGCCTCGCGTATAGGCACCCGAAAGCACTACACTGTCACAGTCCGTACCCACTCATTCCTACTACCTACGGGAGATTGTTCATGTCCAAACCCGCCATGCGTGTCGCCGTCACCGGCGCTGCCGGCCAAATCGGTTACGCCTTGCTATTCCGTATCGCCTCGGGCGAAATGCTCGGCAAAGACCAGCCCGTCATTCTCCAGCTGCTTGAAATCCCGGATGAAAAAGCCCAGAAGGCGCTCAAGGGCGTCATGATGGAACTCGACGACTGCGCCTTCCCCCTATTGGCAGGCATGAGCGCGCACAGCGACGCCCGTGATGCATTCAAGGATGTCGACGTCGCCCTGCTGGTCGGCGCTCGCCCCCGGGGACCCGGCATGGAACGCAAAGACCTGCTGCACGTCAATGCTCAAATTTTCACGGCTCAAGGCAAGGCACTGAACGACGTCGCCAGCCGTAATGTGAAAGTCCTGGTTGTGGGCAACCCTGCCAATACTAACGCCTATATTGCCATGAAGTCGGCGCCAGATCTTCCCGCCAAGAACTTCACCGCCATGCTGCGCTTGGATCACAATCGCGCACTGTCACAACTCGCCGCCAAGTCCGGCAAGCCGGTCGCGGACATCGAAAAGCTCATCGTCTGGGGCAACCACTCGCCCACCATGTATCCCGATACCCGGTTCGCAACGGTCGGGGGCGAAAGCCTGCAAGGCATCATAAACGACGAAGCCTGGAACCGCGACACATTCATTCCGACCGTAGGAAAACGCGGCGGCGCCATCATTGAAGCACGTGGCCTGTCATCGGCTGCGTCGGCTGCCAATGCGGCCATCGACCATATCCGTGACTGGGTGCTGGGCTCGAATGGCAAGTGGGTCACCATGGGCGTTCCTTCCGACGGATCCTACGGTATCCCGGAAGGCATCATCTACGGCGTACCAGTCACCACGACCAATGGCGAATATACGCGTGTCGAAGGGCTGGAAATCGATACCTTCTCGCGCGAGCGCATGGATTTCACGTTGAGTGAACTGCTCGAAGAGCGTGAAGGCGTGCAGGACCTGTTGAAGTAACAATGCCCGTAAGACGAGGCCGGGTATTCCGTGCCTTGTCTTCGATATGTGCGACATATTCGCAGCTTGTGCGCACGTCGACGGCAACCTATTCTATCAATCCAGGCTCACGCAGCCATTCCCGGAGCTCTCGATGACCCGACCCGCCTCGCCCGGCGCCCTGTTCCGCCAGGCATTAAAAGAAGAACAGCCATTGCAGATCATTGGCGCCATCAACGCCAATCACGCCTTGCTGGCCAAGCGCGCCGGCTATCGGGCCATCTACCTTTCCGGTGGCGGGGTCGCTGCCGGCTCTCTGGGCCTGCCCGATCTGGGCATCAACACACTGGATGACGTCCTGACCGACGTGCGACGCATCACCGATGTATGCGACGTACCCCTCCTGGTCGACATTGACACCGGTTTCGGACCGTCCGCCTTCAACATCGGGCGTACCGTAAAAAGTTTGATCAAGTTTGGCGCGGCCGCCTGCCATATCGAAGACCAGGTGGGTGCGAAACGTTGCGGTCACCGGCCCGGCAAGGAAATCGTCACGACACAGGAAATGGCCGATAGGGTCAAGGCCGCCGTCGACGCGCGTACGGACAGCGATTTCTTCATCATTGCACGGACTGATGCCATTGCCGTCAACGGTGTGGACGCGGCACTGGAACGTGCCGTGGCCTGCGTCGAGGCCGGCGCAGACGCCATTTTCGCCGAAGCTTCCTACGATCTCGCCACTTATGAGCGGTTTTCCAGGGCATTGAACGTACCGGTCCTGGCCAACATCACCGAGTTCGGCCAGACCCCGCTATTCACCGTCGACGAGCTAGCCGGAGCCGGGGTGGGCATGGTGCTGTACCCGCTTTCAGCATTCCGCGCCATGAACAAGGCGGCCGAATCGGTCTACACGGCAATACGCAAGGATGGCCATCAGAAGAATGTCATCGACCTGATGCAAACCCGCGAAGAACTCTACGACCGCATTGGCTATCACGAGTTTGAATCCCGCCTTGACGCACTATTTCAGCAAGGCAAATCGAAATAACCTTCCAGGAGTTGAGACATGGCTACAAACGAAGTCAAAGATAACAAGCCCGGCCCCAAGCCCAAGAAGTCCGTTGCCCTCTCGGGTGTCGTCGCCGGCAATACGGCACTGTGCACTGTGGGACGCAGCGGCAACGACCTACATTACCGGGGCTATGACATTCTCGATATTGCTGAAACCTGCGAATTCGAAGAAGTGGCTCACTTGCTGATACACGGTAAATTGCCTACCAAAGCCGAACTCAAGGCTTACAAAGAAAAACTGCGCGGTCTGCGTGGATTGCCAGCCGCCTTGCAAAGCGCACTGGAAGCCCTGCCGGCCGCAAGCCATCCCATGGACGTGATGCGCACGGCCGTATCGGTGCTCGGTTGCGTCCTGCCCGAAAAGGACGACCACAACATCCCCGACGCGCGCGACATCGCAGACCGGCTGATCGCGAATCTGGGCTCGGCCCTGCTGTATTGGTATCACTTCAGCCATAATGGTCGCTTCATCGATGTACACACCGATGATGACAGCATCGGGGGCCATTTCCTGCACCTGCTGCACGGCACTGAACCCAGCGAAGAATGGGTACGGGCCATGCATACTTCACTGAATCTGTATGCCGAGCACGAATTCAATGCATCGACCTTTGCCAGCCGGGTCATTGCAGGCACGGGTTCGGACATGTATTCCGCTATTGCGGGTGGTATTGGCGCATTGCGCGGCCCCAAGCACGGCGGCGCGAATGAAGTAGCCTTCGAAGTGCAAAAACGTTACGACTCACCGGATGAGGCCGAGGCCGACATCCGCCGCCGCGTCGAGAGCAAGGAAGTCATCATCGGCTTCGGTCATCCCGTATATACCGTGTCCGACCCGCGCAACAAGGTCATCAAGGAAGTGGCGCGCAAGTTGTCCAAGAAGCAAGGCAACCTGAAAATGTTCGACATTGCCGAGCGATTGGAAACCGTCATGTGGGACGCCAAGAAAATGTTCCCCAACCTGGACTGGTTCTCGGCCGTCTCTTATCACATGATGGGCGTGCCTACGGCCATGTTCACACCGCTGTTCGTGATTGCCCGGACGGCCGGTTGGTCCGCGCACATTCTTGAACAACGTGCCGACAACAAGATCATCCGCCCTACCGCCAACTACATAGGGCCGGAAGATCAGACCTTCGTACCGCTCGCCAAGCGCTGACCGCGATAGGCAACGGCCGGGCGCGTGCCCGGCCGTTGCCTGCCCGCACCACCCCTGGACATCACATCTCAACTTCCGGATGCCATGAACACTGCAAACCGCAAACCCCTGCCCGGCACGAACCTCGACTACTTCGACGTACAAACGGTTGTCGATACCATCCAGCCCGGCGCCTACCAGAAACTGCCGTATACGTCGCGCGTATTGGCCGAAAACCTGGTGCGTCGCTGCGACCCCGCTACGCTGACTGCTTCGCTGAAACAGCTTATCGAACGCAAGCGCGACCTGGACTTCCCGTGGTTTCCGGCACGTGTGGTTTGCCATGACATCCTGGGTCAGACGGCGCTGGTCGACCTGGCCGGTTTGCGCGATGCCATTGCCGCCAAAGGCGGCGATCCGTCCCTGGTCAATCCCGTCGTGCCGACACAACTGATCGTCGACCACTCGCTGGCCGTCGAGTATGGCGGGTTCGATAAAGACGCCTTTGGCAAGAATCGGGCCATCGAAGATCGCCGCAATGATGACCGCTTTCATTTTATCAACTGGACCAAGAAAACATTCAAGAATGTCGACGTAATTCCGCCAGGAAACGGCATCATGCACCAGATCAACCTCGAACGCATGTCGCCGGTCGTGCATGCTCGCGACGGCGTTGCCTATCCGGACACCCTGGTCGGGACGGACAGTCACACGCCCCACGTCGACGCGCTGGGCGTGATCGCCATAGGCGTCGGCGGTCTTGAAGCGGAAAGCGTAATGCTTGGTCGCGCATCGTGGATGCGGCTGCCCGACATCATCGGCGTCGAACTGACGGGAACCCTGCGCCCCGGCTCCACCGCTACCGACCTGGTATTGGCGCTGACGGAATTCCTGCGCAACGAAAAAGTCGTATCGTCGTACCTGGAATTTTACGGCGAAGGCGCTTCGCGCCTGACGCTGGGCGACCGCGCCACGATCTCGAACATGACGCCCGAATACGGCGCCACCGCCGCGATGTTCTACATCGACCAGCAAACCATCGATTATCTGAAACTCACCGGGCGCGACGACGAGCAGGTCAAGCTGGTGGAAATCTACGCCAGGCAGGCAGGCCTCTGGGCCGACAGCCTCAAGAATGCCGAATACGAACGCGTCCTCAAATTCGACCTGTCGACTGTCGTGCGCAATATCGCCGGACCCTCTAACCCGCATCGCCGCGTACCGACTTCCGAACTCGCGGCTCGCGGCATTTCAGGCACGGTGGAAAACGAACCCGGCCTGATGCCCGACGGCGCGGTGATAATCGCGGCGATCACCAGCTGTACCAACACCAGCAACCCGCGTAATGTCATTGCCGCCGGATTGCTGGCGCGCAACGCCAACGCCCGCGGTCTGACCCGCAAGCCCTGGGTCAAGACTTCGCTGGCGCCTGGCTCCAAGACGGTCCAGCTATACCTGGAGCACGCCAAGCTTCTGCCTGAACTGGAAAGCCTGGGCTTCGGCATCGTCGGTTTTGCCTGCACTACCTGTAACGGCATGAGCGGCGCCCTGGACCCGGCCATCCAGCAAGAGATCATCGATCGCGACCTGTATGCGACGGCAGTCCTGTCCGGCAACCGCAACTTCGACGGCCGCATCCATCCCTACGCCAAACAGGCTTTCCTCGCATCTCCACCATTGGTGGTCGCCTATGCCATCGCTGGCACGATCCGCTTCGACATCGAGAAAGATGTGCTGGGTGTCGATAAAGACGGCAAGCCAGTCACGCTTAAAGACTTGTGGCCCACCGACGAAGAAATCGACGCCATCGTCGCGGCCAGCGTGAAACCCGAACAATTCCGCCAGGTCTATGAGCCTATGTTTGCCGTCAGCGCGAATAACCAGGAGCAGCTCAGCCCCCTCTACGATTGGCGCCCGGCCAGCACGTATATCCGCCGCCCCCCCTACTGGGAAGGCGCCTTGGCGGGCGAGCGCGCGCTCAAAGGCATGCGCCCCCTCGCGGTGCTGGGCGACAACATCACCACCGACCACCTGTCGCCATCGAACGCAATCATGGCAGACAGCGCGGCCGGTGAATACCTGAGCAAAATGGGATTGCCGGAAGAGGACTTCAATTCTTACGCGACGCACCGCGGTGACCACCTCACCGCCCAGCGCGCCACCTTCGCCAATCCAAAACTGTTGAACGAGATGGTCCAGGAAAACGGCCAGGTCAAGCAAGGTTCGCTGGCCCGCATCGAACCTGAAGGCAAGGTCTTGCGCATGTGGGAAGCCATCGAAACTTATATGCAGCGCAAGCAGCCGCTCATCATCGTTGCCGGCGCGGATTATGGTCAGGGTTCATCGCGCGACTGGGCTGCCAAGGGCGTGCGCCTGGCAGGCGTCGAAGCAATCGTCGCCGAAGGTTTCGAGCGCATCCACCGCACCAATCTGGTCGGCATGGGCGTTCTGCCGCTGGAATTCATGCCCGGTCAGAATCGCAAGACGCTCAATATCGACGGCACTGAAACCTATGACGTCATCGGCGAATGTACGCCTCTTGCGACACTGACCCTGGTGATCAACCGCAAGAACGGCGAACGCACCGAGGTACCTGTCACCTGTCGTCTCGACACGGCGGAAGAGCTGTCGATCTACGAGGCCGGCGGTGTATTGCAACGTTTTGCCCAGGACTTCCTTGATTCGACGGCGGCTGCTTAAGCACAAAGGACTATTCATGGCTCATCCACCCCAGATTAAAATTCCCGCCGTCTATATGCGAGGCGGTACCAGCAAAGGCGTGTTCTTTCGCCTGCAGGATTTGCCCGCGTCCGCGCAGGCGCCAGGCGCCGCTCGCGACGCACTGCTGATGCGGGTGATCGGCAGCCCGGATCCCTATGGCAAGCAGACGGACGGAATGGGTGGCGCCACGTCCAGCACGAGCAAGACGGTCATTCTCTCCAGAAGCAGCAGACCCGACCACGATGTCGACTATCTGTTCGGCCAGGTTTCCATCGACAAGGCGTTCATCGACTGGAGCGGCAACTGCGGTAATCTCTCGGCCGCCGTGGGTCCTTTTGCGCTCAGTAATGGACTGGTGGATGCCAGCCGCGTTCCACACGACGGCATGGCAACGGTGCGGATCTGGCAGGCAAACATTGGCAAAACGATTATTGCCCAGGTACCCATCACCAACGGTGCCGTGCAGGAAACGGGCGACTTCGAATTGGACGGCGTCACCTTCCCCGCCGCTGAAGTACAACTGGAGTTCATGGACCCGGCGGCCGATGAAGACGGCGCTGGCGGCTCGATGTTCCCAACCGGCAACTTGGTCGACGATCTGAACGTACCGGGCATCGGCACGTTGAAGGCCACCATGATCAATGCCGGCATTCCCACCATTTTCGTCAATGCCGAAGACATCGGCTATACGGGTACTGAATTGCAGGACGCCATCAACGGCGATCCCAAGGCGCTCGCCAAGTTCGAAACCATACGTGCTCACGGCGCAGTGCGCATGGGCCTGATCACGCATATCGATGAAGCCGCCCAGCGCCAGCACACGCCGAAAGTCGCTTTCGTCGCCAAGCCGGCCGCCTACCTCGCTTCCAGCGGCAAGCAGATCCATGCCGCCGACATCGACCTGCTGGTGCGCGCCCTGTCCATGGGCAAGCTGCACCATGCCATGATGGGAACGGCTGCCGTCGCCATCGGAGCAGCAGCAGCGATACCCGGCACCCTGGTAAGCCTCGCGGCTGGCGGCGGTGAACGCAATGCAGTACGCTTTGGCCATCCTTCAGGGACGTTGCGGGTGGGCGCACAGGCCCGCCAGGAAAATGAGGGCTGGGTTGTCACCAAAGCCCTCATGAGCCGCAGCGCCCGTGTGCTAATGGAGGGATGGATACGCGTGCCTGGCGACGCATTCTAAGATGTCCTGACGATCGTTTTCCGGAGGCCAAGCCATATGAAACCCGCCAATCGCCCCAGCTGGGACCCCGTTCTGGTCGACATCGTCGATTATGTCCAGCGCTACCAGATCACGTCGGGACTCGCCTACGAAACCGCCCGCCTGTGTCTGATTGATACCCTGGGTTGTGGCCTTGAAGCGCTTGAGTACCCGGCCTGCACCAAGCTGCTCGGTCCTATCGTACCCGGCACCGTGGTGCCCAATGGTGCCAAGGTGCCGGGCACCCAGTTCCAGCTGGATCCTGTCCAGGCGGCATTCAACATCGGCGCCATGATCCGGTGGCTTGATTTCAACGACACCTGGCTTGCCGCGGAATGGGGCCATCCTTCGGACAATCTGGGCGGCATCCTGGCGACCGCCGACTGGCTCTCGCGTAATGCGGTGGCGGCAGGCAAGGCACCGCTTGCCATGCAGGCCGTGCTGACTGCCATGATAAAGGCCCATGAGATCCAGGGCTGCATAGCACTGGAGAATTCCTTCAACAAGGTCGGCCTGGACCATGTCGTGTTGGTCAAGGTCGCTTCCACTGCAGTGGTGTCCCAGCTGCTTGGCCTGACGCACGAGGAAACCCTCAATGCTGTGTCGCTGGCCTGGGTCGATGGCCAAAGCCTGCGCACCTATCGTCACGCACCCAACACCGGCAGTCGAAAAAGCTGGGCAGCCGGCGACGCGACCAGCCGGGCGGTGCGACTGGGCCTGATGGCCAGGACAGGCGAGATGGGCTACCCCTCGGTACTGTCAGCAAAAAACTGGGGATTCTATGACGTGCTTTTCAATGGCCAGGCCTTCACATTCCAGCGACCCTATGGCAGCTACGTGATGGAAAATATACTGTTCAAGATCTCATTTCCGGCCGAGTTCCACTCACAAACAGCCGTGGAATGCGCAATGGCCATCCACCATAAGTTGATTGCCGCCGGAAAGTCGCATGGCGACATCCGGAGGATCACGATACGCACGCACGAGGCTTGCATACGCATTATCGACAAGAAGGGGCCATTGAACAATCCGGCGGATCGTGATCACTGCATCCAGTATATGGTGGCCGTGCCTGTGCTGTTCGGCCGGCTTACCGCTGGCGACTACGAGGACGAAATTGCCGCCGATCCGCGTATTGACACGTTGCGCGAGAAGATTCTCTGCGTCGAAGACCCCGCCTTCACTCGCGATTACCACGACCCCGACAAGCGCTCGATTGCCAATGCGCTGACGGTAGAGTTCAACGACGGCAGTAGACTGGACGAAATCGTGTGCGAATACCCTATCGGTCACAAGCGCCGTCGCCGCGAAGGCATCCCCTTGCTGGAAGAGAAGTTCCGCCGCAACCTGGCACGCCGTTTTCCTGCTAAACAGCAGCAGCAAATCCTTGATAAGTCGCTGGACCAGAAGGTACTGGAAGCGATGCCCGTCCATGAATACGTGGATCTCTACGTCATCTGACGCCCAAGCCGTCACCGGGAGGCGGTATCATGCGCCTTCGGCGTTGAACGGTCTGCGTTCAAAATCGCCGCAGCCCAACGCCTCCACCGGAAGCCTCCATTCTTTTATACCTCTCGCCATCGCCCGACTGCCTCTATCACTATGTTTCAAACCTTTGTCCTGTACGCCTTACCCTTCAGCTTCACATTACTGGTCGCATGCGCCCTGACCTCTGTTGTCTCGGCCATTGTCCTGCTCCTGTTCAGGCTAAGAAAGACCAACGAAATCCTGCGCCACCCGTATCTGAAACACCAGCCTTGGGAACGTTACCCAGTGTCGATACGCGCAGCAATTCTTCTCGATTACTTTCTTCGGCTGGCATTTCCCAAAAGCACGTTCTGGATTGCAGGCGAGGCGAACAGACTGCTTCCCCATGTCGAGCCGGCCGATGTGCCCATCGGGATCAAGTGGCCCATCGTCGGCTTATGGGCCGGTTGCTTTATCGGTACCGCAGCCATGCTCGTCCTCTGGTCCCTGATCCTGCTTACAATGAAAGCCTGACCATTTCTTTATCCAGGAGCCGCAATGAGCCGCAGTATCGAAAACAACACCAACCTGCAACGCTTTGAATGGGCCGAGGACGGCATCCTCAGTGTTCTGGATTACCAACTGCAAGATGGCGTCATGGTCATCACCCATACCGGTGTACCTGAAGCCGTGGGAGGCCGGGGCATTGCCGCCGACCTCACGAAATACGCCCTCGACACCGCCCGCGAGAATGGATGGACAGTGCGCCCGCAGTGTTCCTATGCCGCCGCCTACATTAAACGACACCCTGAATACGCCGACCTCGCAGTCTGAACCAAGATTTTGGCGCCGCCGCCACAAATGTAGCTCTTATGTCTTATATAAGATATAAGACAATTGCTTCCTGCCGCCCTTCCTTCTACAATTGAGGGGAAGCACTATTTCATTCATCATCGAATAAAAGGGCATGCATAATGCTGGATTCATATCGCCAACATGTTGCCGAACGCGCCGCGTCAGGCATCCCTCCTCTTCCCCTTACTCCACAGCAAACCGCCGACCTGATCGAGCTGCTCAAGAATCCGCCTGCCGGCGAAGAAGCGTTCCTGGTCGACCTCTTCACGCACCGTGTTCCCGCGGGCGTGGACGATGCTGCCAAGGTAAAGGCGTCGTATCTGGCTGCCATTACCCTGGGCAAGGAAACCTGTCCCCTCATCGACGCAAAGCATGCCACTGAATTGCTGGGCACCATGCTGGGTGGCTACAACATCAGCCCCTTGGTTGACCTGCTCGACAATGAAGCGCTTGCCGGCATTGCGGCAGAAAGCTTGAAAAAGACCCTGCTGGTCTTCGATGCCTTTCACGACGTCAAAGAAAAAGCAGACAGGGGCAACATATATGCCCGCGCCATCCTTCAAAGCTGGGCCGATGCCGAATGGTTCACCAGCCGTCCCGAAGTTCCGGAAAGCCTTACGCTGACGGTGTTCAAGGTAACGGGTGAAACCAATACCGATGACTTGTCTCCAGCCCCAGATGCATGGAGCCGCCCGGACATCCCGCTGCATGCCCTGGCCATGCTCAAGAACCCGCGCCCCGGCATCGAGCCCGAGCAGCCCGGTAAAATCGGGCCCATCAAGTTCATCGAAAGCCTCAAGCAGAAGGGCAACCTTATTGCTTACGTCGGCGACGTGGTCGGTACTGGCTCATCACGCAAATCGGCCACCAATTCGGTGCTGTGGCACACCGGCCAAGACATCCCATTCGTACCCAACAAACGCTTTGGGGGTGTTTGCCTGGGCGGCAAGATAGCACCGATTTTCTACAACACCATGGAAGACGCAGGCGCCCTGCCGATCGAACTCGACGTGTCCCAGATGAATATGGGCGACGTCATCGAGCTGCGCCCCTACGATGGGCTTGCGCTGAAAAACGGCATAGTCATTGCCGAATTCAAGGTCAAGTCCGATGTGTTGTTCGACGAAGCCAGGGCCGGAGGCCGTATCCCACTGATCATCGGCCGTGGTCTGACCGCCAAGGCGCGCGAAGCACTCGGCTTGCCCGTATCCACCCTGTTCCGCCTGCCCCAGGTTCCCGCCGATACCGGCAAGGGTTACACCCTGGCTCAGAAGATGGTGGGCCGTGCTTGCGGATTGCCTGAAGGCCGCGGCATGCGTCCGGGCACGTATTGCGAACCGAAGATGACGTCGGTGGGTAGCCAGGACACCACCGGTCCCATGACGCGCGACGAGTTGAAAGACCTGGCCTGCCTGGGCTTCTCGGCCGACCTGGTCATGCAGTCGTTCTGCCATACCGCCGCCTACCCTAAACCCGTAGACGTGAAAACCCATCACGAACTGCCCGCCTTCATCAGCACGCGCGGCGGCATTTCGTTGCGCCCCGGAGATGGCATCATCCACTCGTGGTTGAACCGTATGCTTTTGCCTGACACCGTGGGTACTGGCGGCGATTCGCACACCCGCTTTCCTATCGGCATCAGCTTCCCCGCCGGGTCCGGCCTGGTGGCATTTGCGGCCGCCACCGGCGTCATGCCTCTGGATATGCCCGAATCGGTCCTGGTTCGCTTCAAGGGCACGCTGCAGCCCGGTGTCACACTACGCGACCTGGTAAACGCCATCCCGCTGTATGCCATCAAACAGGGCTTGCTGACCATCGAAACCAAGGGCAAGAAAAACATATTCTCCGGTCGCATCCTGGAAATCGAAGGCTTGCCCAACCTCAAGGTGGAACAGGCATTCGAACTGTCGGACGCCTCGGCAGAACGCTCGGCTGCAGGCTGCACCGTGCACCTCAGCAAAGAGCCTATCATCGAGTACATCAACAGCAACATCACGCTGCTGAAATGGATGATCGCCAATGGCTATGAGGACGAGCGCACGCTGGGCCGCCGCATCAAGGCCATGCAGGCATGGCTGGATGATCCACAGTTGCTGGCACCCGATGCCGACGCCGAATATGCCGCCGTCATCGACATCGATCTTGCCGATGTGCACGAACCCATCGTTGCCTGCCCCAACGACCCCGACGACGTAAAGACATTGTCCGATGTCTCGGGCACGGTCATCGATGAAGTCTTCATCGGCAGCTGCATGACCAACATCGGCCACTTCCGTGCCGCATCCAAATTGCTGGAAGGCAGACGCGATATGCCGACCAAGCTGTGGGTTGCTCCGCCTACCAAAATGGACCAGAAGCAACTTACCGAAGAAGGACACTACGGGGTCCTGGGCAGCGCCGGCGCGCGCATGGAAATGCCCGGCTGCTCGCTGTGCATGGGCAATCAGGCGCAGGTGCGTGAAGGCGCAACTGTGATGTCGACCAGCACACGCAACTTTCCGAACCGCCTGGGCAAAAACTCTTTTGTCTTCCTCGGATCGGCCGAACTGGCTGCCATTTGCTCGCGGCTGGGTCGTATCCCGACCAGGGAAGAGTACATGGCCGACATGGGCGTGCTCAGCGAAAACGGCGCCGAGATCTATCGCTACATGAACTTCGACCAGATTGAAGATTTCAAGGAAATCGCCGATTCGGTCAGCGTCTAGTCCAGCCGCAGCATTGCTCGGATGAATAAAACTCCCGGGGCCTGGCCCCGGGAGTTTTTTATCGCCTGGCCGCCCGTCCCACAAAGGCATGGAGAGCGTTACACTAGTCCCTTAACCAACTTGTACTGTCTTATGCCCCGTATGCCTGCCGCCCCCCCCTCACGTTTGACTCGCGACGCGCAACGCCTTGTCATCCTGACAGTTGCCCTTGCACGATCAGGCAGCCGCCTGGAAGATATCTATTGGGAAAACCTGATTGCCGCGCAACTGAACAAGCTGCTGTCGAGCAAGAAAAACAAGACAATCGAAAGCGTTCTTGAACATTTGCTGGCCAGCGACTTGAACGCATACGAGATCCTTGTCGAGCAAGCCGAGACGCTGTCCGAATCCATTACCATCGTGCACCAGGCAACCGAATACGACGCCCTGTTGTTCTCGGCGCCCATCGTTGCCTGGACCCGCTACCAGCTGCCCGAGGGCGATCTGTCCGCTGCGCAAAGCAAAGCCCTGGCCCGGCACCTGCAGGACCATATCGTCGCCGATGGCGCCAAAATGGCGCTCATACCGGCGTTTGTGAATTTCGACCAGATGCCGCAATCGTTCCAGGAAACGCATGCATGGACGCAGCGCCTGGCTCAGTTGGCGCTGGGCATATCCACCGAGCCCTGCATCATCAACAAGCCGGCCGAGCCTGAAGGCATGCTGGCCGATGCGCGCTTCGTCGTCGGTGTCATCGTCGTCCCGAAGGGACAGGCGGTATTCCGGTGGCAAACGCCACAAGACGACGCCATTGCCTTGCGCCAGGCATGCCAGGAAGCCTGGGAGCAAGCCAGCGGGGAAGTCTTCACGCCCATGTTCACTGGCTGTCATATGGAGTTCCTGCAACCTGACGCGTATTACATGAACAGTCGTGAAGCCGACCGCCGCATACGACCCCTCGCGCTGAAAGCCGCCGTGACGTGGCTGCAAACCGCGGCTCATCTTCCCGGAGAAGACCTGCGCGCCGTCATCACAGGTTGCGGCACCACCAGTATTGAGGAGTACCGGGTGGGCTTCAGCACCCGACAAAGCAACGAGGTCATTTACGGATGCATCTGGCCGGTGCTCAGCAAGGAAGAAGCCGTCGCCAGCGACGCGGAAGAGGAAGTCATCGACATACCCGATGAGATCGCGGCGTTGCTCAAGGAACAAGGCGTGGGTGACGTCCGCCGTCTGCCTGGAGTCCATCCCGCCGAATTCTGCGACGATTGCGGGGCGCCGTATTTTCCCAATGCGCAAGGCGAAATGATGCATCCCGAACTTCCCGAAGAAACCGACATGGCGCCTGTTCACTTTCATTGAATGGGCGTACTTAGCTTCGACATATTCTGCCGTGTCGTCGACAACCTGGGCGACATCGGAGTGTGCTGGCGCCTCGCCAGGCAACTGGCGCAACCTCCCCACCGGCATGCTGTCCGACTTTGGGTGGATGACCTGCATAGCTTTTCGCGCATTGCGCCGCAGCTACGCACATGGGACGTATCACAACGTATATACGATGTAGATATTGTTCACTGGACGGGGCATTCTCCCATCGTGCAACCGCATGCGGTGGTCATCGAAGCCTTCGCCTGTGACCCCCCACGCTCCTTTATCGACGCCATGTCGGAACAGGGCAGCTTGTGGATCAACCTGGAATATCTGAGCGCCGAAAACTGGGTAGAGTCCTTTCATGGGTTGCCATCCCTGCAACCCAACGGTCTGCGCAAATATTTTTTCTTTCCCGGCTTCACGCCAAATACAGGCGGCCTGCTGCGTGAGCCGGGCCTGCTGGCTGCACGAGATCAATGGCTGGCGGATCCGCAGCAACGCGTGGACTTCCTGAAATCGGTGAATGTGCCGGACGAACAACTCCGTCGCATCGAACAAGGCGCGCGCCTTGTCTTTCTGTTCTGCTATCCCGATGCGCCCGCGAAGGCCCTGGTTGACGGCCTGATACGCGAGGAGCATCCGACGTTGCTGCTCATACCCCAGGGAGTCTACCCGTCTCTTGCTGGACATCAAAACAGATACGTGCACATACACCAGGTACCGTTCGTAGATCAAACAAACTTCGACTTATTGCTTTGGAGCAGCGATTTGAACTTCGTCCGGGGCGAGGATTCGCTGGTGCGCGCGCTATGGGCCGGCAAACCCTTTGTCTGGCAGATATACGCCCAGGAGGCCGGCGCCCACATGATCAAGCTTCAGGCCTGGCTTGATCTGTCGGGCTATCCGGCGGGAGTCCAGGCACTCATGCGGCAGTGGAATCTGGGCGACGAACTGGCGGTTTCTACGGAAATAACTGCAGCGCTGGAACCACGAAGTTGGAAACAATGGCAGGACAGTTGCAAAGAATTCACAGAAAAACTCGCCGAATATACCGATTTGGCCTACTGTCTTGTCGACTTTTGCACGCAAAAGCAGCGATCAGGTTAAAATCTAAGGTTTAGTAAGTCATGCTCCGGCCCGGCAGTGGCATCTGGCGGAGCAATCAAACCCCCGGAGTCTTTGGAATATATGAAAACCGCACAAGAATTGCGCGTTGGAAACGTCGTAAAAGTAGGTAACGACGCACTGGTAGTACAGAAAACCGAATATAACAAGTCGGGCCGCAACTCGGCCGTGGTCAAGCTCAAGTTCAAAAACTTGCTCACCGGATCGGGCAGCGAGTCCGTTTCCAAGGCCGACGAAAAGTTCGAGGTCGTTCAACTCGAGAACAAAGAATGTACTTATTCGTACTATGCTGACCCCATGTACGTCTTCATGGACGAAGAATACAATCAGCACGAAGTCGAGTCCGAAAGCATGGGCGACGCCCTGAACTACCTCGAAGAAGGCATGAAGGTACAGGTCGTGTTCTACGATGGTCGCGCCATTTCCGTCGAACTTCCCACCATCGTCGTACGCGAGATCATTTACACCGAACCTGCCGTCAAAGGCGACACGTCCGGCAAAGTGCTGAAACCCGCCAAGACGAACACCGACATGACAATCAACGTGCCGCTGTTCTGCAACATCGGCGACAAGATCGAAATTGACACACGCACTAACGAATACCGTAGCCGCGTCATGTAATATTCGATACCCTGCCCATTTTTCCGGCAGAATATCGATTGCAGACTGCGCCCCCCATGGGCGCAGCCCAAAAGCACCATTCTTGCGAATGGTGCTTTATTTATTGACTGGGCGCTACGAGGTCATTGCAGGCGGTCATCGTCCAGAAAGTCCGGTATGGGCATGACCGTAATTCCCTCTTCGGCCAATTCGCGCCGTTCCTCCCTGGTGGCTGTTCCGCGGATGGCACGCTCTTGAGCCTCGCCTTCATGCATGCGACGGGCTTCCTCGGCAAACCGTACGCCGACATCTTCGGTATTTCGCAGCATCTGGCGGATATGGCGCATGACCTCGGCCTGCAACTGGGCCATCTGGGCCGCTGCAGGCGCGGCCACTGCGAAACCAGACCCGGCAGCAGGCGCGTGGGACGTGCCCGTGGCGGCCTCCGGCGCTTTTGCATGACCAAGGTTCAGGCGCGGCGCCGATAGCTTCTTGGAAACGCGCGCACTGCTACAGATAGGGCAGCTTAACAAGCCCCGCGACTGCTGGGACTCGTAGCTGTCGATAGAACCGAACCAGCCTTCGAATACATGGCCCTGGTCGCATTGAAGATCAAATACTTTTAGTGACATAAGACCAATATGTGGGCGGCTGCGCCAAATACAAGGCGAGGACCCGCCGTGCATGCGCAACGCTACGAGGCCATTATAGAGACTCAGGATTACAGGCGGGGAACGGCAGCGAGCAGCCGGCGGGTTTCACTATGCCGCGGCGAGGAAAGAACGGACTCGGTCGCGCCCGCCTCGACGATCTTTCCCTGATGCATGATGGCAATGCGGTCGGACAGATATTCCACCACCCCGAAATTGTGCGTGATGAACAAATAGGCAATACTGAACTCCTCCTGCAGGGCTTGCAAGAGATCGAGTATTTGCGCTTGCACCGACACATCGAGCGCCGACGTGGGTTCGTCGCATATCAGCACGGCAGGTTCCACCGCCAGCGCGCGGGCGATGGCAATACGCTGGCGCTGTCCGCCGGAAAATTCATGCGGGTAACGCTGTGCCGTGTTTACAGGCAGCCCTACACGGTCAAGCAAGCTGCTGATCTGGGCGTTACGGTCGGTCCTGGATCGGTCCGGGCGCAAGGCGGCAATGCCCTCATCCAGGATTTCACCGACCAGCATGCGCGGATCAAGCGAGGCGTAAGGGTCCTGGAACACGATCTGTATGGCCTGGCGTAACTCACGCAGGCTTGCGCCCCGCGCTGAAAGAAGATCTTCGCCTTGAAGGCTGGCCTGGCCGGCGACCACGGCTTGCTTATCCAATAGACGCAACAGCGCCTTGGCGGTGGTTGTCTTGCCACAACCGGACTCGCCCAGCAAAGCCAGCGTTTCACCCGCGTGCAGATCGAACGACACATCTTCGACGATATTCACCGGTTCGGCAGGTCTCCAGAAACTTCCCCTTGCGGAATACGATACCGAGAGATTCTTTACCGCCAACACCGGGACATCAGCAGCATGCCGCATGCGACGGGCTGCGACAGCCACAGGAACGCCGCGAATCTGCGTGGATAACGCGGTGGTTTCCGGCACCGCAACCTGTGGAGCCGATAAAGGTTTGCCGCGCTTGGCGAACGTCGGGATGGCCGCCAGCAATTCACGGGCATAGGGATGCCTGGGCGCCGAGAAAAAGGACTCCGCATCCACCGTCTCGACGATACGGCCGCCGCGCATCAAAGCGACATGATCGGCCACGTTCTTGACCACGGCCAAATCGTGGGTAATGAGCATGATGGCCAAGCCCATTTCTTTCTGGATATCAGCCAGCAGATCAAGAATTTGCGCCTGTACTGTGACATCCAATGCGGTGGTGGGTTCATCGGCAATGAGCAGACGCGGTTCAGCGGCCAGCGCAATCGCAATCATGATGCGCTGCTTCTGACCGCCCGAAAACTGAAAAGGATAGTCGTGCAGGCGCTTATCGGCATCCGGTATTCCGACCCGTACCAGCCACCAGGCGGCACGTCGCTGCAGCGCTTTGCCGCGGTATGAACTATGTGCACGCAGAGTCTCGCCCAACTGTTGTCCTATGGTCATGACGGGATTCAGGCTGGTGGACGGCTCCTGGAATATGATACCGACCTGCCCGCCCCGCACGCTGCGCATGCCTTGTTCAGCCAGGCCTGTGAGTTCCACGTCTCCCAGGCGGATCTCGCCGGACACGATGCGGCCTGCCTCGGGCAACAGGCGCAACAAGGCTAACGCCGTCATGCTTTTGCCACAGCCGGACTCGCCGACCAGCGCGAAGGTTTCGCCACGCGCTATCGTCAGGGCCAGGGACTTGACGGCGTCCTGCACGCCCGCATCGCTTGAAATTTGCACCGACAAGTCACGAATGGAGACTACTGCATTGCCTGCGCCGGCACGCGGGGGCGTCGACTGCCGGACGATTTCGT
Source organism: Pollutimonas nitritireducens (assembly GCF_002849615.1). Taxonomy (GTDB): domain Bacteria; phylum Pseudomonadota; class Gammaproteobacteria; order Burkholderiales; family Burkholderiaceae_B; genus Pollutimonas; species Pollutimonas nitritireducens. The sequence continues at coordinate 133,921 of NZ_PDNV01000002.1, forward strand.
TCATGGCGTAGCGTCCTTGAGGGCGTAGCGTTTCGGCTTGTAGTGGCGTGTGCGGGGATCGAAGGCATCCTGGATCGCATCGGCGAAAATGTTGGCCGACAAGACCAATGCCAGCAGAAAGACAAAGGCGCCCAGCAGGTTCCACCAGATCATCGGGTCGCGTGACATTTCCAGGCGGGACATGTCTATCATGGTGCCGAACGATGGCGTGCTGGGGTCGACGCCTATGCCCAGGTAAGACAGAATCGCCTCGTAAAGAACCAGGCCGGAAAATTCGAGCACCATGGTGATGAGCACAATATGCATGAGATTGGGAAGCAAGTGGCGCCGCATGATGCGCCAATGGCCCACACCGAAAGCACGGGCCGCCTGTACATATTCGAGTTCACGCAGCTTAAGGGTTTCAGCGCGCAGCAAACGGCACAGCCCCGCCCAGCCGGTCAGGCCCAGGATCAGGCAAAGCAGGAAAAGCCGCAGGTCGGCCCGGGCTGCGACCGTATCGAACAAGCCAGGATTGTTATCGATATACACCTGCATCATCAACACGCAGGCCGCAATGAGCAATACGCCTGGAATTGAGGTGAGCGTCGTGTAAATGTACTGAATGACGTCGTCGACACGCCCCTTGAAATAGCCCGCCGCAATGCCGAATATCAGCGCCGGAGGCAGCATGGCCACCGTGGTCAACGTGCCTATCACCAGCGCGGTGCGTATGCTTTTCAGGCATTGCCACAGCACATCGTTGCCCGTGCGGTCGGTACCCATTACATGATAATCGCCGCCCAGGCTCAGGGCGAGGGTGGCGAGCAGCAGCCCTATCGAAAATGTGATCCACATGGGACGCCAGGGCACACCCGATTCGCCGCGCCACCATAGTTGCCAGGCGCGACCGAAACTGGCTGCGCGGCGCACATGAACGAGCGTCAGCAACAGGGCCGCCACCAGTGATGCACCCAGCCCGCTGGCAACGCCCCATGACAAACGCCTGTAGATGTCCTGCAGCCTGTCGTCCTCGTGCCGCAAGGACTGGCCGGCATGCTTCAGGCGAGGATATTCGCGCGTAGCCTGGCCGTTATCTACGACGGTTTCTTTGGTGAACTGGCGTACTGCCAAGGGCGCGGAATAGGTGTTCTCGCGCTGGGTCAGCTGTGTGAGCGATAGCAGATCGTCCAGCGCCGAACGCAGCCTGGGGGAATAGATCGGCGCCGCATCCGCGCCAGCCGCCACGGTACTGACAGCCGGCAACAAAGGCCGATAGTGCACGGAATCGAGGACGCCGACCAAAACAAAGCCTGAAAGCACGACCGCGGCGCACATGGCCGATGGCGTGCGAGCCACACTGCGCCATGCCGACCGCAAGGAGGCGCTGCGGCGCACGCGCAACGCATAGAACAGCACGGCAAAAACCATGCAAAACACAAAGATATCGGTCCAGAGGAAGACGAATTTAGGCATGGTGCTACTCGAACCGGACCCGGGGGTCAGCCAGGGTGTAGGAAATATCTGCCAGTATCAGTCCGACGATATACAGGGACGCACCCAGGAAAACCATGGCGCGCACAATGGAGAAGTCTTGAGCATTGATGGCATCTATGGTGTAGCTGCCTAAGCCGGGGATACCGAAAAACGATTCGGATATCAGGCTGCCCATGAAGAGCAGCGGTATGGCCGAGACAGTGCCCGTGAGTATGGGCAGCATCGCATTGCGGAGCACATGGCGGAATAGGACTATTCGTTCAGACATGCCCTTGGCCCGCGCGGTGCGTACGTAGTCTTTGCCGGCTTCCTCCAGAAACAGGGTGCGATAAAAGCGGGATTCTGCACCCAGGCGCGACACCACGGCAACCAGCACCGGCAGGACAAGGAAACGCACACCGCCCCAGCCGTCCACGTAGCCGGAATATGGCACCCAACGCAGTACCTTGGCAAAGATCCATTGGCCCGCAATGATGTAGAACAAGCCGGAAATCGACAGCAATACGACGCACAACACTACGCCGGCGAAGTCCAGCGGCGTGCCTTTGAAGAATACAAGCAGCAAGGCGAATGATATGCAGGCGAAAAGCCCAAGGAAAAAAGTGGGCAGGGCCAGCGCCAGGCTTGGACCCATGCGCTGGCCGATTTCATGACTGATATCCCGGCCTTCATCGGAAAAGCCAAAATCGAAACGCAATAGCGGCACCGAACGGTCGAAGAAAATGGTGTCGGTCCATTGTTCCGCTCCAGCCGCCTGGTCGTTGAAAAACAAAGGTTTGTCGTAGCCTCGCTCGGCTTTCCATTTTTCGATCGCGGTCTGGCTGACGCGCTGGCCGCCTATTGATAAACGTGCCATGTCATCGGGCGTGTTGACCGCAAAAAACAGCACGAAAGTAAGAATATTCACACCGATCAGAATGAGGACTCCGTACAGAAGGCGTCGTATTACATAGCGTGTCATGCTTGCCTCGTTGTATTGTGGCGCCCCAGGGCCGTGGCGCGGTCCCGGTTACGTGCCGTTCGCCAGGCCAGGAACCCGCCCACGGTAATCAGACCACCCAACAGCCAAAAGGGCCACCAGACGGGCTGATTCCATTCTTTTATTTTTTCGGCGCGCAGCGCGGGATCGATGCGGTAGAACTGCAAGGTGTTGCGCACCATCTGTGTAGGCTTGGCGTTTCCCACCCATGCCTGGTAGGCGCCACCCGACTTGGGGAAGTAACCGAACAGCCAGGGTGCATCGCGCTGGACCAGGTCGACCATTTTGTGCACCAGCACTTCCTTATCCGGACCGTCGTCGAGAAACCGCATTTGCTCGAAGAGACGATCGAATTCGGGGTTCTGATAGTTGGATGCATTCTCGCCTCCGCCCTGGGCCTTCGCGTTCGGGCCATAAAGCAGGAAAAGAAAATTCTCGGCATCGGGGTAATCGGCTACCCACCCCCACATGAACATTTGCGCGCTACCATTGCGCATCTTGTCCTGGAAACGGTTGTAATCAGTGGCGCGGACCTCCAGCTGAATATTGATGGAGGCAAGCTGACGTCGCATCCAGTCCAGCATCGCGCTGGATCCCATGCCTCCGGCGGAATCGAAATGCAGTATCAGAGGGCGGCCGGTGCCCGCCTCGCGGCCATCGGGATACCCCGCCTCTTTCAGGAGTTGCCGGGCATCGTCCAACGGACGCCGCAGCGCACGCCCATTTTCCAGGGTATAGATTTGCTTATTGATGCCTTGCGGAAACCCCTGGTAACCGAGGATACCGGGTGGCACCGGACCATAGGCCACCTGGGCCTCATCGTTCTGAAAAATGGAAACGAACTGCTCCCAGTTGAATGCAATGCCTATTGCCTGGCGAAGCTTGCGGTTCTTTTCCTGCTGCTCGGGCGTATCGCCCTGCCCGACCACCGGGTCGCGCCAGTTGAAGCCCAGGTAATACACCTGAGCCTCAGTTGAACTGCGCAACTGTATGCCATGGTCACGGTACAGGGATGCCTTTTCAGCGGAGTCTCCTGCCGCAACACGCAAGGCGACGCCATAGTCGCCGCGGTCGATTTGCGGAATGTCGTAATAACCCTGCATGAATTTACCCATGAGCGGCACACTTTCTTTTTCCAGGGAAAAGACCACCTTGTCGACAAAGGGGGTGAGCTTTCCGCAGTCGGCGAGAAGGCCTGCCGCCGCATCGGCCGGTTCGCCCTGGCAAGGATAGGGCTCGCCACGGAAATGCGGATTGCGGGACAGCACATGTCGGCGGTTCGGAATGGACTCGGTAAGCATGTAAGGCCCGGTACCGACAGGCCAGGTGTTGAGCGACAAGTCGTGCTGGTCCATGCCGGCCTGCGCATAGAAACGATCGACTTCCCACGGAACCGGCGCGGTAAATGTCATGGCCAGCCAATATTTGAATTGCGGATACTTGCCCTTTACCTTGATGCGCAAGGTATGAGTATCCAGGGCCTGCACCCCGTCAAATGAGGTCTCGCGCAAGTCCAGCCAGGGGCGATGTGCAAATGCCATTGAAGCAGATTGCGCTTGGTCTGTTTTCTTCAGTAGCTCACCGTAGTCGCGCAAGCCAACAACATGCTCGGCCATGACGCCATAAATTGGCGAGGCAACACGCGGGCTTGCCAGCCGGCGGAACGCATAGACATAGTCGGCCGCCAGCAGTTCCCGCGACCCAGTCTGCGGGAAATCGTCTATGCCGAATTTACCTTCGAGTTCACCTTCTTCCAGCGGCCAGTATTGGAAATTGCCCGAGGCATCGCGAGCCAAGGCAGGATGCGGCTGGTATTTGATACCGGGTTTGATCTGGATATCGTAGACACTGAGCGCGACCTGCTCACCGGGAGCGTCGTCGGGCAACTGCCGGCCGGCAGCATCAAAGTAAACGGGCCACTGTATCGCCAGCGCCGTCTTGGGCACCAGCTTGTAAGGCCGCGCCAGATAATCGTAGCCATACAAAGGTTCATAGATGGAATAGGTGAACGGCGTTTCGTCCGCCGAATAGGAGCGAGCCGGATCCAGGTATTTTGGCGAACGCTGCGAGAAGGCCGTGTAGAGGACGTTCTGGTCTGTTTCTCCTTGGGCATAGGGGCTATTGACCGGCGCTGCAGTGCACGCCGCCACCAAGGTCGCGGCAAGGAGCACGAGCATGCGAAGCATGGGCCGGCCTAGCATTGACGTTGCCGCCAGCACTGATAACGCCAGACCCACGGACTGACCGGCCTGGGTTGCTGCCAGATACCCTCGCCGGCACGCCTGGCCTGCTGCTCAAGGGCAGGGAGTTCCGGGTCTCGCATGAACTTTCCGCGGCCTTCCATATTGGCCCATGCCATGCCGGCGGCCACTTGCCTGCGATTGGCGGTATCGCCGCCCGGCAGCGGTACATCGCAAACATTCCGGTCGTAGCGATCGCGTTCATAGCAGCGCAGGGTGATGGTCTTGCCGGAAATCAGCGCTGTCAGCGCTTTTCTTGAGGCCTGCCCATGCATCTGTCCCGGCCTATCGGGATTGCCGATCTCAGGAGCGTCGATACTGGCCATGCGAACCCGTTGGTGTTGACCCTTCACGACCAGGGTGAAGGTATCGCCATCGGCCACCTGCACCACGCGACCGACCATGGTGTAGGCCGCGTCAGTCGTCGAATAGCCGGTGGGAGCCTGGGCGCCCGTGTCTGGCGCCAAGGCGGTGTACGTGCCCAGTCCGGCCGTGCCCAGCATCACGACTGCCAACAGCAACCGGGCCCACGGCCTGGCCGTCAGGCCGGCAAGCAGCTTGTTCGTTGATCTATTCAAGACTCTATTCACTGGGTCCCCGGAAAAATACAGTGTCGATGCCGGCGACCATTGCAAGGACGGGCTCTGCGATTATATGGGCTTGCCGACAGGCGCAACAGACGGTTAATCCCTAGACGCCATTGCCATCCTTGCCCGGGCACTCATTCCGGCCATGCTCTTTCGAGCACACCATGCAGGGCAAAGGGCGTCGCGGTCACACCGTAGACCCGTCCACCTGTGCCGCCAAAGCGGCTTTGGACAAAGGCATCCGCGAGTACCGATGGCGCATGCCGCCGCAGCAGATTGGCCTGCGTCAACAACACCAATTCTTGCGCGACATAACGCGCCGCTGCCTCAAGCGTGGGTTCCGGTGACGACAATACGGCGATCAGGGCCTGCGACCGATCCTTCAGAAACGGCTCGTCGGCGCAATCGTCCTGTATCGACTTCATCAAGGCCTGTGCCTGGTCAGGATGCCGCTTCAGGCCGCGCAGCACATCCAGGCACATCACGTTGCCCGACCCTTCCCAAATGGAATTGACCGGCGCTTCACGAAACAAACGCGGCATGGGTCCATCTTCGATGTACCCGTTGCCGCCCCACACCTCCATACACTCACCCGCCGCCTCGATGCCTCGCTTGCATATCCAGAACTTGGCGGCCGGCGTCAGGATGCGCCTGTAGGCGTGATCAAGGAGATGATCGGGTGAGTCGAACGCCCGCGCGAGACGCAGCGACAAGGCGGTGGCCGCCTCGCTTTCCAACGCAAGGTCCATTAGCACGCTTTGCATCACCGCATGCTGGATCAAGGGCCGGCCGAAGGCCAAGCGATGCCGCGCATGATGTAGCGCCTGGACAACCGCCTGGCGCAGCAGCGCCGTGCTTCCGAGCACGCAATCAAGCCGGGTATAAGAGGCCATCTCCACGAGCGTCGCAATGCCCCGGCCGGCTTCGCCAACCATCACGCCCCTGGCCTCGTTGAATTCGACCTCGACGCTGGCGTTCGAACTGTTGCCCATTTTGTTCTTGATCCGCTGGAAGTGCACTGTGTTCCTTGCGCCGTCCTCGAGCCAGCGAGGCACGTAAAAGCATGAAAAAACATCGTCATGCCGCGCCAATACCAAATGCGCATCTGATGTCGGAGAAGAAAAGAACCACTTGTGCCCGATCAAGCGATATGCGCCACCACGGCCGCCGCCATCGACGGGGAAAGCCTCTGTCGTATTGCTGCGCAAGTCGGAGCCGCCCTGCTTTTCGGTCATACCCATGCCGATCATCATTGCGCGCTTTTCGGACAAAGGCAAATCGCGCTCGTCGTAGTCACGGGAATATAGCCGGCCGGCAATGGAATCGAACCAGGTTTCCTGCTGGAGAACCGGGATTGCGGCTGACGTCATGGTCGTGGGGCATAAGGACCCCGCCTCAATCTGGCCATGCATGAGAAAGGCGGCAGCCCGCGCCACGTGGCCACCCACTTGCGGTGCTGACCAGGCACTGCAATGCATCCCCTGCTGGAACGCCATGCGCATGAATTGATGCCAGCCGGGATGAAAGCGAATCCCATCAACACGATGGCCCTGGCGATCGTAGGCCTCGAGTTCCGGCTTGCAACGATTGACTTCGTGCGCCAGCGCAATGATGTCTTTTCCGCCAAGCTGCGCACCATAGCGCGCCAAGGCCGCGTCGTGCCACTGTGCGCCTTCCCGTCGGACGCCTTCACGCAGGGCGATGTCGCTGCCGTAAAGATTGCAGTCAACCAGGTCGGGGACCTGGTTAGTCACTTCATGTGTCGTAGTGCTCATGGCGCCCCCATATCACCGCGGCGATTTACAACCAGTTCGACTTTCTGAATTTCCAGTACAGCACGGCGCATGCCGCGAAGGTAAGGCCCATGACCGCGGGATAGCCATAGGCCCAGTCGAGCTCGGGCATATGCTTGAAGTTCATGCCATAGATTCCCGCCACGGCCGTGGGCACCGCCAGAATGGCCGCCCACGCAGCCAGCCTTTTCGTTGTATCGGTTTGCTGCGACTGCCCTATCATGAGGCTGGCTTCGAATGCGAAGGCCAATGCTTCGCGCAGACTGTTGATGAATTCGTTGGCGCGCAATACTCGGTCGGCCACTTCGCTGAAATAAGCGCGACTGTCCGCGTCGATATTGCGCGTTTCCACCCGCGACAAGCGCCGGCAGATTTCTGCCATCGGCGCAATCACCGTGTGGATGCGAAGCAGGTCGCGACGCTGGCGATACAGGCGGCGCACGTCCGTTTCGCGATATCCGCGCAGCAGGAACTGTTGCTCCACGCCTTCGACAACGCTCTCGAGCTTGGTCAGGGCAATAATGTAGCGGTCCACGAGCAGATCGAGCAAAGCCGATGCCACGTAGTCGGCGCCACGGCCAAGGAATTCGGGCGAGTTTTCGAGCTGATCGCGCAACTCCTGATGAGTGGCCATGGCCCCCCGCCTTATGGTGACCAGGAAGCCCTTGCCGATCAGGATCTGGGTTTCTCCGAAGTTGGGCCGCAGGTTGTCCACCTCGACCGTGATCGCGACGACCAGGGTCAATTGCTCATACTCGACGACTTTGGGCCGCCGGTGCGGAGCTGTGATCTCTTCGATGGCTTTACGCGAAAAACCGAGATCCGCGCCCAGTTGCTCGAGCAGAACCATAGGAGGCTCTTTGAGACCTATCCATAACAAACCACTCTGCGATGAGGCGTAGTCTGCCGCCTGGTCCAGGCCCACCTGCAGTGGATCAAGACCAGGCCGATACAGGATCGACGCGACCACCGCTTGATTTACCGGAAGCGCGTCTGCACTATCAATGACCATACCGGAAATTTCCTTCACTGACCCATTGAGCAAATAGAGAAAACGTTGAATTGATCATATCATCCTGGACGTGTCCGCCGGGTGAACGTCCAGGGCGACCGACGGCTAGAATCCGTCCACGCTGTTAAAGTATTGTTTTATATCGTCAGCCAAGAATTACTGGACTTATCATGATCCGAGATCCCGAAACCCAGGCCTTGCTTGAAGAAGGCGTGCGCCGCTTCATCAAGGAAGTATTGATTCCCCGTGAAGAGGAAGTTGCCGAGACCGACCAGATACCGGCCGATGTCGTCACCCAGATGAAAGAAATAGGTCTTTTTGGCCTGTCGCTTCCGGAAGAATACGGCGGCCTGGGCGTAACCATGGAAGAGGAAGTGCGTATTGCTTTCGAATTGGGCCAGACTTCACCGGCATTTCGCTCGCTCATCGGCACGAACAACGGAATCGGCGCGATGGGAATCTACCTGGATGGGACCGAGGAACAGAAGCAGGCCTATTTGCCACGCCTGGCCAGTGGCGAGTTGATCGGCTCTTTCGCGCTGACCGAACCCGAGGCCGGCTCCGATGCCGCGTCGCTCAGGACCACGGCAGTACGCGATGGCGACCACTATATATTGAATGGAACCAAACGCTTCATCACCAATGCGCCCGAAGCCGGCATTTTTACGGTCATGGCGCGCACCGATACCAGTATCAAAGGCGCAGGGGGCATTTCGGCGTTCATCGTCGAGGCGGGAACGCCAGGGCTCTCGTTGGGCAAGATCGACAAGAAGATGGGCCAGAAAGGGGCCCATACCTGCGACGTCATCTTCACCGATTGCAAGGTGCCGGCCGCCAATTTAATCGGCAATCGGGAAGGCGTCGGATTCAAGACGGCCATGAAGGTGCTGGATAAAGGACGTCTGCATATTGCCGCCGTGGCCATCGGCGCGGCCAAGCGCATGCTCACCGATGCGCTGGACTTTGCCATGAACCGCAAGCAGTTCGGCCATCCGATCAGCGATTTCCAGCTTGTGCAGGGCATGCTGGCGGACTCCAAGACCGAAATTTATGCGGCCGAATGCATGGTGTTGGATGCCGCCCGCCAGCGCGATGAAGGCAAAGACGTGTCCATACAGGCATCGTGCGCCAAGTATTTCTCCACCGAAATGTGCGGACGTGTTGCCGACCGTGCGGTGCAGATACATGGTGGTTCAGGCTATGTCAGCGACTATGCCGTCGAACGGTTTTATCGCGACGTGCGGCTGTTCCGATTGTATGAGGGAACCTCGCAAGTCCAGCAGGTCATTATTGCGCGCGGGCTGATCCGCGGCGCAGCCATCTAGCAACCGTGCGGGACGCTCATTGGCTTCGTCCCCACCCACTTGAATCGAGACATCCAAGATGACCGATCGCCGACTGCTGATTCTGGCTGCGCTGACGCTGCTCACTGGCGTCGGCGCAGGCGCCTTCGGGGCGCATGGGCTCAAGGCCCTCATCAGCGCCCACTACCTGTCGGTCTGGCAGACGGCTGTTCTGTACCAACTGGTCCACGGCCTGGGCATGCTGCTGCTTGCCTGCCTGGGACAGCGTTTCGGCTCCGCACTGCTGCGCGTCGCCGGCGCTTTGATGGTTGCCGGCGTCGTGATCTTCAGCGGAAGTCTCTACGTACTGGCGCTGACTGGCGTCACATGGCTGGGGGCCGTCACCCCAGTCGGCGGGTTGGCATTCATCGCGGCATGGGGCATGGTGGCATTGGCGGCGTATCGCTCCCCTCAATGAACCTGGCGGGCAAAACGCAGCACAGTCACCCCAGGCACAAGTTGCCTTAGCGAGGGCATGACCAGCACACAATTGTCATAGGGCGTGACAATGGGTACACCATCGTCCATGCCTATCGTGGTCCCTGCGCGTTCGATACATTCCATGCCCCGCCAAGCGCTGCTGAACGTCAGGTTTGTGGTTTTTGCAACGACTGGCTGGGTCACCTGCAAAACCTGCTGGGCAATGTCCTGGCCATCCCGCTGCTGCCATTCCTCTGGCAGCTGATCGGGTAGCACGACCGCGGATTCAAGCAGGAACTGGGCAGTGGCCTGCCTGGCAATGCGTAGCGAAGACGGGTCGCCGTGAAACCCGCACTCCACCAGCAAGGCGAGCGCCTTGCCATCGGGATCGCCAAACTGGCCGTAGTCGCGCATGCGTGTGCCATCTTTGTGCCCGGCATCGACGATGAGATGGCGGGGCACGCCCAGACGCAGGCCCAAGTCGATATTTCGCTGCAGAATTCCCGTAACCCACAATGGCGGCGAAGGTTCATGCATGGAATGCAGGTCCAGCAAGCGGTCGGCTTGTTTCACCCACGGCAGCAGTTCGAGCGCCCGCTGCCGTTCCCGGGTGATGGGCTCTGCCAGCTTCTGTTCTGTCCACACGCGGTTCAAGTCTTCATCGGCAAAGCGCGACGCGTCGTGGGCCAGCGGATCGAAGCGGTCGAACGCGGCAAGGTTGCAGAAAGCCAGCGTAAGCTTCCCTTTTCGAGGCCTCAAGCCGGCCGCCAGCATATCTTTCAGCACCCACGCCCCGCACAGCTCATTCCCGTGTATCAGTGCGGAAATGAGAACGCTGGGCCCGGGTTTACCGGAATCAAAATGCCATACGCCGGGCGTGCCGGCATTGCCGACGCGTTCTTCTGTCAAATCGGGTGTATCAATCTTGAAGATCATGGTGAGGTCTCACTTCACGCCAATTCCGGCACTATCCACCATTTTCTTGAACTTCTCGCGTTCAGCAGGTAGAAAAGCCGCCAAGTCGGGCTGCTCGGACATGACGACCCCGCCGGTGCGCTTATATTTTTCCTGGAATGCAGGATCCTTCAATACCTCGTCCAATGTGGCCTGCAGTTTCCTGATGACCGGTTCGGGCGTATCTTTCGGGGCAAACAAGCCGAACCAGATATTGATGTCCACCCCCTTGAATCCGGGATTCTCTGATAAGGCCGGAATCTCGGGTGCCGTGGGAGCGCGATGGGTGGACGTGACGCCTATGGGCACGATCTTGCCGGCCGAAACCTGGGGAAGACCTGAAGACAAAACAAACATACCGAACTGCAACTGACCGCCGACCATGTCCGTCAATAGCGGAGCGACGCCTTTGTAAGGCACATGCTGCACCCTGCCCTTGGTTGTTGTGTTGATCATTTCACCGGCCAGATGCAAGGCGGTGCCCACACCGGACGAACCAAAATTGAAATCTTGCGATTTGCCCGTCTCGACCATCTTGAGGAAGTCGTCTGCCGACGCCACGCCCGTCGTTTTTGATGCCGCGAGCAACATGGGCTGGGAGCCGATGAATCCTATGGGGCGTAAATCGGTCACTCCGTCGTACTTGACGTTGGGATTGATGAGGCCGGCAATAATGATTTCGTTGACGGAACCCACCAGCAGGGAATAGCCATCGGCTTTCTGGTTGACAACTTTCTGTGCACCGATCGCCCCGCCCGCGCCGCCAAGGTTCTCCACCACCACAGTGCGACCAAGCTTTTGTTCTAAGGCTTCAGCCAGCAGACGGCCGTTCAGGTCGACGCTGCCGCCGGCCGGGTAACCCACCACAATGTTGATGGTTTTCTGAACCGGATAGCCCTCGTCGGCATAAGCAATAGTTCCTAGACCGAATATTCCCGAACCCAATGCTGCATACACCACTGCGCTTATTTTTTTGTTCATTTCGCGTGCTCCTTGTGTTTATTGATTGTGGTGATCTATGGTAATAAGAAGTGAACGCGACCCCGTGCCATTACGGCACAACGATGTGCCAATCGAAGCAATCCAATGACAGAAACAAAACTGCTGCAAGACTTCATCGCCTTATCCAGAACCGGAAGCTTCACCAAGGCCGCCGAACTCAGGCACGTGACACACCCGGCCTTCAGCCGGCGCATCAAGGAACTCGAGGAATGGGCCGGCACCTCGTTGATAAACCGGAAGAAGATGCCCGTTACGCTGACCGAAGCGGGGCTTGATCTGCTCGTGGTTGCGGAGCATGTCATTGCAAGACTCAACACTGTGCAGCAGCAGATCGCCAAGCCTGAAAACCAGGCAAACCGGAAGTTGCGCATCGCCACGGGACGAACTCTCGCCCATTATCTCGTTGCCGACTGGGCGAGCGAACTCGCCCGGCAGGTGGAGCGCAACATGGGTTGCCCCGTGCCCATCGAAATACATACCGGCATTACTCAGGACATGATCACGCTGCTGAAGCAAGGCCAGGTCGACTTCCTGTGCTGTTATGAGCACCGCGCCCTGTCCGTACCCATCAGCACCAAGGATTTCCAGTATGTCAGGCTCAGCGCGGACAGGCTTATTCCGGTAAGCCTGAACACGGGGGATGCCAACGGGGCATACAGGCTGGAAGACGAAATCACACCCCTGCCCCACATCAGCTATTTCTCGAGCCTGGCCTTGCAGCACATCATCAACGACCACCTGCACTCCAGCAACTATCATTTGCAAGAGGTCGCGCACTGCGATTCCGTCGATGTGGCATACAGCCTGGTTAAGAAAAACCTGGGCATGGCGTGGCTGCCATGGTCCGCGGTCAGGCACGATTGCGATTCCGGGGTGCTCTCCGTCCTGGGGAACCGGACGGATGAAATCCCCTACGAAATACGTCTGTACCGGCCGAAAAGTCCGCTGTCCACCGCTGCCGAGCTGGCCTGGAAGAAGACGATAGGCTGATACGGTGACCGGCACACGGCGACCACGAAACATTTAGCTTAACTACAGGAATAAACACCAATACTTGATTGATTAATAGGTGTTTTTCGCCTACCATGTAGTATTACTACATACCCCCAGCGCAGCGGAATCGGGCGCCACAATCTTTCAACACCCTGACTGGGCCGAGGCCTGAACACTACCCCATTACGAATGAGAAATCCATGAATGCCCTTGAACTGCTCGAACAAAGTCCGGTAATGCCGGTGATGGTCATCAAAGACCTGGACACTGCCGTGGACATGGCCCGCGCCCTGGTGGCCGGCGGTGTGCTTAGCCTTGAAATAACCTTGCGATCCGAGGCTGCACTGCAAGCCATTTCCTTGATCGCGAAAGAGGTGCCCGAAGCATTGGTGGGCGTAGGCACGGTGCGCAGCGCACAGCAACTCGACGCCGCAGTGAGGGCCGGTGCACGTTTTGCGGTAAGCCCAGGATTGACGTCCGATATCGCGCAGGCAGCGCGTCAGGCGGGTATTCCTTTCCTGCCCGGCATTGCCACGCCTTCGGAATCCATGTTCGCGGCCGACCATGGCTTTATCGTACAGAAGCTGTTTCCCGCCGAAGCCGTCGGCGGCGTGGCACTATTGAAGGCCTTGTATGGCCCCTTGCCCGATATCGTGTTCTGCCCCACAGGCGGCATCAATGCCGCCAACGCCGCTCAGTACCTGGGACTGCCCAATGTGAAATGCGTGGGGGGCTCATGGCTCACGCCGGACGCGGCCGTTTCCGCCAGAAACTGGGCCGGCATCACAGAGCTGGCCCGCCAGGCCTGCCTGTTGCGCAACCTCTAGCACTGCCGCCCCCTGCCTACATTGACGGCACGGGGGCATAGGCCGCCAGGGGCGGCTTGCCCTGCAACGCAAGCAACAGATTGGTGGTGGCCATTTCACACATGGCCTGGCGCGTTTCATGCGTGGCCGAACCCACATGCGGCAACGCCAGCACCTTGGGATGCGTGCGCAATGGCGAATCGACGGGCAAAGGTTCCGTATCGAAAACGTCCAGACCGGCCGCCCGCAATGGCCCGTGTTGCAATGCATGCAATAAGGCGGCCTCCTGAACGATAGGCCCGCGTGCCCCGTTGATCAGGATGGCGCCGGGCTTCATCAAGGCAAATTCCTGCGGTCCGATCAGGCCGCGCGTTTGCTCGGTCAACGGCAATACCAGTACAAGGAAATCCGACCCCATCAGTACGTCGCGCAGGGTGACCGCCAATGCCCGACCTTCGGGTAAGCCGCTGGGTACCGGCGTACGCGTGTGGTAGAGCACCGGCATATTGAACCCCAATGCCGCCCGATGGGCCAACGCCTGTCCGATGCGGCCATAGCCAACGATGCCCATGGTCTTGCCATGCACATCCCAGCCATAGAGATCTTCCCCTACGCTGCGATCCCATCGCCCATCGCGGACATATCGTGCCAGCTCGGCGACACGGCGGCTGGTGGCCAGCACCATGGCAAACAGCAGGTCGGCAACTGTCTCGGTGAGCACCCCCGGGGTATGGCACAACATGATTCCGCGACGACCAACAGCATGGAGTGAAAATTTATCCAGGCCCACCGAAATACTGGAAATGACTTTCAGGCGGGGAGCCTGCTTAAGCACCTCCTCATCGATGGGGTAGCTGGAACCTATCATTCCCTCGACAGTGGGCAAGGCATTCAGGAACGCATCCCTCTGGCCATCCACGCGCGGATTGGCGACCACCACATCATGCGCCTGCTCGATACGGGCCAATTGATCCGGCGGCAATTGCCTGTAAACCAATACCTTTCTACGACTCATGTTCGGGGTTCCAATGTTTGCGGAGCGCTGCCGGACGCTAGCGCCCGGCCTGCTCGAGCACGTCGCGAGTCGGCAAGCCCTCGGTATCGCCCAGCACTTGCACGGCCCGGGCTCCTATCCATGCGCCGCGTTCGACGGCTTTGCGCAAAGGCAGTCCAGCCAGCAGTGCACTGATCACCCCGACCGCAAAGCCATCGCCCGCACCCACTGTATCGAGCACAGTATCGACGGGAAATCCGGGCACGTAACCCTGCTCATTGGCGCTCTCGAAATAGGCGCCATCCGCACCCAGCTTGATCACGACCAGGCTGGGGCCGCCCTTGCGTGGGCCGCCCCGACGGTAGAAGCCGGCAATGTCTTCAGGGGTTTGCCGTCCCGTCAATAGCCGGCCTTCTTCAATGCCGGGGAAAACCCAATCGGCCAGGAAGGCCAGTTCATTGATGCCTTCGCACATGCGCTGGATTGACGGCCAGAGTGTGGGTCGCAGATTCGGGTCGAAGGAAACGGTCTTGCCGGCCTCGCGCATCAAGGTCATCGTCTTGCGCTGGACCTCGAAGCAGTTTTCCGAGATTGCCGCAAAGACCCCGGTGCTGTGCAAGTGCCGGGCGCTGCGCAGCCACGATACGTCGACATCGCTGACCTGCATGCGACTGGCGGCTGATCCCTTGCGATGGTATTCGATCGGCGGATCGCTGCCGTCGGTAACCCGTCCCTTGAACTGCAAGGCAGTACGCTGCGTGGGATCGCTGACCACATGCGAACAATCAATGCCCTCGCCCTGCATCTCGGCGAGCAGATAGCGACCCATCGAGTCGGCGCCCAGCCGACTGGCCCACCCGACCTTCAGGCCCAGCCGAGCCAAGCCTATGGCAACATTGGTCTCGGCGCCGGCCGTGCGTTTATGAAAGGCCTTCGCGTGTTCCAGCGGCCCCGGTTGGTCCGCGACCAGCATCATCATCGCTTCGCCAAAGGTTACAACATCCAGTTCGCCGCTCACGAGCTTTTCTCCAGGTTGCGCAAGTCATCAATGGCAGCGCGCGTCACAGTCAGCAAGTCGTCGCCGATCAGGGGGTATTCAATGGCGCGTGGTGGATCGCCTGGCAGCGCCCGCAATATCGCCCGCCATGGCGCGCTGGACTCGGCAAGCGGCACTGCTGCCCAGCGCAGGGGCTGGCGTTGCACGCCTTTGCAATGTATGTAGCGTACGCGATTGGAAAACACCTCGGCCGCCTGCATGGGACATTCGCCCACCCAGTGCCAATTGCCCATGTCGAAGGTCATGCCCAGGTCCAGTCCGTAAGCATCGGCCGCTCCGAAAAAGCGCTGCAATGCGTCCAGGGCGCCCGCGCCGGCTGTCTGGTCATTCTCGACAAGCATGCGCACGTTCTGCCGTGCCAGGATCTGCTTCAGCACACCAAGTGTGTCGGAGCTGGCACGCGCAAAGTGGCCGATCGACATCTTCAGTACCGGTGCATTCAGGATGGCCGCGCTTGCCAGGCTTTGTTCCAGCGCATGCCTGTTCAAAAGTCCCGAGGACTCCCACAGCATGTCTGGACAGGAATAGACGCAGGACAGACCGGCCTGGCGCACGACCCCGGCAAGCTCGTCCAGTTCCTGTGCATGGCCCTGAAGCAGCTCACCGCGAATTTCGACGCCGTCGGCGCCCGCAGCGCGGCATAGTTCGACAAACCAACATTGCCCATGACGCCGCACTTCGCTCGCGCCAAAAGATGTCAATGAAATAATAATCTGGCGGGAAAAATTCATGTTTCCATAGGAGCCGCATATGCCGGGCTCGCCAAAGAGAGGACGCGACAGGCGCGCCCAAATAGCGATACGGGCGTTGTTAAGAGCTAGGAGTTCAGGATCTGACCGAGGAAGCTGCGGGTTTTCTCATTCTCCGGGCTGCTGAAGAACTTCTCGGGCGGCGCCTGTTCAATGATCTTGCCATCCGCCATGAAAATGACCCGGTCGGCCACACTGCGGGCGAAACCCATCTCGTGCGTCACGCACAGCATCGTCATGCCGTCTTCGGCCAATCCGATCATGGTATCGAGCACCTCCTTGACCATCTCTGGATCGAGTGCCGAGGTGGGTTCGTCGAACAGCATGATCTTTGGCGTCATGCACAAGGCACGGGCGATGGCCACACGCTGTTGCTGGCCGCCGGACAACTGGCTGGGATACTTGCGCGCCTGGTCGGCAATTCGCACCCGGGTCAAGTACTTCATGGCCATGGTCTCGGCTTCTTGAGCACTGATGCCGCGCGACCGCATGGGTGCCAGCATGCAGTTCTGCAGCACCGTCATGTGCGGGAACAGATTGAACTGCTGAAACACCATGCCCACTTCCTGGCGGATCGCATCGATATTGCGCACATTGGCGGTCAGGTCGATACCATCCACCACGATTCGGCCTTGCTGGATCTTTTCCAGACCGTTGATGCAGCGGATCAGCGTCGATTTGCCCGAACCCGAAGGCCCGCAGATGACAATCCGCTCACCGGCCGCAACGGTAAGGTCAATATCGGTAAGCGCATGGAACTTGTCGTACCACTTGTTGAGAGCTTCGATTTCGATAATGGTCCCGCCCTGTTGCGCGGGACCACTCGACACATCGACCGCGATAGTGGTCTGTCTGTCAGTCATAATGAATTGCCAGGTTGATCAGGACGCTTTCAGTTCAGGCAGGGGTGCACCCAGCCATTTCTCAAAAAGCTTGCTGAACTCGCCGTTTTTGATGTTTTTGTCCACCAGTCCATTGACGGTTTCCAGCGTCTTGGCTTCGCCTGGACGCATTGCGACTGCCATTTCCTGTTGGAGCAATACGAATTTATTCTCGAAACGGTCTGGAGCGCGCTGGGAGATCTGGCCGGCCACGGTCGTCGAGCAGCCAATAGCGTCCACCTGGCCAGACAGCAATGCCTGCATGGCTGAGGCATCATCGTCGAAGCGGCGAATATTGGCGTCCTTCGGCGCAATCTTGCTTACGGCAATATCCTGGGTGCTGGCGCGGGCCACACCAATACGCAGGCCGGACAAATCTTCGGCTTTGGCGATCTTTTTCTCTTTGCCACCGAACACCACGATCTGTGCAGCCGAATAGGGATGCGAAAATTGCACCTGCTTGGCGCGATCAGGGGTGATCGCAAGCGATGCAATCAACATGTCGATCTTGTTGGTCAACAGGTAGGGGATGCGATTGGGGCCAGTCACAGGCACCAGATTCAGCTTCACGCCCAGGTCTTTGGCCAATTGACGCGCCACATCGGCATCGTAGCCGTCGGGCTTGTTTTCGGTATTCAGGATGCCATAGGGCGGGAAGTCGACAAGCATGCCCACAGTAAGCACGCCCTTCTCCTTGATCTGATCTATGGTCTCGGACTGCGCCGCGGTGGCACCCATCGCAAGGGCGGCACAACTGGCCAGCAAGGTCGCACCCATAAAGTTGCGCATTTTCTTGATTACGAACATTTCATGTCTCCAGGATTGAACTAAACGTCAAAAAAGCACGGGCGCGGATTTACCGCCGCGCCCGGGTTCTAGCGTGAAAGCGACACGGCAAGGCGCCGCTCCATATAGGAAGCCAGCAAGGACAAAGGCCAGCACAACAGAAAGTAGATAGCTGCAACCACCGAAAACACAACCATGGGCTGGAAGGTGGCGTTATTGATGATCTGACCAGCCCGCGTCAGTTCAGTGAAGCCGATAATGGCTGCCAGCGATGTGCCCTTCACAATCTGCACCATGTATCCCACGGTAGGCGGCACGGCAACTTTCAGGGCCTGTGGCAGCACGACATCGCGCATCTTGTAGCGATACGACAGCCCCAGCGCTTCGGCAGCCTCCCATTGGCCGCGTGGAATTGCCTGAATGCAGCCGCGCCATATTTCACCCAGAAATGCGCCACTGTTAAGCGTCAGCGCAACCGCGGCGGCGATCCATGGATTCACATCCAATCCCAGTACCGGTGCGCCGAAGAAAACCAGGAACAGCTGCAGCAACAGAGGCGTGCCCTGGAACAGCTTTATGAATCCCATGGAAGCGCCACGCGCAATGGCGTTATCGGAGGTACGCGAAAGCGCAATAATCAGCCCGACGATGCCCCCGCCTATGAAGGCCATGATGGACAAGGCGATAGTCCATTGGGCAGCTTCAAGAATGAACCAGAAATCGGAATAGCCAAAAGTACGCATTATCGACGGTCCGGATAATTGAGGCCCCACTGGTAGATCAGTCGGAACAGGAAAGAAAACGCCAGGGTCAGCAAGAGATAGATTCCAGTGACGACGATATAGATCTCGAAACTTCGGAAGGTTTCTGATTGCAAGTTGGCCGCCACGGAAGTGAGGTCGTCGGCGGAAATCACCGACACCACGCTGGACGCGAGCATCAGCAAAATGAACTGGCTGGTCAATGCGGGGTAGATCGCTTTCAATGCCGGCTTGAGCACAATAAAACGGAAGATTTCGATGCGCGAAAGGCTTAGCGCCATTCCGGCTTCGATTTGACCTTTGGGGATGGACTCGATGCCGGCGCGCACGATCTCGGTCGCGTAGGCGCCGAGGTTGAATACCATGGCCACCAGCGCCGCCGTGTACGGCGACCACCGCACCCCGGCTGCGGGAAGCGCAAAGAAAAAGAAAAATAGCTGCACAAGAAACGGCGTGTTGCGTATGACCTCGATATACGCATTGATGATCCAGCGCAAGGGTGCCGGGCCGGCGGTCTTGCCCCATGCGCAAAAAATCGCGACCAGGGACCCGAGGATCATTGCCATGAATGACAGCTGAATAGTCATCCAGGTGCCGTGAAGCAACAAAGGCCAAGCGTCAAAGACCGGGCCAAATTGGAAGGAATAATTCACGTTATCTCAGACCGAAGGTATTGCCGGCGGGTCAAGCTTACCGCGTTGTGATAGAAAATACCTGTGAAGAAAGCATATCGCTAGTAGCTGACGCCCTGCCAATTTGCACCGATTTCCACGGAAATTTCGTATGAAACCGGTTTCAATCCGGGGCGACAAGATCGAAAATTATATCAGGACTTTTGCAGGGGCTGTCGCCGGACGCGACGATCCCCTGGCCATCAGGGTACCTGCCAACAAGATCTGGCGGGCCGGAACACTGGATCCTCCCACGCGCTGCATTAGGCATTGTGCCGCTTTTCGTCCGAGTTCATTGGTAGGCTGGGACACCGTGCTGATGCCTGGCCCCACATAAGGCGCCCATTCGGTATCATCGATACCTATCAGGCCGACGTCCCTGCCCAGTTCCCACCCCAGCCGATCGACGGCGGCGACGATACGCAGCGTCACGACAGCATTGTTGGCGATGATCGCCGGCACCGTGGACCTTGCCTGGGCACGGTCCCGGCATGCGAGCAATGCCTGGCTCAGGGTATCGCGATCCTGCTCTCGGCTTTCAACGCAGTGTCCCGCAACGGCGGGGTGCCCGGCGACAAATGAACCGAAGGCCTGGACGCGCTCGACGCGCGAGCTGACTTCGCCCAGCGGTTCGGAGACTAGCAACAACTCGTGATAGCCCGCGTCCAAAAGGTGCTGTGCACTCAGGTAAATGGCTTGACGATTGTCCAGCGACACAAAATCCACGTCGAGCCCCTTGTGAAGACGATCGACCAATACCATAGGCTTGCCCTGCCTGGCCGTTTCCAGCAGCGCACCCGCGTCGTGTCCCATGGTGTTGAGGATGAATCCTTCCACCCGATATGACGACAAGGCATGGATGCCAGCCGTTTCGCGTTCGCCTTCATTGCCCAGGTTGAACAGCATGAGCAGGTATCCGGCTTCGCGGCACGCCTGCTCGGCTCCGCGCAGAACCGCCACCGAATAAGGGTTCGTGATATCGGCGACGACCAGTCCTATGAGACGCGAGCGGCCGCGCTTCAGCGACTGGGCCATCGGACTGGGCGTGTAGCCCAGCTGGGCGATGGCAGTTTCGACACGGGCTGCTATCTCGGGGGAGAGCAGGGTTTCGCGATGATTGAGGAAGCGCGATACGGTGGCTTTGGACACGCCCGCGTGGCGGGCAACGTCCGCAATGGTATGGCGGGCCGGACTCTTGATCATGATGACATCTGGCAGGTGAAAGCGTGAATCGATGTTGTGCGCCATTGCGCTCAACGCTATAGCCTAACCCATGCGTGCGGCGCGCGCTTTACATTGTTTGGAAGCTGTAGCTTAATTACAGTTTGGGTAACGGGACTGGCCATGGCAAAAACGGATGCATTCGATATCGTTTTTTTCGGCGGGACTGGCGATCTGGCGCTGCGCAAACTGCTTCCAGCGCTATATCAGGCTCATAAGGCCGGCGCCTTGCATGCGGAGGGCCGGATTTTCGCGTTGGGCCGCAAGCCCATAGGACTCGAAGGCTATCTGGAACTGCTGCAGCGCCGTGTCAGGCCCAAGCTGGGCGAGGCCTACGACGACCAAACGTGGGAAAGCTTCGTCGGCCGCCTGCACTTTCAAAGCTTGAACGCGGAAAATGTCGAAGATTACCGAAACCTCGTCCAGTCCATGGACAGCCCGGGCGACAGAATCATGGTGTGCTACCTGGCGACCGCTCCCCACCTGTTCATTCCTATCTGCCAGAATCTCGCGGCGGCGGGACTGAACCACCCCCGCGTCCGCGTAGTTCTCGAGAAACCGCTGGGTCATGACCTGAAGTCATCCGATGCCATCAGCAAGGCGGTGGGCCAATGCTTCACTGAAAATCAGATATATCGCATCGACCACTACCTGGGCAAAGAGTCGGTACAGAATCTGATGGCAATACGCTTCGGAAACACGTTGTTCGAACCACTGTGGCGCCGCGAATGGATAGACAACATCCAGATCACGATAGCGGAAGACCTGGGCGTTGAGGAACGCGGCGAGTTCTATGATCGGACCGGGGCACTACGCGACATGCTGCAAAGCCATCTGCTGCAGCTTCTGTGCATTGTGGCCATGGAACCGCCGCCCAGTCTTTCCGAGGATGCCATACGCGATGAGAAGTTGAAGGTGCTAAGGTCCCTGAAACCTTTCAGTACTGATGACGTGTTGTCCAAGAGTGTACGAGGCCAGTACCGCAGCGGCGCCATCAACGGCAAGCCGGTGGTTGGCTACCGCGAAGAGCAAAACGTTGCGCCAGACAGCAACACCGAAACCTTCGTTGCCCTGCAGGCGGAGATAGTCAACTGGCGCTGGGCCGGTATCCCTTTTTTCCTGCGCACCGGGAAACGCCTGCAAGAACGGGTCGCCGAAATCGTCATCAATTTCCGCGGCGTTCCGCATGCCCTGTATCCCTCGCCCATGGGTTTGCATTCGGCCAACCGCATGGTCATTGGTTTGCAACCCAAGGAAAGCGTGCGCTTGTATTTCCTGGCCAAAGAACCCGGCGACACCATGAGCCTGCAGTCCACCTATCTGAACCTGGATTTCCCGGCCATGTCGAAAGCGCGCCGCGCCGATGCCTATGAGCGCCTGCTGCTGGACGTCATACGCGGCCAGCTGTCGCTATTCATGCGCCGCGACGAGCAGGCCCAGGCATGGGCCTGGGTGGAACCTATACTGGAGTGCTGGGACAAACACTCGGTTCCGCCCAAACCCTACACGGCGGGAAGTTGGGGGCCGGCCGCCTCCAGTGCACTGGCCTCGCGCGCCGGTGTGCTATGGCATGAGGAAACCTGAATGCAACATGATTTCTACGAACAGCAAGACTGTCTGGACAGCATGGTCGACCAGATAGCTGCCGTGCTTATCAATGCCATAGAACGCACTGGGCGCGCGGGACTGGCCGTGTCGGGAGGCCGATCCCCCGTGCACCTGTTCCAGCGGCTCAGCCTTGAAGACCTGCCTTGGGAAAACGTCTACGTCACTTTGGTCGACGAGCGCTTTGTTGCACCTGACCATCCCGACAGCAACGAACTGCTCGTTCGCACGCATCTGCTGAAGAATCGCGCCCGCCGTGCACAATTCACCGGACTGGTCAGCCATCCGGATGACCTTGCCCTGAGTGTGCAGGAAGCCAACCATCAAAGCCATAAAATAGACTTGGCCCTGCTGGGCATGGGCGAGGATGGCCATACGGCTTCTTTGTTTCCCGACGCGCCGGAACTGGCGCAGGCCCTTGATACCCGGGCATCCCATCGATACATTCACGTCAGTCCGCCGCTCGCAGCCCAGCAACGAATCAGCATGACATTGGCGGCGCTTTTGGCAACCGGGCACCTCCTGCTGGCAATCAGCGGCCCGCGTAAGCGGCGCGTACTTGAACAGGCTGCGCTTCAGCCTACCCCGCGCCTGCCCGTAAGCTACATTCTTTCGCAAACCGGAGTACCCCTCGATGTCTATTGGCACCCCTGAAAACAAGCCTCCACGCCTAGTCTCTGACATAGGCGGCACGCATGCGCGATTTGCATTGTCGACATCGGTCGACGACATCCGGGAAGTCAGTGTGGTGAAGGTAGCTGACTACTCCAGCATTGAAGACGCCATCAAGGATTACCTGCGCCGCATCGGTAATCCGGTCATTGAACATGCTGCGATCGGGATTGCCAATCCTATCGTCGGCGATCACGTGAAGATGACCAACTTCCAATGGGAATTCTCGATCGACGCGACCCGTGTGGCTTGCGGCTTCCAGACGCTGCACTTCATCAATGACTTTACGGCACTGGCGCTGGCGCTGCCACATCTGCCGCAACATGAACTGCGTGCCGTCGGCAATGGCCAGGCTGTTGCCGGAACACCGCTGGGCGTGGTGGGACCCGGTACCGGACTGGGCGTCTCTGCCCTTATCCCGACATCGCAAGGATGGATCCCCTTGGCTGCCGAAGGGGGGCATGTCAGTTTTGCGCCCACCGACGACCTGGAGCTTGCGCTTTGGCATGAAGCCCGTGCCGAATTCGGGCATGTCTCGATGGAGCGGCTGGTCTCGGGATCCGGTCTGCAATTCATTTACCATACGCTATGCCAGCGCGCGGGCATCCAGGCACACGACTACTCCGCCCCGGACATCAGCAGACGGGCCATCGCCAATACTTGTGAACATTGCCGTGAGGCCCTGGATGCCTTTTGCGCCATCCTGGGGACCGCGGCCAGTAATCTTGCGCTGATGCTGGGCGCGCGAGGCGGAATTTATATCGGTGGTGGCATCGTCCCCCGCCTGGGCGACTACTTCTTTGATTCGCCATTTCGTGGGCGCTTCAACGACAAGGGGCGCTTCTCGGATTACCTGGCCGCCATACCTGTTTTCGTCATCAGCAGCGAGAATCCGGCGCTGGCTGGCGCAGCCGCCTATCTGGATTCCTGCATCAATGAATGAGTCAGTACTCGCGCAAATAGAACGGCAGCTTCCCGGACTCAGCACGGCAGAAGGCAAAGTGGCGCGTCTCATCCTGGATCAGACGCAAGCGGTTGCACGCTGTGCGTTGGCCGAGGTGGCGAAACTGGCACACGTGAGCGAACCAACTGTAATCCGGTTCTGCAGATCAATAGGCTACGATGGCTGGCCCGACTTCAAGATCAAGCTCGCAGCCAGCCTTATGGTGGGCGTACCTTATGTGCACTCGTCGCTTCGCGCGGGGGACGACACTGCCGTGCTGGCTGCCAAGGTGCTCGATAATGCCGTATCGGCTCTGCTGCGGGTGCGCAACGACATCAACGCCGACCGCCTGGACACGGCCATCGGCCTGCTGGCCGGCGCACGGCGCATCGAATTCTATGGCGTCGGAAACTCCGGCATTGTCGCCGCCGACGCCCAGCACAAATTCTTCCGCTTCGATTTGTCGACGGTCGCCTATTCCGATACCCATACACAGCTCATGGCGGCCTCACTGCTCAGCCCGGCAGATGTGCTGGTGGCCATTTCGCATTCCGGACGCTCCAAAGAACTGCTGGATGCCGTCAGACTGGCACGGGCGAATGGCTGCCCGATCGTTGCGATCACCGCTACGAACACGCCGCTGGCGCAAATGGCCACGGTCCTGCTTCGTGCCGATACCCAGGAAGACACCGATATCTACAGCCCCATGATCTCGCGCCTGGTTCATCTGGCGTTGATCGATGTGCTTGCTCTAGGGCTGGCCCTGAAGTATGGGAACAACGCCAGCAAAGTGCTGGAAAAAACCAAGCAAAGCCTGCGCGACCGACGCGCGTAACACTGTCACATGCTCGACGACAGCCCCCCATCGACGACCACGACCTGCCCAGTGATGTAGCGGGACTCCCGCGCGGCAAGAAATACGAGCGTCGAGGCAACATCGTCTGGCTCACCCCATTTTTTCATGGGGACCCGGTTCTCCAGCCAAGCGGTGAATTCCGGGTCGGTCCACAGCCTGGTGGTGAGTTCGGTTTTTATATAACCTGGCGCAATCGCGTTGACGGTAATACCCGATGCCGACAATTCGGTGGCCCACTGCCGGACAATACCGTGCATCGCAGCCTTGGCGGCTGTATAGGCGGTCACTTCCCGCCGCCCAAGCAGTGCGGTGATCGATCCCGTAAAAATGATGCGCCCGTAGCCCTGTTCGTGCATGCCGGCCGCCACATGCCGGCCCAGCGCCCACTGCGCCGTCAGATTGGCAAACACCACCCGTTCAAATTCTGACAGCGGAAAATCCAGCAGCTTTTCCCGATGCTGTATGCCAGCGTTGGAAAAGAATATATCTATCTTGCCCACCGTCTTCAACACCGTGTCGACCGCCCCGATGGATTGGTCGATATTCGTGATGTCGAAAGGCAAAACAAGGGTGTCGATGCCCTCCGCGGCGAGATAGTCACGGGCCCGCGCCAGCGAGCTGGCATCCCGGCCATTGATGATGACGGTCGCGCCCTGAAGACCGAGCGCCCGCGCCGCCGCCAAGCCGATGCCGCGTGACGACCCCGTGATGAGCGCGACCTGTCCAGATAAATCAAACATAAGCCATCCAGGTGGACTGTGTTCATTCGACCGCCACGCAATGCGCGGCTGTCCATGCAGACCGTCAGAAATCGACCTTGTCCGCGCCTTTCAAATGCAGTATCGCGCGGGCTTCCGCCGGCGTGGCCACCTCGAGGTTCAAGGCCTCAAGGATGATACGTATACGGCTGACCTGCTCGGCGTTGGAGGAGGCCAGCTTGCCAGGCCCTATCCACAACGAATCTTCCAGGCCGACGCGTACGTTCGACCCCATGGCTGCGCCCATGGTGGCCAGCGGAATCTGGTTGCGTCCCGCACCCAGGATGGACCATTGATAATCATCCCCGAACAGACGATCGGCAGTACGGCGCATGTGCATCAGATCTTCCGGGTCGGGGCCTATGCCCCCCAGGATGCCAAATACCGACTGGATGAATGGTGGGTTCTGAACCAGTCCCCGATCCACGAAGTGCGCCAGGTTGTACAAGTGGCTGATGTCATAGCATTCGAACTCGAACCGCGTGCCGTTTTCGGTGCCCCTGCGCAGTATGGCCTCGATATCCTTGTACGTATTCTTGAATATCAGATCCCGGCTGTTCTCCAGATGCTCGCGTTCCCACTCATGCTTGAAGTTCTTGAACCGCCCCAGCATCGGAAACAGGCCGAAATTCATGGAGCCCATATTCAATGAAGCCAGCTCGGGCTTGAACGTCATGGCCGGACGCATGCGTTCTTCAACCGTCATATGGGGGCTGCCGCCAGTGGTGATGTTGACGACTGCGTCGGTGCTGGCCTTGATGCGCTCAAGAAATGGCCGGAACAGATCCGGATCCTGCGACGGCTTGCCGTTGGCCGGATCGCGTGCATGCAGGTGCAGCACCGCTGCGCCCGCTTCGGCCGCAGCAATTGCCGCGTCCGCGATTTCATCGGCGGTGACAGGAAGGTACTCGGACATGCTGGGTGTATGGATGGCGCCGGTTACCGCGCAGGTGATGACAACTTTCTTCTTACTGGCCATGGTATGTTTCCTTGATGATACTGAAGCGATTTAGGTCAATCGGGCACGACAGGGTCAGTCATGTTTTTCAAGCGCAGTAACTCCATCAGGCGCTCATCACGCCAAAGGCGCCGATCCAATAGTTCCGTTTTAGGCAATAAAGAGCGCCGCTGTTGCTCAATGTTGTCCACGACCTTTACGTCCCACGGGTCGACCGATGTCTGCTCCCTGGCAATGGACTGGTACATGCCTCCGTAGCGATTGCAATAATCTTGGAGCCCATCCGGCGCGTTGAGGTCTATGGTCTCGAACGGACCCATGAAGGCCCAGCGCAAGCCCAGGCCATCCTTGACGGTGGTGTCAAGATCCTCGACCGAAATATACCCGTTCTGCACCAGGCGAAATGCCTCGCGCAACAATGCGCCCTGGAGACGATTCAGGACGAATCCCTCCAGTTCCTTGTGCACGACCACCGGTTTCTGTCCGACCGACGCGTGCAGGGATCTTGCGGTTTCCACAACGGACTTATCAGTCCACGGTGCGCCGCACAGTTCGACGACAGGGATGAGGTAGGGTGGGTTGACCGGGTGCGCGACCAGGCAGCGGTGGCGTCCAGGCAAATGCTCGGTAAAGGCCGAGGCGGGAATGCTGGAGGTGGAACTGGCGAGCACAGCACGCGCGTCGCTCAAGGTGTCCAGCTTGCTGAAGATCTCCTTTTTGACCTCAAGTTTTTCCGGCAGATTTTCTTGAACATACTGCGCTCCGTTCAACGCCTCCTCGAGGCTTGCAGATGTTCGTATGCGCGACATGACGCTGGCGGCATCATGCAGCAAACGCTGTTTTTCCAGCTCGGCGACCTGTCGGGCGACAAGCGCCCGCGCAGTGTCCAAAGCCTGCTCGTCGCCATCCCACAGCTGCACGTCGCAGCCTCCCCGGGCAAACACAATGGCCCAGGCCTGGCCGATCAGTCCTGCACCTATGACCGCAACTTTCATTACTCTCTCGCTATTGTCAAGATTAAACCAATGCCTGGGTGTGCCCATCGACCACCAAGGCCTGCCCGCTTACGCTGCCAGCCGCGGCACTGGCCGTGAACAAGGCCATGTTCGCAATATCGCGCGCCGAGACCATGCGACCCAACGATGCCTGCTGTTCATACGCGGCAGCCACCTCCTGCACAGGCTTGCCCAATGTTTCCGCCTTGGCCGCAATGACTGCCCGGATACGGGGGCCTTCGACGGCGCCGGGCAAGATGGCGTTGACCCGCACGCCATATTTACCAAGCTCGATGGCCAGGCTCTTCGTGAATCCGACCACCGCCCATTTGGATGCGGCATAGGCGGATCGGCCCGCAAACCCAAGGTGCCCGGCCGCGGACGATAGATTGATCATGACGCCAGCGTCCGATTTCTTGAGCAAGGGGATGGCAAGCCGTGCACACAGGAACTGACCCGTTATATTGACCGCGAGAGTCTTGTCCCAATCGGCTTTCTGCAATGTCTCGACATAGCCGGTCGGACCGGCTATGCCCGCATTGTTCACGAGAACGTCCAGGACACCGAAGGTGCCGGCGACCTTGTCGAACAAGGCCGCGACACTGGCCTCGTCGGACACGTCGGCCACCGCCGTGTGTAGTGACGGAAGTTCGGTGCCGGCTTCCTGGAGCAGCTCCTGGTTCACATCGCAGATAAACACCTTGCATCCCGCCGCGATGAACACGCGCGCCATCTCGAGGCCCAGGCCGCTGGCCCCCGCCGTGATCAAGACCGTCTTACCTTTCATGCTCACATCTTCAAACATAGCCACCTCTCCTTAGACCCATAGTTTTTCTTTGCGGAAATCGAGGTTCAACAACAACTCCCGCGCTTCGCCCTGATGCGAAACCCGACCACGGTCCAATACCAGGGCCGTATCCGAAATGGCCAGCGCCAGATCAAGATTATGATCGACAATCAGTATCGTCAAGCGGGACTTGAGCTGCAGGATTGCATTGAATACCTCTTCGATCATGGCCGGCGACAGGCCCTCGAATGGTTCATCAAGGAGCAGCACTTCGGTATGTCCGACCAGGGCGCGTGCAATGGCCACCATTTGCTGCTCGCCGCCGGAGAGCAAGGTGGCGTCGACGTCGTAGCGATCCTTGAGGCGCGGAAACACAGCGAAAATTTCCTCGTCCGTCCAGCCGTTGGACCCCTTCTCCGAACGCTTCAAGCGGCCCAGCATGAGGTTGTCTCTCACGGTAAGCCCGGAGAAAAGCCGGCGGCCCTGCGGGACGAAGGCCACGCCCAGGCGGGCCATGGCTTCCGGCACCGGCGACGAAAACTTTCTGCCGGCAATATCGATCGTGCCGGCGCCCATGGTGGCCAGGCCCAACAGACTTTTCAGCAATGTCGACTTGCCCGCGCCGTTCCTGCCCAACACCGCAATGACTTCACCCTTGCGCGCGGTGAAAGAGATATCCGACAGGATATGGCTCTTGCCGTAGTAGGCATCCAGATTGTTGACGCTCAAGGCGATTTCATTCGAGATAATACCGGCCTGCACCTTGGCGGCCAGCGCCTCGCTGCCCGAGCCGATATATATCTCACGCACCTTCGGATCATTGCGTATCCGCTCGGCATTGCCTTCTATCAACACGCTGCCCTGGTTCATCACCGTGATCGTGTCGGCCATGGAAAATACGCGGTCCACATCATGCTCCACCAGCAGCACGCCGATACGGTCGCCCAGGTTGCGAATCAAGCGTCCTATCCGGTCGCGTTCGGCGGCGGCCAACCCGGCCAGCGGTTCGTCAAGCAGCAGAATACGTGGTGCCACGCCTAATGCAAGACCCATGTCGACCACACGTTGGCCGCCATACGACAGGTCTTCGGCAAGCGCTTCCTCCATGCCCTGGACGCCCAGGTACTCGACCAATTCGTCTGTCTGCAACTGCGTGCCGTTCAGACTATCAAGTCGCTTCAGTACCGAAAACCGTTGCGGATCGCGACTGAGCACCGACAGACATAGGTTCTCCCTTACCGTCAGCCCCTTGAACAAATTGGTGATCTGGAAAGAGCGGGATAGTCCGTTTGTGCAAATCCGCGCAGGACTCAAGCCGTTGAGCTTTTCGGTGCCCAGCATGAGCTTGCCCTCGTCAGCCTGGAACAGGCCGGATATGAGGTTGAACAGCGACGTCTTGCCTGCACCGTTGGGGCCGATCAATGCATGCACACCTTTGCCATTAACCTCGAGGTCGACACTGTCCACCGCCTTGATGCCGCCGAAACGCTTGCTGATATCAGTGCAACGCAAAACCGTGGCATCTGCGTGGGCAAGAAAGGACGGGAAAAAATTCGAGGCTGCGGCAACCACCCGTTTGCCCATTGCCGCATCGGTTGTCTTTTCCGGAACGACCATGCGCTTGATGCGCGCCCAGGTTCCGGTAAGCCCCGAAGGTGTGAATAGAATGAAGAAAATGAAAATGAGGCCGAAGTAGAGCAACCAGTTCGGGGTAAACATCGACAGGTATTCCCGGAACAGGATGTAGAACAAGGCGCCAAATATCGGGCCCGTAAAACTGCGCATCCCGCCAATCAACACGATGGCCAACAGTTCACCGGAAAAGGCCAATGACATGCTTTCCGCCGATGC
This sequence comes from Pollutimonas nitritireducens, assembly GCF_002849615.1. Lineage (GTDB taxonomy): Bacteria > Pseudomonadota > Gammaproteobacteria > Burkholderiales > Burkholderiaceae_B > Pollutimonas > Pollutimonas nitritireducens. The sequence continues at coordinate 164,071 of NZ_PDNV01000002.1, forward strand.
GATCCGGTGACTCAATACGGACAGTCCGCCGGCCAGGCCGGTGATGACGGCTGACAAGACAAAAGCCAGCAGCTTGTACGAATCGACATTGAAGCCGATAAACTTGCAGCGCAGCTCGTTCTCGCGGATGGCGGTAAGCACCTTGCCGAAGGGTGAGTGCGTGAGCCGCAACAAGAACGCCACGACGATAAACGCAATGACAGCTACGAATACATAGAAGTTGAAGGAGGAATCCAGGCTGATGCCTGCCAAGGAAAACCGTTCGATACCTCCCAGGCCATTCTCGCCCCCGGTCAGTGCCGTCCAGCGATAGGCCACGGTAAAGCACAAGGCGCCAAACGCCAGCGTGAGCAGCGAGAAATACACGCCGCGCCGGCGCAATACCAGAAGTCCAACGAGAACAGCCACGATCGCGACCAGCATCACCGACGCTACCAGCGGTAGCAATGACGAGCTCGGAAAGAAGCGCAGTTGCACTATGCCGACCGCATAGCCGCCTATCCCGAACCACGCGCCATGTCCAAACGACACCAGTCCGGTATAGCCCAGCAGAATGTTCACGGCAAGTCCAGCCAGTGCGAGCACGATACATTCGACCGCCGTGCTGTAGGTAAGTCCTCCATACTGCAAGACAATAGGCAGCAGTATCAAGCCTAGCGCTATCAGCCCCAATGTTTTGATTTCTTGCTTCGACATAAGGCCTTACTCCAGACGCTCGAATTTTTCGCCCAGCAGGCCTCGCGGACGCAGGATCAGGATAAGTATCATCAGCAGGTATAGCGATGCCTCCGACGCGGGGGGATAGAAGTAGGATGTCAGGCCACGAATTACGCCGACCAGCATGGCGGCGGCGACCACACCCCAGAAACTACCCAGCCCGCCGATCACCACCACCACGAATGCCGCGGTCAGGATCTCCTGGCCCATGGCCGGCTGCACGCCGGTAATAGGCGCAAGCAGCACACCCGCAAGGCCTGCGAGCCCTATGCCCAGTCCACAGATGGCCGTCATGACGGGAGCCAGCGAGATGCCCATGGCCCTGACCATGTCCGGGTCATTGATGCCTGCCTTGACGATTTTTCCGAACGCCGTCTTGTTCAACAGTACCCAGGTTCCCGCCACGGCTGCGATGGCGACGACTAGCATGCCCACGCGATAGACGGGGTAGAAAAAGTCACCGATGACCACCTGGCCATGGGCAAATTCCGGTACCGAAAACGATAGCGGAGAGGCTCCGAAAATCATGCGCAGGCTTTGTTCTATTACCATGGACAACGCAAATGTGAACAACAGACCGAGCACCGGATCAGATCGGTAGAAGCGCTTCAGGAACAGCCGTTCGACCAGCATGCCCAGCAGGGCGACAAGGATGGGGGACGCGACAAAAGCCCAGCCATAGCCCAATTGATCGGTAAGGAAAACGACCAGATAGGCGCCAATGGCGTAGAACGCCCCATGGGCCAGGTTCACCACCCCGCCGAGGCTGAATATGATGGACAGGCCGAGCGCAATGAGCAGGTAATAAAACCCGAGCAACAGGCCGTTGGCGACCTGCTGGACGATAAATATCAATTCCGTGGGCAAAACACGTTCTCCAGGCCGGGGAACGCGCCGAAGGACTCGGCGCGCGACTTGCAGTTATTCAGGCGAACTTGCACATATTCTCTTGCTGAGTCGGAGCGAGCGTCTCCAGACTGTCGCCAGCATCCGGTACCGGCTTGCTGGTGGTCATGAAGTCGAATTTCCCGGCATCCTTGTCGGTATTCGGCGTCACGATATACATCTCGTACATCAACTGGTGATCCCAGGGGCGGAAGTAGCCAGGCCGATCGCGAAGGACATCGAACTTCACATCCGACTCGAGGTAGGCGATGACTTTTTCACTGTCGACCGATTTCGTCTTTTCCATTGCTTCCGCAAGGATCTTGATGGCCAGGTAATCGTTGACCGCCTGGTTCTCAGGCAGTTTGTTCCAACGTTTCTGGAACTTTGCAACGAAATCTTTCGCTGACGCTGCCTGAACCTGATGAGTCCAAATAATTGGCCATATGCCGCTGAATCCCGACTTGCCCGCACCCCAGATGCTGGTCATGTTCATGTCGGCCCCTGCGAAAGGGATGTCGATGTTGAACTCGTTGTATTGTTTGGTGAAGTTGGTGGTCTGGTTGCCTGCAAGGTTGCTGATCACGATATCCGGCTTTTGCTGACGTATCTTCAACAACGATGCGCTGAACTCGGTCGCGTCGGTGGGCAGATTGTCGTTGGAAATGAAAACGCCGCCATGTTCGTCCATGAATTTCTTGGTTTGCTTGAACAGGTCATGACCAAAGGCGTAGTCGGCCGTGAACGCCATCCATTTCTTGCCTTTCACCATGCCGTCCCGCAATAGCGCCTGTCCCACGGTGCGCACATACATGGTGTTGCAGGCTTCAAGATGGAACATATAGCGGCTGCAGTTCTTGCCGCGCAACTCATCGGAATTGCAACCTGTCTGAAGAAACACGGTCTTGGCTCGCGTGGCCACTTGTGAAATCGCCAGCCCGGATGCCGAACTGATCTCGCCCACGATCGCGTTGACCTTGTCGCGCTCAACCATGCGCTGCGCCTTGGTGGAGGCGGTTTGCGGGTTCACACTATCTTCCGTCAGCAATTCGAACTTGCGGCCCATGACGCCGCCCGCGGCATTCACCTCCTCGACGGCCAACGTGGCCCCCAACACGGCGTATTCACCCATGGGTCCAAGAAAGCCGGTACGCGGAGTAAGGTGGCCAATACGAATGGGACTTGAATCCTGGGCACGCACGAGTGCCGGCGATACCAATCCCGCCGCCATCGCCGCGGAACCTTGAAGCAACAAGCGCCGTCGGGATGCTGACACTGCCGATTTTTTCGTAGTCATCGATGTCTCCTGGAGTTTGTAGGGTGTTGTTTCCCGTTATACTAGCAACTGAGATCACAGATCACAGTAAGTAATAACCCTAGAATTCCAGACTCATGCAGACACTTCTACAGCCCGCCCCTCGCAGAGAGACCCTCGGCGCTAACGTGCTGTTTCAAATCAAGGACCTGCTGCTCAGCGGTCGGCTTATGCCGGGCGAGCAGCTCTCGTTGCGTTCAACCGCTGAAGCCCTAGGAGTCAGCGTAATGCCAGTTCGCGAGGCGGTATATCAGTTGGTTGCCGATCAGGCGCTGGAAGTGGCACCCAACCGTTCCGTCAGGGTGCCCACGATGACGGGAAAACAGTTCAAGGAAATCACCGAGATCCGTTTGCAGATCGAGGGTTATGCCGTGGAGCAAGCCGCGCTGAAGGCCACGCCCGCGCTGATCCGGTCGCTAAAACGCCTGAACAAGACGCTTGCAAAGGAAATGGACTTTGCTGACAGCGACAGGGCCTCGATCGTGATGATCAACAAGGAAATTCATTTCTCGATCTACGAGGCGGCGGAAATGCCCATGCTGGTAAAGATTATTGAAACCCTGTGGCTCAGGATCGGTCCCATTTTGAATTACGACCTTCGTGCCGGATCCGAACGAACTCAAAAGAAAACGGCGGTTGGCCATCACGACAGAATGATTGCCGCCCTGGAACAGGGCAAACCTCTTGAAGCCCGGCAGGCGCTGGACAGCGACATAAAAGGTGCCTTCGACTATATTTACGCCAAGCAATTTTCATGAAGCCGCCGCCATGCCAGACACCGCACTCCAGCCGGCACTACGTACGTTTGTGCGCAGTCTGCCCAAGGCTGAGCTCCATCTCCATATTGAAGGATCGCTCGAGCCGGAGTTGATGTTCGAGCTGGCAAGACGCAACGGCGTCGACCTGCCGTATGCCAGTGTCGACGCGTTGCGGCTTGCCTATGCCTTTGATAGCCTGCAGTCGTTTCTGGACCTGTACTACGCCGGGGCCGGCGTATTGATCACCGAACGCGATTTTCATGACATGACCATGGCCTATATGAACCGGGCCAAGGAAGACGGCGTGGTGCACGTCGAGATCATGTTCGACCCGCAAACCCATACGGCGCGCGGCGTGGCCATGGAAACTGTTTTCGCCGGCATGGCGCGCGCACTGCGCAAAGTCCGCTCGTCCATGGGGATCACCAGCTACCTGATTTTGAGCTTCCTGCGCCACCTGACCGAAGCGGACGCCATGGCTACGCTGGAAGCCGCCCTGCCTTTGCGTGAACAATACAAGGACCTCTGGATCGGCATAGGACTGGACTCGGGAGAGCGCGGCAATCCACCTGGTAAATTTGCGCGTGTATTCGCCCGCTGCAAAGCGCTGGGCTTTCGCCTGGTGGCTCACGCGGGCGAGGAAGGTCCCGCCGACTATGTGCGTGATGCCCTGGACCTGCTGCAGGTGGAACGCATCGACCACGGTGTCCGCAGCGAGGAAGACGCATTACTGCTGCAGCGGCTGATCGACCAGCAAATACCTCTAACGGTATGTCCGTTTTCAAACCTGAAACTGCAAGTCATCAAGAGCATGCCGCAACATAATCTGGCACGCCTGCTGCGGCTGGGGGTAATGGCTACTGTCAATTCAGACGACCCGGCGTATTTTGGCGGCTACGTGGTTGACAACTATATTGCCTGCGCCGAACACCTGGGTCTAACCCGGCACGAGCTTGTCGTGCTGGCGCAAAACAGCATAGCGGCATCGTTCTTGCCGCCAGAGCAAAAGAACGAGCACTTTCAAGCCTTGTCTGCGTACGTAGCGGAAAACCCGGCTCCGTACATGCAAGGCCCATAAAAAAAACCCGCCTCGCGGCGGGTTCTTCTGAATCAAGAGAAGCTTAGATGGCTTCGATTGATTTGGCTTGCGGGCCTTTTTGGCCTTCGGCAGCGACGAAAGAAACACGTTGGTTTTCTTCCAGCGACTTGAAGCCCGTACCGACGATGTCGGTGTGGTGCGCGAACAAGTCCTTGCCACCCGATTCAGGCTTGATAAAACCAAAGCCCTTTTCGTTGTTGAACCATTTTACAATACCGATTTCTGTTTGCATTTTTTTGCAATCCCTAAAAAAAACGAGCGACATGCCCTATAGAAGACCGTCAAGGTGTAGAGATTTGAACAAAAAAATACTGTTTCCTGGTACTTCACTTGCACTAACTTCAACGTACTTGAAAATCTAACCGCTAATACTAGCATCGTAAATTAACACTGTCAAATGAAAATACCATTATCCAGAGACTTTTATAACAGGGACACCACACAGGTCGCCCAAGATCTACTCGGAAAGCTGCTGGTACATCACATTGACGGCGCCGAGCGCGTCGGAAAAATCGTCGAGGTGGAGGCCTACCTGGGACCGCATGATCTGGCTGCACATACCTCCAAGGGCATTACGCCGCGCACCCAGGTCATGTACGGCCCACCTGGCTTTGCCTATGTGTACCTGATATATGGAATGCACCATTGCATGAATGTTGTGACCGAGCCGGACGGCACCGGCGCGGCGGTGCTGCTGCGCGCACTGGAACCCATAGCCAACCTATCGGATAACACCAAAGGTCCAGGCCGCCTGTGCAAAGCCATGGGCATAGATCGCAGCCATTATGGCCATGACCTGATCAGCGAAAACTTCTACATCACGGACGCGCCAGAGGCCGAAACAATAGAAATCGTGCAGCGCCCCCGCATTGGAGTGGATTATGCCGGGGAATGGGCCGGGAAACTATTACGCTTCTATATCGAGGGCAATCCGTATATTTCAAGGAAGTAGAGGTTGGAGGCTTCAATCAGCCACGCACGCCATACAGACGAAAAAAAACCGCCTAAAGCGTTGAAGGCTTTAGGCGGTTTTGACCAACTGACTACATTGGTAAATTCTGGCGCGGCTGGCAGGATTCGAACCCACGACCCCTTGGTTCGTAGCCAAGTACTCTATCCAACTGAGCTACAGCCGCTTTGGAAGAGGCGTAACTATAACATAGTTTTCTTGACGCGTCGTGCAGGCGGCAGGCGATGATGGGTAGAATAGTATTTTCGCCACGGACGACAGCATGAGTTCACCCCGCGCTGCTTACTCTTATGACTACTCGCGCATTGAGACCGTCATTTCAGGTTTTGTCCCGGATTGGCGTCTGATGGCCTTCGATGCCGTGGTTGCCATCGCGCGCGGCGCGTTGACCCCCGGCGTCATGGTCTCTACCAGCCTGGATGTCCCCCTGCATGCCTTGGCCTACGCACGTGCCACCCGGCAGGTCTCCTGGTATACCGTCGATCGGCCCGGCCCCAATAGTCGCATCCTACTCGTCGAAGATATTGCCGGACGCGGCACCACCTTGTCGGACAGTGCGGATTATTTGCGCAAGCAAGGTCACGACATATCCATCTTCACCCTGGCCTATGACAGCGAATCACGGATCAAACCGGATTACGGGGTGAAGATCCCGTCGGGCTTTCGGGCCTGGTTTCCGTGGGAAAGGGAATCCATCACGCCATCGTTCGATATCACCCTGAATTGCCCGGAGCGTCCCGGTTTCGACTACGCGTCATGGGCTATCGATCTGGACGGCGTGCTGCTCATGGACTTGCCCGAACACGATTACGCGCAGTCGCTGCATGAAACCCTGGCCCGCCGCGATGTGCTGCTTCCCAGCACGAGCCTTCCGCAACTCGACCTTGGTACGATCACCATTATTACCGGGCGTCCCGAGCAGGATCGCGAACGCACGCAATGCTGGCTGGACCGTCATGGATTTCACGGGGCCTTGATCATGCGCGACGAGGCACGGCACACGCCAGAGCAAAGCGCGGCGCACAAGGCGGAAGCGATTCTGGCACGGTGCCACACACACTTTGTTGAAAGCGACCCCAGGCAGGCGCTCGCCATTGCCAGTCTGGCGCCCGTCGCGCGCGTAGTGTGGTGGGATGGCTGCAAAGCGCTGATGGTCTATGCCAACGCGATCGAACAACTCGACATGGCCTGATAAACCTTCAGCAGTCACTGCATAAATCAAATCAATCCGCCGATGATTTTGGTTAAGATGCGATATTCGATAAAAAAGATGGCGGGGATGACCCTGTGCCAGACAAAAACCAAGGAGATGTTTCTTGCCCAACCCATCCAAAATCACCTGCGTGGAAGACTTTCGTCGGCTCGCCGAGCGGCGAGTACCACGAATGTTCTACGACTATGCCGACTCTGGTTCCTGGACGGAAGGCACGTACCGCTCCAACGAAGCTGATTTTCACAAGCTGAAGTTTCGCCAGCGTGTGGCCGTGGACATTGAAAAACGTACTCACCGCAGTTCGATGATAGGCATCGATGTCGCCATGCCAGTGGCCATCGCGCCCACCGGCCTGACCGGCATGCAGCACGCCGATGGCGAAATCCTGGGTGCCAAGGCGGCCGAAAAATTCGGCATCCCGTTCACCTTGTCGACCATGAGCATTTGTTCCATCGAGGATGTCGCGGCACACACACACAAGCCATTCTGGTTCCAGCTGTATGTCATGCGTGACCGGGATTTCATCGAACGCCTGATCAATCGCGCCAAGGCTGCCAATTGCTCGGCCCTGGTATTGACGCTGGACCTGCAGGTATTGGGGCAACGCCACAAAGACATCAAGAACGGTTTGTCCACACCGCCGCGCCCCACTCTGGCCAATCTCATCAACCTGGTCACCAAACCCAATTGGTGCCTGGGCATGCTGGGAACCAAGCGTCGCAGCTTCGGCAATATCGTCGGGCACGCCAAGGGCGTAGGCGATCTATCTTCCCTGTCGTCATGGACGGCCGAGCAATTCGATCCCGCACTTAGCTGGAAAGATATTGAATGGATCAAGAAATGCTGGGGTGGAAAGCTGATACTCAAAGGCATCATGGATGCCGAAGACGCGCGCCTGGCTGTCGACAGCGGAGCCGATGCCCTGATCGTGTCCAACCATGGGGGCCGCCAGCTCGACGGGGCACCTTCCTCCATTTCCGCCCTGCCCGCAATTGCCCATGCCGTCGGCAAAGAAATCGAAGTGTGGATGGACGGCGGCATCCGTTCCGGTCAGGATGTACTCAAGGCCATTTCACTCGGCGCCAAGGGCACCATGATAGGACGTCCTTTCCTGTATTCGCTGGGTGCGATGGGTGAAGCCGGTGTTACGCGCTGCCTTCAAATGATCGCCAACGAGCTGGACATCACCATGGGATTCTGCGGCCATACCGACATCCATAATATCGACCGTTCAATTCTGTTGAACGGCGATATCTTTGACCGCCCCTGACCCGCCGGCTCCCTTCCCAGTCTAGCGTGCTGTTTGGTTAGCCAAACAACGCGCTAGGCCGACGGGCTCACCAGCTCAGGCGTGAGGCGCGCCCTGCCCGGTTCGACCGATGTGAGCGGATCGACCGCCTGCATGGTTTGCAGACAACGGCGGGTAAGCATCTGGTATTGACGCGTGCCAAATGCCTTGTTCGCCACTTCAGCATCGCTCAGTTCGCGCAATATACGTGCCGGAGCCCCTACCACCAGACTACGCGGCGGCACTGCCAGGCCTGTTTTCACAAACGCCATGGCCGCGACGATACTGGAATGCCCGATGACGGCCTGGTCCATGACCACCGCATTCATGCCCACCATTGCGTTGCGCTCGATGGTACAGCCGTGCAACACAGCACCATGCCCGATGTGGCCATCGATCTCGACGATCGTGTCATTACCGCCCACGCCGTGAATGACGCAGGTGTCCTGTACGTTGGAACCTTCCTTCAATTCGATACGACCGAAATCACCTCGCAAACTGGCCAGCGGACCAATATAGACACCCGGGCCGACAATGACGTCGCCGATGAGGACCGCCGTGGGATGCACGTAGGCGGAAGGATGAACCACGGGAACGATGCCATCGATGGCATAGACTTTGAACATGCGGAAGGTCTCCGAGATTTTTATACCTGTTTGCGCAACTGTCGTTCAATTTACCAGCGTGCCTGCCTTATGGACAAGGCTTTCTACCCGTCCGCCGCGGATTCGGTCAGATCGAACGCTAAACATGGTCGATCCAGAGCGCCGAATCCGCAACTACCTTTTATAAGTGATCATTACGCACATCCAGTGCATCACGCAGCCCATCGCCAATGAAATTGAAGCTGGTCACCGCAATGGTGATGGTGATGCCCGGTACGATGGCCAGCCATGGCGCGGTCGCCAGATATTGCTGCGCGCCGTTCAGCATGTTGCCCCAGCTTGGCAGTGGCGGCTGGATCCCGTAGCCGAGGAAGCTGACATAAGCTTCGAGCAGGATAGCGCGTGCCACAGTGAGGGTGGCGGCCACAATGATCGGGCCCATGACATTGGGCAGAATCTCGCGAAACATAATGTGGCGGCTGCTTAGCCCCAGCATCAGCCCTGCCTGCACGAACTCCCGCTCGCGCAGGGAGCTCACTTCGGCCTCGACGATACGGGCGACCTCCATCCAGCTGGTGACGGCAATGATCACAGTGATCATTGTCGGACTGGGCTTGAGCAGTGCGGCAAGCGCCAGCACGAGGAAAATCGAGGGAAAAGCCAGGAAGGCATCGACCATCCGCATCAGCGTCGCCCTCAGCCAACCGCCGCGATAGCCCGCAATCACGCCCACTGCGGTACCGATGATCGTCGAGAGAATCATCGCCGAGAAGCCGACCAGGAGCGAGATATTTCCGGCCTCCAGTAAACGCACAGCCTGGTCGCGACCCAGAGGGTCGGTACCCAGGTAGTGTTGCCCGGTAAGGGGAGGAGCGAAGCGCGCGCGCAGGTCGATGTAAAGCGAGTCGTAAGGCAGAAGCCAGGGGCCCACAATACAAGCCAATGTCAGCCCAGTAATCATGAAGATCCCGACCAGGGCCAGACGATGACGGGCGAACCGGCGCACGGCCCGGCTCTGCCACCAGCGACTGTGGTTCGACGATGTTGCAATAGCAGTCATAACAGTCTCCTGATTAAGGGGTCAGGCAAGGCGGATACGTGGATCGACCATCGCCACAATGACGTCGGCGATCAGGTTTCCAAGCAGGGTCAAAACGGCGGAGAGCATCAGAAGCCCCATCACCACCGGGTAGTCGCTGTATCCGAGGCTGTCGAGAAACAGCCTTCCCATTCCGGGCCAGGTGAAAACCGTTTCGGTTACCAGCGCGCCGCCGAGAATGGTGGGTAATTGCATTCCCGCCAGCGTAATCATGGGAAGCAGAGCATTGCCCACCACGTGCTTCATCACGACTCGACGCTCCCGCACGCCCTTGGCCCTGGCAGTCTTGATGAAGTCCTGGTTGATCACATCAAGCGTCGCCGAGCGCATGTAGCGGCTCCAGGTGGCGATGCTGACCAGGGAGAGAACGAGGCTCGGTAGAACAAGGTGATGCAGGTAATTGAGCACCGATTGATCGCCGATGGTGTACATGTTGCCCGCGGGCACCCAGCCCAGCTTTAGCGAGAATACATAGATACCGACAAGACCGAACCAGAAAGTCGGGATGGAAAGCGCAATCATGGCGCCAACGGTAGCGGTGTAGTCGAAGCCCGAATAACGGTGCGTCGCGCCACGGATACCTATCCACGTACCGATGGCGATGGAAATGGCGGTCGATGATCCCATCAGCAACAGCGTGGCAAACAGATGTCGACCGATCACCTGCAGGACCGGGACGCCGTCGCGAAAAGAGGTGCCCCAGTCTCCTCGCAGCATTCGCCACGCCCAGTCGAAATATCGCAGAATCAGCGGTTTGTCCAGGCCAAGCTGACGGGTCAGGCGGTCGATGTCTGCTTGCGTCATGCTGGCGTCGAGTGCAAATTGCGATAATGGACCGCCGGGTATCATGTTTAGCACCGTGAAGCCGATGATAGATACGATCACCAGCAGGATAATGCTCTGCCACAAGCGATTAAACAGAAATCCGGCCATTCAGCCCCCATCGGGATTACAGGACTTTGAAAGAAATACCCGGGCACTGCGCTTGCCCGGGCGACGCATACGATCAGGCCTTACGGGACCAGCCCGCTGCATGCCAGGACTCGCTGCGGGTGTTGCTGTTGCTGACCACGCCCTTGATGTCCGACTTCCAGCCTTGGACGGAGTTCTCTGAAAACAGGGGCAGAAAGGGCAGATCGGCGCGCACTGTATCCTGAATTTCCCTGTAGATCTCAATTCGGCGTGCCTGGTCGAAGCTGCGGGCACCTTCTTCCAGCAGCTTGTCCACTCGCGGATTGCTATATTGCGCGGTGTTCGAACCTCGTCCGCCTTTGGCCCGAATTGCACCGCTATGGAAGCGGTTGAATACATCCGGATCAGCCCCGACCAGATAATTGATGCCCACCACGACAGAATCGAATTGCGACAATGTCCAGAAATCCCCCCAAATCACAGCGGCGGGCAGGTTCGAGATGGTCATCTCGATGCCGATCTCCTTCAGTGTTTGCTGGACAAATTGCTGCATCTGTTCGCGCAGATGGTTGCCCGTCGTGGTTGAATTGGTAAACGAAAGCCGCACGCCATCCTTGGCGCGGATTCCGTCACGCCCCTTCACCCAACCTGCGCTGTCAAGCAGCTTTGCTGCCTTTTGAAGACTGAACTCGTGCTTAGGCAGGTCTTTGTTGTAGTAGATCGAGCCGCGCGGCATGTAGGATTCGACGGGCTCGGGCAGGCCATAGTAGAGCGCATCGATGATCGACTGCTTATCAATGGCTGCATAGATTGCTTGGCGCACGGCCAGATCTTTGAAGACCGGACGTTCCAGATTGAGGTAAATCTGTTCGACGGCCGGCGCCGGTTGCAACTGGACCACCCGGTTTTTAAGCGTCTTCGCCTCGGCATAATTGTCGGGGGTGATATATTGGCGCCCCACAAGATCGATGTCGCCGCTCTTGAACTGGGTGTAAAGCACTGTCAGGTCAGGAATATATTTGAAGACCAACTGCTCGATATAAGGGCCTTCGCCGTGGTAGTTGGCATTGGCAACCAGATTGATATGGTCGCCAGCAACGCGTTTACCCCATTTGAATGCGCCGGTACCAATCGGCGCTTGATTGAAGGCGGCGGCGTTCTTGTCTGCCTCGCGCTCGAGTACGTGCTTGGGAACGATGAAAGTTTCGGTAAGGAAGGAAAGATACGGCGCAAAGGGCTCTTTCATTCGCCAGGTCAGCTCGTTCGGCGAGACCACGGCAATGTCGTATACGAGGTTATGTCCGGCGGTGCGCCAGCTACGGAAGTTTGGATCGACGATCAATTCAAGCGTGAACTTGACGTCTTCGGCGGTCAGCGGGGCGCCATCATGCCATTTCACATCGTCACGCAGCTTCACGCGCCATTGCAGACCATCGGCGGAAAGCCCGCCATTTTCCTGGCTCGGCACCTCGATGGCGAGGTTTGGCACGATGGATCCGTCCGGCATCGTTCTGAACAACGCGTCGAAAACCGAAAAGTGGATGCCATCATCAACCTCAATCTTCAACATCAGCGGGTTGAATACGGTCGGCTCCTGCGACAAACCGACGATGACCCTGCCAGAAGGTGCTGCTGGAGGGGTTTGGGCAAAAGCGGGCTTGCCCAACAAGTACGGGGCAAACAAACCCGCTGCACCGGCAACACCCATAATTTTCAGGGCTGAACGGCGGGTTGTTTTCGGGATAATTGGGTCAGTCATGAGACGATCTCCTTTATACGGCCTTGTTGATACAGCAATTACTCAGTCACGCGGCCCTTCTGGCCTGCTCCTTGCCCGGTATGGCAGAAACCAACTCCCGGGTATAGGCGGACTTCGGGGCGAGGAAAATCTGCGAGGGCGGCCCTATCTCGACGAACTTACCCTTTTGCATCACGGCAATCTCGTCGCAGATCTGGCTGGCAACGCGCAGATCATGGGTGATGAAGACCATCGACACACCCGTCTCGCGCTGCACTTGGTCGAGCAACTCCAGAATTTGCGCCTGGATCGAAACATCGAGCGCAGAGACGCACTCATCGGCCACAAGCAACTTCGGCCTGAACATCAGTGCGCGGGCAATGCCAATGCGTTGGCGCTGTCCCCCGGAAAATTCGTGCGGATAGCGCCGGAAGGCTCCGGCATCGAGGCCGACATGCGATAACAGCGCCATCGCTTCTTCGCGGGCCTGGGGGTAGGCGGTACCGTGCGCCACCGGACCGACGGTCAGGATATGGCCGATAGTCGAGCGTGGATTGAGCGAGGCAAAGGGGTCCTGGAAAATCATCTGGATCTTTGGGCGCAGCGCGCGAAAAGTACCTTCTGCCATCTGCGCGATATCGGTGCCCTCGAAAAATATGCTGCCACTATCGCTTTTCATCAGTTTGATCAGCAGCCGCCCGAGTGAAGTTTTGCCCGAACCGCTCTCGCCCACCACGCCAAGGGTTCGGCCGGGTTTCAATTCAAAGGAGACGCCGTCGACTGCCCTGCTCAAGCGCTCGCTGCCTAATAAACGGCTGCCGCTGCTATAGGTCTTGACCAGATGCTCAACCTTGAGGATAGGCGATGTTGACGTTTCGGGCAGCACCCGGTCGGTGCCGGTCAGCTCCGGCACCGATGCGATCAAGCGCTTGGTGTAGGGATGGTCTGGATTTTTCAGCACTTTGTCGACAGATCCCTGCTCGACGATTTTGCCCTTTTCCATCACGACGACGCTGTCTGCGATCTCCGCGACCACACCAAAGTCATGAGTGATGAACATGACGCTCATCCCCTTGCGACGCTGGATATCGCGGATCAGATTCAGTATCTGTGCCTGCGTGGTCACGTCGAGAGCGGTGGTCGGCTCGTCTGCAATGAGCACTGCTGGCTCCATTGCCAGCGCAATCGCAATCATCACCCGCTGCCGTTGCCCGCCTGACAGGCGGAATGGGTACTGGTGATACATCAGTGCGGGGTCCGGTAAACCGACTTCGGCTAATAGCTCAAGACTGCGGCCCTTGCGGCTCTCTGCGGTGCCTTCACCGTGAGCCGTCATTGCCTCGGCGATTTGGGCCCCCACTGTCATCAAGGGGTTCAATGCCGAAAGCGGGTCCTGGAAGATCATGGAAACCACCCGTCCGCGCAGGTTTCGCAGGTGTTCAGGGTCGGCATCAAGGATTTCGTTATCGAGCAGCTTTATCGAACCTTCAGTCACGCGGATCACCTTGGGCAGCAGACCCATGATCGCATTGGCCGTCACTGATTTTCCCGAGCCCGATTCTCCGATGATGCAGAGTATTTGCCCTTTCAGAAGATCGAAAGAAATTGCGCTGACGGCGTGGGCGCGCTCCATACCGGGAGGCAGGCTGACTGAAAGATTGCGCACCGAGAGCATGGCTGCGGGGGTCGTGTTGCCTGCCGGTATAGAACCCACTGTGCTCTCCTATGGTGTCATGGTGACTGAAAAATTTAATATATATTAAAAATTGCTGTAAGGTCTAATTAAACTCAACACGCTCGAAAATATGGCGCAACGGTAGCTTTTCTGCATTAATATGCATTTTTTATGGGCTTTTCAACAATTCGGACGCTCATAAGGTGGTTATGATTTCTCATGAGACTCAACACGTTTATGTTGAAAATTTCTCAGGAATATTTCATTATATTGTTTGACCGCCATTTTCTGTCAATAGGGAATTTCAGCACCACCATGCGAAGAGACACGGAACCGCGCTTTACTGCTACGCCACCCCCAGGGGTGTCCGAATTTCAGCTTGGCGCCAATCTCCGGAAGCTGCGCAAACAGAAGGGACTGTCGCTCCAGAGTCTTGCGCAGGCCTCGGGGGTCTCGGTGGGGATGATCAGCCAGGTGGAGCGGGGCATCGCCAATCCATCGATGCGACTCCTGACCTCTCTGCGGCGGGCACTGAACATCTCAATGCAGGAATTGTTCGGAGAGACCGGGAACGAAATTCCTGTGACCAGTGACCCGCAATTCGTACGCCGCCGCGCGCAGCGCCCCGTGATCGATTTGGGCATCCTGCACAAGGAGCTCCTGACCCCGCCGGGCCGCCAGCATCTGCAAATCATGATCCTGCGGCTGGAGCCGGGCGGCGAATCCGGCGGGAAGGCACTCAGCTATCCGGCGGAAAAAGGCGGGCTCGTCCTGTCCGGCAAGGTGATCCTGAGCGTCGATGATGTAGCCGCCGAACTAGAGACGGGTGACAGCTTCGTTTTCGACAGTAACCAACCGCACTCCCTGCGCAACACTAGCGACACATCGACAGAAGTCCTCTGGATCATCGGGGCGGTACAGTTCGACCGCCACTTATAGCCCCCCTCACCGCAAAAAGGAAAGTCCGTCATGCAATCATCCCGAATTGCCGAAAAGAGTACCCCCTACTGGTGGGAAGCCGCGCCAGTTCAGCCGCTGCCGGAACAGCCGCTAGCTAAACAGGCGGATGTGGTCATCGTCGGTGCGGGCTATGCCGGGCTGACCGCGGGGTTGACGCTCGCACGGGCGGGCCGTTCGGTCGTTGTATTGGACAAGATGAACCCTGGCGAGGGCGCCTCGTCGCGAAATGGCGGCATTACCAGCGGCAACATCCGGCTCGGTTATGCCGAACTGGTACGGAAATACGGCGAAGACCACGCCAACGCCATCGAGGCCGAAGGCAAGGCCGCGCGCGAATTTATCTATGACTTCATCCGCAGCGAAGGCCTGGACTGCGATTTCAACCTAACCGGCCGCTTCTACGGCGCCATAGGCAAAGAGCAGTACGAGACGATGGCCCGCGGCGCCGAGAAACTGCAGAGGACACTCGGAATCGAATCCTATGCTGTCCCCCATGCCGAACAACGCCAGTATCTAGGCACGGATTACTATCGCGGCGGCACAGTACGCATGGACATCGGCGGGTTGCATCCAGCGAAGTACCATGCCGAGATCCTGCGCATCACGCTGGCGGCGGGCGTCACGGTGCACTCCAATACAGCGGTGAAATCCATCACGAAGGACGCCACGGGCTTTCGGGTCGAAACTACGGCGGGCACGATTACCGGCCGACAGGTGCTGATCTGCACCAATGGCTATGCCGATGGCGCCGATCCCTGGCTACGCCGTCGTCTGGTGCCGGTGCGCAGCCGTATCATTGCTACTGAAGAACTGCCACCCGAGCTGATGATGAAGCTGATGCCGCGCAAGATGATGTGTGGTGAGAGCAAGGTTCTTGGCTATTATTACCGCCCTTCCCCAGACGGCAAGCGCATCCTGCTGGGTGGCCGCGATGCCTCGCAAAGCGGCGATCCGGCAGCACCGACTGTCGCGCTGCGAGATGGGCTGATCAATCTTTTCCCGGAACTCGCGGATGTGAAAATCAGCCACAGCTGGTTCGGCAATGTTGCCATGCACCGCGACATGCTGCCACGAATCTTCGAGCACGAGGGCCTGACCTATGCCACGGGCTTTTGTGGTTCTGGCGTTGTCTGGGCACCCTGGATTGGCAGCCGTGCCGCACACAAGCTCTTGGGCGACGATCAGCGCAAGTCGGCTTTCGATTTCCGGCCAATGTCTTCCATCCCGTTCTATGCCGGCCAGCCCTATTTCATGCCAGCCTTCATCCAGGTGTATCGGTTGCAGGACCGTATTGCGCTGGCACGCGCCACGCGCTAGACCCTTTTTCTGCCGCCGTTCCTCGCAAGAGATCGGTGGCCTCGATCCAGCAAGGATATCTGATGACGCTCCTCATGCTTTCCTACCCTGAACGCGTCGAGGTTTTTCGCCGCAGCTTCGCCCGTGACCTGCCGGAAGTGCCTTTCGTCAGCGATGCCACGCAGGTCGACCCGCGCGAGGTCCGCTATCTGATAACCTGGAATTACCCGGATGATATGGCCGAGCGCTACCCAAACCTCGACGTTATTTTCTCGGTTGGGGCTGGAGTCGATCAGATGACGCAGGCACCAATCCCGCCGGGCGTGAAACTGGTCCGCATGATCGAAAGCGGCCTGACCAGCCTGATGCGGGATTATGTGGTGATGAGCGTGTTGGCTCTGCATCGCCGCCTGCCCGCCTATATCGAGCAGCAGCGGCGCCGAGAATGGATCAATCTGGATTTCACCTGGGCTGACCAGCGCCGCGTCTCGGTACTGGGTCTTGGAGAGCTCGGGCAGGCGTCGCTCAACGCGCTCAAGCCTTTCGGTTTCCGCCTGGCTGGATGGAGCCGCAGCCCGAAGGCGATCGAGGGTATCCGCTCATATCATGGTCCCGAAGGACTAATGGCGATGCTGACTGAAACCGACATCCTGATTTGCCTGCTGCCGCTCACCCCAGAAACCCGGCACATCCTGAATGCCGACCTCTTTGCGCAGCTACCCCGAGGGGCCTCGCTTGTTCAGGTGGGCCGGGGCGGGCATCTGGATCAGGAAGCGCTACTTGCGGCGCTTAATGCTGAACACCTGGAAGCGGCATTCATCGATGTGACCGACCCCGAACCTCTACCCCCCCACCACCCGCTCTGGTCGCACCCCAAGGTGGTGCTGACACCGCATGTGGCCGCCCATACCCGCGCCGAAAGCGCGGCCGAAGCGACCATTGCCAATCTGCGCCACATCCTGGCGGGCAAGGCGCCGAAAGGACTCGTCGACCCACAACGTGGATATTGAGGCTCCTTTTGCCCGTGCCTTTTCCGCTACTGGTCCAGGAGCTTTCCAAAATAAATAAACCCCTTGAAGTTCCAGTGTCTTCTGGAACTTCAAGGGGTTTAGCACATCTTGGCGGAGACGGAGGGAAACTGGCCGTTAAAATAAAAACCGTTTAAAAACATCGCTTAGAATGACACCCAAGTACCCCTTTGTACCCAAGCGCAGTCGTAAGTTTGTACCAAATGCGGAATCAACGCAACCACACTATCCAGTTTTAGCGGCAAACCTCGCAGCGTACTGAGACTCCAGCCGAGCGGTCTAAAATCTTGCAATAAGCCTTATATTGTGTAATACTAAGTGTTATATAAATCTTGCTAAGGCAGCTGTATGAGGGTTTTCAAGAATGCCTGGTTTGAGCGTTTTGCCCGAAAACAGGGCATCACTGAGAAGGCGCTTTTGACAGCCATTATCCGCGCCGAACAGGGGCTAATCGACGCTGATCTAGGCGGTGGCGTCATCAAGCAGCGTGTGGCACGCCCTGGGCAGGGTAAGTCGGGCGGTTTTCGGACCATTATTCTGTACCGCACGACAGAGCGCGCTTTCTTCGTCTATGGGTTCTCTAAGAACGAACGCGACAATATTGACGATGGCGAGGAAGTTGCATTCAAGAAAGCGGCCGGGTATGTGCTGGGTCTTTCAGACACTCACCTGGCCGAGCTGATCGATCAGAAGCAATTTACGGAGGTACACGATCATGACGAAGAAATACCGGAATGAAGCCTACGCAGCCATCCATGAAACGATGGAAGCGCTGCACGAAGTCGGAGCCATCGACAAGCAGACCATGCGCGAGTTCGACGAAACCTGCCTGACGCCGGCGCGGCCCATGGCACCTGAAAGTATCCGCGCCCTGCGCGAACGCGAACACTTGTCGCAGCCCATTTTTGCCCTTTACCTCAACGTCAGCAAGAATCTTGTCTCTGATTGGGAGCGCGGCGTCAAGAAACCGGGCGGCCCTGCCTTGCGCCTATTGACCGTAGTAGAAAAGCACGGTATCCAGGCCATCGCCTAGGAGTGGACCGATCTCGGCCCCGGTGCCGGGATAGAAGTATTACATGAGCGGCAGCGCTCAAAGTAACCGATCAAACTAAATCAGCTATTGATAATAGGTCACGTCGTTCCTGGTTATCAAGCCATATCAGGAAGCTTCTATCAACAATATTTAGTCTGAGATTGGTTTGGTCATAATCCAAAATCATGGGCTTTATGTCTTTCTTAATTTGAAGCGCTGCGGTGGACTGCAGAGCTTGTGTAACGTTGCCCTGATTCAAATCCTGGCCTCTTGGATGGTGCTCACGCAGCATTTCCCTAATGTCCTTTTGCCTGATCCCCCTACCGAGTTGAAGAGTGTCTGTCACTAGTATCGGATAAAGCAACCAACGATGCATTTCAAGCTCCGTGGCTTGAAAACCGTCCGCAAACTGCGTGATGAATGAGTTAAATCTGCCCGACTGTTGGCCAACAACATTTTGGATTATTCCTTTTGCGTCGATACCCTGACCAATAACACGCGTCTGCGCCTGCTCTTTGGTCACGCCTTGCTGTATGCAGCATCTATGACACACCTCTTGAACAATACTCACGCTGCTAAAACAGTTATCCAGCAGGTTTTCCTTAAAAGACTTATCAAACTCAATATTCAATAAGCGGGCGCCGCTATCAATGACTTCCTCCAATT
The DNA here is from genome assembly GCF_002849615.1 of Pollutimonas nitritireducens. Classification (GTDB taxonomy): domain Bacteria; phylum Pseudomonadota; class Gammaproteobacteria; order Burkholderiales; family Burkholderiaceae_B; genus Pollutimonas; species Pollutimonas nitritireducens. The sequence goes on from NZ_PDNV01000002.1 coordinate 183,328, forward strand.
CGTTCCTGTTCCATTTGTCTGCGTCAATGGAGAGCACCCTTCCGGTCAGATCCCCGTTGTACACAGTAAGCTTGTTTTCATCGAGCCAGACGCCGATAACTATGAAGCACAATTTCGAGTTTTCATGAAAAGCTTTTAACGCGACGGAGAAGTCTTTTTGCGTTTCAACCGGAAGATAATGAAAATCCTCCAGAACAATAAATTTTTCGAAGTCTACGGAATTCAAGGCAGTAATTATGTCGTTAACGTCTTCTGGGTCCAGCTCTAAAGGCTTGGTTTCCACAACTGTTTTTTTCTCACGTTCACCTGAATATTCGCCGGAGGCTTGAGCGCCAAAAAATTTGGCGGCAATTTTTGCGACTATCTTATTCTTACCGGATTGGGATTTCTCGTTGGACAAAGTGATTTCAAAACCGCATTTTTTTAGGATTGCGGAATGCAAATCATTGAGTTGCCATTTGTTAGAGCAATGCACGACTATATAGTCATCGTCGCTGAGACAATGTTTTCTCAAGCTCGTCTTTCCTTGCTTGGAGCTTCCGTATATAACCAAGTGCCGGTCTCGCCCTAAATTCCCAACCAGAACTTCGTCGGCAGATGCACGGGAGACATAGTTCAATGGGAGTTCTCTGCTTATCCCGAATACCTCGTCGGTCAAAATCTCCATCACTCTTCCTCAAAATAAACACTTAATAATTGCTTTTCAAAACCTACGCACAATAATGCGCTACGCTACTTTACCTTCCTTTTCTTCCGGGCAACGAAAAACCAATGCCATTCCTACCTCATAGCTAATACGCCAGATTGCTCGAATGGAGGCGGCTCCATATCGCCCTCCAACTAAAACCCTACGCAGCCGCCAAGGTACGGGAGACTTTAGAGGACGAGACAGGGCTTTGCGACCGCGTCGTCAACCGGTGAGTCGTCCGCACCTCCCAGGGGTCAAGATTCAACTGCCGTTGACAGGTGTGATCCTCATACCGAGTACGGTATGCCGGAATACATACAAAGCAGCTAATACACCGTCCTCCTTCGGATAGCCTGCCGGAAGTAATACGGTTAGCATCTCTCAGATATCCAAACAACAACCCTCAATTCGACCGGCTACCAGCCGGTAGTGGCGCTCGCCGCGCGAGCCAGCATTTGCAATCAGTGCATATCGGGCTGTCTGTTCCCATTGCCATGAATGCGTCGCCCAAAACGCCGACTGTACCGCCAACCGTGCCCGCTGCCCTGGCTTTCGCGGCATAAACGGTTTCCTCCCCGCTTGGCGGGCCCCTTCCATATATTCCACGGTCCTGTTCATCAGCCCCGGCCAGCAGTTCAGCACGGCAAGGCGACGAACTCACGGCAACGGCGGCAACACCGCAGGAACCGTATTACTGCGAACGCCGAAAACCTAAGATCAGGCTCGGAATCTTCGGCCTCGGTCAGCAGGAAAACAAACCGGCAATTGAAGGATAGGACAATGGAAAACGTTAACCACACTGCAGCTTTGGGCTATGACAACATGAACGCGAGGCAGACGCTTTATGTGCGCAGTCCATCAGGACGATATCGTGCCGCGACCGATTCGCACGTGCTCGCCGCCGCGCGGATCGCTGCCGAAAGTCTGATTAGTGATCGGGATGCAATGGGGAACCCGGAAACCGTCAAACGGTATTTTCAGTCGAAACTGTCAGGCATGCGGCACGAGGTTGCCGCTGTGCTGTATCTGAACAGCCAGTTTAAGGTGATCCGTTACATGGAAATGAGCCATGGAACATTGACTCAGGCTAGCGTATACCCGCGCGAAATCGTTAAGACTGCCCTACGCCTGGACGCCGCTGCAATCATCATGTCACACAACCACCCAAGCGGCACACCCGAGGCTAGCGAGGCCGATCTTGCTTTGACGCGGCACTTAAAGCATGCCTTGGCGCTGATTGATGTTCGATTACTGGACCACATTATTGTGACCGGACAGACCACTAATTCGTTATCACAAGCCGAAGCCAATGACCTCTCGCATCTGAACTTCGCGCAGATGCTGGCCGAGCACGAGATTGCCGAGCGCACGCGCAGCCGCATCAGCCGGCACCATCGCCAAGCAGGCTTGCCTCTGGAGAAACACCTGGAAGACTTCGACTACCGGCACCAGACGACAATCACCAAGCGCCAGGTCAAGCCCCAACATTGCAAGGCTCATTGCCTCGGGCCAAATTGGCCGACCACTGCCGCAAAAATTTCGAAAAGCCGAACATCGCTCCACATAACGACGAGGCCTCCCACATACGGAGGCCCTTTGTCACTTAATGTTCAGAATGCGCGGGTAATTAGGCTATTAAGGAGAAACTTACTTAGCAAGACTGCCGGCCGGACCAGCTGGCACGGGCAACATTACACCGTAATTCAATTCCTTCAAACGGACCACCATGTCAGCCAATTTAAGCAGCATGGTTTCGTCTTCGTACCCGTCGGCAACCTCATTGTCCGACTTCTCGTGATGGCCGCTGATACACCGGAGGTTCACGCTGTTCTTTCGTCCATGAGTAAGCAACGTGTGGCGGAATGTGTGCGATCCACGCACCGCATTGCCCAACTCGTTGGCGACACCATGAATACCAATACTACGCAAATAATTCGCTACCCACTTACCGGGCGCAGCACCTGCATCGCCTTGGGTTGGAGCCCATGATGGAAAAAGCCTCCGTGCGCCTTTTTTCCTTAAAGACTCCAAATAACCTGGAAGCCCTATGCGGACCAGCTCCGCATGCATCGGAATCGTGCGCGGCTTACCCGTCTTCACCGACTTAATAACATCCGGGTCCGATTTAGCACCCACCTCGTCGGTAATTCGCAACCACCAGATACCATTCTTTTCGCCCCAGTCATATTGGGGATTGAGCTGACAAATTTCCCGCACCCTCGCACCGGTATACAGTTCAATCGCAAGAAGCCAAAACTTATGTACCTTTTCAGGACTGCGCACGATTTTCTCCATCCGGCTATTGAAGAAGATCGACTGAATCTCATGCGTCCGCAGAGCACGTTGTTTGCGCTCAACCTTGGTGCGAGAACCCAAATAACTGATATTGGTCGTTAGCGCCGTAGGAAACCCAACGTCTTGCCAATCTGCTACCCCACGCTTGATAAACGTGCGCAGTGACGAGCAATACGTGCCCTCATACGTACTCAACGCCAAGGTTTCAGGCCATTCCTGGCTGGCCAGCAATCGTATGCTCTTGTTATCTCTTTTTCGCAGCTCCGACCAACGCGGCGGAAGCTTCTGCACGGTCAACAGAAAGTCCTTCACATGGGATTGTCGCAGCTCCGTAATGGGCATATCGCCAACCACTTCAAGAAACGCCGGGAGCACAAAACCGTGCTTTTCGTTCACAGATCGCTTTTCTGGTGGCAGATTCGCAAGAAACTCGTTGATCGCCGCTGACAGCCGAAGCACGTCTTGCGTCGGCGCAGGTTCCAGTGCAGGGCGCTTGAGCGTCATGCCCGAAAATGCCGCTGGCGAATTCTTACCTAAATACTCTGATTCCAGGGTGTCTAGCGCATCACGATAAGCGGATGCATATTCAATTAGAAGCATGCGTTCTTCTTGCGACCCGCGCAACGCTTGTGCGAGCTGATAGCCATTACGTTTGAGTGTGCTGGTCAACATACCCGACCACCCCTCAACGGCTATCTTGTCGCCATTACGTGCCATAGCGGCCCAGTTTCTGATCCTTTCTATCTCTTGTAGTTTCTCGGGCACGTTTATCGCTTCACGCCCACGATAACGCTGATTTTTATCGCCATGGCGCACCTGCTCGATAACCGTAGTGTGCAATTTCGCGATGAAGTCGGAGTCGATTTCGTGAACCTCAGTCAACAACACATTCGGTGCACTCGCCTGCCTTGCTTCGCCGGTGACGACTGGCTGACTGGTATTACTGGCGCGAGCGGCTGCAATTTGCCGGTCAGTTTCGACGGCAAGCTCTCTGCAACGTTGACTAGCTACCTGAAAATTTCCGCCGAGCGCAAGCTTGAACTCTCGCTTACCGATGCTAGTGCGAACATCAGCGGGCACACCGCGTCGAAACTGATAACCTGTTCCGCGCGGGTTCTTAGACATGAACTGTGGCATGGTGATTTCGTCCATGGCCGCATTCCCTTCCTTCTTTGCGGTCTGTACCGCTTTTTGTACCCGCTTTTGTACCATACAAAAAATAAACCCCTTGCAATTCCAGCATCTGCTGGCATTTCAAGGGGTTTGGCACATCTTGGCGGAGACGGAGGGATTCGAACCCTCGATGCGGGTATAAGCCGCATGCTCCCTTAGCAGGGGAGTACCTTCAACCACTCGGCCACGTCTCCGAACAGGCCGCCATTCTAGCACGATAAAACTTCATTTTTTCCGATGCCCCGCCTGCAAGGCTCGATCATCAGAAAATTCGTCGCTGAATGGCAGTTTAAAACACTAGAAAATCAACGCAACGACGCTTACGGCTTCGCTACCTGGCCGTTCTCGGAATCAAGTCCAAAGGCCTTGTGCAAGGCGCGCACTGCCAATTCCATGTACTTGTCGTTGATGATGACCGAGGTCTTGATCTCGCTCGTGCTGATCATTTGTATATTGATGCCCTCTTCTGACAAGGTGCGGAACATCAGGCTTGCGACGCCTACGTGACTGCGCATGCCGATACCGACGATGGAAACTTTGCACACCTTGTCATCGGAAACGATCTGGCCTGCGCCGACGGCGGGCCCGATCTGGTTATTCAGGAGATCCAACGTGCGCGCGAAGTCGTTGCGATTCACGGTGAAGGAAAAGTCTGTGGTGCCCTGCACGGACTGATTCTGCAGGATCATGTCGACATCGATGTTGGCCGCGGCAACCGGACCAAGAATCGAATAGGCCACACCCGGGGTGTCTGGTACGGCCAGCAGGGTAACTTTGGCCTCGTCACGGCTGAAGGCGATGCCCGATACAACGGCGGCTTCCATTTTTTGATCTTCCTCGAAAGTGATAAGGGTGCCCGAAGCCATTTCTTCTTCGAGCGGAATCAGGGGGTCAGTGAGTGACGACAGGACGCGCACAGGCACGCGGTACTTGCCGGCGAACTCGACGGAACGGATCTGGAGAACCTTGGATCCAAGCGACGCCATCTCCATCATCTCTTCGAACGAAATGACTGACATGCGCCGCGCTTCAGGCACGACGCGCGGATCGGTCGTATACACGCCGTCGACATCGGTGAAGATGAGGCATTCGGCAGCGCCCATGGCGGCCGCTACGGCGACTGCCGATGTATCGGAACCACCCCGCCCGAGTGTCGTGATGTTGCCATCGTCGTCGATACCTTGGAACCCGGTCACGATGACGACGCGACCTGACTCCAGGTCGCTGCGGATCCGCGCATCGTCGATGGACTTGATGCGCGCCTTGGTAAACGATGAATCGGTACGTACGGGTACTTGCCAGCCGGTGTAGCTGCGTGCCGGTACGCCTTGCGATATCAGCGCCATGGCCAGCAGCGAGCTGCTGGCCTGCTCGCCAGTGGAAGCCAGCATATCGAGCTCGCGCGCGTCGGGTTGCGGGGAAATTTCCTTGGCCAGCCCCAGCAGGCGATTCGTTTCACCTGACATGGCGGAGGGAACCACAACGACCTGATGGCCTGCTTCATGCCATTTGGCAACGCGTCGTGCCACGTTCTGGATGCGCTCGACCGAACCCATGGACGTGCCGCCGTATTTGTGAACAATCAGGGACATCTTCTACTCTGTATTAAAGGGACACTGTCAGATAGACAAAGTCTATTAGTTTAACGTTTTTCAACATTACTGTTTTCTGTCGACAGGAAAACAGGGCCGGTCGGGTCGATGTCGAGCAGCACCCGCCCCTGGACACAACGTATCCATACCGCGCCGTGCTTTACCTGCATCTGCCGGTCGTGGCCCATGGCGTGAAGGCCGCGCAACTGACGCATGACATCCTGCAATCGTGCGTCGGTCGGCATGCGCAACCCATGCAGCGCGAGCCAATAACGCAACACCAGGGCCTGGCGCGCCTGCGACAACTGGCGCCATCCGGCCAGCGCAAAGCTTCCGGCATTGTCTGTCGGTGACAGCCCGGCAAAATCCTGGGCAGCAACCTCATCCAGCACCTCCTGAACTTGGGCGCTTTGACGCGCATGGCGCACGACATTGCGCTGCCAGCCTGGCCAGCGTTCGTTCAACGCCGGCACCAGGCGCTCACGCACGGCCGCGCGCGTGTACTTGTCGTTGACATTACTGGGATCATCCACCGGCGCCCAGCCGCTGACCGTAAAGAACTGACTGGCCTGCTCAAGTATGGCCACCCTATCGATATCGAGCCAGGGCCGCAAATACGTCATTCCATGGCGTTTCATGGTGGGCGCCATGGCAGCCAGGCCGGTCGGGCCAGACCCGCGCAACAGGCGCAACATTACGGTTTCCGCCTGATCGTTGCGATGATGCGCCAGCAATATATGTTCGACATCGGTCTGGACGGCCATGGAACGCAGGGCTTCATAGCGTGCATCGCGCGCCGCCGCCTCCATGCCCACGCCGGCGGACATATCCACGCGTACCAGCATGCTGTGACACGGTATCTGCAACCAATGCGCCAAATCATGAACGTGGGCCTGCCACTGTGCGGCAGGTTCTTGCAGACCGTGATGCACATGAAAGCAATGCAAGGTCAACTTCCTGCGGCGGGCGAGGATGGCCGCGTGCACGGCCAGCATCGCGGAATCGGTGCCGCCGCTGAGCGCCACGGCAATCCGTTCGGACGGCTGCGGCAAGGCAGTCAATGCGTCAGCCACGGCCCGGAGAAGGCTGGCCGAACCGAAGCCCTTCCAGAAATCATCACTGGGCATGGCGAGCTTCAGGAAGCGTTTTCCTGAAAGCGGCCGTAAGACATCAAGCGCTGCAGGCGGTGTTCAATAAGCTGATCGGGGTTCATGCCCGATAGCTGACGTAGCGAATCCGACAACGCGCGGCTAAGCTGGCGGGCCATGACGACGGGATCACGGTGGGCGCCGCCGACCGGTTCGTTGACGATGCGGTCGATCAGGCCCAGGTCTTTGAGTCGCGGTGCCGTGATGGCCAAGGCCTCGGCGGCGGTGGACGCCTTGTCGGCGCTGCGCCAAAGAATGGACGCGCAACCTTCCGGGGATATGACCGCATACGTGGCGTATTGCAACATCATGACGACGTTGCCAACGGCAATGGCCAGCGCACCGCCCGAACCGCCTTCGCCGATGATGGTGGCAATGATGGGCACTTTGAGCTCGGCCATGGCATACAAATTGTGGCCTATGGCTTCAGACTGGCCGCGTTCTTCCGCACCGATACCCGGGTAGGCGCCCGGTGTATCGACGAAGGTGAAAACCGGCAGCCGGAATTTCTCCGCCACCCGCATCAGGCGCAGCGCTTTGCGATAGCCCTCGGGACGCGGCATGCCGAAATTGCGCATGGCGCGCTCTTTGGTATCACGGCCTTTCTGGTGGCCGATGACCATGCAGGGCGTACCGTTGAAACGCGCCAGACCACCGATGATGGCCTGGTCGTCGGCATACATGCGATCACCGTGCAGCTCGTGAAAATCGGTAAAGATCTCACGCACGTAATCCATGGTGTAGGGCCGCTGCGGGTGGCGTGCCACCAGCGCCGTCTGCCAGGGTGTCAGCTTGGAATAAATGCTTTTGGCGAGCGTCTGGTTCTTTTGTTGCAAGCGACCGACTTCTTCCGATATATCGACGGCGGAATCGGTTTGAACAAAACGCAATTGCTCGATTTTGTTTTCGAGTTCGGCCAAAGGCTGTTCGAATTCCAGGAAGGTATTACGCATAAGAGCTTGGTATCCAGATTAAGGCATTCGCTTGGATCAATACTGTATCGCAGCCGGGTCGAGGCTGCGCCATAAGTACCAGGTAGCCACTGTGCGCCACGGCGCCCAAGCCTGGGCAACTTCCCGGGCTTCGAAACGTGAAACAGGCTCACCGCTGAAGTAGTGTAGCGAAATTGCCTTGAGCAGGCTGGAATCGTCCAAAGGAAGAATGTCCGGGCGCTGCAGGTTGAAAATTAGGAACATCTCGGCGGTCCACCGCCCTATCCCGCGGATGGCGCACAGATCGGCGATGACAGCTTCATCGTCCATCGTGCCCCACGAAGCGGGCTTTACCTTTTTATCGGCGAAATGGGTGGCAAGGTCGAGAATGTACACGGATTTGCGTTTCGACAGGCCGGCCAGGCTGCCATCGGTTTCGGCCAGCTTGAGTACCGATCGCGGCGTAGGCTGACGACCGCAAGCGTCGGTAAAGCGCAACCACATGGCGTCGGCCGCGGCAACAGACAACTGATGCCCAATGATCGCCCTGGCCAAAGTGATGAATGGCGTGGCCGACGGCGCCAACCATTCGGACTTGTGTCGGGGAATAAGCTTCTTCAGAATCCGGTCGCGGCCCATCAATTGGATGGACGCTTCATCCCAGAACTCGGGCTTATCTTTGATGACTATTGTGGTTTCTGGCATGGCATCTCCTAGGCGCGACGCCACTGGGTCACGCCGCCGGCCTTGTCTTCAAGTTCGATCCCGACATGCTGGAGCTCGGCGCGCAGACGGTCCGCCTCGGCAAAATCGCGCTGCTGCTTTGCTGACGACCTGGCCGTGATCAGTGCCTCGATCTGCTCGTTGGACAAGGATTCCTGTGTGGTGCTGCCGCGCTGGTAACGGCTGGATGACTGCAGATACTGGGCCGGGTTGGTTTGCAGCAGACCCAGCAAGCCGCCCAGTTTACGCATCAGCCCGGACACGTCGCCCGAGCCTGTACGGTTGGCCTCTGACGACAATTCGAACAAGACGGCAACCGCGCCCGATGTGTTGAAGTCGTCGTCCATGGCCGCGCGAAATGCCTGTGCGCCGGGATGGGCCCAGTCGATATCGACCTGGTCGGGCGGCACGTTATGCAATGTCTGGTACAGCCTGTCCAGCGCATTCTGCGCGTCAAGCAGATTGTCGGGCGCATAATTCTGTGGACTGCGGTAATGGTTCCGAACAATGAAGAAGCGCAGCATTTCAGCTTCGCGGACATTGGGCTGGTAGACGGCCTGGTCCTCTGGAACCGAGGCATCGGCGGCGATGGTGGCTCGTATCGTGCGGAAATTTCCCAGCGATTTGGACATCTTGTCGGCATCGACCATCAATGGACCGCAATGCATCCAGATAGACGCCAGCGTGCCGCCGAATGCGCCTTCGGTCTGGGCGATTTCATTTTCGTGATGGGGAAACTTCAGGTCCGGGCCACCGCCGTGTATGTCCAGCGGCAAGCCCAGCAACGACTTGCTCATGGCCGAGCATTCAATATGCCAGCCCGGTCGTCCCAAGCCATACGAGGATTCCCATTTCGATTCGGGTGGCTCGTCGGTCTTGGCCGATTTCCAAAGCACGAAGTCCAGGGGATCGCGCTTGCCGGACGACACTGCGACACGTTCTCCGGCCCGGAGATCGTCAAGCGACTTTCCCGACAATTTTCCGTAGCCGGGAAACTGGCGCACTGCGTAATTCACGTCGCCATCGTCAGACTGATAGGCCAGCCCTTTCTCCTGGAGCTGCCTTATGATGCCAAGCATTTCACCGACATGGTCGGTGGCGCGCGGTTCGAAATCAGGCGCCGCCACGCCCAGTGCGCGCTCGTCGGCGTGCATGGCATCGATGTAGAACGACGTCACTTCGCTCATGCGACGTCCACTTTCGACCGCTCGGCGAATGATCTTGTCGTCGATGTCGGTGATGTTGCGCACGTACTTGACCTTGTAGCCGCTCTCGCGCAACCATCGTTGCACCACGTCAAAACTGACGAGCATGCGAGCGTGCCCGAGGTGGCAGAAATCGTAAACCGTCATGCCGCAAACATACATGCGCACCTCGCCGGGATCTACGGTTTTCAGTGGCTCTTTGCCCCGGGAAAGGGTGTTATAAATGTGCAGCATGTACGATTTTGTCTATAAATAAATACGATTGGACGCCAGTTCAATGCAAATCCCCTTGCAGTAAACTGGGTGCTAAACGTAAAGCATGGCTAAAATGGCGGTCGATAAGTATAGCAAGCGTTGATGCTATACCACCCTCCCACCCTAACGTATAGGTGCATAACCTGTGTTTCGAATTTATTGTCCTGTATTAGCGATCGCTCTGTTTACGGGCGGGCTGTCGGTACAGACTGCCGGTGCCCAGACGCTCGTGCCCGGCCTCGAGCCACATGTCGATCTTAACGCCACGCTCGACGCCGGTCCAGACGCGCCTGCTTTCTCGTCATCAGGCGGCATCCTGATCGAAATGGGACGGCAGCCGCAAACCGCCAATGAAAAGCTCTTCAACGATACGCAACCACCCGAAGGCGGATGGAAGGGGCTGGCCCGCCTGCTCGAGGCAATCACCCCCAGCGTGGACACCGAGATACCGTTGACGCCTTCGGAAATCACCTCGCGCATCTCTGCCATGATCGATCGCGGCGAAACCCGTGAAGCACTCCAGGTCATCAACAAGCGCGCGGCCCAGCTGGACGCCCAGGGCGGCCTTGGCAGCGATGTGCAGTTGATGTTCTTGCGGGGGCGCGCCTTGGCCGCATTGGGCAGCCAGGCCGAAGCCATCGACCTCTACCTAGAGATGACCACGCTGTATCCCGAGCTTCCCGAACCATGGAATAACCTTGCGGCCGAATATGTGAAACAAGGTAAGCTTGAAATGGCCCGCGACGCTCTGGCCATGGCGCTTTCAGCCAACCCGAATTACGCGACCGCCCAGGCCAATATGGGCGAAGTGCAGCTTATGCTTGCCCGCCAATCTTTTCAAAGCGCCGCGCAGTTGGGCATCGGAGATGCCGGCGGCAAGGCCCGGGCAACGACCGAACTCCTGAAAAACAACCGCTAGGAAACTTACTTTGCACATCACGCTTCCTCTTTCGTTTCTAACTGGTACGTCGCGTCCAACGCTACGTACCGTCAGCATCGCTTGCGCAACTTCGCTCGCCCTGTGCCTGGGTAGCGTCGCGCAGGCAGCCTCTTCAACTCCTAATCAAGGTGAGCCCATGAGCACAACAGCAACTCCACACGTCAAGCTTCAAACCAACCACGGCGACCTGATCATCGAACTGAACGCCGAAAAAGCCCCCAAGACCGTTGAAAGCTTCCTGACCTATGTCAATGAAGGTTTCTACGACGGCACGATCTTCCATCGCATCATCAACAACTTTATGGTCCAGGGCGGCGGTTTTGACGCCGACATGAAGCAGAAGCAAACGCACGCGCCCGTTGAAAACGAAGCGAACAACGGTTTGAAGAATGACCGCTACACGCTGGCCATGGCACGCACATCTGACCCGCACTCGGCGACTGCCCAGTTCTTCATCAACGTGGCCGATAACGACTTCCTGAATTTCACCGCGCCCACTCCCAACGGCTGGGGCTATACCGTATTCGGCAAAGTCATCGAAGGCACGGAAGTGGTCGACAAGCTCAAGGGCTTGAAAACCGGCACCAAGGGCTTCCACCAAGACGTCCCCGTCGAAGACGTCATCATCGAGAAAGCAACGGTCGTTGAATAAGCTATCCCTGGCGGGAACTGTATGGGTGGCCTCGGATATTCATCTGGGGCCGGAGACACCCAAAACGGCAATCGCCTTCCATGATTTCCTGGACAAGGCATGTGCCAATGCGGATGCCTTGATTTTATGCGGCGACATCTTCGATGCCTGGATTGGCGACGACTTTGCACAGGCGGCGCCCCCCGATTGGCTTCTGCGTACCCTGGACAAGCTCGGCCAATTCTCCACGACCACTCCCTTATGGATCGGGCGAGGCAATCGCGACTTCCTGATCGGTCATGCGTTGGCTCAACGAGTGGGTGCGCAACTGCTACCCGACAGAGTTTGCCTTGATACTGACTACGGCCATGTCCTGCTTTCGCATGGTGACGAATATTGCACCGCGGACGCAAGCTATCAGCGCTTTCGCCGGATCGTGCGAACCCCTTTCATACAAAAGGCATTCCTTGCATTAAGCCTGACGCTACGGCGCGGCATTGCGGATTGGGCCAGGCAACGCAGCATGGCGGCAAACCGTAATAAATCGGCACGGATCATGGACGTGGAAACGCGGGCCGTCGAGCAGGCCTTCATGGAATACGATGTCGATACGATGGTGCATGGGCATACCCACCGGCCGGCCGTACACCAGCACACCGTCGGTGGCAGGCTCCGTCAGCGTATTGTGCTGCCCGACTGGGACTACGACCATGGCGAGCCCCCGCGGGCCGGCTGGGTCAGCATCGATTGCAACGGCACGGTGCTGCATCAGCAGGACTGGTGATTCAACGCAAAAAAAGCCAGGCAAGCACGACAAAACCCAGACCAATGCGATACCACGCGAAAGGCCGGTACGTTCTTTTCGAGACAAAGCGCAGGACCGCACGCACAATGATCAAGGCGCTGACAAAGGCGGCCACGAAGCCTACCGCGATGGCTTCCATCTGAGTGTTGGACAATGCCCCGGCGTTGCGGTACAGGTCGTACACCGTTGCCGCCAACATGGTTGGCATGGCCAGGAAAAAGGAAAACTCAGTTGCCGTCTTGCGCTGTATGCCCGCCATCATGCCGCTGATGATGGTCGCCCCGGAGCGCGACGTGCCGGGCACCATGGCCAGGCATTGCGCAAACCCGACGATCAATGCCTGGCGCCAGGTGATTTGTTCCAGGGTGAGCGCCGTGGCATGCTGCGACGCCACGCTGTCGTCCTTGGCCAGGATAGTGCCGCCTCGACCGTGCTTCGAATACTGAGGCTTGCGTTCGACCCATAGCATGATCAAGCCGCCCAGAATCAACGTGACCACGAACACCCCCGGGTTATGAAACAAGGCCTTGATGTACTTGATCATGACGGCGCCAATGACGGCGGCGGGCAGGAACGCAATCAGCAGATTGCGCATGAACAGCACCTCGCTGCGATCACCGGTCAGCGTGCCCCGTATCAGTTGCCATACCCGCGCCCGGAATATCCAGATGACCGCCATGATTGATCCGAACTGGATAACGACTTCGAACACTTTGTCGCTGCCGGATGAGAAATTGATCCATTCGCCTATAAGCAGCAGGTGGGCGGTGCTTGAAACGGGAATGAATTCGGTGAAACCTTCCATCAGCCCAAGAAAAAGGGCCTTGATCAGAAACAATGTACTCTCAGTCATGCTCGCTCATATCGTTTGTATCGTCAGTCTGATGATAAGTGCGCTCGATCTGTACCGTCGCTATGCGGCGACCGTCCAGGCGCAATATCGTGAATGTGAATGTGGCGTGGCTCTGGCGCAGCTCACAACTGTCGCCAGGCCCCGGTAAATGGCCAAACCGCTCCAGCAGATAACCCGCCAAGGTCGAATACCCCTCTTCGTCGTCCACCAGGTCGTCGGTGTTTAACAGCAACTCCAGATGGTGCAGGTCTGCCGCCCCATCGACACGCCAGCGGTTTTCGCCTTCGACGACAATATCCGGAGTCTCGTCCTCGTCGGGAAACTCGCCCGCAATCGCCTCGAACACATCGATGGGCGTGACCACGCCTTCGATGGCGCCAAATTCGTCGGTGATCAGCACGAGCTGGCCTTTTGAACGCTTGAGCGTATCCATCAGGCGCAAGACGCCGATCGATTCATGTACAAAGAGCGGATCACGCAGGCGCGAAAGGCGCACATGGCCCAGTGTCAACAGATCGGCGATCATCTCCTTGGCCCTGCCTATGCCTATGACCTCGTCAAGCGACCCCCGACATACCGGAAAGAAGCTGTGCGGAGCCTTGGCGATCTGCTCGCGCAGTTGATTCGGATCATCATCCAGGTTGATCCAGGAAACTTCCGTGCGGGGTGTCATGATCGAATTGATGGACCGATCGGCCAGGGTGAGCACACCGCTGACCATGTAGCGTTCTTCATCACCAAACACCGGGGGAGTCTCCTCGGTGTGGGACTGCTGAGGTTCAGGCCCCATCAAGGGACGCTTGCCCAGCATGCGCATCACCCCTTCGGCAGTGCGCTCGCGCAATGGCCGTTTTGTCTCGATGCGGCGCATATTTCGTCTTGCCACCTGATTGAGCATTTCGATCGAAACCGAAAAGGTGATCGCAGCGTAGAGGTAACCTTTGGGGACCGTGAAACCAAAGCCTTCGGCCAGCAGCGAGAAGCCGATCATCAGAAGAAACCCAAGACACAGGATGACAACGGTGGGATGCGCATTGACGAAACGCGTCAGGGGCTTGGACGCAACCAGCATCACGCCGATGGCAATGGTCACTGCGATCATCATTATGGACAAATGATCAACCATGCCCACGGCCGTGATGACGGCATCAATGGAGAAAACAGCGTCAAGAATGACGATCTGGGTCACGATGACCCAGAAGCTCGCGTGCATGCGAGCGCCGGAAGCATGCACCATCTTGCCTTCGACGCGCTCGTGCAGCTCGAGCGTGCCCTTGAAAAGCAGGAAAAACCCGCCGACAATCAGGATCAGATCCCGACCGGAAAAACTCATCGGACCGAGAGCAACAAGGGGGTCCGTCAGCTTTATCAGCCATGACATGACCGACAGCAACACCAGCCGCATGAGCAGGGCCAGCGACAAACCCAATATGCGGGCCCGATCGCGCAGTGCAGGCGGCAGCTTTTCGACAAGAATGGCGATAAAAATCAGATTGTCTATACCCAGGACAATTTCGAGAATTACCAAGGTAAGCAAGCCGACCCAGGCTGATGGGTCCAGCATCCATTCCATCTATAAGCTCCGTAAGGCAAGCAGCGATGCAAAAAACACAGGCTGGAGCAAACGCCACGGCCGGTGTGGCGGTGTATCAGGCCCGGACGTGGCCCAGCATCTGTGTGAAGATCTTGGGTGTGGCGGCCAGCACGCTACCGCTTTTCATCCATTCTTGTTCGCCGTCGAAATCGGCGATCAGGCCCCCTGCCTCCAGTATCAGCAATCCGCCTGCCGCCAGGTCCCAGGGTTTGAGGTTAACGCCGCAATAACCATCCAGGCGCCCGTTGGCCACGTAGGCAAGATCGAGTACCGTGGAACCAAGCCGACGCGCGGAAGCGCAGTCGGACAGCATGCTGGCATAGCGTGTGCTGGTGCCAATGACACCTGCCGAACCGGGCACATGGGCGCCCAGCAGTGCGTCGTGATAGCGCGTCTGGCCCGACACGCGAACCCGCCTGTCATTCATGAAAGCCCCCCCGCCGCGCGTGGCAGTGAACAGCTCATTGCGGGAAGGATCGTAGATGACTGCCTGGGTGACTTGCCCTCTTTGTGCCAAGGCTATCGACACGGCATAAATGGGCAGGCCGTGGATGAAATTGGTCGTGCCGTCGAGCGGATCGATGATCCACTGGAAATCCGCCTGGGTATCGATGGTCTGCCCGCTGGCCAGATGCGTGCCGGACTCTTCGCCCAGGAAGCCATGATCGGGATAGGCCGTGCGTAGAATATCGATGATGGCCTCTTCGGCGGCATGATCGACTTCCGTGACATAATCCTTAGGTCCTTTGCGTGCCACTTGCAGGCGTTCCAGGTCGAGGCTGGCGCGGTTGATTATGGCGCCAGCACGGCGAGCCGCCTTAATGGCGGTATTGAGCATCGGGTGCATAAATTTCCGTAGTAAACAAAAGACTGTCAGTGCCTGGCACAGCCGAATCAGACCGCCTGGATAGGCAAAAAATCAGGCAATAAACATTAAAAACCATCTATTTTAAATGACTCAGACGTTTTCCTCCGAAACGGCCAATGCATTTGCCCGCGTTCGCTTCATTATGGTCCGCCCCAGCCACCCCGGGAATGTTGGCGCAGCCGCCCGCGCGATCAAAACAATGGGATTTCACGACCTGTGCCTGGTGGCCCCACGCTTTCCTGATGTGCTGGATCTGCCAGAAGCACAATCCCTGGCCAGCGGGGCGACCGACGTACTGGCCGCCGTGACCATCGTTCCAACATTACACGAGGCACTGGCTCCTGTGACCATGGCCTTCGCTCTGACCGCGCGAGCCCGTATGATAGGCCCTCCGCCCTGCGATATTCGCGTGGCAGCCGATATAAGTTGCAACCACCTTCGACAGAGCAACAACAAGGTGGCTATCGTATTGGGCACGGAAAGGTCGGGCCTGACCAACGACGATATCGCCTTGTGCCAGCGCATTTGCCACATTCCGGCCAATCCCGACTATAGCTCGCTGAATGTGGCCCAGGCCTTGCAGCTGGCGGCCTGGGAATTGCGCTATGCCCTGGTAGTCGCCGCAACGTTGCCACTGCTGCCGGTCACGGACGGACAGGCCGAAGCAGGCAGCGAGCCGGCCACGAGCGGGAAAATCCAGGCGCTCATGACCCACTGGGAGCAGGCCATGGTGGCAGTCGGTTTTCTGGACCCGGAACACCCAAAAAAACTGATGCCCAGAATGCGCCACCTGTTCGGCCGCAATGCATTAAGCCAGGACGAGGTCGACATGCTGCGGGGCCTGTGCACCGCCATGATAAAGACGGCAAGAAAACAGTGATCAGGCCGCAACCAGGGACAAGCCAGTCAGGCGCGAGAGTTCTGCAATACCTGCACCTGCCAGATCATCGATGAGCATCACCTGGCCATCCTTGAGTTCGAATACGGCCAGGTCGGTGTAGACGCGCGAGACACAGCCAAGCCCGGTAAGCGGATAGGTACAACGCTCTACCAGCTTGCTTTCGCCCTGCCGCGTCAGCAATTCCATCAATACGTAAACCGATTTCGCACCGATCGCGAGGTCCATGGCCCCACCTACTGCGGGAATATCGTCCGGACCGCCCGTGTGCCAATTGGCCAGATCTCCGGATCGGGACACCTGGAACGCGCCGAGCACGCAGATATCCAGGTGACCGCCACGCATCATGGCGAAGGAGTCGGCATGGTGAAAAAAAGCGCCGCCGGGCAGCAATGTGACTGGCTGCTTGCCCGCGTTGATCATGTCCGGGTCTTCGGCTCCCGGCTCCGGAGCCGGTCCCATGCCGATCACGCCGTTTTCGCTGTGCAGGATGATTTCGCGGTCGGCCGGAAGATAATTGCCGACTTTGGTAGGCAGGCCGATGCCGAGGTTTACGACACTGCCTTCCGGGATGTCTAGCGCCACGCGGGCTGCCATCTGTTCGCGGTTGAAAGGCTTCATTTTGCGGCTCCTACAGCTACCACTCGTTGAACAAAGAGACCGGGCGTCACGACCGCTTCGGGGTCCAGCGCACCCAATTCGACAATTTCGTCGACCTGCGCCACAGCGATGCGCGAGGCGGTCGCCATAATGGGGCCAAAATTGCGGGCCGTTTTGCGATACACCAGATTACCCCACCTGTCACCGCGAAAGGCCTTTATCAGCGCGTAGTCGGCATGCAGGGGATATTCCAGCACGTAATCGCGGCCATTGATTGTGCGTTGCTCTTTGCCCTCGGCCAGCAACGTACCTGCGCCGGTGGGCGTAAAGAATGCGCCAATACCGGCGCCGCCGGCGCGTATGCGCTCGGCCAGGTTTCCTTGCGGAACCAGTTCAAGCTCGACTTTGCCGGCCCGATACAAGGCGTCGAACACATGTGAATCAGCTTGGCGTGGAAAGGAGCAGATGACTTTTCGTACGCGTCCTGCGGCGAGCAGGGCAGCCAGTCCGGTATCGCCGTTGCCGGCATTATTGTTGATGATGACGAGGTCTTTCGCACCTTGGTCCAGCAGTGCATCAATCAATTCCCTGGGCTGCCCGGCCAGGCCGAAACCGCCCACCATGATGCAAGCTCCATCGGGAACATCGGAAAGTGCCTCACGCAAGCTGTCAATTATTTTGGAAATCATTCTGCATCCACTTTCTGTGTAATAAAGAACTTTCATGAAAAATGGCCGACCAGCGGTCGGCCATTTCGTCCATATATATAGTATTAGTCGACGGTGGCACCGGAGGCCTTGACCACCTTCGCCCAGCTGTCCACTTCAGACTTGATGAAGGTACCGAACTCCGCAGGTGTCGTCTTGGCCGGCACAGCGCCCAGGCCTGCCATGCGAGCTTGTACTTCGGGTTTCGCCAAAGCCGTTTGAATGGCGGCGTTGAGCTTGTTCACGATATCGTCAGGAGTACCCTTGGGGGCGATCACGCCGAACCATGAGGATACGTCGAAGGAAGGATAACCCGACTCCTGCATGGTAGGCAGGTCGGGTGCCGTCTTTGTACGCTCTTCAGTTGTGACAGCCAGGGCGCGAAGCTTGCCGGATTCAACATGCGGCCATGCCGACGGCATGTTGTCGAACATATATTGCACCTGCCCGCCAATAAGGTCGGTCAGCGCTGGTGAGCTTCCCTTGTAAGGGATGTGCGCTGCGTCGATCTCGGTCAGCTGCTTGAATAGCTCGCCCGCCATGTGAATGGACGTGCCGCTGCCCGACGACGCGAAGTTCAGCTTTCCCGGATTGGCTTTGGCGTACTCGACCAATTCCTTCACGGACTTGACCGGAAGCTCGGGATTGACAACCAATACGTTAGGCACGCGAACGCCCAAAGCGACCGGGGTGAAGTCGTCAACCAGGTTGAAGCGCAGGTTCTTGTACAAGGTCTGGTTGATGGCAGCGGTTACGGCCACCATGTACAAGGTATACCCGTCGGGCTTCGCCCGCGAGACCATTTCAGTGGCGATATTGCTGCCTGCACCCGGGCGATTTTCTACCACGACGGGCTGACCGAGAATGTCACCCATTTCCTTGCCAAGGATACGCGCGACCACGTCAGTGGTGCCGCCTGCAGAAAAGCCGACGATCATGCGAATAGGGTTTTCAGGATAAGCCGCTAATGCGCTGGAAGCGAATGCTGCCGTGCCGGCAAATAGTACGCTGGCGGCAAAAGCCTTGGCGCTCATCTTGAATTTGGATTGAATCTTCAATGTGTCCTCCGGATTGATAGTGTCCATGTTACGGACAGTTCTATAATGGTGTTCGCATTTTCTCCTATTTTTCATTTTTTTCCAACCTACTCGTACATTCAGTGGACACATTACCAAATACCGACAGCCCAGCTTCTGGGCCCCGCACGTTGCGACGTGGACTCCAGGTGCTGAGGACCTTGCAGCAAAGTCCGGAGAGCGGCGTAAGCGTTACCGGCCTGGCGCGCATTACGGGCTTGCAGCGGCCCACGATTTACCGCCTGCTCGCCGCCCTGGTCGAAGGCGGATTCGCCAGAAACGTAGGCGGCAGCAAGCGCTATGCGGCCACCCAGAATGGCGCAGTGTCAGAACCCGGGCAGGATCCTCGCATCGAACTGGCGCTACCGGTTCTCAAGAACCTGGCGTCGGTTACCGGAGACGCGGTTTTCCTTGTTGTACGCGAGGGCCATGAGTCGCTCAGCTTATGGCGGGAAATCGGCGCGTATCCCGTGCAGATTCTTGCCACGTTTGCGGGAAAGCGCCAGCCGCTGGGCGTAGGTTCGGGAGGCATGGCCCTGCTGGCCGGGCTGGATGACGACACGGTGGAGAAAACCATTGCACACAATAGCGACCGCCTCGAGCAATACGGCGGAATGACCGAGCGCGAAATGAGGCAATTGGTGCAAAACACTCGCACGCGAGGTTATGCGGTGGTGGGTAACTATGCGGTGCGCGGGGCACTCGGCGTGGGCTGCGCCCTTTACGACTCCAGCAAGCAGCCTTATCTGGCCATCAGCGTGACGGCCATTACCGAACGCATGCCATCACCGCGGCAACGCGAGATCGCAAAGCTGATACAAGATGGCTTGAAAACGATCGCTGCAAAGACCTGATCGAGCTGACATGTTATCCACGACTTCTGTGGATAACTGCGAGGACAACATGGTAGCTACTCAGATAAGCCTATGTAATTCAGCCGGTTTCCGTGCGTGGGTGAAATTACGCCAAGCGCTGGATTTTTTCCGTGAATTATCCCCGCTGCCTGTGGACAAGTCCGAGGACAAGCTGGGACTTACGTCTAATTACCCATAAAAATCAATGGGCTATAAAAAATGAGCCAGAATTGCCCAGGGTGAGCACCCGTTTGAACCCGTGTGCTCACCCTGGCCGCTATTCAGATAATCGCCCGACTACGGAGCTCTACCGCTAATCAGACGCACCAAAACCATCACAATTGCGACCACGATAAGAATATGAATGAACCCGCCTATCGTGTATGACGTGACCAGGCCCAAAAGCCAGAGGACGAGCAAGATTACTGCAATGGTATAGAGCATAGGCTTTCCCTTAATAAGTTCTTGTTGGCGCATCGCACTTCTTCATGAATACGATGGCATAGCTCGGACAGCAACTATCGTGCCCACACCGAACGTCGGAGCGCGGCACGCTAGTTGCTACCTTGCTCATACCTGTCCAACTTTGAGGAAATCAAATGAAACGTCTATTTACCATCGCAGCATGTTCAGCATCCCTATTAATGCTTCCAGCCGTGCATGCCCAGACGACGCCACCCGCCGACAGCGGCAGCTCCACGACGGGAAGCACGACCACACCAGCACCTGCCACTCCTCCGTCGAGCTCCACGCCAGCCGGCGCGTCAACGGGTAGCAATGCCGCCCCGGCGGCAGAATCCCGCGCCGCGGGTGCATCAGACAAAGCCGAAATGACTCAGGCAATTACGGGCTGGAGCGTGAAGCACAAGATTATGGGTGAAGAGGTGCACAACGAGAACGGTGAAAAAGTCGGAAAAATCACCGATGTGATCCTCGCTGACGACGGCAAGGCTGTCTATTACGTGATCGGGGCCGGTGGCTTTCTCGGCATGGGCACGCATGATGTAGCCATCCCTTTCGAAAAAGTCACTCAGGCGGACGACAAGCTGACCCTGACCGGTTACACGAAAGACCAACTCAAGGCACTTCCCAAGGTAGAAGTCGCTAAATAGCAGGAGTCGGTAGGCAGGCAGGCGGATGGATACGCCTGCCATTTTTTTCTTGCCGCAAGGAATGGTCATGACCAAAAAAGAAACCCAACCTCAGTTTCCATCTATAGACCCCGCGGGTATCACGCCGGGACATGACGTAGGCGTCACAAAACCTCCCGAACCGCGCACGTCCGTCAATAGAGGTTCGAGGAACAAAGCTTCCAATCCAGGGAGACCAGATGATGACGATGCTCCCACAGACGGAACGCCGGAAACTGGCCTGGTTTCGATAGGAACCAGTTCGTCCAGCGAGGCGGCGTGAACACATGGGTGGAAGCCATGACGTATCTCATACCCCCGGCGGAGTCGTACTGGTTTATGCCGCACGCGAACATGAGCCGCAGCATGACAAAGCGGTGCATTTCGAACTCGGCAAACGTATTGCCCGATTATTGGGTCTTGAATTTGAAGGACAGTACGAATCTGCAAAGTCGTACTCCGGCCGCCTGTACCTTCTTCCGAGCGACACGCTCATCGGCCTTGCTGCGGCCCGTGCCCTGGGCGTCAGGGCCGAGACTGATCTTTTTGGGGGCGTTGCGCCTCATGCCTTTGTTCCGACCAAGGCGATCACTCATCCATTGCTGGCGGACAATGCCTATGCCCCACCGGGATGGTCGCTCAACTTCGGTCGACGGGTAAGAGACGCGGTCCTGCGCGGATATACCGGCTTCACCCTGGAAGACGCGCGCCGGGCCGGTCTGGAACTGCTGCAACATGGCCAGTTGCGCGTCAAGCCGGTACACGCGACTGCGGGACGCGGGCAGGTCCTGGTTTCGACAGCCGACGAATTGGACCAGGCGCTGCATGGGCTTGACACGGAGCGCCTTTCCGATTGCGGCGTGGTGCTTGAGGAGCATCTGGACGACGTGAAGACCTACAGTGTCGGCCAGGTCCGTGTGGCCAATATGGTTGCCAGCTATGTGGGTACCCAGCGACTGACGACCGACAACCACGGCGTATGGGTGTACGGCGGATCGGATCTCATCATCCGGCGCGGCGATTTTGAGGCGCTTCAGAAACTGGATGTTCCGGATGATTTCCGCGACGCAATCGCCATGGCGAAAACATACGACCAGGCCGCTTCGGACTGCTTTGCCGATTTGATCGCCTCGCGGCGAAATTATGATGTTGCGGGTGGCATGGATGCGCAGGGCCGACTGCGTGTCGGGGTGCTGGAGCAATCCTGGCGTTCCGGAGGCGCCAGCAGCGCCGAGATTGCGGCTCTCGAGGTGTTCCAGGCCCACGCGGACATCCAGCAAGTCCGCGCAAGCACCATCGAGCTTTTTGGCGAGAAGGCGGATCCGCCGGCCAATGCCGTGGAAGTATTTCGAGGCGAGGATGAGGATCTGGGTTTGATAAGGAAATACGTGACGGTGGAACCCTATGGGAACTAGCAGCACTTCTGTCGAAATAGTGGTCGAGGACGAGCACATCGCCGGTACCTTCCTGGCCCCTCGGGCCAGAGTTCCCGGCGTCCTGTTTGTGCACGGCTGGGGCGGCAGCCAGGAACGGGACCTGGACCGCGCCCGCGGCATAGCCGGGCTGGGCTGCGTATGCCTCACTTTCGATTTGCGCGGTCACGAAAAAGGTTCCGCCCGCCAGCAGACGGTGACCCGCGAAGAGAATCTGCGCGATATCATTGCCGCCTACGATCTGCTCGCGCAGCATCCCGCCATCGACACCTCGGCCATCGCCGTCGTCAGCACCAGTTACGGCGGCTACCTGTCCACCATCCTGACCACCCTGCGACCCGTCAAGTGGTTATCGCTGCGCGTTCCTTCCTTATACCGGGATGCCGAGTGGTCTGTGCCTAAACGGCAACTGAACCGCGAAGATCTTGCCGTGTACAGAGGCGCACCCGTTACCCCCGAAGAGAACCGCGCACTTGCCGCATGCGCAGGCTTCAGAGGGGACGTCCTGTTGGTTGAATCCGAACATGACCACCTGGTTCCGCATGCCACGATCATGAGCTACCGCGCCGCGTTTCGCAATTCGCATTCGCTGACGCACCGCGTGGTCGACGGAGCTGACCATGCCCTGAGCGAAAAGGCGTGCCAACAAGCCTATACCTCGATCCTGATAAGCTGGATTACCGAGATGGTAGTAGGCGCCCGCGTCGGGGCTCGACCCCCAAGGTTTTGAACATCAGGCATTGATTTACCGGCCGGCAACCCCATGTAGTCGAAATGACTCCATTCTCCATACTCGACCTTTCCCCGATCACCGAAGGCAGCACTGCCGCGGAATCGTTCCGCCACACATTGGACATTGCTCAGCACGGCGAGCAATGGGGCTATAACCGCTACTGGATGGCGGAACATCACGGAATGCCCGGAATAGCCAGTGCGGCCACCGCGGTACTGATAGGACATGTCGCGGCAGGTACATCCACCATTCGCGTCGGCGCGGGCGGCATCATGCTGCCCAACCACTCGCCGCTGGTCATTGCCGAACAATTCGGCACGCTCGAATCGCTCTTCCCCGGGCGTATCGACCTCGGCTTAGGCCGGGCGCCCGGTTCAGATCAAATCACGGCGCGGGCCCTGCGTCGCAACCTCGCTTCCGACGCCGACGAATTCCCTCGCGATGTCGTCGAGCTGATGGACTACCTGTCCGATGAACCGCGGCAAGCGGTACAGGCGGTTCCGGGAAAAGGTCTGAACGTGCCAATCTGGATACTGGGTTCCAGCCTTTTTGGCGCGCAGTTGGCAGCGGCACTGGGACTGCCCTACTCCTTCGCCTCTCACTTCGCCCCCCAGCAAATGATGCAGGCCATTCAGCTGTATCGCAGTACGTTTAAGCCATCCGAACGGTTGCAAAAGCCTTATGTCATGCTTGGATTCAACGTATTCGCCGCCGATACCGACGAGCAGGCGCAATTTCTCGCGACCTCGTGGCAGCAGTCATTTGTCAACCTGCGCAGCGGTCGTCCTTCCAGGCTTCCACCGCCTGAAAAAGGATACCTGGACAAAATTGGCCCGCAAGCCCAGGATCTATTGCAACACGTGCTGTCGTGCTCGGCGATTGGCGCGCCCGATACCGTCGCGATCCAGCTCCAGGCCTTCCTGGACAAGACCGGCGCCGACGAATTGATGATCACATCGAACATGTTCGACCATGCGGCGCGACTGCGTTCCTATGAGATCACTGCCCAAGTTCACCGGTCGCTCATGTCATCCACGTAGCGGTCTACAATGGCATTGCAGCTTCTTCGCCGCCCTGGCCTACAGGGCGGCAATCATTTCAGGGTATGCCAACATGACCGACGAAAGCTCCATTGCCGACCGCCTTGCTCACGTAACGGCCCGTATCCGCGCGGCAGCAGTTCGCGCCGGACGGCCGCCTGACTCGGTTGCACTTTTGCCGGTTAGCAAGACCTTCGGCGAAGAAGCGATACGCGAGGCAGTACGGCTGGGAGTGCACCGATTTGGCGAAAACAAGGTGCAGGAAATCCGCACAAAACATGAGATACTGGCCGACTGCAATATCGACTGGGTCATGATCGGCCACCTGCAAACGAACAAGGCAAAAGATGTGGCGCGCCTGGCCGCGGAAGTACAGTCGCTGGACCGCATGGAGTTGGCCGTTGCCCTGGACAAGCGACTGCAGCATGAAGGACGCTCCATAGACGTACTGGTACAAATCAAGACCTCGACCGAGCCCAGCAAATATGGATTGCCGCCGGACGAGCTGCCGGCATTCCTGCGCAGCATCACCCGTGACACCCCGACCCTGCGAGTACGTGGCCTGATGACCATGGCCATCAACATCGACAGCCAGGATGCCGTTCGCGCGTGTTTTCGCACCTTGCGCGAGTTGCGTGACCGCACGCAGCACGAAGGCATCGACGGCGTCGACCTAGGACGGCTGTCCATGGGCATGAGCGGCGACTTCGAGATTGCCATTGAAGAAGGTTCGACCGAAGTGCGGATCGGCACGGCCATATTCGGTGGGCGCATTTACGGCGACGCCTACTATTGGCCTGAAAAAACGCCGCGTTGATCGATCGGAGAGGATGAATGGCAGGACAAGCCCGCAACACCAAGGCCGATAGCGCTGTGGACACGCCTTTGGGCAACCACACTCCCATGATGCAGCAATACCACCGCCTGAAAGCCGAGGCTGGCTCGCATCTGCTGTTTTACCGCATGGGTGACTTCTACGAAATGTTCTACGGGGACGCCGAACGCGGTGCCCGGCTGCTCAATCTCACCTTGACCAAGCGCGGAACCTCCAATGGCGCCCCCATACCCATGGCAGGGGTTCCCTTCCATGCCATGGAAGGCTACCTCGCCAGACTCGTCGCACAGGGCGTATCGGTTGCCATCTGCGAACAGATCGGCGACCCCGCCGCCAGCAAAGGGCCAGTAGAACGCAAGATAGTCCGTATCGTCACCCCTGGCACCCTGACCGACGAGGCCCTGCTGCCGGCAAAAGCAGATCGCATGATCGCGGCTGTCTGGATTGCGAAGGTGAATAAAACCGAACGCGCCGGCCTGGCCTGGATGAACCTGGCCAATGGCGAATTCAAGGTCGGCGAGTGCACCCGCGACATGCTTGACACCGAACTACACCGTATCGCTCCCGCCGAACTGGTGTGCGCCGAAAGCGTGCGTATCGATGTGGGCAGCGGCATTGCAATCAGCGCTATTCCCGACTGGCACTTTGAGGCAGACGGCGCACGCGATGTACTGCAGCGGCACTTCGCCGTCGACTCGCTGTCAAGTTTCGGGCTGTCCGATCTGCCGACGGCCAGCTGCGCCGCTGGAGCCTTGCTGCGTTATGTCAGTCGCACGCAATCCCAATCGCTCTCACACATACAAGCCATCCGGGTGGACCAGAGCGGGGAATATGTCGTACTCGACCCGGTCACGCGCAAAAACCTGGAAATCACCGAAACAATCAGCGGCGAGAGCAGCCCTACGCTTTTCTCGACGCTGGATCACTGCGAAACCCCTATGGGCAGCCGGCTGCTGCGCCGCTGGCTGCACAACCCGCTGCGTGACAATGATGCCGCCTTGGCGCGCCAGCAGGTCATCTCCGTGTTCCTGTCAGCGCCCAGGCAGGATAGGCTGGGTGCCGAAGCGCCTCTTTCTTCGCTGCGCCAGATGCTGGACCGCTATCCCGACCTGGAACGTATTGCCACGCGCATCGCATTGCGATCGGTTCGACCGCGCGAGCTTGCCAGTCTTCGGGACGCGCTGGCACTGCTGCCCGCCGTCGCGGAACACCTGAAGCTCTGCTTTAACGCCGAACCGACACTACGGTCGTATATTCACCGTATAGACATCGATAGTGCCATTGCTGACCTTTTGCACCAAGCTGTCGATGCGGAACCCGCATTGATGATACGCGAAGGCGGCGTCATCGCCCCTGGTTACGATGAGGAGCTCGATACCTTGCGCCGCCTTGCGAGCGACAGCGGGGAATTTCTACTTGAACTCGAAACACGCGAGCGCGAACGCACGGGCATCAGCAATCTTCGGGTTGAGTTCAATCGGGTTCATGGCTTCTATATCGAGGTGTCGCGCGGGCAGTCCGACAAGGTACCTGCCGACTATCGTCGTCGACAGACCTTGAAAAGCGCCGAACGCTACATTACTCCGGAACTCAAAAGCTGGGAAGATAAAGTGCTCTCCGCCAAGGACCGCAGTCTGTCGCGTGAAAAATGGCTGTTCGAAAACCTGCTGGATGAACTCATGGTTCATGCCCCAGCCCTATCTGAATGCGCCTCCGCCTTGGCGGAAGTCGACGCGCTCGCGGCGTTGGCCGAGCATGCCGCGCTTAATGACTGGATTGCGCCTGAGCTGACACAAAACAACGAAATAATGATCGAAGCAGGCCGCCACCCAGTGGTCGAGCACAGCATCGAGCGCTTCACCCCCAACGATTGCGAGTTAGGTCCCCAACGACGGATGTTGCTCATCACCGGCCCCAACATGGGTGGCAAGTCAACCTATATGCGCCAGATTGCATTGATCGCCCTGCTGGCCAGGACGGGTAGCTTCGTGCCGGCAACCACCGCCCGCATCGGCCAGATAGACCGCATATTCACACGCATCGGCGCGGCAGACGATCTGGCTGGTGGTCGGTCGACCTTCATGATGGAAATGACCGAAGCCGCAGCCATACTGGCAGGCAGCACGCCCCAAAGCCTGGTATTGATGGATGAGATAGGTCGGGGCACGTCGACCTATGACGGCCTGGCCCTGGCGTGGTCCATTGCCCACCGACTACTTTCGCATAACCAGGCGCTCACGCTGTTTGCCACCCACTATTTCGAGATCACGCGATTGCCCAGCGAGGCGCCAGCAGCCGCCAACGTACACCTGGCGGCGGCGGAGTCGTCGTCCGGTATTGTATTCCTGCATGAAGTCCAGGCTGGCCCAGCCAGCCGCAGTTATGGCATCCAGGTCGCACAGCGTGCCGGAATTCCGGCAGCCGTAATCCGGCATGCAAGCCGCGAACTGTCCCGTCTGGAAGCGCAAGGGGCGCCAACGCCTCAATTGGATTTGTTTTCCGCGCCATCCGACGGCGACGACGAACTACAAGATGACCTGCCCCTTGCATCGGCAGACGCCGCGCTGCGAGCGCACTCGGCCCTACAATCCGAGCTGGCCGCGATCGATCCCGATCAACTCACGCCACGTGAAGCCCTGGACATCCTTTACCGCTTGCGCAAAGACTACCCATGAATCCTCAACAGCCACTCACACTCCTGGGCGGACTCACGCCTCATGATTTCATGAAGCATTATTGGCAGCGCAAGCCTCTGCTGATACGCCAGGCCATTCCCGGCTACAAGCCATCGCTATCCGTCGCTAATATCAAGCAATTGGTCAAGCGGGATGAGGTCGAATCACGGCTGATATGGCAGGACGAAAATGGCTGGAACATGAAAACAGGCCCTTTCCAGCGCCTGCCGGCGAGCCGCAAGCCGAACTGGTCACTGCTCGCGCAAAGCGTCGATTTGCATGACGATGCAACGGCCGCCCTGATGCGCCAATTCCGTTTCATTTCCGATGCGCGCCTGGACGATGCGATGATCAGCATCGCGACGGACGGTGGTGGCGTTGGCCCTCACTTCGACAGCTATGATGTTTTCCTGCTGCAAGGCCATGGCCGTCGCCGCTGGCGCATCAGCCAGCAGAAAGACCTCGCATTACAGCCCGGCCTGCCATTGAAGATTCTTCAGAACTTCGTGGCGGAGGAGGAATTCATCCTGGAGCCGGGCGATATGCTCTACCTGCCGCCACACGTCGCCCACGACGGCGTGGCCATCGGCGACTGTATGACAATTTCAATCGGCTTTCGCGCGCCAACCGAGGCAACCCTGGCCTGCGGCATGCTGGAAGCGGCCAATGACCAGATTCTGGCAAATCTGGGCGACATGGGTGGCCTGTACGCCAACCCCGTCATTCCAGGGCCGACGCTGTCGGGCACGTTCAAAGACAAAGGGATCGCGGCAAGCGCAACGCCCGCCGAGCTGCCCAATGCGATGGTCACGGCGGCCGTCAAGGCCATCAAGAAAGTGCGATTCGACGAAGCACTGGCCGCACGCTTCCTGGGACAATGGCTTACCGACATACCGGCCAATGCGTATTTCGAGCCCAGCAGCAATCATCTCGATCTATCGGTTGTCCTGCCATCATCGGGAAAACTGGTCCTCGATCGTTGCAGCCGCGTCATCTACCGCGGCAAAGACCTTTTCGTCAACGGTGAAGTCGCCGCGGTTCCTGCATCATCCCGTTTGCGGCGGCTTGCCGACGAGCGCGAATTGCTGTGTTCAAGCGAAGAAATCGTCCAGCTGAAAAGAAAAGAAAGACGCATCCTGACCGAGTGGCTCGAGGAAGGCTGGTTGCACCATGTAGACGGCTGATGGCCGGCGCCGTCACGTTCGCCATATGTCCGAAATTACCCTGGACCACCGCTGAATTAGCTTATAAGTAATTAGGTAATAAGAACCGAATCGTTTGGCGTGCAAGCTGTGCTAACTAGAATGGCAACACATGCATTCTCCGAGCACGCCATGCTGGCCCCTTCTTATATACCCGAAACGAAACACAAACTCCTTGCCGAATTGTCTGATGGTCTTGAATCCAATGCCCTGAGCTGGCTCTCGGGATATTTCGCCGGTGTCGCGCAGGGCAGACAGGAGTCAAGCCGCAGCGCCCCACCAGCTATTGCCGCCGTCGCCGATACACAGGCGGCGCGACAGCTCACCATCGTATATGGAAGCCAGACGGGTAACGCCAAGCGCATCGCCGAATCGATCGCCGAGCGCACCGGCGCACTGGGGCTCAGTACACGCCTGCTCAGAGCAGATCGATACCCGACGCGCGAACTGAAAGATGAGCACCTGCTGTACATCGTCATGAGCACACAGGGCGAAGGAGAACCACCGGACGATTCGCTGGCATTCGTCGAATTCCTGAGCAGCCGCCGCGCTCCGAAGCTGCCTCAGCTCAAATTCGCGGTGTTGGGTCTGGGCGATTCCAGCTACCCGTTATTCTGCGGCATCGCACAGAGCCTGGATGCGCGGCTCACCGAACTGGGCGCCCAGCGCTTGTACGATTTGGGTACGGCCGACCTCGATATCGAAACTGTGGCCATGCCGTGGCAAGAGGCCACCATTGCCCTGGCGCAAAAAGTTCTCAAGCAGCCCGAACCGGCGGGTGCCAGCGTTATACCGCTGCACCCCAAGACAGCTCCTGTGTCGCGCGACCAGCCCTTTCTTGCCGAATTGCTGCTCAACCAGCCCATAACAGGCCGGGACAGCGATAAAGATGTGCGCCATCTTGAAATATCGCTGGAAGGCTCGCAGTTGAATTACCAACCGGGCGACGCCCTGGGCGTATGGCCGACGCAGTCCCAGGCGCTGGTCGACTCGGTCATTGCCACCTTGAACCTCGGTTCTGAAGAAACCGTCGAGTTCAACAAAGTGTCCCGCACCCTGGGCGACTGGCTGAAACACCACCGCGAACTGACGCAATTGACCAAGCCCTTCCTTGTGGCGCATGCCGAGCTGGCCAAAAGCAGCGAATTGCAGGCGCTGCTCCAGGCCGATTCCGTCGAAGTCTTAAGGAATTTCCTGGGCACGCGGCAAGTTATCGACGTCTTAAAGGCCTACCCGGCCAAATGGACCGCGCAGGGCCTGGTGAAATCGCTGCGTCCACTGACGCCGCGGATGTATTCCATTGCCTCCAGTCAGGCGGCCGTGGACGAAGAAGTTCACCTCACGCTGGCGCATGTGAAGTATGACCACCAGGGCGAAAGCCGCTGGGGTGTCGCCTCCCGGTACCTTAGCGAACTTGGCGAAGGCGACAGGCTACCGATCTTCATTGAAGAGAACCCACGTTTCCGGTTGCCTGCGGACGCATCCCGCGATGTCATCATGATCGGCCCAGGTACCGGCATCGCACCGTTTCGCGCTTTTGTGCAGGAGCGCAGCGCCAACAGAACAAGCGGTCGTAATTGGCTGTTCTTCGGCAATCCGCATTTCGCGTCCGACTTCCTCTATCAGACAGAGTGGCAACGCGCTCTGCAGGATGGCGATCTCCACCGCCTCGACCTGGCGTTTTCCCGCGACCAGTCGGAAAAAATCTATGTCCAGCACAAACTGCTGGATCGCGCCACGGACTTGTATGAGTGGATCCAAGGTGGCGCGCACATTTACGTATGCGGCGATGCGACCCGGATGGCCCGGGACGTTCATCAAGCCTTGCTTCACATTGCCCGGAACGAAGGCGGACTGGACGAATCGCAGGCCAGGCAATGGCTGGACGATCTGGCGGCGCAAGGCCGTTATGCCCGCGACGTTTACTAAACAGGATTTTCATGAGCAACACCCTTTCGCACCTGGAACAGGTCAAAGCCGTTAGTCGTCATTTGCGCGGCACGATCGAAGAAGGCTTGAATGACCCGGTCACCGGTGCCATCAGCGACGACGACAACAAGCTGTTGAAGTTCCACGGCAGCTACCAGCAGGACGATCGCGATATCCGGGACGAGCGGCGCAAACAGAAGCTCGAGCCCGCGTATTCCTTCATGATCCGCGCACGCCTGCCGGGTGGCGTGATCACTCCTGCCCAATGGCTGGCGTTCGACGATCTGGCGCGCAACTATTGCAGCCGCGGTCTGCGCATCACCACCAGGCAGACCTTCCAGTGGCACGGCGTCATCAAGGCTAATCTGAAGCCTAGCATGCAGGCCATCCATGACGCCATGGCGACCACGATCGCCGCCTGTGGAGACGTGAACCGACAGGTCGTGAGTTCAGTGAACCCGCAACTGTCCAGCCAGCACCAGTTGGTGCAGGAATGGACCCAGAAGCTGTCGGACCACTTCATACCGCGTACCCGCGCCTATCACGAGATATGGCTGGACGGCGAGAAGATTACCGACGAACCCGAAGAAGAACCTATCTACGGCGACACCTATCTTCCGCGCAAATTCAAGATGGGTATTGCCATACCGCCCACCAATGATGTCGACGTCTTTGCGCAAGACCTCGGCCTCATTGCCATTATCGAAGATGGCAAGCTGCTCGGCTTCAACGTGGCCATAGGCGGCGGAATGGGCGCCAGCCATGGTGACGACACGACCTATGCGCGCCTGGGCAGCCTGATCGGCTTTGTGCCGCCGGAACAACTGATCGCCGTGGCCGAAGGCGTGGTCACTTTGCAGCGCGACTACGGAAATCGCGCTGAACGTCAATATGCACGGCTTAAATACACCATCGACCACCGCGGCCTGGACTGGTTCAAATCCCAGCTGGAAGCGCGTATCGGGTTCAGCTTGCAGCCGGTGCGCTCCTACCAGTTCGACCAGAACGGGGACCGCTACGGCTGGTCCAAAGGAGAGGATGGAAAATGGCATCTTGGCCTCTACATTGAGTCCGGCCGCCTGTGGGACAACGACGACCACCAATTACAGACTGGTGTGCGTGAAATCTCAAAAATACACAAGGGTCAATTCCGTCTGACCTGCAATCAGAATCTTGTCATCGCCGACGTCGCTCAACAGGACCGCGCGACGATAGACGAGCTGGTTGCCCAGTACGGCTTGGATGGCTATCTGCGCCAGAGCGGAATCCGACGCCACCACATTTCGTGCGTCGCTCTGCCTACCTGTGGGCTCGCCATGGCTGAAAGTGAACGCTACGCGCCGGAACTGTTATCGAAACTCGAAGCGCTTCTGGTTACCCATGGACTGGAAGAAGCGCCCATTCTGCTGCGCATCACCGGTTGCCCCAATGGCTGCGCCCGTCCCTATCTTGGGGAAATCGCCTTGATCGGTCGCGCGCTGGGGCGCTACGACTTGCGGCTGGGGGCCGATTTCATCGGCGAACGCCTGAACATCGTGTATCGTGAGAACATCGCCGAGCCCGAGATATTGAGCACGCTTGACACCTTGTTCGAGGCGTATGCGAAAGACCGCGAAATCAATGAAAAATTCGGCGATTTTCTCGTACGCAGCAAGGTAATTCCAGCTCCTACGCAACGGCTTACCCCTATCGTCCTGAATGCCGTAACCTGAGCCTGATGAGATTATTTCCTTTGTTTGCCGACCTCAAGGGCCGGCGTGTACTGGTAGTGGGCGGCGGGACCGTCGCAGAACGAAAAGTAAGAAGCCTGCTGGCCTCCGGCGCATTAGTCACCGTTGGGTCACCCGCGATCACGCCAGAACTTCAGCAACTGCATGAGCGGGGCACAATAAGCTACCTGGCCCAGCCCTTCCAACCCGAATGGCTCGAGAACATCTGGCTGCTTATCGCGGCCACCGACGACCGCGACACAAATCGGCGCATCGCTGCCCTGGCCCAGGAAAAACGGTTGTTTATCAACGTTGTCGACGATCCGGTCCTTTCCACTTTCCAGGTGCCTTCCATTGTCGACCGGTCGCCCCTGATGATTGCCATCTCGTCAGCGGGATATGCGCCGGTACTGGCCCGACGGGTGCGCGAACGCATAGAATCCCTATTCGATCATTCGCTCGGAACGCTGGTTACCCTGGCTGCCCGCCACCGCCCAGCCATACGCCTGGCGCTTCCCGATATGCGGCGTCGACGCGAATACTACGACTGGCTGCTGGACGGACCGGTGGCAGCAGCATTGCGCAAGCAACAACCACAAGCCGCCGAGCAGGCCTTGATAGAAAAGCTGCAACACCAGGACGGACCAACCAAAGGCAAAGTCGTGCTGGTGGGTGCGGGTCCCGGAGATCCCGGTCTACTTACACTGAGCGCCTTGCGCGCACTGAATGAAGCCGACATCATCCTCTACGACCGCCTGGTCAGCGACGAGATCCGCGAGCTTGCGCGCCGGGATGCCACGCAAATCAGCGTAGGTAAAATTCCGGGGGAAGACCATAATGCCACCCAGGAGCGGATCCACGAACTCATGCGGGAACATGCCGATGCCGGCCAGTATGTGGTCAGGCTCAAAGGCGGCGACGCCTTCGTATTCGGGCGGGGCGGCGAAGAGCTCGAGTACTTGCGCAGCCACGACATTGCCTACGAAGTCATACCGGGCATCACTGCCGCAATGGCCTGCGCTGCGTACGCGGGCATACCTTTGACACACCGCGATCACGCGCAATCCCTGCGGCTGACCACTGCGCAGTTCAGCAGGGATACCACGGCGGAAGACTGGGCATCACTCGCCCAGGCCAACCAGACGCTTGCGTTGTACATGGGGGTCAGCCAGCTGGACTGGCTTCCCGGGCAATTGATAGCCCATGGCCGGTCGCCCGACACGCCATTTGCCCTGATCGAAAACGGCACGCGCCGGGATCAGCGCGTGCTGCATGGAAAACTGGAAGATCTGACTGCGCAGGCTAGGCAACATGCGTTCAAGTCGCCATCACTGCTATTGATAGGCGAGGTCACTGCGCTGGCACCAAAACTTCATTGGTTTGGCGCCAGCATCAGTACCTGAAGCCCTACTGGGCTGTCATGTTGGACGACAACACCCCAATAATGCGCTTGGCCGTGTCGGTGTTCTGGACTTGGCCGTTCTGATCGAGCACGGTGACGACGGAGCTTGAACCTTGCTCGGCCACGTGGATGCGGAATGGTGTTGCCGCCGCCGTATTCTTGCCACCAAACAGGCGCCCGATGATATTGGGCTGCTCGATTTTTTCGCCTGAGTCGCTATCCAGGTAACGAATGAAATAGTCGCCAGCGGAACGGTCACGGTCATCGACGGCAAATCCCGCCGAGTCGATTGCGACGCCAACGCGACGCCATGCTCGATCGAAAGGCTCGCCCAGCATGATGGCTGCCTGCCCGTCGGTCGTTTGCTGGATCTGCGTCTGGCCGACGTCTTTCTCGGCCTGTGCAACCATGTTCTGAGCACTTTGAACATCAGTCCCCAGGAACACCATGAGGCGTGCCAGCATTGCGGCATTCAGGCCTGGATCTTCCTTGCCGAATACCCACTTGAAGGCGGCACCGTCGGGCGTCGGCGTTTCGACCATTTGCTGGTGGCTGATATAAACTTCGGTCTTGCCATTGACGCGTTCGACCCGCGTGCGAAAACGCTCGCGCTCGCCGCTGTCGAAGACCTGGTCGATGACGGCGCCCAGCGCGCTGCGAATCCAGCCCTCGGGAATCTTGGCACGGTTTTCGGCCCAATCGGTCTCCATCAAGCCGGCCCGGGGATCTTGCGAATGAATGGTGAAGCCTTGCTCGCCCCAGAAATCGATGATCTTCGGATAGACCTCTTCAGCTGGCTTTTCGACGACCAGCCAACGTAGATCACCGTCACGCATGACGCTGACGCCGCTGGTGGAAGGCAGGATGCGGTCGGCCGCGCCGCTGGTTTGCTGCGCCTGCTGGCTTTGCCGGTATTCGCTCAAGGTGGCCGTGCCTTCGGGCGCGCGGAAATGCGCGTCGCGGTTTGCCTGGGTGAGGTCGGGTGGGATGCTCAGGGGATCACCAGCAACAGTGCTTTTGTAATCGACAGATTCTTCGCTGCCCGTCATCTGGTTCCAAGTGGAACACCCCGACAACAGCAGCACGCCCAGCCCCAGCGTCATGCCGGCGCAGCGTTTGTTCATACGCATATTTATCATTTAGATCAAGCCCACTTCTTTTAACGAGTTGCGCACCGCACTGTGATACTGCTCGTGCAGGGAGGTTAAGGGTAAGCGATAGCCAAGCTTGGATAGTCCCATTTCGGCGACCGCCCATTTGACCGGAATAGGATTGGCTTCGACAAAAAGAATTTTGTTCAAGTTTCCCAGGAGGCCATTGAGTTGCCGGGTCAGTGCGACATTGCCATCGATGGCTGCCATGCATAATTCGTGCATGAGCTTGGGCGCCACGTTCGCCGTGACAGAAATGTTGCCGCGCCCGCCCAGCAGCATCAATGCCGCAGCCGTGGCGTCGTCGCCGCTGACAACAGTGAAATTGGCAGGCGCGTCGCGTACCAGCAAGGCCCCGCGGGCGATATCGCCAGTGGCATCCTTGACGCCGATGATTCCTGGCACCTGTGCCAGTCGCAGTATGGTGTCGTTGGACATATCGGCAACCGTGCGGCCCGGCACGTTGTACAGAACCGAAGGCAGGTCGACAGCTTCGGCAATGGTGCGAAAATGTTGATACAGTCCTTCCTGACTGGGCTTGTTGTAGTAAGGCACCACTGACAAGCCCGCGTCGGCCCCGACCGCCTTGGCGTGTCGAGAAAGTTCGATGGCTTCGGTTGTGGAGTTGCCGCCCACACCAGCGATGACAGGAAACCGTCCCGCCGCATGCTCGACAGCAACCTTGATGAGTTCGGCATGTTCATCGACGCTGACCGTGGGCGATTCGCCCGAGGTACCCACGACGACCAAGCCATCGGTTCCCTGGTCCGCATGCCAATCGATCAGCTTTCGGTAGACATCGAAATCGAGGCTGCCATCGGGATGCATGGGTGTAACCAGGGCCACCATGCTGCCCTGAAGGATCGCTGTCGCGGAATCCGTGCTTGCCATAATACGAAGAGTCTCCTGGAACTCACCAAAACGGTGAACTTGCCGAATTAACTCGCAAGTTTACCGGATAAGCAACGCAAATCATAAGAACCAATTAACAATTCCCTGGCCAAGTGCTAATAAAGGTTGCAGCAGAATCCATAACACCCCGGTGAACATCAGCACGATTAGGATCAAGAGACCGTACGGCTCGACCTTAGAGTAGTACCATGCCATGCGACTGGGCAACAGGCTGAATACAATACGTCCTCCGTCCAGCGGTGGCAATGGCAGCAGATTCAGGGCCATGAGAACCAGGTTGACCTGTATGCCGGCAATGGTCATCTTCACCCAGAAATTGTCGGCCGTCGAACCGGTTTCGGCCAGGATGCGCAGGCTGATTGCCCAGATAATGGCCATTACGAGGTTCGACGCGGGACCGGCCAGGGCCACCCACAACATATCACGCTTGGGGCGGCGCAGGCGACTCCAGTCAACCGGCACCGGCTTGGCCCAGCCAAACAACAAGCCGGCCCCACCCATCAGTTTGCTGCTGAACAATAGCACCAGCGGAACAACGATAGTGCCGATAAAATCGATATGCCGGATTGGATTCAAGCTTACCCGACCGGCCTGCCATGCCGTGGGATCGCCGAACATCCGCGCAACATAGCCGTGTGAAGCTTCATGCAACGTGATCCCAAACAGGACAGGCAGCGCATAAACAGTAATAGTCTGTATCAGGGATTCCATGTATTTCCGCTGGTAGGCACGCCATTCACAGTCAGCGCACCGGGTGATACTCGGGCAGGAGCGGGCAACTTTTTGATTTAGGCCAATCCCAGTGCGGAAAGATCGCCCTGCCCCCGCCGTACGATTTCGGGCGTGGCCGAAGTAAGGTCGATGACTGTCGTTGGCTGCAGTGGGCAGGCGCCACCGTCGATCACCGCCGAAAGCTGATTCCCATAACGCTCGAAAATGATCTGTGCATCGTTCAAGGGGTCGTCCTCGTCCTGCGGAATAAGTGTCGTCGACATCAGCGGCGAACCTGCTGCCTCGATGAGCGCAAGCGTTACGCGATGGTTCGGAACCCGTATGCCTATTGTCTTGCGCGACGGGTGGGACACCCGCCGTGGAACTTCGCGGGTGGCTTCAAGGATGAAGGTCCAGGGACCCGGGGTGGCCATCTTGAGCAACCGATACTGTTGGTTGTCAACGCGTGCGAAATGGCCGATTTCGGCAAGATCGCGGCATAGCAAAGTAAGATGATGCCGGTCGTCAAGCCCGCGCAGGCGCCGCAGGGCATCCGCCGCGGCTTTGTCGTCGAGCCGTGCAACCACGGCATAGCTGGAATCGGTCG
Source organism: Pollutimonas nitritireducens (assembly GCF_002849615.1). GTDB lineage: Bacteria > Pseudomonadota > Gammaproteobacteria > Burkholderiales > Burkholderiaceae_B > Pollutimonas > Pollutimonas nitritireducens. The sequence continues at coordinate 220,634 of NZ_PDNV01000002.1, forward strand.
GCACCGCGACCAGGCCGCCGTCGGCCAGGAGCTCGGCCGCTTGCTTGAGCAAGCGTATTTGGGGGTTCTCGGGATGTACGACGAATAATTGAGCCATTTAACGTATCCTAACATTCTTGAAGGTTGAGTTTACGGTTCGGTCTCGCCATAGGCAATAGAATCGAGCTTACCCGAAGCACTGAACGTTGCATCTATCTTCTTATAACCGATGCCGAATAAGGAATCACCATGCGCCTGGACAATTCGCGGGAAAGCCAGAACGTCGAAGACCGCCGGGGCAGACGGATGTCTATGGGAGGTCGCGGAAAAATCGGCATAGGCACCATCGTGCTGGCACTTGTCGCAGTCTATTTCGGGGTCGATCCGAATGTCGTATTGCAAACGATAGGCGGAGACGCCGAAACCCAGAGCCCCGCATCCGGCACTCCTGCTGCTCCTACGGCGGAAACGCTTTTCGTATCCAAAATATTGGCCGACACCGAAGATGCCTGGTCTACCGTATTCCAACAGAAAGGTTGGGGCAATTACCAACAACCCAAGCTTGTGTTGTTCAATGGCGCCACGCCTACCGCTTGCGGAACGGGCCAGTCTGCGATGGGGCCTTTCTACTGTCCGGGGGACAGCAAGGTATATCTCGACCTGTCCTTCTTCCAGCAGATGGCGCAAGAACTGCAATCGCCCGGCGATTTTGCGCAAGCCTATGTCATCGCCCATGAAGTCGCACACCACGTGCAACACATGCTCGGCGTGACCGATCAGGTGGCGCAGCTTCGCCAACGCGGGAACGCCACGGCGGCAAACCAGTTATCGGTCAAGGTGGAATTGCAGGCCGACTGCTTCGCCGGTGTGTGGGCAAATCATTCCGACAGCCAGCGCAATACCCTAGAGGAAGGCGACATCGAGGAAGCCCTGAATGCCGCCAGCGCCATTGGGGACGATCGCTTGCAACAACGTTCGCAGGGTCAAATCGTACCCGACTCATTTACCCACGGCACATCTGCGCAACGTGTGAACTGGTTCCGTCGCGGCTTCAGTAGCGGCGACACCGCGCAGTGCGATACGTTCAGCGCGACATCGCTCTAGCGCTTACTGACGCTGCACCCCGGCCCCGGAATTGACGCCCGGGGTGATATACCCGGGGGTGCGTTCCTGGGAAGGCGTCGTTGAAGGAGAAGGCGCCGCGGGAGCATAGACGCCCGGCGACGAAGGCGAGGTTGAAGGCGGCATGGGCGGCTGATACGTCGACGGTGGCGCCTGCGTACCGGTGCTGTCCGGCATCGAGCTGGTCGGTGGCGTTGCCGACGTCGCAGACGAATCGGCGGGGATCTCGGTTTCGGTAATCTTAAGGGTAGGCTGGATATCGATCTTCTGCGCCCGTATCCAGGCTTCGTCAGCGGCCTGCGCCGCAGTAAAAGGAACAGCGATCAGGGCTGCGAGCAGTAATGTCTTGCTTGATGTTTTCATGGCAGTCAAATCCTTTTATGAAGATTACTGAGTACCTATCGTAGATGAAAGCGAATCCATCGCAAGCATCAAACGTTTCAGACTGTCACGGTGACCCTGCTCCGTTACCTGTAGTTGCTCTTTTATAAACATGCAGAAAAGTCACCAAACGCCGTCCCAAACTCATGCTAGAATCTCGTTCTCTTGCAAAGCAAGCCATGAATTCAAAAGTGTTATACTTTTTCGTTAAAGGCAGCTTTACAGTGGTGGCCGTAGCTCAGTTGGTAGAGTCCCGGATTGTGATTCCGGTTGTCGTGGGTTCGAGCCCCATCGGTCACCCCAACAGTTTTTATATGTCATAAAGCCCGAATTCGGCAATTTCTTCTAATATGGAAATTGAATTGAAGGTACTGGCTTTGGAACGATATAGCCCCCTCGCTTCTGGCGTCGGGGCTTTTTCACGCCCTTCGTTGCGTTGACCGCGTATCATTGCACCATGCCCACACCGAAGCAAACTCTCGACTGGTCACTCGCGCCGCCCGGATGGAACTGGGCAGCGCAAGATGAGGACGGAAAATGGTTCTGGTATAGCGTGCCCCCGCAGTTAGGCATCGGCGGCGGCGTGTGGCGCGCACCCTCGCGCGCGCAGCAATACGCGCATCAGGATGCACCCAATTCCACCTGGTACGAAAGCTTGCATAAGCGGCCGGGTTCGTCGGAATCCTGAGCATTTTTATCTTCTATATACTGGCGGCAAAGATCTGGCACCGTGCATGATGAGCGAATCGGACGCGACGGGACGGTCTTGGAAATAATTCTGATATGGCGTTGAATATGGCTACATTGCAGTCCGCGTTCCAGGAATATTGGCCGCATCTCGCATTTGCTTTAAGCCTCGCCGTGGGCGGTTCGGCCGCCATACATGCCGCCATGACCAAGAACGATGTCCGGGCCGCAATCGGCTGGGTCGGTGTGATTTTGATGTCCCCCTTGCTGGGACCCCTGGTCTATCTCATTGCAGGCGTCAATCGGATCCGCCAGGACCATATCTCGGATCAGCGCAACAAGGCTGAAAAAGACTACTCGCGCATGCCGACGCTGCCGCTGGCCGATGTGAGCAGGATAGCGGCCGCCCAATTCCACTCGCTTAAAGTGCTGGGCGATCGGGTCAGCCACTTTTCACTTCTTGCCGGCAACCATATCCAGACATTGAAAGGCGGTGACCAGGCCTATCCCGCCATGCTTGCGGCCATTGATGGCGCGCAAAAATCCATCGCGCTCCAGACCTATATTTTCGATGATGACAGTGAAGGTCGCAAGATAGTGGAGGCTTTGGTCCGAGCCCGTGAACGCGGTGTCGAAATACGGATTCTGATCGATGCCATCGGTTCCAAGTATTCCCGCCCTCCCATCATTCGGCTGCTACGCAAACGGCGCATCCCTTGTGCACTGTTCATGACCAATCCGATGGGCTTCCTGCGAATGCCTTATGCCAATTTGAGAAGCCATCGGAAGATCCTCGTCGTGGACGGTCGCATTGGCTTTACTGGCGGCATGAATATCCGCGCCGGCTTCGTTACAGAAATGGCGGGCTCCGAGACGACAGGAGACACGCATTTCCAGGTGGAAGGTCCAGTTGTCTTGCAGTTGATGGTGGTATTTGCGCAAGATTGGAAATTCACCACGAAGGAAGTGCTGGAGTACGAAACCTGGTATGGCGAGACATGGCCACAAACGGGACCGGGCGTGCCAGCGCGCTGCATCCGTTCCGGACCTGACCGCTATATCGTAGGAACCCACAACATGCTGCTCGGTGCGTTCGCAGTGGCCCAGAGACACATACGCATACAGTCGCCCTACTTCCTGCCGGACCAGATACTATTGGGAGCCATCAATACGGCGGCCCGTCGAGGCATAGTCGTCGATATCGTGATTCCGGGGCGCAATAACCTGAGACTGGTCAACTATGCGATGACGGCGCAGCTCGATCAAGTGATACGCAGCGGGTGCCGTGTATGGCGCTGCAATGGCAACTTCAACCATTCCAAGCTCATCACGATCGATGGTTATTGGTCTTATGTTGGTTCATCGAACATGGATCCGCGCAGCCTTCGACTGAATTTCGAACTGGATATGGAGATCTACGGCCACGATACCGCAGGTGAGATCGAAAGCATGATCGACAAGGAAATCGGGGATTCCGATGCCGTAACCCTGGAAGCATTGGCCGCGATTCCGTTTCGGAAACGCCTGCGCAACAGGATAATCTGGCTGGCCAGTCCGTACCTCTAGGCGTCGATACGGGCGGCAACCGTATCGACGCCTTACTGCCTTACTATTACTGCTTCTCTACGCCTGATTCCTTGACCACCCCGGCCCAGCGGACGATTTCACTGTCAACAAACTTACCGAAATCCGCACCGGTAAGATTCGGTGTGGCACTGCCGTTGCTTAGCCAGAGTTCCTTGACCTTCGCCGAGTTCAACGCCTTGGTGATCTCGGAAGCCATTTTGGTCACGACATCCTGCGGAGTGCCTTTGGGCGCCCACATGGCGTACCACGTCGACACTTCATAGCCGGGAATGCCGGCTTCTGCCACCGTGGGGACGTCTGGCAGCGAAGGCGACCGCTTGGCTGCGGCTACGGCGAGTGGGCGTATCGTCCCGGCGCGGATATGCGAGGCTGACGAACCCAGCCCGTCGAAAGCAAGATCCACCTGACCGGTGATCAGGCCAGTCAGCATCGGGCCTGCTCCCTGGTAGGGCACGTGGGTCAATTCGACGCCGCTCTTCAGGGCAAACAGCTCACCGGCCAGGTGATGCGTGCTGCCCACGCCCGCCGAACCGAAATTCACGCTGCCCGGATTCGCTTTGGCGTGATCAATCAGTTCTTTGACCGTCTTCACAGGAAGCTTGGTGGGATTCACGACGATTACTTGCGGAGGTTGCGCAAGCATGGCGACAGGTTCGAAATCCTTCTGGATGTCGTAGCTGAGTTTCTTGTAGATCGACGGCGCGACCACGTGATGGGCGCCGCCCATGAAAAAGGTATAGCCATCCGGCGCCGCCCGCGATGCGACTCCCGCGCCCAATGTGCCGCCCGCGCCGCCCCTGTTGTCAACGACGACACTTTGCCCCAACTGTTCAGACAGTTGCTGCGCCAGCGGCCGTGCGAACGTGTCGGTTCCCCCGCCTGCGGGAAATGGCACGACAATCGTAATGGCCCGGTCAGGCCATGCCGCGTGCGCGGTACCAGCGATGGCCAGTGCCGATAAGGCAGCAACTGTCGAATAAATGACTTTCTTCTTCATGATGTCTCCTCTTCCGATTTCTTATCGGTAAGCTTGTCTTTCTGTTTGAATGAATAAACCCCCGCGCTTGATGCGCGGGAGAGCCTAGCTCTTGAAACAAGTCCTCCATGGCCTGGCCAGGAGGTTAGGCGTACTGATCCCGCAGCACGTTTTTCTGCACTTTGCCCATGGTGTTGCGGGGCAGTTGATCGGTGAAATAAATGCGCTTGGGCACCTTGAAGTTGGCCAAGCGCGATTTCAAGTCTGCCATCATCGCATCGGCGTCCAGCTTGACGCCCGCTTTGGGCACCACGACAGCCACGACCGCCTCGCCGAAATCCGGATGGGCGAGACCAATGACCGCTGACTCGTCAACGCCCGGGATATCGTCGATGAGCAGTTCTATTTCCTTGGGGTAGACATTGAAACCGCCCGATATGATGAGGTCTTTGCTGCGCCCGACGATCGACAAGTAGTTTGCCGGAGCAGAGTCGCCCCCCCAGCGTCCGACGTCGCCTGTGCGAAACCAGCCGTCAGCGGTGAACTCTTCGCGGGTTTTTTCCGGCATCCGCCAGTAACCTGAAAACACGTTAGGGCCGCGCACCTGCACGTTGCCAATTTCGCCCTCGCCCAGTTCCTTTCCGGCATCGTCAACCACGCGGACCATGACACCCGGCAACGGCTGTCCTACGGTTCCTCCGATTCGTTCGCCGAGCGTAGCGTCGTACGGATTGGATGTCAGCATGACGGTTTCGCTCATGCCGTAACGCTCGAGTATGGGCTGGCCGATACGCGCCTTGAATTCGTCGAAGGTTTCCTTCAGCAATGGGGCGGAGCCGGATATGAACAAGCGCATGTTCGCGCACAATTCACGCGTGAACCGTGGGTCGGCGAGCAGCCGGACATAATATGTGGGCACGCCCATCATCACGGTGCTACGCGGAATGTAGTGCAATGCCTGCTCGATATCGAGCCTGGGCAGCCAGATCATGCGCGCACCCGCCAGTAGGGCACCATGTGAAGCGACGAACAAACCATGCACATGGAAAATGGGCAGCATGTGCAATAACACATCGTCGGGTCGCCAGCCCCAATACTTGTGCAGTACTTCGGCATTGGACGAGAGATTGCGATGCGATAGCATGGCGCCCTTGCTGCGTCCCGTGGTGCCCGATGTGTACAGGATAGCGGCGAGGTCATCGGGAAGGCTGCGCACGTTGACAAATTCGCCGGGCTGGCTGGCCGCTGCCAGCGCAAGGCTACCGGTTCCGTCGCTATCCAAGGTATAGACATTCGCGGTGCCGGTTTTTTCGGCCAGGCGTCCTACCCACTCCTGATTGGCGCTATCGCACACCACCACGGCGGGCTCGGCATCGGTGAGGAAGTACTCGACTTCCGATTCCCGATACGCAGTATTCAATGGCAGGTACACCAGGCCCGCCCGCACACTGGCGAGATACAGCATCAGGGCTTCAGGCGACTTCTCGACCTGGACGGCAATGCGCGAACCCGGAGGCAGCTCAAGCGCCTGCAACAAATTCGCGAATCGGCCGCTGATTTCTTCTACGTCGCTCCACGTGTAGAAGCGAGTCGGCGTTTCGATGGCCACTGCGGCGCGGTCAGCTGGAAAGCCCGCCGCCAGCAAAGCATATAAATTGGCATTGCCTTCCAAATCAATCTCCTGAGAATACCGGCACCTGGCCGGCCAGAAATGCCCTAACACCTTCGCGGTGGTCGTGGCTTTCGGCGTACTTGAAAAATGAGAGCAACTCAGCCTCGGTAAGTGCCTGAGCTTGCGGACTCAGCCGCGCTACTGTCTGCTTGTTGATACGGGCCGCCATAGGTGCGCCGCTGGCGAGGCGTCTCGCCAGTTGCATGACATCGCCCGCCACATCGGCATCGGGCAGCACGCGCGTCAGCAGTCCCTTGGACATGGCTTCGGCCGCACCGAAGACACGCCCTTCCAGAAGAATTTCGAGCGTGGTGGCTTTTCCGACCAGTGCGAGCAAGCCGCGCATTTCGTCAGGAGCCATGGGGAAACCCAGGCGGTTGATCGGAACACCGAACCGTGACGTTGCACCGGCGACACGCAGGTCGCATTGGCTGGCAATTTCAAGGCCGCCCCCCACGCAAACGCCTTCTATCTGCGCGATCACCGGATGCAGGCATGAACCGATGGACTCCAGCGCAGGCGCAAGTATGCGACGATGGTAATTCATGACACTGGACAGATCGCTGCGCTCGTGTGGGAATTCGCTGATATCCGCACCCGCCGCAAAGTTTCCGTCTTCGCCACGCAGCACCACGCAACGCAGCGCGTCATCGGCAGAGAGCTCCGCAAATACCCCGGCCAGGGACTGCCACATCGAAACGCTGATGGCGTTCAGGCGCCCCGGATGGCTAAGCGTCACCAGGGCTATGGGGCCTTCGTAGTCAAGAATGACCTTGCCCGCGCCTACGCTGCTTCCAGCCTCGGCTATAGCCATCGCAGATTAAGTCCCATTTTTGGCTTGCCCGCCGCCAGAAGCGCAAGATTATCGTCGAGTTGCTCTAGATCGTAGAGATAGTTGACCATGATGCCGCAAGACTGCGCCATACCTTTCGTCGAGCAGTCAGCGGCCCAATTGACCCGTTCGATGCGAGCGCCATTGCCCAGATGAAAACGCGCCACCGCATCGATAGGTTGGCCGTTCTTCATGCTTTTCAAGTAGAGCACAGCAAGGCGCACTCCGGTGCGCTGCACCGCTTCGGAAACCTTGCCGCCGGCCGCTGCCTGCAACCGCTCGACCCACTTCTGTCCCGCAGAGGCGTCATTTTGCGCCTGCTGCTTATCGACCTTGTCGTGCAACAGCTCTTGCATGGCTTTGCCATCCTGCTTGGCCAGCCAATCGACGAAGCCCGGCATTGGCGAGAGCGTGGCGAACGACTTCAGCTTGGGAAGTTCAATAAGCAACTGGTCGATGACCCGCTTGAGCAGAAAGTTGCCGAAGCTAATGCCGCGGAGGCCAGGTTGCGTATTGGAAATGGAATAAAAGATGGCCCATTTTGCTTTATTGAGGTCAGGTGCTGCCACCTTGGGGTCGAGCAAGACCTGTACGTTATCAGCCATTTGCGCGGCAAACGCAACCTCGACGAATATCAGCGGTACATCGTTCATGCGCGGATGAAAGAAGGCATAGCAGCGGCGATGATCTGCCACCCGGTGGCGCAGCTCTTCCCATGACCGGATTTCATGGACGGCTTCGTACTGGATGAGTTTTTCCAACAATGAGGCGGGCGAATCCCAGGTAATGGGACGAAGTTCCAGCATGCCAACGTCAAACCAGCTGTTGAGCAGACCTTCGAGTTCGCGCTCCAGCACCGTCAGGCTCGCCACCTGGTTGCGCCAGCGCAATATGTCGGCGCGTAGATCCACCAGCAAATGCAGGCTGTCGGCCTGGGCATACAAACGGCGGAACAACCGCAGACCCTGGTCGCCGCGCGGCTCGAGGCCGGCGCTGGCCTGAGCAAGCGCCGCCAACAGCACACGACGCTCTTTGCCGTCCGCCGCAGCGTAGCGCAGACTCCATTGCTTGGCGAGCCGATTGGCTGCCACGTCGGTCATGCGGGCTGTAAACAAGGTTGCCGTCTCCGCCGCCAACGGACCGCGATCGCGGTCCAGCCAACGGCCGAGGCGAGCCACCAGCCCCTGTGCTTCTTTGCTTGCCGTCGCCAGTTCTGCCGCTTTGCTTACAACCACCGCTTTTTCTGTGTCCGTAACCGTCATGAATTAGCCTCCTGAGTACTGGGTTGCAATGCAAGTTCTGAATTCGACGAACGCTGGGCCTGTTCATCCAGGGCATGAAGCGCGTGCAGTTGATTGAGGAGATGCTTGCGCGTCAACGCCTCGGCGTTCTCGGGGTCACGTGCCTTGAGTGCCTCGAAGATTGCCAGATGTTCGGCGCAGGAAGCTTGAACGCGGCCCGGCCAGGTCAGGCTTTTGTGCCGGGAGAGGCTGAGCACGTGCCGCAGATTATCGACCAGATCCGATAGCCAGTGATTATCCGCGAGCGCCTGGATGGCCTCGTGAATCAAGGCATTGGTTGCGTAATACTGGTCGGTGTCCACCGCTGCGGCATGCTGCTGCAATTGCTCATGCAAAGGTTCGAGGCGCTTGAGATCATCATCGCTCACCTTGCGTGCCGCTTCGTAGGCGCAGCGCCCTTCAAGCATGGCCATCAATGGAAATATATCGTCCAGGTCCCGGGCCGACAATTCGTTCACGAAACAGCCCCGGCGCGGCTCGAGGCGGATAAGACCTTCATTGACCAGCACTTTCAGCGCCTCACGCAACGGCGTACGCGAGATGCCGAGTTCTTTGCTTAGCCGCATTTCGTCGATCCAGACCCCTGATATCAGTTCGCCAGACTGGATCATGGCGCGCAGACGGTCCGCCACTTCGAGATACAGCACCTGCTGGACTATGCGTCGGGTCAATGCGGAGACTCCAGGTTGCTTAACTGATAATTCATAATTATGGCGAATCACCGAAATTAAACAAGCCTGGAAACATATAGTTATCCCTAGGTGTGACTAGGGTTCAAAGTTATGGACTATGGTCTTGGTAAGGCTCATTTCCTCCAGTGCCATGAGCCCTTTCTCGCGCCCATGTCCGCTTTTGCCAAAGCCCCCGAAAGGCAGTTCCACCCCACCGCCGGCTCCGTAGCAGTTGATATAGACTTGTCCGCTATTGATGCCTTCTGCGATACGTAGCTGGCGCCCGCCGTTTTCTGTCCATATTCCCGCCGCCAACCCGTAGTCGGTATCATTGGCCAGAGCGATGGCATCCGCTTCGTCTTTGAAGGGCATTGCTGTCAGCACCGGACCGAAGACTTCTTCTTTGGCAAGAAGGTGGTCGCGCGGCACATCGGCAAAAAAAGTCGGGGCGACAAAGAAACCGCTAGCGGGCAAATCGGCTGCGAGCGCTCCCTGCGCGGCAATACGTGCGCCGCTCTTGACAGCGTCGTCGATGAATCGCTGTACGCGATCCCGCTGTCGCGCATTGATGATGGGACCACAGTCCACTTCCTGATTCTGCGTACCAGTACGTAGTTTGGCAAAGCGGTCCGCCACCCGGGAGACCACCTCGTCGTAGACCTCACGCTGTACCAACAGACGGGATCCGGCCGAGCAGGTCTGGCCGGCGTTCTGGATAATGCCATTGATGATTGCAGGAATGGCCCGATCCAGATTGGCATCGGCGAATACCAGTTGAGGCGATTTACCGCCCAGCTCCAACACGCACTTAACGTGATTGCGCGCCGTTTCCTGCTGAACAATGGTGCCTACTTGGGGTGATCCGGTGAACGACACGAAGTTCACGCCCGGATGCGATATAAGCGCAGCGCCAGCCGTTGTTCCATAGCCAGGCACCACATTGAAGGCGCCGGCTGGCAGCCCCGCTTCCGTGACGAGGTCGGCAAGGCGCAAGATGGACAAACTGGCATCTTCGGCCGGCTTGATGACAGCGGCATTACCCATCGCCAACGCCGCACCGACAGAACGGCCCATGATCTGCACGGGATAATTCCACGGGATGATGTGTCCGGAAACGCCGAAAGGTTGGCGTACTACGCGAACGGCATGATTGTTTTGATAAGGAATGACCTGGCCGTGCACTTTGTCGGCGGCGCCACCATAAAACTCGAAGTAACGGGCCAGCAACTTGACGTCGTTGCGAGCGGTCGCCAGGAGTTTTCCACAATCGCGGGACTCAAGCTCCACCAGCTCATCATAATGCTCCAGGATCTTCTGGCCCAAGCGCATCAGGGCGCGCCCACGCTCGACAGCCGTAAAACGTCCCCATTCGCCGGCGAGTGCTCGACGAGCTGCCTGCACGGCCAGGTCAATATCGCCCGCCCCGCCGTCGGCGATCGCACCAAACTGTTCACCCGTTCCGGGATCGATGACCGCGATGGTCTTGCCCGACTGAGGTGCCAACCACTTTCCACCAATGAACAACTTACCTTGCATTCTGCATTCTCCGCTACACCCTGGGTTTAATCCGGATCCATACTGGTCCGATGTGATGATTTGCGCTATCTTGTGGCTGTCTGGTGATCTATCCACATCGCGCCGCTTCGTCATACCGTTCCGGCAACAATTCTATTCGACGCCACCTTGCAATAAAAAGGAGCCAAATTGAAAAAAATCCTGGTTACCGGGGGATCCGGCTTTTTAGGCCAGATGCTGATACAACGTTTCCTTCAGCCCGAGACCCGGACGGGAGCCGAAAGCCCTGCGGAACACCCCGATGAGATCATCGCAATAGACCAGACCGCCGGCGTATACACCCATCCGCGCTTGCGCTACCTGTGCGCCGACATTTCCGAGCCTGCGCAATGGCGGTCCATCATAAACGATGATATCTCCGGGATCGTTCATCTTGCTGCTGTCGTCAGCGGCACCGCAGAACGCGACTTTGATCTCGGCATGCGAGTCAATCTTGACGGTACGCGGGCGCTTCTCGATGCGGCACGCTCCTTGAGCGCACCGCCACGGTTTCTGTTTTCCAGCTCCTTGGCTGTCTATGGCGGTACCCTCCCCGATGTGGTGGATGACAACACGCCGCCCGCACCGCAATCTTCCTATGGCACACAGAAATTGATCGGCGAGCAGCTGGTCAGCGACTACACGCGCAAAAGCTTTATCGACGGCCGGTGCGTGCGCATACCCACCGTATCGGTACGCCCTGGCAAACCCAATGGGGCCGCTTCGAGCTTCGCCAGCGGCATCATCCGCGAACCTATGGCCGGGGAACGCGCCATTTGCCCCATCGATCCGGACACTCCGTTATGGCTGGCGTCGCCCAGACACGTCATCGAATCCCTGATTCACGCTTTCCTGTTGTCGCCGGCACAACTCGACGATCAGCCAGACGAATGGCGAGCCGGACGGGCAGCCGCCAGGCGTCCCATTAATTTGCCCGGTTTGACCATCACTCCCCGTGAAATGGCCGACACGTTGCGGAATCTGGCCGGCGCCGACGTCGCAAATCTCATCGATTGGAAACCTGACCCGGACATCAAGGACATTGTGGAGACCTGGCCGGCCCGGATAGACACCCGCCATGCCTTCAGGCTCGGCTTTGCGCCGGCGGGCACCGGTGCGCAATTGGTCGGCGCCTACGTGCAACAACAGTGATTCAACCTTGACTGATCACCGCCTTGCCTCGACAACATTGAATAAGACATTGAAATGCCGAAATTTTCCGCCAATCTGGGATTCCTATGGCCCGACCGCCCCTTGCTGGACCGTATTGACGCCGCCGCGGACGCCGGATTCGAAGCGATCGAACTTCACTGGCCGTACGATACCGATCCCGCCGACGTTCGCAAATTATGCAAGGCCCGTGAATTGACCTTGCTCGGCATCAATACCTACGCTGGCGATACTGCAAAGGGCGAATTCGGTCTGGGCGCGCTGCCCGGGCGCGAGGTTGATTTTCAACAGGCGGTGGATCAATCAATAGCATGGTGCCGGGCCAGCGGTGCGCAAGCCATACATGCCGTTGCCGGAGTAATACCTTTCGACGAAGCGCACGCACGCGACACATTTATCGGCAATCTGATACGTGCCGCCGATAAGGCTGCCGCTCACGATGTAACGCTACTGCTTGAACCGATCAATCAACGCGACAAGCCAGGGTACTTTTACTCCAACCTGTCCCAGGCCGAGGTGATCCTGGATGCGGTCGATCGGCCCAACCTGCGGCTTATGTTCGATGTGTATCACGTCGGCGTCACTGAAGGAGACGTCCTGACCAGGTTGCGCCGCCACATGCCGCGCATCGGCCACGTACAAATTGCCGCCGTGCCCAGTCGCGCCGAACCCGATGAAGGCGAACTCCGGTATGAAGCAATCTTTGAAACGCTCGATTCACTGGGCTATACGGGCTGGATTGGCTGTGAATACAAGCCGCGCACCGATACGGACGCCGGATTGAAATGGCTGGCTAAACTGGGCGTCAGCCTGCGCGCGACAAGGTGACTCCCAGAGCGATCCGAGGAAACCGTGCCGGAGAACGGAGCAATTGACGTTCCCCAGCGACGACATTTACTTGGCCTGGATATTCCCCGACTCGGCCACTTCGGTCCATTTCTTTTTCTCGCCTTTCAGGAAGCTGTCGAAGTCCGCCGGCGTATCCAGCGTAACGGTAGCTCCCTGGTCCGCCAACTGTTTGGCAATGACCGGATCTTGCGTTGCCTTGAGCAGGCTTTCGTTTATTTTTTTGACGACGCTGTCAGGCATTCCTTTCGGTCCGAATAGCCCATACCAGCTCAATGATTGAACGCCCGGGAAGCCGGCTTGCGAAAAAGTCACCGCTTCCGGAAAGGCATCCACCGGCTTGTCACCGGCGATCCCGATCACCTTGAGCTTGCCCGACCTCACATGTGGTAATGCCGTGAGTACGCTGGTGACTCCCGACTCCACATGCCCCCCGATGATGTCGACCATCAAGGGCGACCCTCCTTTATATGGCACGGGGATCACCTTGACTCCCGCTTTCTGGCGTATGAGTTCGCCCGTCAACTGCGTCTGGCCTTCCGAGTAACCTATGCTCACGTCGTTCTTTTTGCCGAACTCAATGAAGCTTTTGAGGTCCGGGTACTTGCCCTCTTTGGAGACGACGAGCACCAGAGGCGAAACCGCCAGACGCGTGATGGCCGTGAAGTCCGTTTCGGTATTGTAAGGAACGCTCTTGGTCAGGACCGGATTGATAACATGCGAGCCGACGACCAACATGATCTTGTAGCCATCGGGCTCCGACCTCGCGATGTCGGACGAGCCGATCACACCATTGGCGCCGGGTTTATTCTCGACTATCACCGATTGACCCCATATCTCGGAAAGCTTGTTGCCCACCAGCCTGGCGACAATATCAGTGCCGCCGCCTGGCGAGTAAGGCACCATCAGTGTTACGGGCTTCGAAGGCCATCCTTTGGCGTCTTCGGCGCGCAATCCAGGGGAAACCGCCATGACGGCGGCCATAAAAGCCAGACAAGCTCTGAAACTAACCATTCTGTTATCTCCAAGTTTTTAACACCGCTGGAATGAAGTGCTATTTCGTCTCCAGGCTTCTGTACTTCTCGTCGAAGTCCCAGACCTTCTGAAAGCCGATCAGCTTGCTGAAGTCCTGGAAGTCTGCGATTTCCTCGTACTGCAGGGAGTCGCCGGATTCTTTCAAGTGCGAATAGGCGTGCTGTAGCGCGTAGCCCATGGCGAGAAAGCCAAGGCCGGGATGGATGGCGAGCGCAAAGCCCATCTCCTGCAGTTCGCGTGCCGTAGGTTGCGGAGTTCGGCCTCCTTCTACAATGTTCGCAACCAAAGGGACGTCGAAGGTCCGGCCTATGATGGCCAGTTCATCGACAGATTCGGGCGACTCCACGAAAAGAACATCGGCCCCGGCCTTCAGGTAGTGCTCCGCACGCTTCAGTGCCTCATCAAGACCGTGCGTCGTCCGCGCGTCGGTGCGCGCAACAATCAGAAAATCCTTATTGGCGCCTCGCGTATCCGTGGCGACCTTGATTTTATTGACCATGTCCTGGGCAGGAATGACGCGGCGCCCTTTGGTATGGCCGCATTTTTTTGGAAACTCCTGATCCTCCAGTTGGATTCCGGCCGCTCCAGCGCGCAGGTAGCCAGCGACCGTGTGCTCCACATTCAATAGCCCGCCATAGCCGGTGTCGCCATCGCAAATAATCGGCGTCGAGGTCGCGCCGCAAAATGCCGCGACCCGGTTGACCATATCGGTATAGGTAGCAAGACCCGCATCGGGCAAGCCAAGGTAGGATGCGACAGTGCCATATCCCGTCATGTAAAGGCAGTCGAAACCGAGTCGGTCCGCGACCTTCAAAGAGATCATGTCGAATATACCGGGTGCTACAACCAGCTTCTTTTGCGAAAAAAGTTGGCTCAAGGTTTTAGGGTTTCCAGCCATGCTAATACATCCTTATCGTTAGTCATCATGTAAAAAACCGGCGGTCATGTATGCCCATGGCCGCGCCAATCTATCGCGCTCCTGAAACTCATCGATTTGTGGAGTCAGGTTCAGCGTCTGTGCGATCTCGTCCTGGCCCAGGAGCAGGGCATGGCGCTGCACATCGAGCAGATCAAAATGCATTACCCCCGTCTGATCGGTGCCCACGGCACAGGAACGCAGGTCTATGCTGAATACGGCGCCCGACGACGCAGCGGCCGCCAGGCGCTGGACGTCGCCGCGCTCCAGCACGATAGGCAGCAAACCATTCTGCAGACAGTTGCTGAAAAAGATGTCGCCAAAGCTTGGGGCAATAATGCAACGGATGCCGAACTCTTCCAACGCCCATACCGCCATTTCGCGGGAACTGCCGCAGCCGAAGTTGTCGCCTGCAATGAGAATCGCGGCATGCCGAAAAGCTTCGGTGTTCAGTATGAACTCTCGGTTCTCGGAGCCGTCCGTCAGGTAACGCCGCCCCTCGAACACCCAGGGAGCAAATTCGCCCCTGCGCAGCTGGGCAATGCGTTCAATGCGGATGATCTGGTCAGTGTCGATATTGTCTTGCATCATGACGGCGGCAACGCCCTGGCAAGTCGTGAACGCTTTCATGATTGCCGCTCCATCATTTCCGGCGATGCGATGGTTCCCATGACGGCGGTGGCGGCGGCCACGACGGGACTGGCCAGATGGGTCATGGATCCCGGTCCTTGCCGCCCCACGAAGTTGCGGTTCGATGTCGACAGGCAGCGGTGGCCAGGGGGCACCATATCGCCATTGGCGCCCACGCACATCGAGCAACCCGGCTCACGCCACTCGAAACCGGCCTTCATGAAGATTCGATGCAAGCCTTCGCTTTCAGCCTGACTTTTGACTTGCAATGATCCGGGCACGACCCATGCGGTAAGGCCCTCGGCAATGTGGCGCCCCCTGAGCACGGATGCCGCCGCCCGCAGGTCCGAAATCCGGCTGTTCGTGCATGAGCCTATGAAGACGTGGTCTATCTTGATCTTGTCGATCCGCTGGCCAGGCCGCAGGCCCATATATTCAAGCGCGTTCATCACGCTCAAACGCTGCCTGGCATCGGGCACCATGGCGGGATCGGGAACCATGCCGTCGATGGCGACCACCTGTTCCGGACTCGTGCCCCAGGTAACTTGCGGCATGATCCGGCTGATGTCGACCTCCTCTTCCCTGTCGAAGGAAGCCGAGTCCCCGGAGGGCAAGGTTTGCCAGTACGCCACCGCCCTATCGAAATCGTCGCCCGCGGGGGCGAATGCTCGTCCCTTCATATAACAGAACGTCGTTTCATCAGGCGCGATCATGCCGACCTTGGCACCCAGTTCAATGGAAAGATTGCAGAGCGTCATGCGTGCTTCCATATCGAGCGCGCTGATGGCCGGACCGGCATACTCGACGGCATAGCCGGTGCCGGCCGATGCACCCAGGACGCCGATCAAATGAAGAATCATGTCCTTGGCCGTGATTGACTGTCCGGGCGTTCCCGTAAAGTTGATGCGCATGGTCCTGGGCCGTATCTGCCGTATCGTCTGAGTAGCCAGCACGTGCACCAGCTCGGATGATCCTATGCCCCATGAAATAGCGCCGAATGCCCCATGCGTGCATGTGTGACTGTCCCCGCACACAATGGATAGCCCCGGAAGCGTCAGTCCCAGCTCCGGACCAATAACGTGCACGATGCCCTGTTTGCCCTGGTCCATATCGAAAATTCGGATGCCTTTCTCTTGCGTCTGGGCCCGCAAGGCATTGACCATCGCCGTACTCCACGGCGCGTCGCCTGCCTTTCGTCCCGGTCGGGTCGACGTGACGTGATCGACGGTTGCGAAGGTAAGCTCCGGGTTGCGTACGGTCGCATGCCGGCGTTCCAGCGCCTTGATGGCCTCGACACCGGTAAGCTCGTGCACCAGGTGACGGTCGACATGCAGCAGGCTCACACCTCCCGCGAGAACGGCAATCTCATGGGCATCCCACACTTTATCGAACAGCGTATTGGCCATTACGTTTTCTCAATAGATTAGTTGCCGCGCCGCAAACGGCGATCCCATTGCAGCAGCCCGATACTGACCGCCGTTGCAAACAGGAAAAGCATCAGCGCAAGCGCCATGATGGTAGGAGGATTGTTCCGGTCGATGGCCAGCATCAGCAGATGGCCGATGCCGCGCTGCGACGCAAACATCTCGCCCAGCAGCGTGCCCAGCAGGGTCAAGGAGAAGCCTATCCGCAAGCCGGCGACGATCTCCGGCACGGCGGCCGGTATCAGTACATGCCATGCTCCCTGCCACGGAGTGAGACGATGCGCATGGATGCAGCGCATATAGACAGGGCGAATATTGCGCACTGCGGTCATCGTGAATATAACGATGGGGATAATGCCATGTATGACGCCGAACGCAATTTTTGCCGAAATGCCCAGGCCGAATATCAAAAGGATGATGGGATACAGGGAAATCTTGGGTATGGAATACAGCGCTATCAGTATCGGCTCCATTACATCGCCGGCAAGCCGCCGCGCACCTAGGACCAGACCCAGTGCAATCCCGCCCACCACAGCGAGCAGCAAGGCGGAAAAAAAGGCCTTGCTAGTCTCCGCAAGATGAGCGCCGAAATCGGGACTGCTGAATTCCCGCCCAAGCTGGGCAATGGTGCGCCAGGGGCCAGGCAAAACCTCGACGCCCAGCGTCATGCTGGCAATCTCCCACAACAGCAGGATGCCGCCGACCAGCAAAACACTATCGATCAGGGGTGCCCGCCCGGGGTTGCTTCGGCTTATCAGTCGACCCGCTGTGCGCCCGCTCATACAAGCTCCTTGAGAACCCGACGTTGATACAGCCGCTGTTCGATCGCGTGCAATACAAGGTTTATAGCGCCGATGAACGTAAGCAGCAGGAACATAAGTCCATACATCGTCCGGTTATCGAAGTTGTTATAGGCGAACGCGATTTGATACCCGAAGCCTGCGCCGGAAAGCAGGAACTCGCCGCCGATGATCGCTATGAACGAGTAGACGATGGCCAACTTGATACCCGTAAAGACAAAAGGAAGGCTGGCAGGAAGCGTAATAAGAAAAACTTCCTGTGTCCTGCCCATGTGCAGCATCCTAGCCGTGCGCATCAAGACCTGAGGCACCCGCTCCAGCCCATTGAGCGTATTGACCGCCATGGCCACGATGGCGAATAAAAACCCCAGCACGATCAATGGCCATCTGTTCAGTCCGAACAGGACAATAAGCATAGGATAGAAAACAAAGATGGGCACCGCGTAATACGACATTAGGAGCGGATCCAGCACGCGCCGCAGACGTTGCAGCTTGAACAGCACAAGACCGAAAAGAAAACCCACCGATGTCGCAAGCACGATAGACACAGCCGCCGACGATAAGGTCAACAGCATGTCTGCCTGATAGGTTCCGTCCCGAAGCAGTCGCCATGCACTTAGCGCCATTTCCGACGGAGGAATGAAAGACACCGGATCTATCCACCCCAGCCTACTGGCGACTTCAAGCAAGGCAACGCTGAAGACAATGACAAGGCACCGCAGTAGCACCACGCGGTACCTGAACGACATGGCGGCGCCCGGCCGCCCCGACATGGAGCTGGGAATCGTTGCGCTGGCCATGTGTTAAACCCCCAGCGCCTTGAGCGACTCAGTGCGCAACAAGCCCCACACCTTGGACTGGAGCGCGCCGTAATGCGGATTCATCGTTGTTTCGCTCCCGCGCTCGCGACTCCAGCCTGTTTCTACAATGTCAATAAAAGTGCCCGGACGCGCCGACATGATTCCGACGCGGTCCGACAGCATGACGGCCTCGTCTATGGAGTGGGTGATCAGCATGACGGTCGAGTCGGTCTCGCGCCATAGTTTCAGCATCTCCTCGCCCATTAATAGTCGGGTCTGCTGATCAAGAGCGCCGAAAGGCTCATCCAGCAACATAAGACGGGGCCGCAGGACCATTGCACGCGCTATGCAGACCCGCTGCCGCATGCCGCCCGACAACTGCGCCGGATAGCTCGCGGCAAAGCTCGCGAGTCCCATGAACGCCAGGGCATGATCGACACGCTCCTTGACTTCATTCTCGGGTAAACCGCTGCGGCGAGCTCCGAACGCGGCATTGTCGAAAACAGACAGCCATGGGAAGCTGGCATCCTCTTGAAATACGACGGCGACGCCGTCCGGCACCTGGCCTTTGACCTCCTTGTGTTCGAAGAAGACACTGCCTTCAGTGGGCGGGCTCAAGCCTGCAACCAGGTCCAATAATGTTGACTTCCCACAGCCAGAGGGCCCGACAACGGAAAAAAATTCGCCTTGCCGCAAATCGAACGACACCGGACCCAGGGCATGCAGCGGCAATCCTCCGTCACGCGCCGCAAACACCTTCGTCGCCCCGTTGACGGCAACATGCGCCTTGCGGTCGACCTCGCTGGCGGGAAACTTCCTGATCATATCGATCTGGCTTGCCATTCCGACGCTGCCCTATTTGCTGCGTTGATCGGCGGGCAACAGACTTTCGTCGACAATCGCACTCCAATCGAAAGGACCCTCCTCGATTGCCTTGACCAGTATCAGCCCCTGGAGCATGGCGTTCATGCCTTCGTAGTCCAGGCGGCCCGGACTCCAGTAGACGCCCTTTGAAGCCATGATGTCGTTGATGGCGAGCTTGGCGATCTTCGGATCGATTTTGTAGTGCTTGGCGAGAATGTCGCCAGACTCGTCCGGATTCTTCAGCAGATAATCGACGCCCTTGCGGCGGCCTTCGATAATGGCTTTGATGGTGTCGGGATTCTTCTTGAGGTAATCGCTGCGCACGATACCCACGGTCTGGGTCAGTCGGGGAATCTCGTCTCCCGACTTGAAAACGACCTTGATATTTTCTGCTTCACGGCTCAGAACAGGTTCCGTCATATAGATAACGTCGACGGCGCCTTCACGCAATGCGGTATACGCTGAGCTGAGGCTGCCCACCGCCTTGCGGTCCACATCGGCCAGAATACCCCGGTTGCTCAGCGCTATGGTCGACACCATATCGGTGACCGACTTGGGGCTGCTGTAGCCCAGCTTCTTGCCTTTCAGGTCCATGATTGTGTTCAATGGCGAGTCCTTCTTGGCCACCCAGACGTTATCGGCCAAGCTGAGGACACCGCCATGCACGATTGTGAGCTTGACGCCCTGTTTGATTGCCGCGATGGCAGCGGATAGTGCCACCTCGCCATAAGGGATATCGGAGGCGAGCGCATTGCGCACGGTCGTCCCGCCACCTTGCGAAGTAATGAATCCCGTAACATTGATCCCGGCTTCTTTGAAAAAGCCTTTTTCCTGTGCGACGGCGAACGGGGTGCCGTACATGCCATCGGCCCAATGCGTAACAGTGAGATTGGTTGCAGATGCCGATGAACACGCAAAAATAACCGGTAGAACCAAGCCGTACGCTACGTTGGCCAATACAGGCGCAAGTCTCATTTTTGTCTCCTGAATAGGTATAGTAATTTTGTCCTACACTTTTAGATTAAACTAGATGCCTATATTTGTCACGGAAATTTCAGGTCAATGAAGACGGTCGAAAAAACTAAAAAAGTGGCTATGAACGACGGCATGTTGCGTAGCGGCGATATGGTTGAGCGCATTGCGGCCACGCTTAAGGAACAAATTCTCGAAGGCACGCTCGCACCAGGTCAACGCCTTATCTCTCGTGACCTCATAGAAGAACTGGGTGTGAGCCGCGGGCCGCTGCGCGAGGCATTTAGACGCCTGGCCGCCGACCGGCTCGTCCAGATCATTCCTAATCGCGGTGCTCTTGTCCGTCGCCTATCGCACGATGAAATTATTAATTTGTTTCAAATTCGCGAGGCACTGGAAGGACAGGCAGCGCGTCTCGCAGCGGAGCGCATCGACAAAGGCGACAATCGGCTGATGTTTCAGGAAATTGTGGATCAAGGCGCGTTGCATAAAGCGAGGCAGGAAATCCATCCTTTCATCGTTCATAATCGCGAATTCCATCAGGCGATCGTCAAGCTCAGTGGCAATCCCGAACTCGGCGAACTGATCGATCGATACCAACTGGCAGTCTTTATGTCATTGATGCGCCAAGTAGTCGGAGCGGATCAATTGATCCTCGATTCCATTTCGCAACATGAGGCAATAGCGGCGGCTATCCTTAAGGGCGATCCGGAAGCCGCGTATACCGCCATGCAAAAGCACCTTTGGCATTCCGCCCGCACCATGCTTAAGCGTGCAGAGCTCAAAATGGCTGGAAAGCCACGCAACGCCTTGTAGAATGAAGACGATGCCACAAAAATTCCCCGGGAAAATACTGATGCGCCGCTTAATGCTTCTTCGCCACGCCAAGGCCGACCGACCGCTGGGCGTCAACGACCACGAACGTCCTCTTGCGGCACGCGGATTGCGGCAAAGCCAGGAGATGGGAATGTACATGGCAAAACAGGGGTTGGTACCGGACCTTGCCATCGTTTCCACTTCCAAACGTACTCAAGACACATGGCGCCTGGTAAGCACTGCTATTGGTCTGGAAATCACCCGGCAAGACGAGCCGCGCATTTATGAAGGCGCGCCGGACGAGATCCTTCACGTCATCAGGACAACGGACCCATCAATACAAACCTTGCTGCTGGTGGGGCACAATCCGGGATTCGAGCACGTGGCGACAAGCCTGGTCGGTGCGGGACGCGCTGTCGCGTTATCCAGGCTTCAGCACGAATTCCCGACTGGGGCCTTAGCGGTTATTGATTTCACTGCGGACAATTGGGCGAAGGTGGCGGCAGGCGAGGGTTATCTTGACCGTTTCGAAACGCTTGCGTCCATCAGTAGCTGACAAGCACCACGCACTGCCTCAGCCATAATTAAGCAGCTTGCCGTCCGTGGATGCCTCGATCACGTCCGGTTGCGGGTCGACGATGTGGTCTCCCTGCGCGCTGCGTACCCGTGTCACCAGTCCCATGCGGTTCATCAATGCAATGAAGAGCTTTGGATCGAGTTCCTCCACATTGACCATTTCGCCGATGTCCCAGGTTCCCTCGGCGATCAACATGGCCGCTGCCACCGCAGGCACGCCTGCGGTATACGATATAGCCTGGCTGCCGACCTCTTCGAAAGACGTCTTGTGATCGCAAACGTTGTAGATCAGCACTTCTTGCGGCAACCCGTCCTTGCGACCCTTGATGAGGTCGCCGATGCAGGTCTTGCCGCTGTAGGCAGGCGCCAGCGATGCGGGATCGGGCAGTACGGCCTTGACCACTTCCAGCGGCACAATTTCCTGCCCGCGAGCCGTTCGCACAGAGTGCTGGGATAATAGACCAAGATTTTTCAGGACGGTGAAGACATTGATGTAATGTTCACTGAATCCCATCCAGAATCGTATATTGGGTACGCCCAGATTCTTTGACATCGAATGAATCTCGTCGTGCCCCGTCAGGTACGTGGTGCTCAGGCCGGCCACAGGCATGTCCCAGTCTTTGCGATGCTCGAACATCGCATTGGCCTTCCAGGCGTTATTTTCCCAAGACCACGCGGTCGAAACAAACTCGCGGAAATTGATTTCCGGATCGAAGTTCGTCGCAAAGTATCGGCCGTGGCTACCCGCGTTGACGTCGATGATGTCGATGGATTCGACGCTGTCGAAATACGTGTCCATGGCGTAGCGCGCGTAGGCATTCACGACGCCTGGATCGAAGCCCACACCCAGCACTGCCGTGACCCGGGCATTCTTGCAGGCCTGGCGCCGTTTCCATTCGTAATTGCCGTACCAGGGCGGGTTCTCGCATACTTTCTCCGGGTCTTCGTGTATGGCGGTATCCAGATAGGCCGTACCGGTCTCAATGCACGCCGTTAACACTGACATGTTCAAAAACGGCGAACCGACGTTGATGACAATCTGGCTGCGCGTGGCACGAATAAGAAACTTGGTGGCTTCGATATCCATGGCGTCGAGCGCATGCGCCTGCAGCGTTCCGGGCCGCTGCAAGCTGCCTTTGTCGTGAATCGAATCAATAATTGCATGGCACTTTGCCAGCGTGCGCGACGCAATGTGGATGTCGCCGAGCACGGCATTGTTCTGGGCACATTTGTGTGCCACAACACGGGCCACGCCGCCGCCGCCAATAATAAGAATGTTGCGCTTCATTCGCATTTCTCTCTATTACTCGAGTTTGAGCAGCCGTTTTCAGGACAGACTGCTGACATAGTCATCAAAGGAAAACTGGCGTACCACCCGCACATGACCATCGGTGTCCCTGATGGCAATGGACGGCATGTGTATTCCGTTGAACCAGTTTTTCTTCACCATGGTGTAGCCGCCAGCGTCACCGATCGAAATTCGATCTCCCACTTGCAGCGGCTGCTCAAAACGTGCTTGCCCGAAAATATCGCCCGCCAGGCAAGTCTTGCCGCAAACCTGGTAAATGTGATCGCCCTGGCTCGAACCGCCGATGGGGGCTGTCTCGCGATAGATCAATAAATCCAGCATATGTGCTTCGGTGGAGCTGTCCACAATCGCCAGGTTTCTTCCGTTGAAACCGACATCCAGCACGCTGACCTCCAGCGTCGTGGTATGACGCACCGCCGCCTCCCCTGGTTCGAGATATACCTGAACGCCATAGTCCTGAGCGAAGCGACGCAAGCGTTCGCAAAAGGCGTCCACCGGATAGCCCGGCGCGGTGAAACTGATCCCGCCCCCCAGACTGACCCAGTTCAGTCTTTGCAAAATCGGGCCATAGCGTTGCTCGACCTCGCTCAATAGTTCGTCGAAGCGCTTGAACTCCCTGTTCTCGCAGTTGTTATGGATCATCACGCCATCGAGCTGCTCGATGACGGATAGGATGCGAGCGGGGTCAGACTCGCCCAGGCGGCTGAATGGCCTGGCCGGATCGGCCAGATCGAAGCTTGCACAACTGATACCTGGATTCAGGCGCAGACCCATGGGCTTGTCGCCAGCAAATGATGCGAATCGCTGGAGTTGATTGATTGAGTTGAAAATGATCTTGTCGCTGTGCGCCACCACTTCTTCGATTTCGTGATCCGCGAATGCGACGCTGTAGGCGTGGGTCTCGCCACCGAACTTCAGGCTACCCAGCTTGACTTCATACAGCGACGACGACGTCGTGCCGTCCATGTGCTGCCGCATCTGGTCGAAAACCGACCATGTGGCGAAGCATTTCAAGGCCAGGAGAACCTTGGCGCCTGACTGTTCGCGAATGTGATCGATAATTTTCAGGTTGCGTAGCAACGCCGCTTCGTCGATCAGGTAATAGGGTGTAGAAATCATGCGGTGTGTTCAGTCGATTTACGGCCGCGCTTTTTATGCGCGCCCGATTTTTCGCCGTGATGATCGATGATCACGGCGGAGTGATCCGGAAAGGTCGCAACGAGCTCAAGCTGCCCGCCTATGCACTCGACATAGTGGCGCAAGGTGGACAGCAACATGTCACTGCGCTTTTCCAGTCGCGAAATCGTGTCCTGGCCAACGCCCAGGGCGGCCGCCATATCTTCCTGCGTCTGACCCGTGCGCTTGCGCAGCTCTTTCAAGGTGGTCGGTACCATGGCGTCTGCCCCGATCGGCATGCTGCGATCAAACGGACCCGCAGGAACCACATCGTATTTTCTTTTCATGCTGATTTTGGTCTGCTTGCTGAGAAGGATGATTATGGCTTAAAGGACATATGTAGTCAAATACATATTTCAGGACTGCTGTACGATGGAATTCCCTGATCGCTGACAACACCGGGAGACACCATGAAAGAGACTTTCAGACAATTGCTGCTTACGGGCGGCGTAGTTGCTGTTATCGCACTGACAGGTTGCGCGACCAAAGAAACCGCCCTGCCCATCAAGGACGTTGGAAGCTTCCATATTGGCGGACGTCCTGTCACGTTGACCGGTCTACCCACACGCGAGATCACGTTCACGCCTGGGGCCGCACCCATCCGGGTGGATCCCAACGGTGACTTCGAGGTCGAAGCCATGTACGCGCGCTATACCCTGCTGACCAAGCCCAAAGCCCGTTATCCTTTGCTTATGTGGCATGGGGGTGGACTTTCCGGAGTCACCTGGGAGACCAAGCCCGATGGCAACCCCGGCTGGGAAAACTATTTCTTATGGGCCGGGCACGACGTATACGTGAGCGACGCCGTGGAACGCGGACGTGCATCCTGGGCACGCTACCCGGAAATTTTCAAGAGTGAGCCTTTCTTCCGAACCAAGAAAGAAGCCTGGGAACTGTTTCGCATTGGTCCAGTAGGGTCTTATCGTAGCGATCCGGCCCAAAGGCAATTCCTGCCCGGCACGCAGTTTCCCATCGATGCCTTTGACCAGATGGCCAAGCAAAGCATCCCGCGCTGGTCCACCAATGATGCGGCCACCCAGGACGCCTATGATGCCTATGTCAAGAAGGTATGTCCCTGCGTCATCATGGCCCACAGCCAGGGAGGCAATTTCGCGTTCACCTCGGCGCTCGAAAACCCGGATCTGGTCAAAGGCATCGTTATCATCGAGCCCTCGGGTTCGCCCGACCCAGCCACGGCGGACTACAGCCGGATCAAAGGAATTCCCATGCTATGGGTGTGGGGAGACAATACCGAACAGTCAGCGTTCTGGCAGGCCATCGTTCAACGTCAGGAAACGTTCCGCAGCAGGCTCCAGGCCGCCGGAGGCAAAGCCGATGTATTGCGGCTGCCGCAAGCTGGCATGCGGGGGAACTCTCACATGATCATGATGGACAAGAACTCAGATCAGGTAGCCGAACGCATTCAGGTCTGGATGACCTCCGCCGGACTCATGAGATAAGGACGAGCCAGGAGCCGGACTAGTAATTCCGGCTCCTGGCTACCATGCGTGTGCCATCGCCTGTCAAGGCGATATAGACAACTAATTTACTTGGCTGCGCCTGGTGCTCCGCCGTCATCGATCCGGTTGATTTTTGTGCCTTCCAGAGATACCCCCGCCATCAGGCCGGCGTTCGTCATTACAAAACCAACCACCGGTTCACGCATCGTCCTCAGGTCAACGGCTCCGGTCGCACTCAGGTTGGCAACGGCGACCGTTGCGTCGACGCCCGCGGTCCACCCGTTGCTGCGCTGAAAGTGATCAAGCGCCTCTTGTGTCTTGAACACCAGAATGATGGCCTTGGACTGGGCTCCGGCCTGCAGCCCGAAGGAACCGCTGGACGTACTGTAATAACCCTGGTTCTTGCCACCTACCCTCAGCACCCCATCGCCATGCTGCGCGCCGACCACCAGACTGGCGCCGAGAACGCGTGGAAATATAAGCACACCCTTGGCCTGCGACACCAGTTCGCGAGAGTTTGGCGCCACTTCGTAGAGACGTTCCAACGCCGCGTCGGCTCGCGTGTTGATGTCATCGCGCCTTTCAACGCCTGTCTGCTGCTCTCTGGGAAGAGTGGTCGTGCACGCTGTCATGGTCAAGCCCGCTGTGGCGACGGCGATGGCGAGATAGACATTGCGCGGGATTACGGACATTTTTATTTTCATCGTTATATTCTCCTAGTTTGGATCTGAATTGCACAGTCCGGCTGCAGACAGCCAGCAAATAGTGTTCCTGACCATCATCGCATGGAATTTGCCGTACATAAATGAGGGCCGTACATAAATGAGGATCGCAAACTTATTGGCTGCTAGCGGCAGGTTGCAAGGCGATGATGGCCATGCCAAGAAGTGCGACGCCGGCTCCCGCCATGTCCCATCGCGTCAGTGAAACACCGTCGACGAACCGCAGCCATAGCAGCGCCATGGCGATATACATCCCACCATAGGCAGCATAGGTACGTCCCGCCGCCGAGGGATGCAACGTCAACAGCCACGCGAATACGGCCAGTGCGATGGCGGCAGGCAGCAACAGCAAAAGACTCTTGCCCTGCTTCAGAACCAGCCAGGGCAGATAACAGCCGATGAGCTCTGCCAGGGCGGTGACTGCAAATAATAGAGAGAGACGCAGAAGGTCCACTACAACGTCCTATGCAGGAGGAATTCCTTAAGACGAAAATACCACACTCCCCTGCGATCGAATCGTCAACGTGTGAACCGCGAGGCCTATCCGCCCTTGCCTGGTACCCAACTCCTGCTGGACATTACACTTCGATGAATTTCCACATTCATTTACTTTGCTCACGCCGCAGAGTACGTTACATGTTTGATGCGATCCACAAAAAGAACCCGTAAAAGAATAACCATGCAAAATGACGCTATGAAACAAGGCGACCAAGGCTATGCCCGTACTGCCGATGCACTGCTACGCGAAAGTCAGTTCGAGCGATTGGTCCACGCAATCAAAGACTATGCAATTTACCTTCTCGATCAGGAGGGTCACATTGTCAGTTGGAACACCGGCGCGGAGCGGTTCAAGGGATATGCGGCCAGCGAAATCATCGGTCGACATTTCTCGTGTCTGTATACGGAAGAGGACCGGAATGCTGGACTTCCTGCGCGCGCTTTGGCCATCGCTTCCGAGCAAGGCAGGTACGAAGTCGAAGGCCTGCGCGTGCGTAAAGATGGCAGCCAATTCTGGGCCAGCATCGTGATCGACCCGGTCCTGGATGATAAGGGCGTATTGATCGGCTACGCCAAGGTGGCGCGGGACCTCACCGAAAAGAAGGCGGCAGAACAGGCCCTTTTTGAAAGCGAGCAACGATTTCGGCTATTGGTACACGGGATCCGCGACTATGCCATCTATATGCTTGATCCGAATGGATACGTGACTGACTGGAATGTCGGCGCCAAGCTGATCCACGGCTATCACTCGGATGAAATCACCGGCCGCCACTTCTCTTGCTTTTATATGCAGGAAGACCGTGATCGTGGCGAACCTGAACGCAGTCTTGCCATTGCCTTGCAGCAGAATACCTTCCAGGAAGAAGGATGGCGTGTACGCAAAGATGGATCGCGTTTCTGGGCCTGCATCGTTATTGATCCAATATATTCCGAAACCGGCAAACTGATCGGTTTTGCGAAGGTAACCCGCGATTTCACCGAACGCAGGCGCGCACAGGAAGAACTCGACAGGCAAAAGGATATCTTGAGTCATACTCAAAAGTTGGAGGCCATAGGCCGGATAACAGGCGGCGTGGCACACGACTTCAATAATCTGCTTACGATCATCAGTTCTGCGGCCGACTTGCTGGGCATAGCCGGCCTGACGGCGGAAAAACGGTCGAAGTACGTTCAAATCATCGCCGACACCGCCGGGCGAGCGGCGCTTTTGACCCAGCAATTGCTTGCCTTCGCGCGTGAGCAGCCACTACATCCCGAGGCGTTCGACATCGCCTCCCGTGTTCAGGGACTGAAACATGTCATCGAGATGACCGTGGGTGCCGGCGTCAATGTGAACGTCGCGCTTCCGGCAGATTTATGGCCCATCCACGCCGATGCCAGTCAATTCGAGACCGCCGTCCTCAATCTCGTTATCAACGCACGCGATGCAATGTCGGCTGGCGGCACCTTGGATATCGGCGCGCGCAATGCGACCTCTTTGCCCTCGCTACACCGGGACGTCGGCGATGCCGGAATCGCCGGCGATTTTGTCGCCCTTACTATCCGCGATACCGGTTGCGGTATTGCTCCTGCGCTCATCGATCAAATCTTCGAGCCGTTCTTCACGACAAAAGAAGTGAACAAAGGTACTGGCCTGGGTCTCAGCCAGGTCTATGGATTCGCGAAACAATCGGGGGGCGAAGTCAGTGTGGAAAGCGAGGTAGGCAATGGCACGTCCTTTACGTTATACCTTCCATGTGCCAAGGCAGCGATCCGTTCGACGACTTCCAAAGCTATTGCTGATACGCCAAAAACCGTGGCGTCCACCCATGTATTGCTGGTGGAAGACAACGAGCTTGTCGGCGAGTTTGCGCAAACTGTACTCAGCGAGGTCGGCCATTATGTGACCTGGGTAGTAGACGGGGAAGCCGCACTTGACGTACTCGAAACACAACGCAGCCGCTACGACCTCGTTCTATCGGATGTCGTAATGCCCGGCATAAACGGAATCGAACTGGGAAAAGAGATCCGGCGTCGGTGGCCCGACTTGCGGGTGGTACTCAGCAGCGGCTACAGCCAGGCCCTGGTCCATGAAAGCGACCATGGGTTTGAATTCCTGCAAAAACCCTATACGCTGGATCGCTTGCTTGCCGTAATACGATGACGCGGGAATGACCGCAATATGATGCCGCGTAGTGTCGATGGCGCGGCAGGAGGGGCTCGAACGGTTATATGAGGTATGCATCGACCAAATAGAGCTCAGTCATGCCAGCGGGCTGGATTCTTATTTCGAGTCGATAGGTTATAGAAAATCGCTCTTGCGGGAAAATATGCATCCAATTGCACATTCATAGCAATGCCCACCGTAAATCCACTTTGAATCGAAGTGGTCCATGTCTAAAAGTCCTCCTGGTGAACGAGATATTGACTCAGTAAGGCGATACCAGCCAAAAGACACTCGATCAGGGGCGTGGCTACGGGGCCAGCTCGATCGAAATCCTTGTGTGGTCGAACGGCTTTATGACAAAGGTATCGCCGGCACCGATGTCATTACCCACAAGCACAATACCTTTCGGTGCGGGCTCAGCCGTATATTTTCGGCCAAGGATGCTTTCAATAATTGCCTGCGTCTGAACTATGGCCACGCCTGGGATGAACATGCGGAACAGGCACTGACCACGCTTGGCCGGCTATCGGGAATCTATCAGCGTTACGTTACTGAAGCGACTTTACCTTAAGCAGGGCCCTAGCTTATCGAGACAAACCCACACAGGTCGGGCAAGTAAGCTGTGTGGGGGTCGAAATGGACTTCCAAGTTCGCGGGTGTATGGATTGACATCATTAAATCCGTAAACAAGGTAGCGTCTCCAGCCTCTACTTTCCTGCCGTTACGCTATTGAGAGAGGCCGGAGAATGGAGAGGTAAGATTTACTAAGCTAGGACGGCTGCTCTGGATGATTCAAGCGCCTCGTGGCCACTTCTGCCGCCTCGGTCATGATGAGCGATGACCCGCTCTTCCAAATTACTTACAGCCCGAAGCACTCGCGCCATGTCGATGACTTCATCATATACGGCAATTCCCGATTGACGCGCAATGTCGATATACTCGCGACGCATTGCATCTAAGGCTTCAGACCTGTCGCTGCGCAAGGCGAGAAGGAAATGAATATCTGCGCCCCGTTCTGCCCGCACCTCGGTGATCACGGAGATCAAGTTGGTGAGAGGGTTACTAGTTCCCCGGCCGACAAAAGCGGCTAAATTCAGATGCATCGCTATGGCGTCCGGCTTCGCCTTTTCATAGACGATATCCAAGATTTCTTTTGCGATGAATCCATCCTTCTCCTGCAGGCTCCTGACGGGGGTATCAATGGGATTAAGGACACTCGTCCCTGGGGGGAAACCTAGCGCCTCCAGCTCGGAGAGAACTTCCGGTCGGAAGGGCATGACACTGAGATCGGAACGGGCGAAGGCGTCAGCCCCAAGAACGCTGGAGCCCCCGCCGTTGCCAAAGAGCACGACATTTTTCGTAGGCGTAGTTATTCTCAGTTCAAGAAACTGCAAAGCCAACAGCAAGTTGATGAACTCGTCCACGGTGTCCACAAGCTCGACGAATGTCTGTTTTGCAAGAGCCTCCCAAGCTTCTTGCCCGGAAGCCAGTGCGCCCGTATGGGATTGAGCGGCGAGCTGTCCCTGCTGAGTGGCGCCTCCCCTCAGAATGACCACCGGCTTCGGATTTGCCGTCGCGCGAAGTACATCGAAGAGTTCACGGCCATTTTTGACGTCTTCTATGTACATGCCAATTGCCTTCGTGCTGGGGTCGGCAAGGTAGTACTGAAGGAGTTCAACGGGTTTTACATCGATGCTGTTGCCAATCGTTGCCAGCCCGCTGAAGCGCAAGCCGCGCCACTGGCCCCGCTTGATAATGTCTGTCGACAGTCCACCTGACTGCGAAACGACACCAATGGATCCTGTTTCAAGGGGCGCATCTTTTGGGAAGGTAAGCCGACCCGCCGGCGAGTAAGTACCCAAGCAGTTGGGGCCCAGCAAGCGAATACCAGCCCCTCGCGCTGTTTCAAGCAGTCGAGCCTGCTGCCTCTTGCCATCGTCCGTCTCATCAAAACCTGAACTGATGATTTGTACAAAACGACACTTTCCAGGCGCAACGTCGAGCGAAGAAATAATGCGCCCGGCTCCAATGGCGACATAGGTATAGTCCACATCTTTTGGCGCATCCGCCAGACTAGGATATGCCTTGAGGCCTTCGACTGTTTCCGCCTTAGGATGGATGGGATAGATTTCCCCTTCGAATCCGAATTCACGTAAACGGCGGATAAAGGTGTTTGCGATCGTCACTTCTTTCGCTGACGCGCCCAGAACGGCCACTGTCTTTGGATAAAACAGTGGCTGGAAGTGTTCGAGTACTTCTTCGTCATTGCGACGCTCGGCGTGCGGAAGCGCCGGACGGTCGGTTCTCCGCGAGATGAATCTGGCGTCTACCGCCACAAGTCTGTCACCGGTGTGGATCAGAGGATTGATGTCGAGTTCCTCGATGTTTTCTTGATGAGTCATAAACAGCGCTGACTCCCCGCCTATTTTCATCAAGGCCTGTACCAGCATCTCCTTGTCGTATACGGCTCCCCCACGGAAACCGTCAAAAAGTTTGGAGGTTTGCAGGTCGGCTACCATACTGCGCGCATCGGCCTCTGTAATTGGACACACCCGAAAAGTCACATCCTTTAAAAGCTCGATGTATATGCCACCCAGTCCGAGCATGATGATCGGACCGAATTGCGTATCATAGAATCCACCGATGGCGATCTCCAAACCCGAAGGGACCATCTCCTCCACTAACCAGCCATCAATGCGAGCCTCGCTGATGGCTGGCAGCCGGCTCATGCGCTCAATAGCTGCGACAACCTGCTCTGTTGTCTCTAGCCCAAGGGTCACTCCCCCGGCTTCAGATTTATGCAGTATGTCGCCTGAAACCACTTTGACGACATAGGGCGCCCGGAGGGCAGCGGTGCGCTTCGCAGCGTCCTGCGCGTTGAGAGCGACGAACGATTGTGGCGTGTCTACGCCAAATTGCTCGAGAAGTTCCTTCCCGGCCTTTTCATTCAAATTCACTGGATTCATTGGCGCGCTCCTTGATCTATTAACATACGTCGATAATTAAAAGCTGGTTGGCCAAGTGCGCATCATCCGGTCTCCAACCCCTCCGGATAGACGACGCTCCTGCACCTCGAGCATATTGATCATGAACTTGCGCGTCTCTTGTGGTTTCACGACATCGTGAGCTGAGAAAATCCTAGCCATGTCCCAGATTTCGAGATCCTTTTGAATATTCGCCAGGGCCTCTTCAAACCCTTCGTCCGCCGACGTTTTACTGTGAACAATATTGGTGGCGAAGACCGGATCCATAAAACTGACTTCCGCCATGGGCCATGCGATCATAGTGTCGTTATGGGCGCCTCCTCCCATGGCCACGTATGCTCGACCGTATGCCTTTCTGCACAACACCGTAATTTGCGGCACAGTTGTCAGGCACGTCGCATTCATAAAGTTCATGATCTGGCCGGGGGCGCCTTTGCGTTCCGCTTCTGTGCCGACCACGAATCCCGGCGTATCGACGAACCGGATGAGCGGTATGTTGAAACTGTCGCACAGAACTGTAAAGTCCACGGCCTTGCGACATGCTTCCGCCGATAGTGCACCACCGCCCGTAAGAGGATTATTAGCGATCACCCCGACCACGCGTCCATCAAGCCTTGCCAGACAGGTCACCAGCGACTTACCGAAGCGCGCCTTCAACTCCAACATGCTGCCCTTATCGAAAACGATTTCCAGAATTTTCTTCATGTTGTATACCTGCGTCCGACGCTCCGGCAAAATGTCCAGAATGGCGTCCTGGTCGGAGACAGCGTCATCGGCTACCACTGTCCGTGGGGAGAGCTCCTTGGCGTTGGAAGGCATGTAAGAAAGGAATTTCCGAATCGCCATCATCGCTTCTTCGTCAGTGTCAACGAAATAGTCGATAAGGCCTGTCTGCTCGGCGTGCAAGCGCCAGCCGCCTAGATCTTCCAGATTTACTTTCTCGCCAATCGCCATTGAGACCAGGCGTGGGCTCGAGACGGACATGATAGAGCCCTTCTTCATCACCGCGAAGTCGGAAACGCAGCAGAGCCACGCAGAAGAGCCAAACGACGTGTTAAGCGCAGAGGCAGCCCAGGGAACGTCACGGGTGCGGCGAAACTGAGTCGTATCATTCCCCAACATCTGTCCCATACCCTTCGAGCCCATTGCATCGGGCAAACGCGCGCCCGTGGACTCGCCAATATGAACGAATGGGATGCCGCGTTCGTTACATGTTTTGCGGATATAACCCATTTTCTTGGAGTTGGTGGTACTGGTGGACGCACCTTTAGTAGTGAAGTCATTCACCACGACTCCGGCGTGCCGACCATCGATTTTTCCGAATCCGACGATCTTGCCGTCGCGGGGAGTAACGTCCTTATCCTGTTCAAACGCCGAGGCGCCCAGCAGACCAACTTCGAAGAAGCTACCTGGATCGACCAGCTTGTCCAAGCGCTCTTGCGCATTGAGATCCCCAGACTCGCGGCGCTTTTCCAGCTTGCGCTCGCCTCCCATTTCGCAGGCGGCAGCGCGTCTTTCGTCCAGCTCTTTCAACAGCTCGCTATGTTTCATAAGCTTTGTTCCTTAATATTCGATAACGTGTTTTGCGACAGTAAGACGGTCTATCGCCTCTTCGTCAAGTGTGGGTCTGAAACCGGCCTTCAACTGAATACGCCCTCGGCTAAATGGCAGCGGATTACAGAAAAGCTTATCCTTATGCTTCAGGAACCCATTGAACTCACCTTTGGTCTTAATGAGCCGTGCCGCGACGGCTGCCTCCATCCAGTTATTAATTTCGCTCCCTAATCCATCACCCAAGACGGCCAGCATGTCGTGGTCGTGGACGCATTGGATTCCCTCAGCCAAGGCTTGCAAACTACCAAAGCGCTTCAGCTTGACCTTGCAGAAGCGCACGTTCGGAATAGTTGCCGCTCGCTCGATATCAGCGATGCTGCAGATGGGCTCATCAAGCATCAAGGGAACCTGACTCTCTCGCGCCACAGCCGCGTTGTCATCCCAGGAATCCGCCTCGCAAGGTTGTTCAAAAAGGTCTGCACCGGGGTACTTCAGTCCCTGAACAAACCGAATAGCGTCTTCTCTGGAATACGCGCGGTTTGCATCCAAACGAATCGTCGCGCGGCCGTCAAGTAGACGAAGGGTAAGGTTGGCCCGTTCGATGTCTGCCGCCACGTCTTTGCCCACTTTCACTTTGAAGGTAGTGAAACCTTCCGAGAGAAGCTGGCCCAGCTCGTGCTCTATCCCCGCCTCATCCATCGCATTAATCGGAACAATAAGCTCAAGTTCTGCATCGTCCTGAATATTCAGCCACTCACTTCTCTCCAAGGACTCAAACGCTGTCATGAGCAGCGTTGTTGCGACCTTGCTTCGGGCGAGTTGCGCCATAACATCGGTTTTGAACTCTTCGATGCTCTTCCCACGAAGTTCGGCGAGGCGTTGCTGACAGTAAGTCCACGCACCTTCTCGGGTTTCGGCACTCGAGCCCGGAGAGACGTGAGCATCGGAAAAGGATCGCCTGCCGTCAGCATGCTCAAGTTGCAGAACGAACGGCTCAAACTCTGTAAATGTGCGGTACGAAAGTCGATAAGGTTGGTAAAGCGGCAGCCGGAGCCACCGGAGCGTTGCTTTGGTTATGTCTCCCAATGTCTTTCCTTAGTGGTTGTCATTATCACCACTAAAGTTTAAACTATCACTAAATTAAACACAAGAGCATGAATATGGAGGAATCAATGAAACGATCGCTACGAAGTGTGCTGTATGTGCCGGGAATCAATGAAAAAGCAATGCGTAAGGCGGCGACCTTACCTGTAGACGCCATCGTGCTCGATCTTGAAGATAGTGTCCTGCATGAACGTAAAAGTGAAGCCAGGGATACGCTATCACGTTTCCTTACAGCTAATCGAAGCGGATTCCATGGCAAGTACGTCGTGGTGCGCGTCAACGGTCGCGACACCGAATTCTGGGACGACGATCTGGACATGGTCACTCCAGCTCGGCCAGACGCTGTACTACTGCCTAAAGTCATCGACCCTGACATTCCGCGGAACGCCCGGGAAAAGTTGAATAAGGGGGGATCCGAATCGACGGCAATCTGGTGCATGATTGAGAATCCCCTCGGGATTCTCAAGCTGGAGAGTATTGTCGAAAATGGGCGGGCGGATGGCGTGGAATGTCTCGTCCTGGGCACCAACGACCTTATTAAAGATAGTGATATTGACCCGGGCGAAGGGCGGAAAAATCTTATACCCTGGCTCGCACATGTCACTCTCGTGGCCAAGTCGTTCAATATTCAGGTTATTGACGGAGTGCTAAACAACATCCACGACCTTGACGCTTTGAAGGCGGAATCTGAAGTTGCCAAGGCGATGGGCATGAGCGGAAAAACGATCATCCATCCACTCCAAGTCGAAACCGTTAATCGCTGCTTTAGTCCGAGCGTTGAAGAGCTGGATCATTGGCGGCGGATTGTGCACGCTTATTCGCTGCCCGAGAATGTCGGTAAAGGGGTCATCAACCTCGACGGCGTTATGGTCGAGCGCCTTCATCTCGAGATCGCCAATAGACAACTACGAGATTACGGCTCTGATGTTTAGGTAAAAGGTAAAGCGGTGGATAGTGCCAGGTGCTAAGTACATCATTCACTGCCTTACCTCGCATAAAGATAAATTCCTTGCGCCAGGTAGGCGCCGCCGACCACCATAAGGATGGACTTAGTCCATCGTCGAAACTGAGTATCGGAAAGTCTATCTAGAATGGTGCGACTCAGCGTGGTTCCAGCGACTGCCATAAAAATGCAGAGTCCAAAAATCCACGTGTCCACGCCCTCGCCACTAAGGGTGTGTCCGATTTGGAGAAAGTAAATCAACTTCGCAAAGTGTGCCGCAGTCTGGCAGACAGCTTTGGTGGCAACAATTGTACGTCGATCAAACTCTGAACGAATGAAAAACGCATCCAGCACCGGTCCAGAAACGCCCGCCATGAACTGGAGCAAGACATTCAAGAAACCGCAAATCTCCGCACCAAACGGGCGGTCCGCCTGTGGAATTAGAGTGGGCGGTACCAACATAACCAAAAACGGCACGCAGCCGAGACAAATTAGGACAGTGGCACGGTCGGGCACGTAGCTCACAAAGAAAAAAAGCGCACAAGCAGCGAGCAAACCGCAAGTAAAACGCAGGAACACACGAAAATCTACGTAGCGCCGCCAAACAACACCGCGCCACCCATTCGACGTCATCTGTGTCACACCGTGCAGCACCATAGCCGTCGGCACGGGCAGGACGAGCAAGAGTGCACCCAT
Source organism: Pollutimonas nitritireducens (assembly GCF_002849615.1). Taxonomy (GTDB): domain Bacteria; phylum Pseudomonadota; class Gammaproteobacteria; order Burkholderiales; family Burkholderiaceae_B; genus Pollutimonas; species Pollutimonas nitritireducens. Next base: position 256,837 of record NZ_PDNV01000002.1, read on the forward strand.
CAAAATCATCCCCCCCGCCATGCCGAAAGCGCCCGAGATAAAGCCCGCGACCAGCACCGAAGCACCGATAAATATAGTAACGAATACGTTCATATACGCCAATAAATATAGAAACTAGTAGCAGAGGTACATGCGGTTCATATCCAGTCGCAGTCCAAACCTAAGTGAGTCGGCACGCCTACAACCCAAGGGTCCCGGCCAACGTTTGCCATTTTTTGTTTTCTTGCCGCATTAGAGCGGAGAGTTCCTCGGAACTACTGCTTCTCGGCACCAAGGCCAGTCGCTCAATGGCGGCGCGACTTCCGCTCGACGACACGACCTCTTCGACAGCCGCTTGTAACCGGGTAATGACGCGACGATCCAATCCCGCGGGTGCCATCAAAGCGTACCAAGCGCCCCCAACCAATTCCGGAAATCCGCTCTCAGTCGTGGTCGGAACGCCCTCCATGCCCTTGACCCGATCCGGCGCCGCCATCGCGAGCGCCTTCAAGTTGCCAGCATCGATGAAGCTGCGCGCGACAAGAGGAGGCACAAACGCATAATCAATATGCCCGGCCACGAGATCACTCACCGTAGCGGACATACCCTTATAGGGCACGTGGGTCACTTGGATTCCGGCCTCACTGTTCAGCTGCTCGCCTAGCAGATGGCTTGACGTGCCTGTGCCTGAAGAACCGAAATTGGCCGCTCCAGGGTTCGCCTTCACATACTCGACAAGCTCTGAGAGCGAGCTCGGCGGAAAGCCGGGACGAGCAACTACTACGTACGGCCCTCTTGCAACCTGCGATATCGGTTGCAGGTCTGTAAACGGGTCGTACTGCATCGACTCAAGAATCACCGGCGCGATAGTAAGCTCTGGATCCGATGCGAAAAGAAGTGTGTAGCCATCGGGCGGCGCCTTACTCACTAAATTTGCAGCCACCGTTCCTCCCGCGCCTGGTTTGTTCTCCACAAGGAAGGGTGTACCCAATGCAGCACTAAGCTGCTCAGCAACGAGTCGAGACAACACGTCGGTTCCGCCGCCAGGCGAATAGCCGACGATGAACCGAACCGGCCGCCCCTGCTCGGGCCATTCCGAGGCGTGCGCGGCCATTCCGATGCCGGCAGTGGCAAGAGAAGCAACAATTAAGGAAAAGGCTGCCGAGAGAAACCGGGACCGCGAGGTGTTGTGAAGATGTTGCGGATAGCGTTGAACGAAGCGCATTTCAGGGTCTCCTCCTATGATTAGAAAGGCGAAAGGCCGGGTTACTTTCGCTTTTAGGCGTCTTATTTGCAACCACTAGCTGCCTGCATACTAAATCAATAACCGCTCCGCGACAATCAGCACTTCAATGAGCTGACAGGCCGGCCTGCAAAACAGTGGCTCGCTACAAAAATCTTGACACTCTGCTAGCGCTTCAATAGAGTAGTGATAAATACAACCACTATTTATTGGAGACAAATTATGCTCGCTTCATTGTCCCAGGCTTGTCTAATCGCGCGCGCCCTCGCCGTGTGCGCCGTCCTTGCTATGACGATACAGGCGCCTGTCAGTGCAGCGGAATGGCCAACCAAACCGGTGACAATCATCGATCCGTACTCAGCCGGAGGCACGACCGACTTTATCGCACGGGTTCTTGCAAAGCACCTTAGCGAAACACTGAATCAGTCGTTCGTCGTGGAAAACAGGGGCGGAGCGGGCGGCACTATCGGCACAGCCCGCATGGCTCAATCGGTTCCGGACGGCCACACGCTGCTGATCAACAATATGAGCATTGCTTTCAGCAAGGCGCTGTATCCCAGCCTTCCGTATGACACTGAGACCGACATAGCGCCAGTCGCCTTGATCGGCAGCACACCGACTATCTTGGCAGTCGCAAACTCGGTAAAGGCGGATTCAATTAAAGATCTCATCTCAATGGCCAAGACTGCCCCGGAAAGTCTGAATTTCGGTTCTGCAGGCATCGGAAGCACCGGACATATGGCTATGGTAGCTCTGCAGAGGACTGCTGATATCGAGATACAACACATCCCATACAAAGGAGCCGGCCAGGCGCTGACCGATCTCATCGGCGGGCGCATTGCCATCATGATGAACACGATTACGCCAATGGTCTCGAACGTAAAATCAGGGTCTATTCGCGGCCTTGCTAGTTCAGGCAGCTCTCGCTCCGCGGCACTGCCCGACGTCCCCACTGTGGCCGAATCCGGCTTACCAGGATTCTCGTATGCGCCCTGGTTCGCCTTCTTCGCACCGGCTGGTACCCCTCCAGATGTCGTCCAGAAAATTCATGCCGCAATCTACGAGGCTGTCGCAGACCCGGAAGTTTCGGCCAAGCTCTCCCAGCAAGGTATCGAACTCGAACGCATGAGCGTGGAGGAGTTTAAGACCCGTTACCATTCCGACATCGAGGAATGGACCGCGACGATTCATGAACTTGGCATAAAACTTCAATAGCGCTGCTTGTATGGAAAAGTTAGAACCTGCAGCCAAGAACCCCAGCTGGATGCCTGGGGTTGCGCTCGGCGCGTGTGCGATTCGAGCTCACCTCGAATCGCGTGCATTTGACACCAAAACACTGATTTCAAGCCTGCTCGAAAAAATCAGACAGCATGAGCCAGTTACGCAAGCCTGGGAATGGCTGGACGAGGCTCAAGCGATATCTTCGGCGCGCGATCGGGACACGCAGTACGCAGCGAGTCTAGCCCGCCCCCTGGAAGGTATCCCTTTCGGCATCAAAGATATCATCGAAACCCAGGGGGTGCCCACGCGAATGGGGTCACCGCTATTCGCCGACTACGTACCTGAAGAATCTGCGCCCGTGATCCGCGCCCTTGAAGACGCCGGCGCAATTATCCTTGGCAAAACTGTCACTACAGAGTTTGCTACTCAGTGTCCCGGCAAGACTCGCAACCCTTGGAATCAGGCTTATAGCCCTGGGGGTTCGTCTAGTGGGTCAGCGGCGGCAGTGGCGGCCGGTTTTGTACCTGCAGCCCTAGGAACACAGACGCGTGGATCAACTATTCGGCCGGCCGCGTTCTGTGGCGTCGTCGGATATAAACCCACGCTGGGCGCGATATCGACGTCCGGAATATTCCCTACGAGCGTTACACTCGACCATGTTGGGATATTCGCTCGCTCGGTCGAGGACATTTCGTTAATCTCGTCGGTCTGTGTACCTGATTCCAACGCCCTAGCACCCGCTCCAGGCAAGCCGCCTATTTTGGCGTTCGTGAAATCTCCATACTGGTCACGCGCTGAGCCCCCACAGCGGCGTTGCATTGAAGCGGCTCTACAGAGTTTCACAGCGGCAGGAGCACAGGTAAAACACGTTGAGCTACCACCGGCGTTTGATGGGGCGCTCAATGCTATCAACCAAATTCAGCGTTTTGAGCTTTTTCAGCTGCACGGTAACCGGCTCGAGGATTGGAGACCCGCCTTGAGCCGGCAATTTCTGGACTACATGGAATCGGGCAGACGCATAACTGTGCCCCAGTATCGGGAAGCATTGGCGTACCGCGACAAGCTCATTGGAATGTATGACGACATCATTAGCCCATTCTCCGCAGTCGTGACTCCCCCTGCAAATGGCGAAGCTCCGGAAGGGTTGACGACAACAGGTGACGCGACATTTTGTGTGATCTGGACGCTTTGCGGTGCGCCCGCTATATCGCTGCCTGCCGGACGTGGCCCTCACGGTTTACCGCTTGGCATCCAGTTGGTCGGACATCGGCACTATGACGGATCCCTACTTCAGACCGCGCTCTGGTGCGAAGCTGTGCTGCAACGCAGTCAATGCATCTACTGAATCACCATGACGGAACTCCACGACCTCACAATCGCTCAAGCGAGCTCGGCCATTGCGAAGCGGGAAATTTCTCCCGTCGATCTCACGCGCGCGCTCATTGAGCGCATCACAGATTACGATGGTGGCATCCATTCGTTCATAACGCTGACGCCGGGCTTGGCATTACAGCAAGCCAAGAACGCCGAGCGCGAGATTTTCCGGGGAAATCGACGAAGCGCGCTGTGTGGAATCCCATTTGCCCTGAAAGATGTCTATGACACGGCCAGCATTCGGACAACCGGCCACTCCAAGGTTTTCCAAAACAGAGTACCGAACGAGGACTCTGAATGCGCCCGCCGGCTGCTTGCGGCCGGCGGCATATTAATGGGAAAGCTTGCCACACATGAAATGGCACACGGCGGGCCATCGTTCGATCTGCCCTGGCCTCCGGCACGAAACCCGTGGAGTACGAGCTGCTTTACTGGCGGGTCCAGTAGCGGCAGTGGCGCGGCTATCGCAGCACGGTTTATACCAGCTGCATGTGGCACGGACACAGGAGGGTCCATCCGAGGGCCCGCGTCTCTTTGTGGGATTTCCGGCTTCATGCCGACTGCAGGCGTGATCAGCCGCCTAGGGGTCATTCCAAATTCTTTTACGTTCGATCGTTGCGGTCCTATGGCGAGGACCGTAGAAGACTGTGCTCTTCTCATGCAGGCTCTCGCAAGCCGCTGCGCCACTACGAATTCTCCACCCGGTTCGGATCCCGATACCGACTATACGACTGCGTTGTTGCCTCATCTAAAAGGAAAACGTATAGGGGTGGTCAGAGCTTACTGGGAGGAAGAGACGCAACAGTCACCAGAAGTCATCGTAGCGATAGAAGAAGCACTCTCGACGCTGAAAGGACTTGGTGCTGAAGTCGAAGACGCGTCTTGGCTCCCGCTTCGTGACGCCCTCGACGTGAAAATAGGGATAGGTCAACCGGAAATTTTTTCCGTTCATGCTGAAGCACTACGTCGAGACCCCAGCCAGTTCGGGGCCGATTTCCAACAGAGAGTATTGCCTGCATGCCTCTTCACCGCTCGCGATCTTTTGAACGCACGGCTGGCACACCAGCAAATGAAGTTAGTCGCGCTCGAGGCTTTCGAGCGGTACGACGCGCTGGTTACCATTTCGCAGGGAAGGGCTCCACTGCTGGCCGCTCATAAACCGATCGACTACTGGCGTCGCCTTAACACCTATGCACCGGCCAATGTTTCCGGTGGGCCGGCTCTGGTCGTCTGCGCCGGCTTTTCAGACGGCCTACCCGTGGGGATGCAAATTATTGGCAAGCCACATGGTGACCTTGATGTGTTACGAATAGGGTACGCGTTTCAGCAGGCGACCCATTGGCACCTGCGCAGCCCGTTACTTTCGCAGCCAGAGAATAGCCCAGGCGTTGCTTTTTTTAACGGCGCGGAGGGCCAGCCCCGCGAACCGGACTCGGCCCTGTCCATCCTATGCGAACAAGCAGCTTTACGTGCCGGCCTGCCCGTCAATGAAAAGCTGATAGAAACGCTGTCTCGCGCGGCCCCTTTTGTATTCGCAATGTCTAGGCGCCTGGCAACACGGAAATCGCTGTAGACGAAGCGGTGACGGCGCAGCAGCTCTACGAAGCTGCGCCGAATTAATGGAATGCTGACCACAGTGGCACTAGCATTCCTTAGCCATCCGCGCCGGCTTGCCCAGCTTCTATGCGACCTTCGACTGTGCTTGCAGCAAGGTGGACTTGTGCTCTTCGACAAATCCGGTGCTGACCTGCCCTGAGCGGAAAGCCGTGTGCTCCATGCAGGAGATGAGGAAGTCAAGATTCGTTTTGATACCTTGCACCCTTACTTTTGCCAGAGCGCCAAGCATTGCTTCGATTGCATCTGCCCTATCCGCACCGTAAGCGATGATTTTAGCGATCATAGGATCATAGAAAGGCGTAATTTCGCCTCCCTGCTCATATCCGGTTTCAATTCGGATCCGTTCGGAGTCGACCTCCGCCAAGTCAAATAAACTCAACTTACCCGGGGAAGGCATGAAGTTCTTCTCGGGGTTCTCAGCGTACAGCCGGCATTCGATCGCGTGACCGCTCTGCTGGATCTCGTCTTGCGTCATGGCCTGCAGCTCTCCTCCAGCGTACTGGAGCTGCATGGCGACAAGGTCCAGACCGGTAATCATTTCGGTCACAGGATGCTCGACTTGGATCCGCGTATTCATCTCCAGGAAGAAGAACTCTCCAGTATTCACATCGAAAATGAACTCAACCGTTCCTGCGCCCTGATATCCTACGGATACGGCGAGGTTAATCGCAGCTTTCTGCATTTCCTGGCGGACTTCCATTGGGATGTCAGGCGCCGGTGCCTCTTCAATGATCTTCTGAAAGCGACGCTGTAGTGAGCAGTCGCGCTCATACATATGAACCGCGGTCGTATCGAAGCCAAAGACCTGCACTTCCACGTGGCGCGCACAAGGAATGAACCGCTCTAAGAAGATGTGATCGCTCCCGAATGCCGCCTTGGCTTGCGACTGCGTCGCCGCAGCAGCTTCGACGAGTTTCGACGGCTCGAAAACCTGACGCATTCCTATACCGCCCCCTCCGGCGGCCGCCTTCACGAGTAGCGGAAATCCAATGCGCTCGGCTTCTGCAAGAAGCACTTCCGGATTGCTCGCATCCATTCGGCCGGTGCCGGGAACCACTGGCACCCCTGCCCTTATCGCGAGGTCCCTCGCATTCTGTTTGTGCCCCATTGCTTGGATCGATTCAGGACGAGGTCCAATCCAGGCCAAGCCGTCGGAAATGACTGCTGCCGCAAAGTCGTAGTTCTCGGCAAGAAAGCCGTAGCCAGGATGCACTGCGTCTGCTCCAGTCTGACGGGCGGCATCCAGGATCTTTGCGCCGTCCAAGTAACTGAGCGTACTTCGTGAAGGTCCGATATGCACGCTTTCGTCGGCCATACGGACGTGCGGGGAGGCGGCATCCGCATCCGAATAGACGGCAACGGAGGCAACGCCTAGTTTCCGACACGCGCGGATGACACGGCAGGCGATCTCTCCCCTGTTAGCGATCAGTATTTTCTTAAGCATCTTGCTCTCCTCAAACCTCGATGCGGGCTACGACAGTCCCCTCAGTAACTGTATCCCCCTCTTGAATCAGGATCTCCTTCACGGTGCCGCTCTCTACAGCCACCACGGGGATTTCCATCTTCATGGATTCCAAGATCATGATCGGTTCGTCTTCCCCTACTTGCGAACCGACTTGTTGAACGATCTTCCATACGTTACCCGTTATCTCGGTCTTGATATCAATTATTGCCATGTTCTCCGTCCTGTCCTGTATATCGATAGTGTTTTATTTGTCTCTAGTAGGCGGCTAGGATACTGATCCGCCCCCGCCAGCGTGCTTGACAACTATCATATCTAAAATCTATAGTAGTTGCAATCACAACAACGAAATCCGGAGAAACTCGGTGACTGCTACTAAAGAGCTGGATAAACACAACACGACAGGCAAGATTGAAGACTGGCAGGGCCGGCAAAGCACAACGACAGAAGTTATAGAGAAGTGGCCGCTCAATGGCCTTGGCAGCCTTATTGACGGCCGTTCCAACATATCGGCCGTTGACTCTTCGGGCGCGGTGCATCCCTGCGGCCATTGGCTTTACTTCGTCCCAGTCGTTGCGCAATCCGAGATAGACGCGGACGGACATCCTAAAAGGGGCGGCTTTATTCCTCCCCTACCGCACGCGCGGCGCATGTGGGCCAAAAGCGTCATCACGTACCACGACGATCTGCTCGTCGGAGAACAAATTCATAAAACAGCGACGATTTCTAGTATTGAGCGAAAAACAGGCAAATCCGGTGAACTGGTTTTTCTTGGCATCAATAATCAGTATTCGCAGGAAGGCCGCATCCTCCGAGAGGAAGAGCAAACCATTGTCTACAGAGACCATCAAGATTACGACGACAACATATTCACACTGAAAGCTAAAGCGGCCGCCGACTGGTCGTTCTCAGGAAAGCTCAGCTCCACCGAACTGTTCCGCTATTCTGCTGTGACTTTTAACGGACATCGTATTCACTACGATGCCGACTATACGCGGGAGGTAGAGAAGTATCCGGCGATCATCGTACAAGGTCAGCTAATAGCAACGCTGGTGTTAAGTCACGCTCTGGCAGCGGCAGGAGTAAACCGATGCAAGCGCTTTACTTTTAAGGCAGTCAAGCCGCTTTTCGTGGACCGACCATTCCTGATCGAAGGTATGCGACTTTTCGAAGGAAAAATAGAGGCTTGGGCTCGAGAGAAAGACGGGCGGGTCAATATGCTTGCTGAGATCGTCTTATAGAGACAGGTGACCTTTTCGGCCGGCCAATGAAACGCCAGCTTTTACGCCCCCACCGGCTCCGACTCACAACGCCATTACACGCTCTCTCGCGATAAACAATTCACGCAACACTGATCAAGCAGCGCATCTAATAGTAGTTGTAGTTGCTGCCACTTTGAAATACCATTCCTATGATCAACCAAGCCTAATGCTTGGCACACCATCCTTACAACTATCGGCAAATACAAGTTGAAGGCAAGGAGACAAGATGAGTGTGATTGAAGAATATAGAGGCGGCCCTGCCGTTTCTATGGCCACCGATTCGCAAGAAAGCTCCCATAGCGATGCGGCGGCTATAAGCATTCAAGGTGTGGAGGTTCGCTACGGCGAGTTACTAGCCTTACAAAAGGTTAATCTGCACATTCAGCCCCGGGAATTTATATGCTTGCTAGGCCCATCCGGCTGCGGCAAAACGACGCTTCTGAATGTTATTGCAGGCTTCGTGCACCCCACGAATGGACGGGCGCTCACGTACGGGCGTGCCATCGAAGAGCCCGGCCCTGACCGAGGAATGGTATTCCAAGAGTACGGCTTGTTCCCCTGGCTGACTGTCAGGAAAAATATTCAGTACGGACCTAAGCTTAAGGGCAGCTGCAGCACAGAGCTGGACGAGATTGCAAATAAATACAGCAAGATGGTAGGCCTTGAGCGATTTTGCGACAGCTACCCAGGCCAATTATCTGGCGGGATGCGGCAGCGCGCAGCTATTGCGCGAGCGTTGGCCAATCAACCAAACATCCTGCTCATGGATGAGCCCTTTGGCGCGCTGGACGCTATGACACGGCAGTCTCTCCAAGAAGAACTTTTACAAATTTGGGAACTTGAGCGTAAGACCTTGGTGTTCGTTACGCACAGCATTGCCGAAGCGGTTTTTCTTGCTGACAAAATTATTGTGATGTCTGCCCACCCTGGAAGAATCGAACACATTGTCGATAACACTATCGCGCGTCCCAGAAATCGAACGGCCGACGCACACTTTCAGATGTGTCGCCATATTGAACTGCTTTTCCAGGGAGCAGGCAAATGCGGCAACACACGTCCGGGAGAGTGAAAGTGACAGGTAACAGCGGCAATGGATTAGTTCCTAAGGCCACATTGGCTCACAGGGACACAATGGGAATGGGGCAGACTTCACTGGCCTTCCTTTCAATCAGCATCGTGCTTGTCCTGTGGTCAGCAGCAAGTCACTTTGGCTTGCTTAATGCCACCCTCGTTCCCTCCCCGCTGGACGTAGCCAGGTCGGCCCTTGTAGCCATACGCGACGGAACACTGCTACACAACACAACTGTCAGTATCGGCAGGGTGCTCGTGGGATTTTTTCTAGCCCTGATCATTGCCATTCCTGCCGGTATGCTAATGAGCATGTCGCGATTAATTCAAGGCATGACAGAGCCGCTCGTCGAACTACTAAGGCCTATCCCTCCGATTGCACTCATTCCCCTGGCTATCCTCTGGTTTGGTATTGGCGAAGCGTCCAAAGTCGCCATCATTGCTTACGGCGCCTTTTTCCCAATTTTTGTTAGCACACTCGCCGGCTTTCGTGATGCCGACCCTGTGCACATCGGAGCCGCACGTACGCTCGGCGCAAACCGCTACGAGGTATTTCGCGATGTCGTGTTGCCAACTGCTTACCCACAAATAGTGACCGGCGCCCGTCTAGGAATGAGCATGGCATTTATTGTCTTGGTAGCGGCTGAGCTGATCGCCTCAAGCGCCGGCTTGGGCCACATGATTAATTACGGACGCATTACCTTCAGAACCGATGAAATCTTCGTCGGTATTTCCACAATTGGCATTCTTGGCTTTGCACTAAACAAGGGACTGCTCGTATTGGAAAGGAGAATTGTTCGATGGAAATTTCTATGATACGGACCTCACAACAGCAGACCGACGACGCTGTTCGCACCGGATATTTTACGTGTGAAGATGGCGTACGCCTCTATTACGAAGACATTGGTAAAGGTGCTCCTATCATCTTTGCTCATGAATTTGCAGGTGATATGCGCATCTGGGCGCCTCAGGTCAGCTATTTTTCGCGTGATTTCCGCGTGGTTACATTTAATGCTCGTGGTTACCCCCCTTCTGACGTGCCCACAGACCCATCACTCTATAGCCTTGACATCGCAGTACGTGATATCGCCACACTTATTAAGCATCTAGATCTAGGTAACGCGCATGTCGTCGGCTTCTCAATGGGTTCATTTGCTGCTTTGTTCCTAGGATTACGCTATCCGGATCTGGCGCGCTCAGTGACCCCCGTTTGTTGCGGCTATGGCGCCGAGAAGGCCTGGGGCGCCATTCATAAAAGCAACTTCCTGGAACTTGCAGGTTTACTGGAAAACGATGAGACGGCCGACCAAGCCTCTGATCGTTACGCCAATGGGGCGACCCGGATGCAGTACAAACAAAAAGACCCAAAAGGCTGGGCAGAGTTTGCATTGCAGTTCAGACAGCTTTCTCGTAAGGGGCGGGCCATGACGTTACGCCATGTTCTGGCCACTCGACCTTCTATTTACGAATTTGCGGACGATTTCAAGAACATGGAAGTACCCGTGCTGCTGATAACCGGCGATGAAGACGAGCAAACACTTCAACCCGGCTTTTTCCTGAAAAAACATATCCCGAATCTGGGTCTTTGTGTGCTGCCACGATGTGGTCACACTGTCCACCTGGAAGAGCAAGGTGTTTTCAATAGCATTTTGTACGATTTTATTTCATCCATCGAAATGAACACATGGAAACCGCGTGCGCCAGGCTCGTTCGCCACGGCGCACTATCTGGAGCCCGATCAGGCTTAAGCGCACAAGGAAACATCTCCCGCATCATGACCACTAATTCTGATTCCTCGTTAGACACGTCGGTTATCACGAGCTACCCGTCCGATCCCCAACGTTGTCAAAAAATCGCTCGCCGCACAACGCAACTTAGCGAGCGAGTGGCAATATTGGCCGAACAACTCTCGTTAGATCATGAGCCATGGGGCTACACCGAAAAACTGCTTCACTTCGGAAAAGACCATGAGCGAGAATGATGATCTGCTCGCTCTAACTATTTCAGAGATATTTCCGCTGTTGATTCGTGGCGATATATGCGCGACAGGGTTGGTAGATGCAAGTCAAAAACGCATACATCAGCTAAACCCTACGCTGAATGCTGTGCTGAGCCTCCGACAGGCCGCGTCCAGCGAAGCTCAGGCTATCGACAAATTCCTTGAAGGCCAGACCCGCACCGCCCCCCTGGCCGGTATACCGCTGGCCCACAAAGACATGTTTTACAGAAAGGGCGAAACCAGCACGTTCGGCGCCCATGAGGCATTCTGGAAAACAGGAGTTACCACTTCCACTGTCAAAACTAAACTGGATGATAGTCTTGCGGTTGATGTCGCAACGTTACACATGGCCGAGTTTGCCTCCGGTCCCACAGGCGAGAATATCCATCACGGGCGATGCCTAAACCCATGGTCCATCGAGCATCTGAGCGGGGGCTCTTCAAGCGGTTCCGCAGTCGCCGTTGCCAGCAGAATGGTTTATGGCTCAATTGGCTCGGATACGGGTGGGTCGATACGAGTACCTTCTGCGCTATGTGGTGTCACCGGCCTGAAGCCTACGACAGGTCGTGTAAGCCGCTACGGAGCCATGGCCAGGGCCTGGACACAGGACAGTATCGGACCCATCGCGCGCTCAGCGGAAGATTGCGGCTTGTTGCTCGAAGCAATCACCGGCCCTGATCCTCGAGACCCCTTGTCCGCACTGAACGCCCCAAATCTTACTCTCCAAATGAGTCCTGATCGAGTGATTCACATTGGTGTACTCGACGCTCTTATGGCAGAGGCCGACAGCGACGTACTACGTTGTGTCAGTAACGCAATAAAGGATCTCTCGAGCAAAAACTTCCAGATTAAATCAGCCAACTGGGCGGATATTGAGAATGTTCAAGCGCTCGCTGAACTGACTCATAAAGCAGAATCAACGGCACTGCATGATCACTCAGTCAGAAAGTCACCTGATAAATACAGCGAGGCTATTCGACGACGATTTGAAGAAGGCACGATGATTTCAGCCGTACGTTACCTCCAAGCCCATTCGATGCGTTCGTTGATGACAGAACAGTTCGTGCGAGACGTCATGAAATCCTGTGATGTGATTGCAATTCCGACGGTGGCCTGCGTGGCTCCTGCAGCGCTGACCCTGACACGCGGCATTGACGGGAACGAACAATTGTTAGGTCGCTTGACCCGCTTCACCAGACCCTTTAACTACCTGGGCCTACCGGCTTTGACTATTCCTTGTGGATTTGGCCTTGGTAGCCTTCCTGTGGGGCTGCAATTAATCGGGCGTCCATTCGATGAAGCAATGCTGCTTTATGTTGGCCGCTTCTATCAAACTATTACTGATTGGCACAAACATAAGCCAAATCCACCGTCCGTCGCGTGCGGCCAAAATCATGGCTCATCGGCGTAACATCACCCAGGAGATTAACCATGTTGCAATCAATCTTGTCCCTTGCGCTTAGCATGTGCGTACTCATGACAACCAGCTATGTCAACGCAGCCACGGTCAACGTTGGAACATCCAGAGATCCAAACAATGGAGCACAAGTGCTTATTGCAGAACAGAAAGGATTCTTCGAAGCCGCCGGGCTCGATGTGTCTGTAAAGTACTTTCCCTCCGGAGGTGACCTCATGAGCGCCTTTGTTGGTGGCAGTATTGATTACGGCAGCTCCGGTGCGATTCCCATACTCACAGTACGCGCTCGTCCATTTCCCTTAAAAGTCATCGCTCAGATGTCGGATATTTCCGGTGCACAGCATCTGATAGTCAAAGAGGGTACGAAAAGCCTCGACGAGCTTAAGGGTAAGAAAATTGGCGTCATGCTGGGTACCGCGTCCGAGGCGTTCTATAAAGTCATCATCGAGAAATATGAGCTGGACGCCGACAGTCTGACCGTCGTCAACATGGACCCGACTGATATGACCACAGCATTTATCCGGGGCGACGTAGAAGCCATCGTGCTTTGGGAGCCAGTCGCCACCAACGCTCGTAAGTTGGGCAAAGGAAAAACGCTAATCAGCGCCACCAACGACTATCGCGGCGCCACACCCGAAGCCAAGCGAATATATGGCGATCACAGCCTCCTGTTTGCCAACGAAAAAACCATTGAGAGTCAACCAGAAGTAGCCTCCGCAATGATTGAGGCCCTCAAAAAGGCGTCTGAGTTCATCCAGAATAATCGTGATGAGGCCGTTGCCATCATGGCAAAAACCTACGTACTACAGCCACACGAAATGAATGCCATTCTCGATATGAATAAGTATTCACTGGAAATCAGCGATCAGCTCATCAGCGACCTGGAAGTGTTGACAGACTTTCTCGTCACGAGCAAGCGCATAAAGAAGGAGACAGATCCGCGCCAGATGATCGATACATCTGTCCTGAAAAAAGTCGACGCCGCTTTGGTGACTTGCTCTGGCTGCTAGCCCATTAAGATGGTGACCCCCCACCGCTACACCCCTTGGTAAGTCGAGTCTAAATAGTATCCTGCCATCCGTCATCATTGCGACGACGGATGGCGTTGTGTTACAGGAGGATTACCGTTCCAAGCCGGTATTCTCATAAAATGAATCTATTTGGTCCGGTGTGTAGGCGTCGAGCCTTAATCGAGCCAGATAACGGCCGAACTCTGCCGTTATCTGGTCTCCGAACTTCTGAAAGATCTCGGCCATATAATAATCGTGCCGTATCAGTGACGACGCCATGGTGACGATGGCAGGGCTTCGGGTACGGGCACCAACATACTGATCGGAAGCGTTCACGGTAATCATTTCGTTGAAGTCGATAACAATCGTGAAAAGGTTGTCTGCCTTCCCCATTCGTGTCCCATCATTTTCGTGAATGTAAACACGGCAGTTTTCGCTAAACTCGAACTCGGATTTATCTCTCCCGAACAGCACAATCATCACGCGCATGCCCTTCTTACGTGCAGCTTTTTTTAGCGCTGCTGCATGGTTTCGCAGGACGCTGTCAGACGCCTTAATCCAAATCGACGTTGTGGCCGAGCCGAGAAGTTTGTTTATTTCGTCAGCAGTACTTTCTTCACCGCGGAGAACCCAGACATACTGGTTCTCTACCTTTGGCGCGAGTCGCTCTAGGTTTGTCGCTGCGCGATTACAGGTGACCGCTGTCTGGGAGGCGAGCGATTCGAGCATGCTTCTTGGGTTCGCAGCCACATAGCATGTCGGATTCTCTGTAACGGGCAAGACGGCGCCCTTGCGTGCGAGCACTCCGAGCGCGCTATATGTGTTAGAGCGAGGAACCCCCGATGCCTTTGAGATTTCATAGGCCGTTTTTGGGACGCCAGCGGCCAACAACGTCTCAAGGTAGATCTTGGCTTCATACTCTGTGAAGCCTAAGGACTTTAAATCAGCAATCATATTATTATCACTAGCCAGCATCGGGCTGCTGGAGTCTTGCGATCCGCGCAAATTTTACCTCTCTGAGCTCTACGGTAGTATCCGGAGAGAATACTATAAATCTAAAGCCGTATTACTGATTGTACTTGTCAGTGGTGATTTTCGCCTTATCTTATTGGAAAGGGCTTATTGTTGAGAGCGGCCGACCCTGTGGACCGCTCTCTAGTTGGCTTCGCGTGAAGGCTTACCCAGCCAAAGCAGGCTGTCGTTCCCCTCGTTCTCGCCGGTACCGCTTTATTAGCGGCACCAGGAATGACAAGACAGCGGCAAGCAGCAAGATAAGGCTGATCGGGCTGAGGAAGAAAATCGTGTGACTCCCGTCGGCCACCACAAGCGCCCTGCGGTAATTGGACTCCGCCATTGGAACCAGGACGAGTGCGAGAACAATCGGTGCGGTCGGAACATCTACTTTACGAAGAATATACCCAATGATGCCGAAGATAAGCGTCACGTACACGGGAAACATCGAATTTGTAGAAGAGTAAGCACCAACGATCGATATTCCGATCACGATCGCCGCTAGAAGAGACTGAGGCACCTCGACAACTTTCACCCACAGCTTGGCTCCCATCAAGCCCACAACCACCATGAGTGGTACGCCGATAAGCAGAGAAGCAAAGATCGAATAAGGAATCTCTGGGTTGCTAATAAAAAGCATAGGCCCGGGTTGTATGCCCTGGATCATTAGCGCACCAATCAAGACAGCGGCAGTGGCGGAGCCTGGGACACCTAACGCCAGTAAAGGAGCGAGGGACCCCGAAACAGCAGCGTTATTAGCGGCTTCGGAGGCCGCGACACCGGCTGGATTACCTTCCCCGAATGCCGGCAGGGCAGCTCCGTTTCGTCCCTTGGCATGGCCGTAAGCAATCAAAGAAGCGATTGTTGCGCCAGCACCCGGAATAACACCTATAAAGTACCCGATGCCGGAGCTACGCAGGATGGTACCGAGCAACGGCCGATAGCGCGAAAGATGGAGAGACCATACGTTTCCAATGCTCACCTTCAACGTTCTCGCAGCAGAACCCTCTAACATATATAGTGCTTCAGAGACCGCGTATAAGCCAAGGAGCATAGGTACTAACGGAATCCCTTCGAAGAAATCCGGAGTGGCCGCAAATCTGGGAATTCCCGTGACGGGATCCATGCCGATTACTGCTATACCGATTCCCAGAAAAAGCGCAAGTAATCCGCGTAGCACGGAGCTCCCGCCGAGGCTCGTCACCAAGCTTAAGCCGAACAATGCAAGAGCGAAGTACTCTGGCGGTCCGAACCTCAAAGCAAACTCCGAGAGCGGTACTGCGGTGCCGATCAACAGAACGGCGCTCAGAAAGGCTCCAATCCCTGAACTTATAATGGACACATGCAGCGCCCACCCCGCCTCGCCATTCTTGGCCATTGGGTAACCGTCCCAGGCTGTCGCAACTGCGGCAGCGGTGCCGGGTGTATTCAGTAGTACCGCGGTTATTGCCCCTGCGTATTCGGCGGCCATATAGAGGCCAATTAGGCCCACCATCGCTACGACAGGATCAACGCCGTACGTGAACGGCACCAGGAGCGCTACGCCCAAGCTTGGTCCTAAACCGGGCATCGCGCCTATCACATAGCCAATCAGTGTGCCACCAAACAGGGCAAGCAAGACATATGGACTGAGTACCAATCCAAATCCTGTAATAAGACTCTCTATCAAAGCCAACTCCTAGGGAAACTCGATGTCCAGCAGGAAAGAGAAGCACAGGTGCACAAATACCACGAAGCCAACAGCAGCCGAAACCAGCATGAGGGGGCGTCGCTCGCCGCCGGCGAACATGATAAGAGGCACTACGACGCCGGAAGCGAAGTAAAACCCCATGCGGGGCATAGCTTCCACCCATAGGATAGTAAACAAAAGTGCAGCGAATACCCCGAGCGGCTTTCGTATAGCGACAGGTGGCATGTAGTTGGATTTCTGTCGAAACGCATGTACGATCAAGCCCAAACCAGTCAAAATTCCGCCGGCGGAAGCGATAAGCGGAACTCGAGCAGGGCCGACCTCTGCGTTATTAAATGGATCGGGAAAAGCCATGCTTAGCCATGCCATCCAGACAAAGCAGCATAGACTAATAATTGCTACGGCGACCAACATGGCCCGTCCGTTCAAAAGCAATGTTGGTGGCGCTCTGTCCATTGATTCGGTCGTTACCGGTTTCACTG
The DNA here is from genome assembly GCF_002849615.1 of Pollutimonas nitritireducens. Taxonomy (GTDB): domain Bacteria; phylum Pseudomonadota; class Gammaproteobacteria; order Burkholderiales; family Burkholderiaceae_B; genus Pollutimonas; species Pollutimonas nitritireducens. The sequence continues at coordinate 273,672 of NZ_PDNV01000002.1, forward strand.
AGTGATCCCCAATTTGGTTAGCCACTGTTGCGTTGCTTTCGCTGTCTCGTCGATGAACTGCGGGTACTCGTCGGGACCGAGATTTCCTGATTCCAAGGCAGAACGTTTCATATACTCTTTAAATCGTGGTGTTTCCATGGCCTTAAAGAAGCCGTCGGCGAGTTTCTCTTGGATATCCATAGGGATGTCTTTCGGACCGTACAATCCTCGTATCTGCTTCCAGGAGGTATCGACGTCGTAGCCCGCCTCTGCGTAAGTCGGGACGTCAGGCAAGCTGCTCACTCGGTTCTCATTCATCACCGCAAGGATTCTTATGCGTCCTGCAGATACGAAGGCAAGCGTACCGCCTGGGTTAATACTGACAGCGTCTATATGCTTTCCTAACACTGCAGTCGCTGCGTCACCCGAGCCCGGATAACTCACCCAAGTGATGGGCATACCGGCTTTCTCGGCGAGAATTTGCACTGCGATGTTATGGGACGCACCCACCGCACCATAACCACCAATCTTCACTCGCTCACCTCCTTTTGCAGCCTCAACCAGGTCCTTGAGAGACTTATAAGGGCTGTCAACGTGAACGGCGAGAATATAAGGGTCGATCTGATTGAGCATAATCCATGAAAAGTCTTTTGGGGTGTAGGTTCCTTTTAAATTCGTCAGCATTGCTGTAACGTGTGACCCTGTATTCACCCCTACGGTATAGCCATCCGGCTCCGCCGAATTGATGAATGACATCTGAGTAGCACCGCTACCGCCCGGCCTATTAACAACAACGACCGGTTTGCCAAAAATTGGAGCTGCTGCCAAAGCGAGCTCTCGCGCAAACAGATCCGTGGAAGAGCCTGCGGCCGTATGAGCGACAATGGTAATGGGCTTAGTTGGAAAGTTTTGCGCCAGTGCAGTGAACGGCAAAAGCGCTACGCAGCCTGCAAATACGGCCAACGCGCTAACCCGCTGCAGCCCTTTTTTAAGATATTTCATATAAACGTTGTCCCCTTTCTGTGCGGTCCTTCTCGCATTTGCAGTACGGTCGCCCCAACCTTTGAGGCTGTGAATCACAGTATTGAGTAAAGCCGCTATACATTAAATTGGCTCGTGCCGCGTTGAAGTTGCAACGATGAAAGTCTAACTACAGCGCTCCGGCCAGCCCATAGCCAAGCCTAGAATACACAACGGTTGCTGCGATTACAACCACTATAAAATACATAAAAACCCTTGGTTCGTACGTTGTTAGACCACCGAAAAGACGGGTTTCTCCGTCAAGTAGGCTGCGGTAACAGGCGAGATGTGTTTCGCGTGCCCATCCATCCTGGCGCAGCGTCTGTGAGTGCAAGCGTGATGTGTCGCACATTTGGCATGCCCGCCACCATACCGGCGATCGCATTGCTTACCGGCTTCTTATCAGCAGCGTACGCAGCAGAAACAAAGGGCCTGGCCAACTCAGATACCGCGCGGACAACGTCGAGTGCTGGACTGGGGTTGAACATAGAACCGATCGCACTTATCAGTGATGTCAACAGGCGACTCAACAAGCAAGGCGGCGATCATTTCCGGACGCTCCGAGCAAAGCAAAACGATTTCCCGCTTTAACCCCTTCCTAATCTCATCGGGCGAATTGGCAGCGGCACGCGACCATGGCATTTTTTGGCATACGCGCGCACGGTTCGAGTCGCTGCTATCGGGCACCCACGATCGCATCGCATCACGGCACGCCGATGGCGAACTCCAGACGCTGGTCGGTTCGGGCGAAGAGCCCATACTGCGCACGGTCAATGAAGCGCTCATTGCCATCATGACCGCCGACTTGCCGCTGCCAGTAATCGTCAAGCTAGTTGTCGCTCGGTGGAACGGATTCATGCAACCTGCCTTACGACCTCAGAAAGGGGCTGGCATGGCGTGGCTGTACTTTCGGGATTCAGATGAACGACGGCCACCCGGGACCAGTCGCGAACGGCGCCGCTCCACCGCTCGGGCCTACGCGCTTCGCTCACAGATGTCCTGGACTACTTCGCTAGCCAGCGTGCTGCTCTCGGTGTTGTAAATCTGCCAGCCTACGATTTTCCGGCTAAACAGATCCATGAATAGATACAGATAAAAGTAAACGCCTTTGCTGCGGGTGGGCAGATAAGTGATATCCCAGCTAAACAGTTGGTTTGGTCCGCTCGCCCGCGGCGTACGTGGTTTGGTGCGCGCCTGCGACGGACGCTCGGCACCGCGATGCTTAAGCTGGTTTGCCGCCTTGAGCACGCGGTAAAAGGTTGACTCACTCGCAATGTACTGACCCTGGTCGGCCAGGATGGGAACAATCTGGCTGGGCGGCAGATCGCCGAACTCCTTGGAGTTGGCCACGGCCAGCACGCGTTGGCGCTCAAGCGCACTCAGCTTGTTGATGGGTGCCTGCACCCGTTGCGGGCGCCCGTCGCCCACAGCCGGAGCCAGCCTCCAGCGCTGCAGCGTGCGCGCGCTCAAGGATATGGTCTGACAGGCGCGCGCTTGGCGAGCCCCCGCCACAACTGCTTGATCCACCAGGGCTACGATCTGGACGCGCTGTACGAATGAGGTCATTTGTCCTCGTCCTCCCACAGCGCCTGGTACTTTTTTTCAGTATCACCAACGCCGCCGCCTCGGCCAAGGCCTTTTCTTTGCGAGCCAATTCCCGCTTGAGCTTGGTGTTTTCAGCTTTAGCGCGCGGCTCTCAGCAACCGCCGGCGACTCCGCCGTTGAGCAAAAAGCGGCGCGCCCTGCGGGCTTGTCCAATTTAGATTTATTTTCTTGGCAATCCAGATAAGTGACATGCGAAGGAAAAGCTGGCCTACGCCTTGTAAGGGCGGAGCTCCGCCAGTGTTGGACACTCCTAAGCGGATACCCCCTTGAACCCGCTGCTCGCGACGAGCGCTTTCATAAGGGGTGAAATGTGCGACGTAGAGGGATCGAACCTCTGACCCCGGGCTTAGAAGGCCCGTGCTCTATCCAACTGAGCTAACGTCGCATTGACTGGACACAAGTCGATTGTAATATGCAACCACATCGACCTTAAATAAGAACCCCCGACCCCGGGCTTAGAAGGCCCGTGCTCTATCCAGCTGAGCTACTGCCGCATTGTGCAAAACCATATTGGAGCGCAATTTTAGCGCGTTGCAACAGAAAGCGGAAAAACGTCACATAACGGGCACTTACAGTATTCGTAACTATTTCACCACACGCTTACATTGGGTAGCGTTGATAACAATCCCAAATGCTACAGTTTCCCGGGTATCAATAAGAAACCCAGATAACCTCCCATGAAATTTACGTACTCATCGCTGAAAAGCAGCCTATGCGCCACGGCGCTTGCAAGCAGCGCGCTCCTCGTTTTCCCCGCCAGTGCCGGCCTTAGCTACAAGCTGGATCGTCCCCAGGCCCTGCCGGGAGATACGATTAATATCGACGGTCTGCTTTTCAACGATACGGCAACAGCCATCACGTGGAACGCTCCCAGGCAATTGGTCATCCAGTGGCGCAATCAGGAAGGAAAAGCAATCCGCAGCCTGGCATACCTGTCCCAAGGCGAGCAGGCGACAGTTCCCGTCAACAACTTTGTGAAGTTCACATGGCGCGCTGTGGTGCCTACCGGCGTTCAGGGCTTGCAGGCCGTCAATATTGAAGGCGAGACCACCTTGCTTGCGCTGGACACCAGCCCGCTTGAAAACAGTACCATTTCAGGCACGCCCGCCGTCGGCCCTGTCGTCGATGCAGGCGCGGCTACCGGTTCACAAGGACACGACCCTGCCCTGCCCGAGAATGTGGTGGCCACAACCGGGGCGTCCATATCCCAGGGCCCGGCCGTTACGACGGCGCAGCAACCCCCGGCACGAGCCACTGGCTTAGCGAGGTATACCAGTGCCATTTCAGCCTACGAACCCATCTATTTCGACGTGGGGAATAAGGGTGGGCGAAATGCGCGCTATCAGGTCAGTTTCAAGTACCGCCTGTTCACGCCGAACGATGCGAATAATCCCGAATTCGAAGATCATTTCTTCCTTGGTTACACTCAGACGGCACTATGGGACTTGCACTCGGATTCCAGTCCTTTTGTCGACACCTCGTTCAAGCCCAGCCTTTTCTGGCGCAAGGATGCGATATGGCAATCACCTGAAAAAAACGTTTTTCTTGGTCTAGCCAGCGGAATCGAGCATGAATCCAATGGAAAGGGCGAGGAAGATTCGCGCTCACTCAATTTTGCCTATATACAGCCCGAATTCAATTATCGTTTCGGAGGCGGAAGCACGCTTACTTTTGCACCCCGCGTCAAGACCTACTTTTCTACCGGAAACAGAAACTCAGACTACTCCGACTATGCTGGTCATGTCGATTGGAAATTGCGATGGGCGCAGGATAACGGCCTGGTATTGTCAGCCTTGCACCGCCATGGCGACGGAGGTCGCACGACAAATCAGCTGGAAGCGGCATGGCCGTTGAAACGTACCGTCCTGAACATGAACGGCTACCTGCATGTGCAGTATTTCAAGGGCTACGGCGAGACGCTGCTCGGCTACAACCATAAAAGCGAGCCCCAGGTCCGTGTCGGTATTTCGCTGATTCCATAAAGAAAGGTGCCGCCCGCTCAACGAATGCGCGCGGCGGTTCTCTGAACCGGCGCCGAAGATGTTCCACTCTCGGTCTCGCAGGCGTGAATCAAAAACTGCCTGAATACGTCGACGAGTCCGGAAGGCTGCCGGGTGCTGGGCCATAGCAGGCCAACATCCATGGGCGCAAGCGAATCGCTGACCGGGATGGCCATGATTTTCTTTCCTTCCAGGGACCACGGCCTGTACACCAAGTCGGACAATATCGAAATCCCAAAGCCGTAGGCGACCAGGCCTCGCAGGGCTTCCAGCGAACTGGTGCGCATCGCTATGTTGAGGGCGGCCCCCGCCGGCCCCCAGTGCCGCATGGCCGCGGCTTCCGCATCATCGACAGTCAGCAATATATAAGGACAGCGTTCAACGTCGGAGAGACTGACGATCGCTTGCCGCGCAAGCGGATGGCTGGCCGCCATCCAGACCCGGCGGCGCGAGCGGACAAGAAGGTGATGCCCATAGCGCTGCGGCATCTCGATATTCGACAGCAGCGCCACGCCCAAGTCTATTGTGCTATCGGCCAACGCCCGTTCGAGCGCAGGCCTGTCCATATCAATCAGATCAATTTCGACCTGCGGGTAACTGCGCTTGAAACGGCTGAGCAAGTCAGGCAGGAAGTAACCCAGCACCGTATACGTAGCCGCCAGGCGTATGGTGCCGGTCGCGGTTTGTGGAAGCAGGCTGGCATGGCGCATGGCATCGTTGACCGAATCCATGACGTGCCGCGCATGATGAAAGAAAACCTGCCCTTCGGCGGTCAATATTACGCCATGAGGCAAGCGGTCGAACAGCCGCACCTTCAGTTGTTTTTCAAGGCTTTGTACGGCACTGGTGATCGCGGACTGGGACACGTGTTCAGACAGGGCGGCAGCGGAAAACTGTCCGGTGGTGGCAGCGGCAATAAAGTAACGGAATTGCCTTAACGTGACGTGGTCCTTCATCTATTTTTCCAATACCTGTTAGCTGAAAAATTGATTTTACGATATCAAGATAAGCTCATACACTGGAAAGACAACATGATTCCTACTGGAGACAACCTGGTGAACGCTCCTCTCGATCCGGCTTTGCTTTCGGCACTGGCCACGGTATCTCTCGACGACAAGTACACGCTGGAACACGGCCGGGCCTATATGAGCGGCACCCAGGCGCTGGTACGGCTGCCCATGCTGCAAAAAGCGCGCGACCGACTGGCGGGCCTTAACACTGCCGGTTTCATATCGGGCTATCGGGGCTCTCCCCTTGGGGCGCTGGATCAGGCCCTATGGAAAGCCAAGAAGCATCTCGCCGACAACGAGATTGTGTTCCAGCCCGGATTGAATGAGGACCTGGCGGCCACGTCGATATGGGGAACCCAGCAGGTCACCCTTTATCCGGATGCCACCCACGAGGGCGTATTCGGCATGTGGTACGGCAAGGGGCCGGGCGTGGACCGCTCCATGGACGTCTTCAAGCACGCGAACTCGGCGGGAACGGCCCGCCACGGCGGGGTGCTGGTCCTGGCCGGCGATGACCATGGCGCCAAATCGTCCACCGTCGCGCATCAATCGGAACATGCATTCCAGGCCGCGGGCATACCGGTACTGTATCCGTCCAATGTTCAGGAATACTTGGATTACGGTTTGCACGGCTGGGCCATGAGCCGCTACTCGGGTCTCTGGGTGGCCATGAAGTGCGTCACCGAGGTCGTCGAATCGACGGCATCGGTCGACATCGATCCCGATCGCGCACGCATTGTCATTCCCGACGATTTCCTGCTGCCGCCGGACGGCTTGAGCATTCGATGGCCCGATCCACCGCTGGTCCAGGAAGCACGGCTGATCGACTACAAATGGTATGCCGCCATCGCCTATACGCGTGCCAACAAGCTGAATCGTATTGTCATTGACTCTCCCCGCGCACGTTTTGGCATCATGACCGCCGGCAAGGCCTATCTGGACACGCGCCAGGCTTTGGCCGATCTCGGGTTGGACGAAACCACGTGTGCCCGCATCGGCATCCGCTTGATGAAAGTCGGCTGCGTCTGGCCGCTGAATGCCCAGGATGCGCGCGAATTCGCCACAGGACTGGAAGAAATACTGGTCATTGAAGAAAAGCGCCAGATACTGGAATATGCGCTGAAAGAAGAACTCTATAACTGGCGCGACGATGTCCGACCTCGGGTTTTCGGCAAATTTGATGAAAAAGACAATGCCGGGGGTGAATGGTCTGTACCGCGCGGGCACTGGCTATTGCCGGCTGCCGCCGAGCTGTCTCCGGCACTCATCGCCAGGGCCATAGCCCGGCGCCTCGAAAAGGCCGACCTTCCCGCGGAAGTTCAAAGCCGCATTGCCGCACGCATAGCCATCATCGACGCCAAAGACCGGGAACTGCGCAAACCCGTTATCACCACCGAACGCAAACCTTGGTTCTGTTCCGGCTGCCCGCACAATACGTCGACCAATGTGCCCGAAGGTTCGCGTGCGCTGGCCGGCATAGGCTGCCACTACATGTCCATCTGGATGGACCGCAAGACCGAGACCTTCAGCCACATGGGCGGCGAAGGCGCGGCATGGATAGGCCAGAAATCGTTCACCAACGAGAAACACGTATTCGCCAACCTGGGCGATGGCACCTATTTCCATTCCGGCGTGCTTGCAATCCGGGCTTCGATCGCCGCCAATTCCAATATCACCTACAAGATTCTGTACAACGATGCGGTTGCCATGACGGGCGGCCAGCCAGTCGACGGCATACTCAAGGTCACGGACGTCATTGCGCAAGTCCACGCCGAGGGTGCCAAGAAAGTCGTGGTAGTCACCGACGAGCCGCAAAAGTATAAAGGCGTCGCGCTGACCGGTAATCCGCCGGTCTATCACCGCGACGAACTCGATCGTGTGCAGCGCGAACTGCGTGACATCGAAGGCACCACCGTACTGGTGTATGACCAGACCTGTGCCACCGAGAAAAGACGTCGCCGTAAACGCGGTGCGTATCCCGACCCGGCACGTCGCGTATTCATCAATGATGCCGTCTGTGAAGGCTGCGGCGACTGTTCTGTGAAATCCAACTGCCTGTCGGTCGAACCGCTGCATACGCCGGTGGGCGTGAAACGCAAGATCAATCAGTCGTCATGCAATAAAGATTACTCCTGTGTCAACGGCTTCTGCCCCAGCTTCATCACCGCTGAAGGCGCACAGGTCAAAAAGCCGGCGCTGAACCGGGAAGCCTTCGATGCGCCAGCCGCGCTTCTCGCCGGCCTGCCGCTGCCCGTGCTGCCTGCGATTCAAAACAGCTACGGCATACTGGTCACCGGAATAGGCGGCACGGGCGTCGTCACCATAGGCGGCTTGCTGGGCATGGCGGCACACCTGGAAAGAAAAGGCGTAACCGTGCTGGACATGGCAGGTCTGGCACAAAAAGGCGGCGCCGTGCTGAGCCATGTCCAAATTGCCGCGCAACCCGCCGACCTGCATGCCACCCGCATTGCCACCGGCGAGGCCCGACTGATCATCGGCTGCGATGCGATCGTGACGACCTCGGCCGATGTCTTGTCCAAAGCCCAGAAAAATGTGACGCATGCCGCGGTGAACAGCGCCCCTATTCCCACCGCCGACATCATTCATAACGCAAAGTGGCAATATCCGGCAGCGGCGGCAGCCGATGACTTGACCGAAGCGATCGGTAAAAACTGCGAGTTTTTAAATGCCAATGCCCTGGCCACCAAACTGCTGGGCGACGCCATCTATGCGAACCCGCTGCTGCTGGGCTATTCGTGGCAAAAGGGCTGGATACCGTTATCGTACGAAAGTCTCACACGCGCCATCGAGCTCAATGGCGTCATGGTAGAGAAAAACCAGTCCGCCTTCGAATGGGGCCGCGCGGCTGCCCACCACGGCCCGGAGGCGATTGCGCCAGAACGGGATACCAAGGATGCCGCGGCCACCGTGATTGCCATGCCTGAAACACTGGCCGGCATAATCGAGCGCAACACGCAGTGGCTGACGCAGTATCAAGACGCAGACTACGCTGCCCGTTATGTCAATGCCATCGACCGGATACAAAAAAAAGAAGCCTCACTGGCCTCAGCCAGTACTTTGCGTCTGACACGCGCGGTCGCGACCAACCTGGCTAAGCTGATGGCGTACAAAGATGAGTACGAAGTTGCCCGGCTCTATGTGGACCCAGCCTTCGCCGACAAGTTGCGGACCCAGTTCGAAGGCGAACCCGGGCGCGATTATCAGCTGCATTTCCATCTGGCGCCGCCGCTGTTTTCCAGACGCAACGACAAGGGTGAGCTCGTCAAGAAAAAGTTCGGTCCCTGGGTGATGTCGGTCTTTAAGATACTCGCGGCGCTCAGGGGGCTGCGGGGCACGGCGTTCGACGTATTCGGCAAGACGGCCGAGCGTCGCCAAGAACGCCAGCTGGTACGCGAATACCTCGAATTGATCGATGAACTAGCGGGTAGCCTGACGGAGCAGAACCTGGCCGTCGCTATTGAACTGGCCAACCTTCCCGATGATATTCGCGGCTTCGGACACGTGAAGGAAAAAAGTGTGCTGGCCGCCCAGACACGGCGCGGTGAACTGTTGAATGGCTTGCGGACGGCGGTTCCGCTGGGGCGCGCGGCCTGACACCGAAGCCTGCGCGATGTCGCGCAGGCTTACAACGACAAATAAGAGCGTCGGACCTGCTCGTCTTCGGCCAGTTCCGACATCGACCCGCTGTAACGGATGGCGCCCTTCTCCAGCACGTAGGCACGATCGGCGACAAGTCGGGCGAAGTGTATGTTCTGTTCGGAAAGCAGAACACTGGCGCCACGGGATTTGAGGGTCAGGATCATCGCGACCATCTGTTCTATGATGACCGGCGCCACGCCTTCGGAGGGCTCGTCCAGCAACAGCATGTAGGGATTACCCATCAGTGTGCGCGCCACCGTCAGCATCTGTTGTTCGCCTCCACTGATCGCGCCGGCCGGACGCTCTTTCATGCCGGCCAGATTTGGAAACAGCTCATCGATAGCCTGCACGGTCCAGTTCAATCCTGGCCGTCCGTCCGGCCACGTTCTGTTGGCCTGCCGGCCTGTGATCAAATTTTCCTTGACCGTCAGTTCGGTGAAGATACGTCGATCTTCGGGTACGTAGCCCAGGCCCAGTCGCGCCACCTCGTAGGGTTGGCATTTTTCAAGCGCGTGCCCCATGAATCGTATCCGTCCGTCACGCCTGGGTCCCAGGCCCATGATGGCCTTGAGTGTCGTGGATTTACCGGCGCCATTGCGCCCCATCAATGCCACGACCTCCCCCTGGCCGACCTCCAGCGAAACAGCGTGCAGGATGTGTGCGGCACCATACCAGGCGTTGACCCCGCTGAGCGTCAATAAGGGCGCCGGGACTGTGCCATCGTGTGCTTGTCTCATGACGCCTCGCCTCCGGGCGCCACAGCCTCGAAAGTCTTGCCGGTTCCGAAATAGACAGCCTGCACCTCGGGATGGGCGCGCACATGTTCGGCGTTGCCCTGCGCGATCAAGCGGCCGCGCGCCAACACGATGATACGGTCGGCATAGGCAAAAACCACGTCCATACTGTGCTCGGTGAACAGGACTGCCATGTTTCTTTTGACTACCAGGCTTTTTACCAACGCCACCAGCGCATTGCGCTCGGCCGGGGCCATGCCAGCCGTGGGCTCATCCATCAACAGCAACCTTGGTTGTCCGGCCAGACTCATGGCCAGCTCCACCCGTTTGACATCGCCATAAGCCAACTCGCTGCAGGGGCGGGAAGCCTGATTGTGCATTCCCACCTGCTCCAGCAGATCCAGCGCTTCGCTGCGAAACCGATGGGTAGCCGCGCGCCAGAACGAATAGACCTTGCGGTGATGGGACAGCAGGGCCATCTGAACATTTTCGAGCACGGTCAACGATGCGAACGTCGCCGCAATCTGGAATGTGCGGCCCACCCCCATATGGGCGATCCGGTAGGATGGCGTCCCCAGCAGTTCGCGCCCGTCGAACCGGATGGAACCCGCACTGGCTGTCAGTTGCCCGCCCACCATATTGAAGGTGGTGGATTTTCCAGCACCATTGGGACCTATCAGCGCCAGCAACTCGCCGGCGGCCAGGTCGAAGCTGATGTCGTCAACGGCGGTGTTGCCACCAAAGTGCTTGGCCAGGTTGCGCACTTCCAGCAGGCTCATGAGCGCTTTTCCTTGTCTTGCATCAGCAAGCCGAAATGACCTGCAATGCCTTGCGGGAAGGCCAGCACGATCAGGAGTATGACTGCACCGAACAGGGCTCGCCAATACTCGGTGATACCAATGAAGTAATCCTGCAGTATCGTGAAGCTGGCCGCACCCACCACGGGACCGAACAAGGTCTGTATGCCGCCGAGCATAACCATGATGAGCGCATCGACGGACTTGGCGACGGTGATGACTTCGGGCGACGTGCTGCCTTTCGAAAATACATACAGCCCCCCCGCCAGCCCTGCCAAAAGGCCGGCGACGATAAAAGCAAGCCATTGCACTCGCTTGACATTGATGCCTGTCGCGTCCGCACGCAAGGCTGAATCGCGGGAGGCTCGCAGGGCATAGCCGAAAGGCGCGAACACCATACGTCGTACTGCGACGATGGCCATGATCACGATGGCCAGCGTGAAGTAATAGTATGCATCGCCCGACAACCATTCTTCAGGCCATATGCCGATGATGCCATTGGAGCCACCCGTGACCGCATCCCATTGGTACACGATAGACCAGGTGATTTGCGCGAAAGCCAGTGTAAGCATGGCCAGGTAAACCCCCGAAAGCCGGATACAGAACCAGCCGAAAACAATTGCCGCCAGGGCTGCCGCCAGCGGCGCTAAAAATAATGCGCCTCCCATGCCGGTCCATTGCGACTGGAACAACAACGCTGTTGCATACGCGCCAATTCCGAAATAGGCGGCATGACCGAATGATGCCATGCCCCCCAGGCCCATCATGAAGTGCAGACTGACGGCAAACAGAACGGCTACCAGAATGTCTTGAGCCAATACTGTTGCATACGGCAAGGTGCCCGACAGCAAGGGCAGGACGGCGAAAAGGGCGATAAGCGACATTGCCAGCCATTTGAACCCGGTGCCGGCGGTACGCAAGGGTGCGTCCGGCCTGCCGATATGGCGTATGGTCGCCAGCGGCTTGCCCCGAAGACCCCACGGTCGGAACACCAGGACAAAAGCCATGAAGATGAATTCGACCACCAGCGTCAGCTTGGGAAAGGCGATGCTCATGCCGCCTATTTCCATGACGCCCAGGGCGATGCAGAGGGCCTTGAGCTGGGCGATGATCAAGGCGGCCAGATAAGCACCTGGAATCGACCCCATGCCGCCCACGACGACCACGACGAAGGCATCACCGATAACGCTCAAGTCCAGCATCAAGCTGGCAGGCTGGCGTGGAATCTGGATTGCCCCGCCCAGTCCCGCAAGGAAGGCGCCAAGAGCAAATACGCTGGTAAAAAGCCAGCCCTGGTTCACCCCCAGCGCCCCAAGCATTTCACGATCTTGCGTGGCAGCGCGGACCATTGTTCCCCAGCGAGTACGCGTCAGCAACAGCCACAAAGCCAGCAACACGGCAGGTCCGATCACCATGAGAGCTAGATCATATACCGGCAGATAGCGCCCCAGAATCGATACCGACCCGTTCAGACCTGGGGCAAGTGGGCCCAGCAAATCATCTGGACCCCATATCCACAAGGCGGCATCATTGAACACCAGTACCAGCGCAAACGTGGCAAGCAACTGGTACATCTCCGGCGCCTTGTAGATGCGTCGAAGCAATACCATTTCCACCAATGCCCCCAGGGCGGCCACCACAAGCGATGCGGCCACCAGGGCGACCCAGAAACCGAAAGCTGTCTGCCCCCACTGCTGGACGATGGAGTAGGCAACATAAATGCCCAGCATGTAGAACGAGCCATGCGCAAAATTGACGATGCGGCTGACGCCGAAAATCAGTGAAAGACCCGCGGCCACCAGAAACAGGGAAGACGCCTCGGCCAGGCCGTTCAGGAACTGAACGATAAAACCAGTAAGCTGCATTGCGGATTACGGCGCCCAGGGCGCCGCGCCCTGTGACAGGATTAATCGGCCGACACGGGCCGCCATTGCCTGACCTGTTCGTCGGTGGGTTGTACGCTCGCGCCGTCCACATAGGTGAAGTCCGTCATGACGCCCTTGCCATCCTTGATGGCCAACGTGCCAACATAAGCGCCCATCGTGGACTGGTGGTCGTTGGCACGGTACTGGACGCGTCCGAAGGGAGTATCGACTTCAAGGCCTTTGAATGCCTGGACCAGGGCTTCTGTATCGGCGCTGCCGGCTTTCTTGATGCCCGCCGCCAAGGACAGGATTGCGTTGTAGCCGACCACGCTGCCTAATCGGGGGTAGTCGTTGTGGCGCTGCTGGTAGGCTTTCAGGAATGCATCATGTTCGGGTGTGTCGATGGCATACCACGGATAGCCAGTCACCACCCAGCCCACGGGCGTCTCGCTGCCAAGCGCATCGAGATATTCAGGCTCGCCGGTAAGCATGCTGACCACCGGCAATCCCTCGAAGAAATTACGCTGCGTCCCCGCACGGACGAATTTCGAGAGGTCTGTAGCGAACAATACGTTGAACATGGCTTGCGGCTTGGCATCGGCCAGCGCTTGCACGACGCTGCCCGCATCGATCTTGCCCAGCGGCGCCGCCTGCTCTGCCACGAATTCGACATCCGGCTGTGCCTGCTTGAGCAGCGTCTTGAAGGTGGCGACTGCCGACTGTCCGTATTCGTAATTGGGATAAACAATAGCCCAGCGCTTCTTGTTCATCTTCACTGCCGCGGGTATCAACATCGCCACCTGCATATAGGTGGAGTTGCGCAGTCGGTAGGTGTAGCGGTTTCCGTCAGCCCAGACTATTTTGTCGGTCAGCGGCTCGCTGGCAAGAAAGAAGACTTTCTTGTGCTTGGCGAAATCGGTGACCGCCAGACCGATGTGCGAGAGGAACGTCCCGGTGAGAACATCGACCTTGTCGCGAGTCAGCAGCTCTTGCGCCGCGCGGACCGCGTCGCCCGGATTGGAGTTGTCATCGCGGATGATCAATTCAAGTTTCTTGCCATTCACTCCGCCGGCGGCGTTGATCTGTTCCAGGGCCAGTTCCATGCCCTTTTTGTAGGGCCCTAGAAAGGCAGGCTGGGTCTTGTAGCTGTTGAGCTCGCCAATTCTGATGACATCTTGCGCCCACGCCGAAGTGACCGCCAGGGCCAGGGCGGCAGCGCCAAACAATTTTGCATAAGGGCGGGGAATGGTCATGTGAGTTCCTGTGCTGGACGGATCAGGGAGTAATCGCAATAAATTGTACGCAATATGCAGGTCTATGGTCGCAACCATTACACTACGCGGTTAACTGATCTTTAAATACTAGCAATGCGCGATTTGACCCTGACTTTTATCATATCCAGCTTGGGCCTGCTGATGTTGAGCCGTGGCATGCTCGCAGCGTGGCAATGGCAGCGGGTGAAACAGGCCGGTGGCATTCTGCCCATACTGATCGGCGGCTTGCGCATCGATGCAAACCAGATAGCCATTATTGCGGGAATCCCCGCGGTGCTCTCCCCCTGGATCGGGCACATCCCGCTGGCGGTCGCGATCACGGGATGGTGGTTCATGTTCGCGTGGCTGTTATTGGTACTGCTAGAGGTCTCGACCCCGCAATTCATCCATGAATATGATACCCGTCCGAACCGTCTTTATGTGGAATACCTGAAGCATCCAAACGAAGTGTTTGGCATGCTCTGGAAAGGCTACAAGACGGTCATATTCGGCGGCGTCGCTGTGCTCGCGCTATCGGCGTGGATTGCCTATACCCTGTTCATCGCTGTTCCGCCCGATATCAAAATGGTGTGGTGGGCACGTCCCTTGGTGTCCCTGGCCGCCGCCGTCGCAACATTCCTGGCCATACGCGGCACGCTGGGCCATCGACCCATCAATCCGTCTACCGTCGCCTATTGCAGCGACAGTATGCTCAATGCGTTACCGCTCAATTCCCTGTATTCGGTCAGCTATGCCTTGTACAGCATGAAAAATGAACGTTCGGCGGAAGACGTCTATGGCAAGATAGAACCCGACGAAATGAATGCCTTGGTCAGGCAAGGCGCAGGCATTGACCAATGCAGTGTCGACATCCCGACACTGCATGCGCAACACCCCAGTTCCAAGCGCTCGCGCCCGCTCAATGTCGTGATGATCGTCCAGGAAAGCCTGGGCGCGCAGTACGTGGGCAATCTTGGCGGTGCCCAGCTTACGCCATGCCTGGACGCGCTGTCACGTACCGGATGGAATTTTACGCGTGCCTACGCCACGGGCACCCGCTCAGTACGTGGGCTCGAAGCCGTGGTTGCCAGCTTTCCGCCCACCGTCTCTGATGCCGTCCTGCGTCTTTCCGGTGCGCAAAGCCACTTTTTCACCCTGGCGCAGGTTTTGAAGCAACAAGGCTATCGATCCAGCTTCATCTATGGCGGCGAGGCTCATTTCGACAACATGAAGAGCTTCTTCCTGGGCAACGGCTTCGATGACCTTCATGATCTTCCGACATTCAAGAACCCTGCCTTCGTCGGCACATGGGGCGCCAGCGATGAAGACATGTTCAACAAGCTGGACCAGGTCCTGCAAGCCACACCCGATCAACCCACTTTCACGCTCGCGTTTTCGGTCAGTAATCATTCACCCTGGGAATACCCGAGCGGCCGGATAGATCCCGACGGTAACCCGGCCACTGTCGAGAATACAGTACGCTACGCGGACTGGGCGATCGGCCAGTTTTTTGACCGGGCCCGGCAATCCGACTACTGGGACAACACGGTGTTCCTGATCGTAGCCGACCATGACTCGCGCGTCGGCGGCGCCAGTCTTGTTCCCTTGCGCCATTTTCATATTCCCGCGTTGATTCTCGGTGCCGACGTGGCGCCGCGCAGCGACAACAGGTTGATCAGCCAGATAGACCTGCCAACCACGCTGCTGTCGATTATGGGGGTGGAGTGCGAACATCCCATGATAGGACACGACCTGACAAAAAAAGGCGGGGGGCGCGCCATGATGCAATACGGCGAAAACTACGGCTATTTGAAAGGCGACACATTGATGGTGCTGGAGCCACATCGCGACCCCAGCCAGTACACATATCAGGCGCCCTCCAGCTATATTCCGGTACGCGCAGACGCCGAGCTTGCACGGGAAGCGCTCGCGCACGCGGTATGGCCCAGCTGGGTATATCAGAATCAGGCCTATACGCTTCCACACTTGCAGGCAAAAAAATAAGATTGGCTATTCGTGCGTAATGCGCGTTCCAAGCACCGCCAGAAACTGCGCCATCCAGGCGGGATGCGCAGGCCATGCGGGAGCGGTGACCAGATTTCCGTCGGTATGTGCTTGGTCTATTCCTATTTCCGCGAAAGTGCCACCAGCCAGCCGGACCTCGGCGGCGCACGCCGGATAAGCTGAACACGTACGGCCTTTCAGTACGCCTGCCGCCGCCAATATTTGCGCGCCATGGCACACGGCGGCTATGGGCTTACGGGCGGAATCGAACTGCCGGACGATCTCGAGTACTCTGTCATTCATGCGCAGATATTCGGGGGCGCGGCCGCCCGGAATAACGAGCCCATCGTAATCATTGACGTCGACATCATCAAAATCGTGGTTCAACGCAAAACGGTGGCCCGGCTTCTCGCTATAGGTTTGCGCGCCTTCGAAATCGTGGATGGCGGTCGCGACCGTATCGCCCGCCTTTTTATCCGGGCAAACCGCATGCACTGTGTGGCCCACGGTAAGCAGTGTCTGGAACGGCACCATCGTTTCGTAGTCTTCAGCGTAATCGCCGACCAGCATTAACAGTTTTTTGCTCATGATTTGCCTCGCCATGGATTTACTTGCTTAATGACACGCCGCCCGCAAGTGATCAGCGGCGCCTTGCCGGCAAAGGCCGGCGCATCATCTTCGATCGAAACGCATGAAATTACAAGCTCATCGGGCATCTGACCCTAGAGTGAATTTCACTCAGCTTCTGGCAATTACTGCCAAGCCTGTCCAAATGCCACCTATAATTGTCATTTTTTCATTGGAAGCCCCCTAATGGAGCTGTTGCTTGACCCCGCCGCGTGGGTCGGCCTGTTAACACTTGTCGTCCTTGAAATCGTACTGGGCATCGACAACCTGATTTTCATTGCCATATTGGCGGACAAGCTTCCGCCCGCGCAGCGAGACCGCGCACGCGTCATTGGCTTGTCGCTCGCCCTTGTCATGCGTCTGGGCCTGCTATCCGGCATCTCATGGCTGTTCAAGCTTACCGAGCCGCTATTCTTCGTAGGCTCTTCCGCTTTTTCGGGACGCGATCTTATTCTGATTGCGGGCGGCTTCTTTCTGGTGTTCAAGGGCACCATGGAAATGCACGAAAGGATCGAAGGCAAGGCGGCCAGTATGTCCGGATCGCGCATGTACCCCGGTTTCTGGATCATAGTGACGCAAATTGTGGTGCTGGACGCGGTCTTTTCGCTGGATGCCGTCATTACCGCGGTGGGCATGGTGGACAGGCTGGAAATCATGATGGCCGCCGTAATTATCGCAATCGGCATCATGCTGGTCGCGTCCAAGCCATTGACGCGCTTCGTCAATGCGCATCCCACCGTGGTCGTCCTGTGCCTGGGATTCCTGCTGATGATAGGTTTCGCGCTCGTCGCCGAAGGTTTCGGCTTCAAAGTGCCCAAAGGCTACCTCTATGCCGCCATCGGGTTTTCAGTGGCCATCGAAACACTCAATCAAGTTGCCCGGCGCAATCTGATCAATCTGGACACACCCCGTCCCATGCGCGAACGCACCGCTGAAGGCATCCTGCGCATGTTGGGCAAGCGTCCCGTCTATTCCGACAATACCGGCGATCACCCGCCTTCGGATCCTTCCAACACACCCTTTGCCGTCGAAGAACGCAATATGGTCAGCGGAGTGCTCAGGCTGGCTGATCGCAACGTGCATTCCATCATGACGCCCCGCACGGATATTACATGGATCAACCTGGAAGACGAGCCCGAGGCCATACGTCAGGAAATTAACAATACGCCGCACGGTTTTTTCCCCGTGTGCCGCGGATCGTTGGACGAAATTGTAGGCATAGGCCGTGCCAAAGACATGATTGCCGACCTGATCACACATGGCACGTTGAATGAGAAAGTCTTCCGCCCCCCCATCATCGTTCATGAAACCGTCCGCATACTCGACCTGATCGATACGCTCAAGGCAGCCCGCGGACAACTGGTCATTGTCATCAATGAATTCGGCACCGTCGAGGGCCTGGTCACGCCCATTGATGTTTTCGAAGCCATAGCGGGCGATTTCCCGGACGAAGACGAAACGCCTGACATCATCACCGCCGGCGAGAACCGGTGGATCGTCGACGGTGCGGCCGACATGCACCACTTCCAGCAAACACTCGACCTCGAAGGCTTGATCGAAGAGTCGGACGAATACAGCACGGTGGCCGGCTACCTGCTGCGCCAGTTCGAACGCCTGCCAGAGGTGGGCGAAGAGCTCACCTTGAAGCATCACAATGCCGCCTTCGTGTTCCGCATACTCGAACTGGAGGGTCGCCGTATCGCCAAGCTGAGTGTGGAAAAACGCGGCCTCGATGAAAACAATGACGAGGTTGGCC
The DNA here is from genome assembly GCF_002849615.1 of Pollutimonas nitritireducens. Classification (GTDB taxonomy): domain Bacteria; phylum Pseudomonadota; class Gammaproteobacteria; order Burkholderiales; family Burkholderiaceae_B; genus Pollutimonas; species Pollutimonas nitritireducens. The sequence goes on from NZ_PDNV01000002.1 coordinate 291,982, forward strand.
CAATCATCGCATCATGATCCATTTTGTATGTTATAGTAGCTGGCTGTTGTAAGCAGTGAACAAAAATTCGGGGCGTAGCGCAGCCTGGTAGCGCATCTGGTTTGGGACCAGAGGGTCGAAGGTTCGAATCCTTTCGCCCCGACCAATACTAAAGCGGCTTAGCAAGTTTTCTTGCTAAGCCGCTTTTCTTTTGCTGTGATCCGAATACCGGCGATCTGATGGGAATCGCGCGCAATCGCACGCGCCCGGGTCATTTGCCAACGGCTTATGCCTTCCCTTGCGATGCGCGCCATTGCGCCACGGTGTCGCGCAATTCCCGCCTGATCACCTTGCCTGTCGTCGTCATCGGCAATTCATCCACGAAAAAAATCTCGCGTGGATACTCGTGCGCTGCCAGTCGAACTTTCACGTGCTCCTGGATTTCCCGCTTCAGGGCGTCGCCGGGCTGCTGGTTTTCGTGCAAGACCACCACCGCGACGACGATCTCGGTCCGCTGGGAGTCCGGTGCTCCGACCACGGCGGCCATTTTCACGGCGGGATGCTGCAGAATGCTGTCTTCGATCTCGCCCGGTCCGATACGATAGCCGGCCGAGGTGATGACATCATCATTGCGTCCCACGAAGCGTATATAGCCGTCGCCATCCATCGCGCCCAGATCGCCAGTAAGCAGCCAATCACCGATGAATTTCTGCTCGGTTGCCTCCAGGTTATTCCAGTATTGCAGGAACATGACCGGATCCGGCCGCAATACGGCAATATTGCCGGTTGCACCGGCGTTGACCATCGCACCTTGATCGTCGACGATGGCAACGCGGTGTCCGGGCACTGGGCGCCCTATCGAGCCGGCACGAATGGGCATGAGATCGGTGCATGACGAAACCGTCATATTGCACTCCGTCTGACCATAGAACTCGTTGATGGTCAGCCCAAAACTACGTCGACCCCAATCCAGCAGCTCTGACCCCAGCGTCTCGCCTCCGCTGGCCACTGACCTAAGGCGATAGGACCAGCGCCGTTCGGGATTGGCCACGGAACGCATCATCTTCAGGGCAGTGGGAGGCAGAAATGTATTGCGTATCTCGAAATCCTGCAGCAGCTGGAAAGCCGCTTCCGGCGTGAATTTCTGAAAGCGATGCGCGACTACAGCAATACCGTGGTGCCAGGCGGGAAGCAACACATCGAAAAGCCCGCCGATCCATGCCCAATCGGCAGGCGTCCACATCCGGTCGCCCTCCTGCGGGAACAAATTATGGGATATCTCCACGCCCGGCAAATGACCCAGCAGTACCCGGTGAGCATGCAGCGCACCCTTGGGCTGGCCGGTTGTCCCCGATGTATAGATAATGACCGCGGGATCGTCGGCGGCCGTATCGATGGCGGTGAAGTCGTTACTATGGCCGGCCAACTCGCGGTGCAGGTCCATAGTGCCGGACAATGCGCCTTCTGTAGTGAACACCGCCTGCAAATCCGGCAGGCGATCACGAATCTCGAACAGCTTCGCCGCGCCTTCGCTGTTGGTGACGACCACTTTCGCTCCACTGTCGGCAAGTCTAAATTGCAGGGCTTCGGCACCAAACAGCGAAAACAGCGGAATGGCGATGCATCCGGATTTATAGATGCCGATATGCGCCATGGCGGTTTCGGGCGCCTGGGGCAGGAGCACGCCAACTCTGTCGCCAGGCGCCACGCCCACACTGCGCAGCAGGTTGGCGAAGCGATTGGAGGTTTCATGTATCTGGCCGAAGGTGTAGTTGCTGGCCTTCCCGTCATGTCCAACCTGAATCAGCGCGAGGCGGCCGGGATCCTGCTCGGCCCACTTGGTGCACACATCGGCACCAATGTTGTAGCGCGGCGGAATAGACCACTTGAAACGTTTGCATAGGTCATCGTAGTCTGCTGGTGCTGTTGGTAACATGGCCCTTCTCCGCGCTGAATTGGTATCGTGATTGAATGAAACGTGGCCCCGCGCTATGGAGTGGTCAAGGGTGCGGGGACGACCGAAACTTTTTGCTCGACAGCAGCCCTGTACTGGGAGTCCAGGGCCATCCGATAACCATCGCGATTCTTCAGTCTTCTCCAATACTCGCGAACGGTTGCCGGAAATTCCGGTTCCATGTCAAGGAACTCGGCAAGCATCAGGGCATAACCCACCGAGATGTCTGCGGCAGTGAACCGGTCTGCACACAGAAATTCGTGCTCGGACAACACGGCGTCCACGGCCCGCAGACGCGCCAGAAACCAACGCCTGTAGTCCGCCTCAACTTGAGGATTGCGGCGTTCCGGCGTCTCGAAACGTCCGTATCGAAGGACTATCGTCTGCGGAAATGTGAGCGTAGCCTCGCCAAAATGCAGCCAGTTCAGGTAAGCACCGAAGCATGCTTCGTCCGGCTTCACATCCATCGAAGCTGGACCGTATAGGGCCGCGATATATTGGCACATTGCCGCCGATTCCGTCATTCGGACCTGGTCATCAAAAAGCGCGGGAACCGTGCCAAGGGAATTGATCTGCAAGTATTCGCGGGCAGCATACCGGGGCGGAAAGGGAAGCATTTTGAGTTCATAGGGAATGCCACACTCTTCCAGCGTCCACAAGGGACGGAACGATCGGGCGCTGACGCAGTGATATAAGAGGATCATGAATCCGTCACCTCGTTGCTGGAACCGGCTGACATAGAGACCGAAGGCGCCTTGGCAATTCGGGCAACCCATTCCGGTTCTCGCCTGTCCAAAAAAGCGGTCATTCCCTCTTTTGCCTCTGGCTGGGAACGCAGCACGGCAATCCGTCGCGCTGTATCTTCCAGCACGGTATCGTCGACGCGTTGCTCGGCCACATTACGAATCAGGTCTTTGGCGGCACTTTGCGCTGAGGGTCCACCCAGCAACAGGGCATCCACGATCTCTTGCACCTTGCTATCGAGATGCTCGGGCGCCACGACCTCGTGCACCAATCCCAATTGCGCAGCACGCTCGGCAGACAGGCGTTCTGCCGTCTGGAAATAACGGTAGGCCTGGCGCTGTCCGATCGCGCGTATGACATACGGACTGATTGCCGCAGGAATCAGGCCGAGGCGAACCTCGGATGTCGCAAAACTGGCCGTCGACGACGCAATGCAGATATCGCAGGCCGACACCAGGCCCATGCCACCACCCAGCGCCGCGCCATGCACCCGCGCGATGGTCGGTTTGGAGATCTCTGACAGCGTGCGCAACATGGTAGCCAGCCGGCGCGCATCATCGTGGTTTGAAAGGGAATCCGCATCGGCGGTTTCCCGCATCCAATTCAGGTCGCCTCCCGCTGAAAAGCTCTTGCCGCGGCCGGCCAGCACAATAACGCGCAGCGACGTGTCGGCATCCAGGACATTGCAGGCGGCGGTGAGCTCTCGAATAAAGGTGGCATTGAACGCATTATGCACGGCCGGACGGTTCATCCAGACCGTTGCGACCGGGGCATCGACGTGAATATCCAGGGTTTCGTACATAGGTTCCACTAATGGTTATCTCGATAAGGCGCAATCAGGACATCAGTCCACGGTCCGTCATGTACTTGTGTACACACTCCAGCCGCCAGACGGGGTCCTGCAAAGCAAGTAATCGTAGCTTCTCTTCGGTACCCAGTGGCAATAATTCGCACCATCGGTCGGCTACCCAGGCACTTTCATCGAGACGAAACGGTGGCGCTATGGGCATCTCGGAGACCGGCACTCCGTCTTTTTGAAGCTGTGCAATGATTTTACCCAGGGCATCGGCACTACGCTGGAGTGACGCCGGTATTGGCACTAGCGGATCGTCGGCGACAGGCAGGATGGTTCCCATCCATAAACCGTATTTGGCTTTTGCGCTGGACAGCAGATGGAAACGCGACGTACCTGTGCACCGCAAATGCAATAGCGCAGGCATCGGGGCGGTCCATTCGTCGATGCGCGCCATGGTCCCGACCGTTGCCAATTCTTCGCCGCCTTGCGGCTGGCGGACTTCGCTGCCGCTGATCAACGTGACGACGCCGAACTCTGTCTTATCGGCAATGCACTTCCTGATCATATCGAGGTAACGCACTTCGAAGATACGCAATGTCAGCAGACCTGCCGGAAACAGCGTGGTGCTGAGGGGAAACAGGGGTACGGAGTTCATGGATCGTAGTCCTTCTGAATAAGCGAGGCGACTTATCGACCTTGACTGGAGCAATGCATAAGGAAACGCGTGAGGATTCCTGCAGAATAAAAGCGGGCCACCTGGGTCAGGAATGTAGTGAAATCGATGCCGGCCGTATCGTCGGCCCGGTCGGATATCGTCCTCAATACGCCGCAGGGCACCCCATATTCATAGCATATCTGTGCCACCGCCGCCCCTTCCATTTCGACGCATAGGGCATCAGGCAAGGCGCTACGCAGCACGGCAACCGCGGACGTATCGCAGACAAAGCAATCGCCGCTGATGATGGTGCCGCAATACACTTTCGGATCGTCGATGCCGAACGCGCCTCGCGTGGCGGAAAGCACTTCCCCGGCGAGGTCCGAACCGAGGTAGTCGTTTGCACATTCGCTCAGCAAGGCGACCATCTGCGCGTCGGCGTCGAAATAGCTGCGGCCCAGCAAGGGAACTTCGTAGCGGGAAAACAAGGGCCTGGCATCGAGGTCGTGCTGCAGCAGCGTCCGGGCTACCACGACATCCCCAACGCGCACGTGTTCCGCCACGGCCCCCGCCAGACCGGTAAAGACAACCACGGTTACGCGGAATTCGCGTATGAGCGTCACGGCAGTCGCCGCGGCGGCGACCTTGCCGACACGAGCGAGTACAAGCACACAGCGGCGCCCCGACAGCCGCCCCTCGTAATATATGCGCTGGCCGATATGGCGCATGACAACATCAGGCCCCATTGCCGTCAGCAATGTCGCAATCTCTTCCTGCAGGGCCGCAAGGATGCCAATGGTGCTCATTTACCGTATTCCCAGGTCAAAACGTGCAATATGCATTTAACCACGGTCACACAGAACAAGCTCTCGGGCTAAAATTCGCTTTTTTGCCTTGCGTGCCGCCATGAAACACCTATTTGCCTTCATCGTTCTGGCTGCCGCCAGCATCCTGGGTAATACCGCCCATGCTGCGGAAGTAGGTTGCGTCAGCACCACTTGGCGTGTGCTCAACAACGACAAGGTCTGCGTACAGTCATTCAAGGATCCCGGCGTCGACGGCGTGGTCTGTCATGTTTCCTACGCACAGACGGGCGGCATATCCGGCGCCTTGGGCTTTGCAGAAGATCCTTCACGGTTTTCCATTGCATGCCGTCAGGTCGGTCCCATCCAGGGCAAGAAGCCCGTGCGCCAGGCAGAAGAAAATGTCTTCACCCAACGCATGAGCTTCCTGTTCAAGGGATTGAATGTGTCTCGGCTGGTGGACCAGGAGAACAACTCGCTGGTATACCTGGTGGTCAGCGAGAAGGTTATCGAGGGTTCGCCGTTCAACGCCATTTCATCGGTTCCCCTCATGCCGTGGAACGATCAGCCACCCAGGCTCGATGTGAAAAAGTGACCGCTTTTTTCTAGGTTCCCTGCATCCAGCTCTGCAGGCCATCCACCCATGACTCGGCCGGCAAGCCTAATGTGGCCCGAATCATCGCGGCCCGCTGGTACAAGTCGGTGAAGTCGATCGACGGTGCAGTCTTGAAGCCAATGGCAACGACATTGCCGTCGTGCACTTCGGGCAACCAGGCGATGGCCCCGAAACCGGCTTCCATGGCCTCCAGGTTTTTGCCGTGATCGGGAGCGTCACAAAACAGGTTGACCGTCAGGATGCCATGAGGCGCAAGACAGTCCGCGCACGCCTGATAAAAGGCTGGCGACTCGTACACCGGGCCTCGCGCCTGGGCGTCGTACAAATCCACCTGCAAGACATCGACTGTTCCATGATTTTGAACGTCCTGGACAAACGCCATGGCATCCATCTGCAACACCCTGAGCCGTTCATCGTCGGACAGTAAAAAGAACTGGGACCGGCAGGCAGCGATCACCGCAGCATCAAGCTCGATGGCGGTCACTTTCGCCGTCGCGAAATGGCGGTGGCAGAATTTGGTCAAGGCGCCGGCGCCCAAGCCCAGTTGCACGATGTGCTGAGGTGTCGCATTAAACAACGTCCACATCATCATTTGCTGGACATACTCCAGATCGATCGCATACGGATCCGCAATTTTCATCGATCCCTGCACCCATTGAGTGCCGAAGCGCAGAAACCTTACGCCGTTCTCTTCTGTCACTGTTATGCCGCTCATGCGTGCACGCATCCATTGTTGAACAATTCGACCGCCATAGTGCTCTATCCTGTATGAAAAACACCTGCGCCGCGCGCAGGGAACTTAAGGTTCATGACACTGCTCTTATTATCTCGCACCTTCTTCCTGCCCGAGACCATGCCCACCCGATTACGTTTCTTCCTGCTTGCCACGATCTGCAGCCTGCTCCTTGCCGCCGTTGGCTATGAGGCGCTCGATCGATGGCAGCGCGCAACAATATTTTCAATCGAGCTGGGCGAAGGCCGCTGGTGGCGCGAACCTCCCTCCAGAACGGAAATTTTCGACATCAATCTGGCCGGAAATGGCACGGTCCGTGCCTGGTACCTTGCACACGCTGATCCCAAGGCACCCACCGTCCTTTACCTTCATGGCTCGCGTTGGAACCTCAATGGCAGTGTGTTCCGCATTGAACGATGGCTGGAAATGGGATTTTCCGTGCTTGCAATCGACTATCGCGGCTTTGGCGAGTCGAGCCCATTGCTGCCCTCTCAGGCCAGCGCAACGGAAGATGCGATTGCCGCACTGCACGAACTCGAGCAGCGCCAGCCCGATCCGTCGCGCCGCTACGTATATGGGCATAGCCTTGGCGGCGCCATCGCCGTCTCCATGGCAGCCCACACGACACACCCCGCATTTGCGGGACTCATCCTGGAGTCCACTTTCACCAACATCCAAGACATGATCCCCACCACCGGGTATTCGGCCATACCGGGACTCCATCGCCTGGTCACGCAGCCGTTCGACTCCGTCGGGTCAATAAACCAGGTGCGCAGCCCGATTCTGTTCCTACACGGCACGAACGACCAGATCGTACCGCACACCATGAGCGACCTTTTATTTGGCGCAGCCAGAAACCGTACTGACACCATCCAGCAACTGGTCAAGATACCAGGCGCCTCGCACTCGGGCGTAAGCCGCAGCGGTTCGTCCTACGAAAAAGCCATAATGAATTTCGTCGGCCTGACCTCGTCGTCGACGAACGACGCGGCAAGATATCAGGCTCACCGCTGAATCGAAGCGTCTGCCTCGGCGTGGCAGCAAATGAACCGAAGCCACGCGAAACAGTTACCAGAAGCTATACTCGGCGCATATTATCTTTTCAAAGGCCGTCAGCATGCAGCTTACACTTGAAATTCTGGAAAAACTGGCACTACAACATGGCGACGACATCGCCATCGAAGACGCAAGCACTCAGGTCAGCTATTCAGAACTCGTCACCGCGGTGAACGCGCTGGCGGTCGCACTGCAGTCCAAAGACCCGGTACCCGGATCACGCGTGGGGTTATGCGCTGCGAATTCAATGGAATATATCGTGAGCATGCTGGCGATATTGGCGGCAGGAAAAACGCTTGTTCCCATGAACTGCCACGGCACGTCCGAACAGATGCTGCAAATTCTGATGGACACCCATCCCGGCACCGTGCTTGTCGATGACATCGGCGATGCCCTGGTCAAAAGCGAAGATGACTTGAAAATCCCTTTCTCGCAGTTTCCGGGGCTGGTCCTGACCTATCGGGACCAGAAACCGGCAATTACATCGTAGTACCGGGGTCGAGCGAATAAAGATAGTGGCGGAAACGGTCGTAGTGATTGATGATATCGGCCACCACCTGATCGGCATGATATCCATAGATATCGTAGCCCCGCCCACCCTTGTTCAAAAATACCTCGGTACGATAAAAGCGACGTTTTTCGCCATCCCTGCGCGCGGCATCGGTCAGCGCAAATGCAGGAATGGGCTGGCCGACCATGCGGACCGCATAGGTGAAGTCCTGGACCTCGTCGGCATGGCGGATCACCAGTTGCATGCCGTCGTCGAGGCGCACCGAGTCGGCGTCGATCTGGCGCTTCCTCAGCTCCGAAGCAACGGTCTCGAATGCTTCGGCAACAGTCTGGTCAATGAATCCGCTGGCCTGTTTTCTGGTGGGATGGCTCACGATACTGGCCAGACGCTGGCGCAAGGACAATCCACCTTGGCCGCTGACCAGCGGCGCAATCGGCAAATTGCGGCTCGCCTGGATGGACACCTCATCGCGCAAGCCCTTGAGTATGCCGTAGCACATCAACAGCATCACCACGCATAACGGCAGCGCCGCAATGACGGCGACTGATTGCACCGCCTCCAGTCCTCCCGCCACCAGTAGTCCGGCCGCAACACCGCCGCAAGTCAAAGCCCAGAATATCCGCAACCATAGTGGTGGTTCTTCTTCTCCTTTGGAGGTAATCATGGCGATGACGAGGGCTCCCGCATCGGATGCGGTGACAAAATAGACCGCGACCAGCAGGCCGGTGACCCAGGCGAGGAAGTTGGACCATGGCAAATAATCGAATACCGTGAACAGGGCCAGGGGAAGATTCGCCGCAACCGTTTCGGATATCTGTCCGTTCGCTACGTTGAGATCCAGCCATATGGCCAGATTGCCGAAAATCGTGAACCAGACAAAGCTGAAACCGGCGGGCGCGAACAGCACACCCAGCAGGAACTGGCGTATTGTGCGGCCGCGCGAGATCCGCGCGATGAACATGCCGACAAACGGCGACCAGGAAATCCACCAGCCCCAATAAAACAGCGTCCAGTCACCCACCCAGGCAGTGGGTTCGTACGCATAAGTATGGAAAGTTCGCGCGACAAACGCATGAATATAAAGGCCGATGTTCTCGACGAAAACGCGCAACAAATAGGTTGTGGGGCCAAGCGCCACGATCAGGATCATCAGAAAGGCCGAGACGATCAGTATCGATTCGCTAAGTCTCCTTATGCCGTTGTCCAGTCCGGTGGCGACCGTGAATGTGGCAAGCAGCGTGACAATGCCGATGAGCAGCAATTGAACGGTCAGGCTTTGGGGCAGGCCAAAGAGATAGTTCATGCTGGCATTCAGTTGCGCTACGCCCAACCCCAGCGAAGTGGCCAGTCCGGCAAGTGTGCCGACAACGCCGAAGATATCGATGAAGTCGCCTATTGGCCCGTGAATACGATCACCAATGATGGGATGAAAAGCAGACCGCAGGGCCAACGGCTGTCCGCGCCGATAGCCAAAATAGGCCAGAGCCAGTCCAAGTACTGCATAAATTGCCCAGGCGTGGATGCCCCAGTGGAAGAAGGTGATTTCCATCGCGTCGGCTGCCGCTTGAGCGGTGCGCGGCGGCGCATCCGGGGGGTGGGCAAAATGCATGATAGGTTCCGCCACACCATAGAACACTATCCCTATCCCCATCCCGGCGCTGAACAACATGGCCACCCAGGTGCCGAACTTGTAGTCAGGTACCGAGTCGTCAGGCCCCAGTTTGACCTTGCCGAGACTACTCATGGTTAGACCGAGCAGAAATATGACGAAGATGCCCACCGACAGCATGTAGAACCAGCCGATCTCGCGAATGATCCATTTGTTGGCACCATTGAACAGTGCCGCCGAGCCTTTGGGCTCAAACATGGCGAAGCCTATGAGTCCCAGCGCAATAAGTGCTGAACCGAAGAATGTCACGGGGGCAACACCGCTGAAGTTAATACGCAAGTTATGCTCCTGTCTGATGCTGCAGCTCATGGCCGGATACGTCCGCCCAATTCACTGCCAGATAAGTCGCTGCTTCGCATCGTCTGTTCTACTTCTATAATGACGCGACGCGCTACCGCACTTATCATTACCACGGGATCCGAACATGTCCACCGCTACTCAGGAAGACCTGGCCAAGCTTATTCTGCGCCTGGCCATCGGCATATTCATAGTACTGCATGGCATTGCCAAAATGATCAACGGCGTAGGCCCTATCGAAGGCATGATGGTTGCGCGCGGCCTACCGGCCTTTTTTGCCTGGGCCGTCTATATTGGCGAAGTGCTCGCACCACTGATGCTGATACTGGGCCTGTACACGCGACTGGGCGCCTTGCTGATCGCGCTTAACATGGTCGTCGCCGTCGCGCTGGCACACAGCGGCCAACTGATGCAGCTGGGTGGCAGCGGTGGATGGCGGCTGGAACTCCAGGGCCTCTTCCTGTTCGGCAGCATCGCCATTGCCTTGCTGGGCGCCGGGCGTTTCAGTGTAGGCGGCAGGGGCGGAAGCTGGAACTGAACCCGCCCTTCCTTCCTGCCTGGCGTCCTTATGGGAGCAACCATGCATAAACACGTGCGCCAGCCCCGTATAGGCTTGGCGCTGGGTAGCGGATCGGCCCGTGGCTGGGCTCATATTGGTGTCATTCATGCTCTGGCGAAGGCAGGCATTCGGCCCGATATCGTTTGCGGCACGTCGATTGGGGCGCTTGTGGGCGCAGCCCATGCCGTCGGCGAACTCGACCGGTTCGAGCAATGGGTAATAGGTTTGGGTATCAAGGATGTGGTCGCTTTCATGGATTTCCGCCTGAACGGCGGCATGCTCAAAGGCGAGCGCCTGATGGATTTCTTTCGCCGCAACTTCATTGACCAGCCCATTGAAACGCTCGGAATGCCGTTCGGCGCCGTCGCCACGGCGCTGCATACCGGCAATGAAGTATGGTTGCGCAATGGATCCACCGTTGACGCCGTGCGTGCTTCCCTGGCCTTGCCCGGCCTATTTTCCCCCGTATGGCATGATGGGCAATTGCTCGTCGATGGAGGACTGGTCAACCCGGTACCGGTTTCGCTGGCGCGTGCCATGGGAGCCGACTTCGTCATTGCCATTGACTTGAACTCCGATATCCTGAGCCGCCATACCAGCCGTGCCGCCGCACCCGTCCCACAAACCACAGGCACCGTCGGGTCCGAATGGATGCGCAAACTGCAGATGAACCTGAGTTCATTCCTGCCTGAATCCGTCCCACCCGAGCTGCGCCTCCCATCCATGCTGGACGTAGTCGCCGCCAGCATCAATATCATGCAGGTACGCATCACGCGCAGCCGCATGGCAGGCGAGCCGGCCGATATCGTCATTTCACCCCGACTGGCGCACCTGGGACTGCTGGACTTTCATCGCGCAAAAGTGGCTATTGACGAAGGTCAGCGGGCGGCCGAAGCTAGCATTCCAAGTTTCGTGGAACTGGGATTGATAAGCTGATTGCGCACAGCCTGCTCAATTGCCGGGGTGCCCGCCCAGCGGCCCGACCTCGCGCGATGCCTCGACATGGCGCACGCCCAGTATATGGCCGAGACTGCCGATGCGCGTTTCGTCCACCGTGCCATAAATGACGCCAATTGAGGTCATCTGGCGCTGCACAGCCATGCCGACGTCTATGCAGCGGTCGACGACCTCCGAAAACCGCCCAAGGTAATCGTCGTCCACAAGCACAGTTACCAGGATTCGGGTCATGGATTGGAACGCCTCATGTCAGGGTGCCTGGACAAGTCCTGCGCCGACATCGCGGGAAGGCTGGGTCAGGCGCCTTGCTGTCTGCACGAGAATATTGAGCAAGGCTCGACTGCGCAATGCCGGATCCGACTGGGCGTGGAGCGCGGCGATTCCGGCCACGAAAGGTGTTGCCATGCTGGTACCGCTCAGGGTGTTGTGCCGCTGCGGTACAGGCCATGACGATAGAACCTGGACTCCTGGACCCGCGATGTCGACCTGGCCGCCGTCGGGGACTAGCCCTGCGCATGAAAACGAGGCAGTCTGCAACGCCTGATCAACGGCTCCTACCGCAAAAATCGATGGGCAATTTGCCGGATGAGACACTGGCGCTATCAGCTCGGGCCGCCGGCTTTCGTTGCCTGCGGCGGCAATGATGACAGTACCCGCGGCCAGTGCGCGCCGCGCCACTTCTTCAAATACCTTGGAATAGTTCTGGCCGGACTCCAGCGAACTGCCCAGCGACATGGATATGATGTGACAGCCATGCTCTATCGCCCAATTGATTCCTTCAAGCACGCTACCGTCTGCACCACCACCCTGGTCACCAAGGACTTTACCGATATATAGCTCGACCTCGCCCGCCACACCGTAACGGGGTCCGGCGGAGGGACGTGCGGGGCCACCTGCGATGCCTGCGCAATGAGTGCCGTGCCCGTTCCCATCCTGGACCGACTCGCCGTCGACGAAAGAGCGCGACACAATCTGTCGCGCCGCGAAATCGGGGTGTGTCAGGTCCAGCCCGGTATCCAGGACAGCAAGCTTCACGCCCCTGCCGTTATACGTCGAAACGGCGGAACGTGTCACATGCACTCCCCAGGACATGGATGCCTCGTCCGGTGGCGTGGAAGGCGGATGCACGATCGCTGCCGGCCCCTGCCGCTCAAGCGCTCGGTCCACGATTTCATTGACCGCATCCCGATACCCTTTCAAGTAAGCGGCCAATGACTCCGGATCGTTGGAAGGCGTGACCGGAATGCCAATGTCCTTGGGCCTTGCCATGGCCCTGACCTGCCTTTCCAGTTCTATCGCTAGAATTGCCGGATTGCTTTCCTGGGCCGCCATGGCCAACAAGCGTCGCTTTTCCTCGCCGCAACGTAGCAGGGCCACGCCTATCCGGTCGAACACAACGGCACATTGATCGGTCAATTGAGCGCGAGGCAGCTCGCCGTCCGGTGCAAGGGTGGCGATGCTGGTCACCTGGCCGCCTGTCAGCTCTTTCAGGGCTCTGAAGGCTTCCTGCTTCCGGTCCTGGCACAACAGGACCAGATAGCGCCTGCTAGGGATCGGATCCATATTGACACTCCTGGATATCTGCAGGCGGCCCCTTACCTACGGCCGAGGATCGCCTGGCGGACGGCGTCCCCCCGAATGGCCGACCCAAAGAGGGACGCCCCTTACAGCATGCAATGCAGACCGGGAGGCGTCAAGCCGCAAATACTACATTTGGTGTCTTATCCGAAACGGCCCGTTATGTAGTCCTCTGTTTCCTTGCGGCCCGGCTTGACGAAGATCTGGTCGGTCTCGCCGAATTCCATCAGTTCGCCCAGGTACATATAGGCTGTGTAGTCCGAACAGCGGGCGGCCTGCTGCATGTTGTGAGTCACGATGACCACGGTGTAATCGGACTTCAGTTCGGCAATGAGTTCTTCAATTTTGGCCGTGGAAATGGGATCAAGGGCCGAACATGGTTCGTCCAACAAAAGGATTTCCGGCTTGATGGCTACGCCCCGTGCAATACACAAGCGTTGTTGCTGGCCGCCAGAGAGGCTGTTGCCGCTTTGGTTCAGCTTGTCCTTGACTTCGGTCCACAAAGCCGCCTTGGACAGCGCCCATTCGACGCGCTCATCCATTTCGCCCTTGCTGAGCCGTTCGAACAGACGCACACCAAAGGCGATATTATCGTAGATGCTCATGGGAAAAGGTGTGGGCTTTTGGAAGACCATGCCGATCTTGGCCCTGAGCAAGGAGATATCGGTTTTGGATGCCAAGAGATTTTCGCCGTCGAGAATGATTTCGCCCTCGGCACGTTGACCCGGATAAAGCTCGAACATGCGGTTGAACGTGCGCAGCAGCGTAGACTTTCCGCAACCCGAAGGACCGATAAAAGCAGTGACCTTGTGCTCTTTGATGGACAGGTTCACGTCTTTGATCGCCTGGTACTTTCCATAATAAAAGTTCAGGTTCTTGACTTCCAGCTTCGTGCGTTCGGGTGTGAGCGTAGTGTGTGGCATAAGGATTTCCCGGTGGAAGCAGGGCTTCCAGCCATATTGTCATTTACGGAACAGGCTGCGCGCGGCAATGTTGATGCCCAACACCAGCAATGTGATCAGGACAGCGCCCGCCCACGCCAGTCGATTCCAGTCTTCGTAGGGGCTGGCTGCATACTGGAAGATAACCACAGGAAGGTTGGCGATAGGCGCATTCATATTCATGGACATGAACTGGTTATTCAGCGCGGTAAACAATAAAGGCGCGGTTTCGCCTGAAATACGTGCAATTGCAAGCAAGATGCCAGTGATGATGCCGGAGCGTGCGGCCCGATATGAAATGTTCATCACGATGCGCCACTGGGGGCATCCCAGCGCCGCGGCCGCCTCGCGCAGGCTGTTGGGAACGAGTAGCAACATATTGTCGGTGGAACGCACAACGACCGGGATGACCAGTATGGAAAGCGCCAGTGCGCCCGCCCAGCCCGAATAATGTCCGACCTGCGCCACGTAGATTGCATAAATGAACAAGCCAATGACGATGGAAGGCGCCGACAATAACACGTCGTTGAGAAAGCGGGTGGCGGGGGCCAGCCAGCCGCGCTGACCGTACTCGGCCAGGTACGTGCCCGCCAGCACGCCGATCGGCGTACCAATAAGCGTACCCACCGCGGCCATCATGATGCTGCCCAGAATGGCGTTGAGCAGGCCACCGTCGGCGCCCGGTGGGGGCGTGGCCTCGGTGAACAGCGTTAACGATAAGGCCGAGCCGCCTTTGATGAACAAGGTAAGGATGATCCAGCAAAGCCAGAATAAGCCAAATATGACGGCAACGGAAGACAGCCCCAGCATTATCCGGTTGAAACGCTGTCGCTTTTTGAAGACCGGGTTGGACAGGTTGACGACGGAATCAGAAGTAAACATGGCTTATGGCTCGGTTAGTGCGAGGTCCCTTCGCCCTTGGACAGGCGAAGAAGCAGGAGTTTCGAGAAAGCCAGCACGACGGTGGTGATCAGGAACAGGATCAGTCCTAGTTCCAGGAGCGCGGCCTTCTGCATGCCGCCCGCCTCGTTGAACTCGTTGGCCAGCGCCGACGCTATGGAATTCGAGGGCGAAAATATCGAGGAAGGCAAGTTGAAAGCGTTGCCGATGACGAAAGTAACCGCCATGGTTTCGCCCAAGGCACGCCCCAGGCCCAGCATGATGCCGCCTATTACGCCGGTTTTGGTATACGGCAGCACGACCCTCCAGACCACCTCCCAGGTTGTGCTTCCCAGGCCATAGGCCGATTCCTTGAGCAGAGGCGGAACCAGTTCGAATACATCGCGCATCACGGCCGTAATGAACGGAATCACCATGATGGAGAGAATGAGGCCAGCCGTGAACACGCCTATGCCGAAAGGCGGGCCGGCAAAGACATCGCCCAGTACCGGAATGCCGGCGAACAAGTCAATGACATGCGGCTGTATGTACTGCTGGAATATGGGCACGAACACGAACAGTCCCCACATCCCGTAGATAATGGATGGAATGGCCGCGAGCATTTCGATGGCAGTGCCAAGCGGCCGGCGCAGCCAGACCGGGGAGAGCTCGGTCAGGAACATGGCAATACCGAAAGACACAGGTACCGCGATGACCAGCGCAATGAATGATGTAAGCAGAGTGCCCACAATGGGTACCATTGCCCCATAGACGTTCTGCACGGGATCCCAGTTATTGGTCCACAAGAAGGCAATGCCATGCGCTGCTATTGATTCACGACTTCCATAGAGCAGCGATACCATGATGGCCGCCAGCAGTATGAATACCAGAAACGCAAAGGTGCGCGTCAGGTTCTTGAACAGAACGTCCATGACCGCGCTTCGATTATTTTTCATGTCGGCTTTTTAGCGTTTCGTGGAAAGACCATGAGTATAAAACCACATAATAAGGACGGTGCCATCTGCACAGCACCGTCCTGGTATGACTTGCGAGAAGATCGAAAACCGATTTTACCTGTTACTTCCAGATGGCACTGCCGTCAGCAGCCTTGATTTCGGTTTTCCATGCTTCGGCGATCTGGCTGGTCACGTTGGCAGGCATAGGAACATAGTCCAGTTCCTCGGCCATTTTGCCGCCCTTCTTGAAGGCCCAGTCAAAGAAAGCAAGCGTGGCCTTGCCATTTTCCGGCTTATCCTGCTTTTTATGTACCAGGATGAAACTGGCCGACGTTACAGGCCATGATTCGGCGCCGGGCTCTTCGGTAAGTACTACGCCCATTCCGGGTGCGCTTTTCCAGTCGGCATTGGCGGCCGCTGCGGCAAATGCCGACTGCGTGGGCTGAACGAATTTTCCGTCCTTGTTCTTGAGCTGGGTCCAGGACAGATTGTTCTGCTTGGCATAGGCATACTCGACATAACCGATCGAGTTCTTCAGCTGGCGAACATAGGCCGCGACGCCTTCATTGCCCTTTCCGCCCTGACCGGTGGGCCACTTTACTGCCTTGCCTTCGCCGACTTGCTCTTTCCAGGCAGGAGAAACCTTGGACAGATAATTGGTCCAGCCGAACGTCGTACCGGAGCCGTCGGAGCGGTGTACCACGATGATGGAAGCGCTAGGCAGCTTCACATCAGGGTTCATCGCCTTGATGGCCGGATCATCCCACTTGGTGATTTTGCCAAGAAAGATATCCGCAAGCACAGGGCCCGAGAACTTCAGTTCGCCGGGCTTGATGCCGGCAATATTGATGACGGGAACCGTTCCACCGACAATTGCCGGAAACTGGAACAAGTTATTCTTTTCGAGCGCGTCGGCCTTCATCGGATCGTCTGACGCACCGAAATCAACAGTCTTCGCAATGATCTGTTGTTGTCCGCCGCCCGAGCCTATGGACTGGTAATTGATGCGGTTGCCGGTTTCTTTATTGTATTGGTCGGCCCATTTGGCATAGATGGGATACGGGAACGAAGCGCCTGCACCGGTAATGTCGGCAGCATGCGCTGTCAGGGAAGCTGCAGCAAAGGCGACGCCGACTGACACCTGTAAAAAAACGCGTTTGAACATGGAGAAATCCTCTTGACCTTGCACTAGTTAAGACAGGGTGACCCTGCACAGACGCTATATTAAGTACGAAATATGACATGTTCGTGACAGTCACGTACGTTGTTCAGGGACCGAGTTGCTTCATAAGGTGATGATGGAGGTTGAACGGTTTTCCGCGGCCTTTCACCTTCACATACGTGCCGTTGGGCAACGCGCGCCAAGCCAATTGGTTGTCGCGCAGGGCATAGGTGAACGATTCATTGATGACACGTCGCTTGAGAATTTTGTCCAGTATTGGAAAACTGACCTCCACACGGCGGAAAAAATTGCGATCCATCCAGTCGGCGGACGACAAATATACGTTTTCAGCTCCGCCATTATAAAAGTAGAAAACGCGCGAATGCTCGAGAAACTGGCCAATGATGGAGCGCACCCGGATATTCTCCGACATCCCCGGCACCCCCGCCCTCAATGCGCAGGCGCCCCGAACGATAAGGTCGATTCTCACGCCTGCCTGGCTGGCCTTGTACAGCGCCTCGATTACGATAGGTTCGAGCAAAGAATTCATTTTAGCCATGATGCGGGCCTTTTTACCCGCCCTGGCATTGACCGCCTCACCCCGGATAAGCGCAACCATGGTTTCATGCATGGTGAACGGTGCCTGAAGCAGCAGCTTCAGGGGCCGTCTTGCACCCAGGCCGGTCAATAACGAAAATACTTTATCCATGTCCTCGCACATACGCTGATCGGCGGTCAGCAGGCCAAAATCGGTATACAGTCGGGCAGTACGCGGATGATAGTTGCCCGTGCCCAGATGACCATAACGCCGGATATGTCCACGCTCGCGTCGCAATACCAGCGACATCTTGGCGTGGGTTTTGTGTCCCACTACGCCATAGCTGACGTGTGCGCCCACTTCCTCCAGCTTGGCTGCCCAGTTTATATTGGTTTGCTCATCGAAGCGCGCCATGAGTTCCACCACCACCGTGACCTCTTTACCGGCCTTGGCCGCTGCCACCAGCAACCGCATGAGCTCGGAGTCTTCGCCTGTGCGGTAGATCGTCTGCTTGATGGCCACCACAGACGGGTCCAGCGCCGCGGCAGTCAGGAAGTTGAGCACCGGCTGGAACGCCTGATAAGGGTGATGCAGCAGACGGTCTTTCTCGGCGATGGCGGCAAAAAGCTCCGCAGGTCTGTCCGCCACCATGTCGAAAGGCGGCGGCATCCTGGGACGGTAGTCGGGAAACAGAAGCTCCGGGCGTTCAATCACATTGCACAACTGCATCAGGCGGGATAGATTAACCGGCCCGCTGACCCGGTAGGTATCCTGCGGCGAGAGCTGGAATTCCTTTTCGAGAAAGGTGGCAAGCGCCACCGGCATGACGTGATCGATCTCGAGCCGTACCGCTGCCCCGAAATTTCGCTGAGAAAGCTCTCCCTGCAATGCCAGCCGCAGGTTCGTAATTTCTTCCTCGTCGACAAACAGGTCGCTGTTGCGGGTCACGCGCCACTGATAACAGCCTTTCACGTCGAGACCCGGGAACAACTCACCCACGAACGTACTGATCAATGCCGTCAGCAATATATAGCCGTGGGGAATGCCGCAAATCTCGGCAGGCACCTTGATGACCCGCGGCAATGCGCGCGGCGCCTGAACAATGGCGATTGAGGCACTTCGCCCGAAGGCGTCCTGGCCATGCAGTGAGACGATGAAGTTCAGGCTCTTGTTGTATACGCGCGGAAAGGGATGTGCGGGATCGAGACCGATGGGTGTAAGCATGGGCATGACTTCACGATGAAAGCCTGCTTGGGCCCAGCCTAATAGTTCCTCACTCCAATCTGCGGGATCAAGCAGCGCGATGCCTTCTTTCCTGAGCCTGGGAAGCACGTCGTGCGTAAGCAGGAAGTTTTGCCGATCGACCAGTTCGTGAGTCGCGACATGCACGCGTTCGAACGCTTCGCCCGGGGTGTAACCGTCGCTGCCGATCTGGTTGGGATTCTGGCGCTGCTGCTCCTTAAGGCTGGAAATGCGTATCTCGAAAAATTCGTCCAGGTTAGAACTCACAATGCAGAGGTAACGCAAGCGTTCAAGCAGCGGTGTATCGGGATTCTCAGCCATGGCTAAGACCCGTTCGTTGAACTTGAGTAGGGAAAGCTCCCGATTCAGCAAAGTGGGATCAGACGACGAAGGAAGCATATAAGGGGAAGCCTGTGCGAAAAGTTAACCCAATCTTTTACTTCATTTTTCTTACGGTTATGTGACAAGCAAAAAGTAGGCCTCTTTTTGGCCCCACAAATAGTGATTATCGCTGTTTTTCCCTTAATTAAGTCCCGCACGGTCCGCTGTGCCCCGCGGGATCCTTATAATCGCAAGGTACTCATCAAAAACTGTCACAATGGACTACCTACTTGCCGCCGTTGACCTCGGATCAAACAGTTTCCGTCTTTCAATCGGACGTGTTGTACAACAGGATGGCGCCGCCCAGATTTACGCGATCGACCGGCTGAAAGAATCAGTCCGGCTCGCGGCAGGTCTCGATGACAACAACGTCATCAGTGAAGAAGCCATTGAACGGGCCATCACGGTGCTGCAACGCTTCGGAGAGCGCCTGGCCGGTTTCCACCCGAACCGGGTTCGCGCCGTGGCGACCAATACCTTTCGTGTCGCGAAGAACGTAGCTGAAATATTGCCGCGTGCCGAAGCGGCCCTGGGTTTTCCAATCGAAGTGATTGCCGGACAGGAAGAAGCCCGGCTCATTTTCTCGGGCATAGCGAACGAGCTTCCACCCTCGCCGAATCGCCGGCTCATGATAGATATTGGAGGTGGATCCACCGAGGTCATCATAGGAAAAGGCTTTCAGCCCATGCATATGTCCTCCCTTTTCATGGGATGCGTGAGCTATACGCGCCAGTTTTTCTCCGACGGACGCATTACAGAGTCTAGAATGCAACAAGCCGAGCTTGCCGCAAGACGGGAGTTCGAAGCGATTTCGAAGCAGTATCGCAGGACCGGGTGGCAAGAGGCTTATGGGTCATCTGGAACCGCCAAGGGCTTGCTGGCAGTCCTTACCGAAGGAGGCATGTCAAAGAAAGGCATCACCCTGGAAGGAATGGAAAAGCTCAAAGCCAAGCTAGTCAAAGATGGCAAGGTGATCATGAGCGAGCTGCCTGGCCTCAAGCACGATCGCTCGTTGGTTCTGCCTGGTGGTCTTGCCATCATGATGGCCGCTTTCCAGGAACTCCATATCAAGCTGATGCTGCCCGGCGAAGGCGCCCTTCGTGTCGGCGTCCTTTACGATCTGCTGGGACGCGACATGCAGCACGACAAGCGTGATGAAACCGTGCGTCAATTCATGAAACGCTACCATGTCGATCCTCGACAATCCGAACGCGTCAAGCGCGCGGCACTGGAATTCTTTTCACAACTGGAATTTCCCGACGGACCCGACAGACAGGAACTGGAACGCACGCTGGGGTGGGTGGCCGATCTGCACGAAATCGGAATCAGCATCGCGCATGACGATTATCACAAGCACAGTGCCTACATTCTCCAGCACGCCGATATGCCGGGCTTCTCAAATGATGACCAGATCATGATGTCCTTGTTTGCGCTCGGCCATCAGGGCAAACTGAGCAAACTCCACGGGCGAAATCCCTCCCGTGCACAATGGCTTACCTTGTTCTGCCTGCGGCTGGCCGTTTTGCTGCTACGCCGACGCGATGACCGCGAATCCCTGCCCATATCCCTGCAGGCCAACGGACACAGCATCCGGGTACATGCCGATCAAGCCTGGTTGCAGAACCACCCTCTTACCGAGTTTTCGCTGAAGACCGAAAAACGTGAATGGAACAAGGCCGGATTCGATTTCGACGTGAACCCGACCTCATGAATGCCTTCGTTCAGCGCATGCCGAAATGGCGACGGTAACGGGCATCCATCCGCTGCGCATCCAGTAAAACTGGAAAGTCCGCCGTATTGAAGTCGGGATCCCAGGCCGGTTCGCCACAAATCTGCGCCCCCGCCTTCAAATAGCCCTTGATCAGTGCCGGGACCCGGCCTGGAAGCACGTCATCGAGGCGTTCGACAGGATACCGGTGGCGTGGCACCAGGCGAGGCAGGTCAGGGCTGGCGGCCAAGATGTCGCGCGCCCTGCGCCATACCTCGGCGGCCGCGGCACCGTCGTCACGCAGGCTGACGCTGGCGCAGCCCAGCACATAGCGCAGGCCCAATTGCTGGACTACACTGGCAATACCCGACCATAGAAGCATGATCACAGCACCATTGCGATAATCGGGGTGAGTGCACGAACGTCCGATTTCAACGATTTCCTGCTTCAAATCGCCCAGTCCGGCCAGGTAAAACTCGGATTCCGCGTAATAGCCGCCTGCGTTCCTGGCGTTTGCCGGCGTAAGCAAGCGATATGTCCCGACCACGCGGCCCGTATCGACCTCCTGGACCATGAGGTGTTCGCACCAGGTATCGTAATGGTCCACGTCCAGGCCGTCCGCCGTATCGGGAAACACGGCGTTCATCTCGTCAGTGAATACCTGGTAGCGCAGGCGCTGGATGGCCTCCAGCTCCTCGTTATTGCGGGCCAGTCCCAGAACCAGGCCTCCGGCCGACGCTGCGGGCCATATGGCGTTGGTGACCGCAGCCGGTGGGGTACGTGCAAGCTCGAACATGGTGTGGCTCCTGTAAAGATGCCACGATTATGCGTGCCAAATATTTCAGGTTTTTGATGCCTGCCTTATTTGCTCGACAAATCCACATCGACCAGTTGTTGCACGCCATCTTCCGCTAAAGATCGTTCCTCGGCCTCGACCATAAGACGAAGCTTGGGTTCTGTACCGGATGCGCGTATCAGCACACGGCCCCTGCCGTTCAATTCACGTTCGACTTTTTCCTTGGCGGCCTGCAAACCCGCGTGGGTCTGCCATTGCACGTCCGGCGCCAGCGGCACGTTGACCATTTTCTGCGGATACATTTTCAGATCGGCGACCAGATCGGCCAGACTATGGCCGCTGCGACTCATGGCCGTAAGCACCTGCAATGCGGCAATAATGCCATCGCCCGTAGTGTGGCAATCCAGACACAGCAGATGGCCTGAACTTTCGCCACCAAAGAGCCAGCCACGTTTTTGCATACTCTCGAGCACATAGCGATCGCCCACCTTGGCGCGTTCGAACCCGACACCCAGGGCTTGCATCTGTTTCTCGAATCCGAAATTGGTCATGAGCGTGCCCACGACACCCTCTACCCGGTTCTGCGTCATGCGATCACGAACTATCGCGTAGAGCAGTTCGTCGCCGTTATAAATGCGGCCGGAACCGTCGACCATCTGCAGCCGGTCGGCATCGCCGTCGAGCGCTATTCCCAAGTCAGCCCCGCGCGCCTGCACTTCCGCGGCCAGGTGTTCGGGATGCATGGCTCCAACGCCTTCATTGATGTTGAAACCGTCAGGCTGACACCCAATGGCAAACACTTCGGCGCCCAGCTCGCGGAACACATGGGGCGCAATGTTATAGGCGGCGCCGTGGGCCCCGTCGACCACGATGGTAAGTCCCGACAAGTCAAGTTCGTTGGGAAAGGTGCTTTTACAGAACTCGATATAACGCCCGCCCGCATCGTCAATGCGACGGGCGCGCCCCAGGGCCTCTGAACCGACGCAACCCAGGGGCTCGTCAATGGCCGCCTCGATCTGAGCCTCGATTTCATCGTCCAGCTTCATGCCCCGCGCGGAGAAAAACTTGATGCCGTTATCCTGGTAGGGATTGTGCGACGCGCTGATCACCACACCTGCCACAAGCCTTAGTGCGCGTGTGAGATAAGCCACCGCGGGCGTGGGAATGGGACCTGCGAGCAGCACATCGATACCCGCCGCAGACAAACCGGCCTCGAGAGCCGATTCGAGCATATAGCCTGAAATACGGGTGTCCTTGCCTATTACGACTGCCGGGCGCCCACGCCCGGGATGCTGGCGCGACAGGACGCGGCCTGCCGCATACCCCAGTCGAAGTGCGAATTCGGCGTTGATTGTCGGGCCTCCGACTTCGCCACGGACGCCATCAGTACCAAAATACTTGCGCTCTGTCATATAAATTTCCCTTGTTCAATTGCCTGCCATACTTTTACCGCATCCACAGTGGCAGATACATCATGCACACGGATGATATGCGCCCCCCGCGCTACTGCCGCCAACGCCGCGGCGACGCTGCCGCCAAGACGGTCGGCTGGCAAACGGCCTGTGACATGACCGATCATGGATTTGCGCGACATGCCGATAAGCCAGGGAAAGCCCTTGCTGTCGATATCGCGCAGGCGCTGCAGCATCAAATAGTTCTGCTGCGGCGTTTTTCCGAATCCAAAGCCGGGATCAAGAATAATGCGACGCCGGTCGATACCGGCGTCGCGCATGACCTGTACTCGTTCATGCAGAAAATCGCTGATCTCGTGCAAAACATCGTCATAGCGAGGCGCCTGCTGCATGGTAGTGGGCTCGCCTTGCATATGCATGACGCACAGGCCGCAGCGTGAATCCAATACTGCCTCGATGGCACCGTCGTGACGGAATCCATAGATATCGTTGATCATGTCCGCGCCGGCGTCGAGCACGCGACGCATCACCTCGGGCTTGAAGGTGTCGATCGACAACGGTATACCCGCATCGAGCAAGCCTTCTACTACGGGCAGGATGCGCGCAAGCTCGTCGGCTGCGGACACCGGTACGGCGCCGGGACGGGTAGACTCGCCGCCTATGTCCAGAATATCGGCGCCATCGGCAATCAGTTGCCTGCCGCGCGCAATGGCGATATCGGGAGAGTGAAGCGTGGAAGTGTTCGAAAAGGAATCCGGGGTGACATTCACGATCCCCATAACCAAAGGGCGCTCGAGTGTAAGCTCGAAGCGCCCACAAACCAAGTTTGAGCTCATCGTTGTGATTTCGGAGCCTGCCCACCTGCATGACCAGTTGTGGGCAGGAGCCGAACCTTATACAGGCGTGGTTGCAGCAGTGCCGCCGGCCGACTTCAGGCCGGCTGCCGGGGGCGGGCTGTCGGGCGTGTCGTTTTGCGACGCGACGACTTGCGGCGCACGCGGTGGGCGACCTTGCATGATGTCTTCGATCTGTTCCGCATCGATGGTTTCCCATTCGAGCAAGGCGGCTGTCATGGCTTCCATCTTGTCGCGGTTCTCTTCGATGATCTTGCGCGCCACGGCGTACTGCTGGTCTATGATGGCACGGATTTCCTGATCCACTTTCTGCATGGTGGCTTCAGATACATGGGTCGTCTTGGTAACGCTGCGCCCCAGGAAAACTTCACCTTCGTTTTCGGCGTACACGACAGGGCCGAGGGAGTCGGTCATGCCGTAGCGCGTAACGATATCGCGGGCGATGGCGGTAGCACGTTCAAAGTCGTTGGATGCGCCGGTAGTCATCTGGTTCATGAAGACTTCCTCTGCGATACGGCCTCCGAACAGTACTGCGATGGTATTGAGCAGGCGATCTTTGTCCATGCTATAGCGGTCGGAATCGGGCAACTGCATCGTGACGCCCAGGGCCCGGCCGCGCGGAATGATGGTGACCTTGTGAACCGGATCGGTCTTGGGCAGGCTGCGCGCCACCAGGGCGTGGCCCGACTCGTGATAGGCCGTGTTGCGGCGTTCTTCCTCGGGCATGATGAGCGAGCGGCGCTCGGCACCCATGATGATCTTGTCTTTCGCCTTTTCGAAGTCGTTCATTTCGACCGTACGGCCACTACGACGTGCGGCGAACAAGGCGGCTTCGTTGACCAGGTTGGCCAGGTCGGCACCAGAAAACCCAGGAGTTCCGCGAGCCAGGATCATGGCATCGACGTTGGTGGCCAATGGCACCTTGCGCATGTGCACTTTCAGGATCTGCTCGCGGCCACGGATATCGGGGAGCGAGACGACCACCTGCCGATCGAACCGGCCCGGACGCAGCAAGGCAGGGTCGAGCACGTCAGGACGGTTGGTCGCGGCAATAACGAGTACGCCCTGGCCGGTTTCAAAGCCGTCCATTTCGACCAGCAATTGGTTAAGTGTTTGCTCACGTTCGTCGTTGCCGCCGCCCAGACCAGCGCCACGCTGCCGCCCGACAGCGTCGATTTCATCGATAAAGATGATGCACGGCGACTGTTTCTTAGCATTCTCGAACATGTCGCGGACCCGGGCAGCGCCCACACCGACGAACATTTCGACGAAATCCGAACCGGAGATACTGAAAAAAGGCACCTTGGCTTCGCCGGCGATGGCCTTGGCCAACAGCGTTTTACCCGTACCGGGTGAGCCAACCATAAGCACGCCGCGCGGAATACGACCGCCAAGGCGCTGGAACTTGGTGGGATCGCGCAGGAAATCGACGAGTTCCTGGACGTCTTCCTTGGCCTCGTCACAACCGGCCACATCGGCAAACGTGATGTGATTGGTGTTTTCGTCCATCATGCGGGCGCGCGACTTGCCGAAGCTGAAGGCTCCGCCCTTGCCACCACCCTGCATCTGGCGCATGAAGAATATCCATACTCCAATCAGCAACAGCATCGGGAACCAGGAAATGAACAGGCTGGCCAGGAATGAGGGTTCTTCACGCGCCTTGCCAGAGACTTCGACGCCAGACTTGACGAGTTCAGGCACCATCCACAAGTCGCCCGGGGAAGTAAGACTGTACGGGCGGCCTGCATCGGGGGTTACATACAAGGTGTCTCCCTGGATGTCGACCTTGTTGATGCGGCCCGCCTGGGCGTCGCTCATGAATTGGGTGTAAGTCACGCTTTCGGTAGTGGTTGCGCGGCCGTCGAACTGCTTGAAAACAGTAAAAAGGACCAGCGCGATCACCATCCAGATCGCGACCTTGGAAAACGAGTTGTTCAAAGCCAACCTCCACTTGTAACTACCACTTGCCGGACCCCCGCAACTGCGGCAGTAAAACAAGTATGTCAATGACTCATTCTACTCGATAGAAAGAATCGTGTTTGTCAATCCCTAGGATTTAAGACGCCGTCCAACCAGAAAGGTTTCCGAGGACCTGATGCGCGAAGCCTTGGGTTTGCGTTCGACCACGCGATGAAAACGTTGTTTGAACGATTCCACGATTTGAGAGAATCCGCTGCCATGGAATGCCTTGACGATAAGGGCGCCGTTGGGCTGTAGATGGTGGCAGGAAAAATCCAGGGCCAAGTCGCATACATGCTGAATTCTAGCTGAATCGGCCGAACCCACGCCTGATAAATTGGGGGCCATGTCGGAAATCACAAGGTCCACCCGCTGCCCATTGAGCATATTTTTTAATTGATCTAGTATGGAGTCTTCACGAAAGTCGCCCAGGATGAATTCGACTCCGGCTATAGGTTCCATGGGCAGCATGTCCAACGCAATGATGCGCCCGTCTATAACACCGCCGGCGCCCACCATGCGTTCGCGCGCAACCTGTGACCAACTTCCCGGCGCCGAACCCAGATCAACCACAATATCGCCGCGTTGCATCAGCTTTTCAGTATCCAGGATTTCAGTCAGCTTGAAGGCCGCCCTGGCCCGGTACCCCTTCTGTTGCGCCATTTTGACGTAGGGATCATTAATATGCTGCTGAACCCACTCTTTAGAGAATTTATTTTTGGCCATTACCGTACAATCTCATTATGCCAAAACTCGACATTACTTCCCAAGAGCGCAGCGCACTTCGCGCCGCAGCCCACCCTTTGCGTCCGGTCGTACTGATTGGAGACCGGGGTTTATCCGAATCGGTGCTTAAAGAAATCGATCTTAATCTGAATGCGCACCAGCTTATCAAGGTTCGCGTTTCGGGAGACGATAGAGACGCACGCGTTGCCATGCTGGACTCCATATGCGAGACCTTGTCGTGCGCGGTAGTGCATCATCTTGGCAAAACCTTGATCATCTATCGGCCCGACACCGCGGCCATGCGGGCCAAGGCCGAAGCCGAGAACGCAACCCGCGCCACACGCAAGCCCTCGGACCCACATACGCCAAAGAAACTGGC
Source organism: Pollutimonas nitritireducens (assembly GCF_002849615.1). Classification (GTDB taxonomy): domain Bacteria; phylum Pseudomonadota; class Gammaproteobacteria; order Burkholderiales; family Burkholderiaceae_B; genus Pollutimonas; species Pollutimonas nitritireducens. The sequence goes on from NZ_PDNV01000002.1 coordinate 318,822, forward strand.
GGCCAATGGTGGAACCCGTACGCGGCGCACTGAAAAAGCTCTGCGCAAGGCGCGTAAGGCCGAAAGACTTGAATCGGCGCCGCCCCGCGCGAAACGCGCTGGCGCGGCATCGCCGGAACGTCCGGCCCATGCCATACCCCGACGGGCAGGCAGCGCAATGTCGCTACGTGCCGGTGCGCGGCGTTCGCTGGGCCCGGCCAAACGCTGATCCGTGCGCACACATTGCAAAGCCCATGCCGGTTGCTATTGCATGGGCTTTTCTTTTGCGTCGGTAATTGTACCTTCAGCAGGCGCGGTTGCCTGCCTCTTGAATCATAAGATTACAAATAGCTGACGTTCAGTACTTCGAATTCGCGGATCCCGGCAGGAGCCCTGACCGAGACAACGTCGCCCTCGCTTTTACCGATAAGCGCACGTGCAACCGGGCTGGAAACCGAAATGAGATTGGCCCGGATGTCGGCCTCGACGTCGCCCACGATTTGGTAGGTAACGCGCTCGCCCGAATCCAGATCTTCGATTTCGACGGTCGCGCCGAACACGGCTTTTCCGTCCACGTCCAGGGCGGACGGATCAATGATTTGGGCGTTGGACAATGTGCCTTCAAGTTCCTTGATGCGGCCTTCGACGAATGCCTGACGTTCGCGCGCAGCGTCGTACTCGGCATTTTCGGAAAGGTCGCCCTGAGCCCTGGCTTCGGAAATGGCATTGATGATATCGGGGCGTTCGACGGTTTTCAGACGGTGTAGCTCGGCCTGCAGACGCTCAGCGCCGCGTGCCGTCAACGGTATCGCAGACATAATATTCCTGAATAAAAGTAAAAAGACGCTCCTCACGAGGAGCGCCCAGTATTGAATTGGTGAGACAGTTTGAGCCGTCTTGAGCGAACTAAAGGAAGCGTTGGTTTGTTATAGCTGTGAACAACGTTTGGGTCTAGCTCAAAAATAAATCCCCGGCCTGTGCCCAAACCGGGGGTATGGGTGTATTGTCGGCAAACTGGGGCAAAATTGCAAGCCCCCCCAAACGGCTATGGCGCCGCTGCCTCCGGCTTACCGGAACCGATGCGCAATAGCGCATACAAAATGATGGCGCCGAATGTTGCGGTGCCTATGCCGTCCAGCCGGAATGCGCCGATCTGCAAGGAAAAATTGCCCGCACCCAAAATCAATGTGACCGCCGCCACGATGAGATTCCGGTTATCGGTGAAGTCGACCTGATTGACGACCCATATCCGTGCGCCGGCCACTGCGATCAGGCCGAACACGACCAGGGACATTCCGCCCAGCACCGGACCGGGTATGGTCTGGATCAGGGCGCCGAATTTCGGGGAGAAGCCAAGCAGGATGGCCATGAACGCAGCAACCACGAATACCAGGGTCGAATAGATGCGTGTGACCGTCATCACACCGATATTCTCGGCATAGGTAGTGACGCCGGTACCGCCTACCGCTCCGGACAACATTGTGGCCACGCCGTCGCCCACAAAGGCGCGACCCAGATAGACATCCAGGTTCTTCCCTGTCATGGCACTGACCGCCTTGATATGACCGAGGTTCTCGGCAACCAGGATGATCGCAACCGGAACAATAACGCTGATCGCATGGGCTTCGAATACTGGCGTCGCGAACGTAGGCAGGCCCAGCCACGGGGCGTTCGACACGCCACTGAAATCAATGGCGGGCCCCAGCCCAAGCACATTGGCAAATACTGCATAGATGACGCAGGCCAGCAGCAATCCGACCAATATCAGCAGACGCTGCGTCGTACCTCGCGTATACACGGCGATACCGCCCACGCAGAGTACGGTGACAAGCGCCATCACGGCGTCGAACGTCGAGCCGCCCATGGCGCCCTTGGCTGCGATCGGCGCCAGATTCAAGCCTATGACAGCAACGATAGCGCCAGTTACCACCGGAGGCATCCAGCGGTTTATCCAATTGGCGGTGCCCCCGGATCGCGCGTTTATCCACCACACAAGCAAGCCGATAACGGTATAGACGAGGCCGCAAATGACGATCGCACCCAGCGCAACGCCGATATTGGGGTTCGGTCCCGAGCCCGCATAGCCGGTCACAGCGATGACCCCACCGATAAAGGCAAAGCTGGAGCCCAGGTAACTGGGGACGCGCCCGCCAACGAACAGGAAAAACAGCAAGGTGCCAATTCCGGACATCAGGATGGCCACATTGGCGTCGAATCCCATCAACAATGGCGCAAGGATCGTGGATCCGAACATGGCCACTACGTGCTGGGCGCCCATGGCGATGTTCTGCGGCACGGAAAGGTATTCATCGGGCTGCACGACAGCGCCCTGCGCACCACCCTTCACTTTGCGCCAGCGTGGAAAATAAGTGTTCGACATAGAAAAAAGGCCTTGCTCCAAGGTTGAGGGCTGCCCCATGGCATGCCCGCTGTTTTACCGTGGCGAGAGTGTACGGGCCTAGGGCACGGAGCGGCAAGAAGTACCCGCGTTTTCCCTCTGGAATGACGCGTATTCCCTATGGCTTATGGTCCACATTAAAAAATGTGATTGGACGCAAGAGGCTGCATTGCCTATGTTGCGATCATCCACAAGCCCAATGGAGGCAAAATGAAAAAGACAATAAAACCGCTGCTGACTGTCCTGCTGCTGATGGGAGCCCCTGCCCTTGCCGGAACGGTCACCGTCATCACATCGTTTCCGAAAGAACTGACGCAAGCGTACAAGTCGGCCTTCGAAAAAGCCAACCCCGACATCAAGCTGGAGATTTTGAACAAGAATACGGTCTCGGGCATTGCCTTCGTACGCGAAACCGACGCCGGCAAGCGGCCCGAGGTCTTCTGGGCCAGCGCTCCCGACGCATTCGAAGTGCTTGCCAAGGCGAACTTGCTGGACAAAGCCACCGGCATTGCCAACCCCGACGTACCCGCGAAGATAGGCAGCTTTCCCATCAACGACCCCGCCGGTTTCTTCCTGGGCCAGGCCCTGGCGGGCTACGGCATCATGTACAACACTCGTCTGATCAAGGCCAAGAAGCTTGCCCCGCCCGCGTCGTGGGACGATCTGCTTGAACCGGCATGGTATGGCAACGTGGGCATTACATCGCCATCCCGATCCGGCACCATGCATCTGACCGTGGAGACGATTCTGCAAGGCGAAGGCTGGGACAAGGGTTGGACCACCCTGCTGCGCATGTCCGGAAACAGCGCCGCCATTACCGACCGCTCGTTCGGCGTACCCGATGGCGTCAATAACGGACAGTTCGGCGCAGGTCCGGTCATCGATTTCTTCGGACTGTCTAGCAAGTATTCCAAGTTTCCTGTTGAATTCGTCTATCCCGAAGAGACAGCCATCGTTCCAGCCAATATCGCATTGATCGCTGGAGCCAGGAATACCGACGAAGGCAAAAAATTCATTGCGTACACCTTGAGCAAGGAAGGGCAGGAACTATTGCTGAAACCCGAGATATCCCGCCTGCCCGTTCTTCCCTACAGCAAGCTCGACAACATCCCCGACGGCTATCCCGATCCGGGTGAAATCGCCAAGCGCAGCAAAGTGCAATTCGATGTCGACCTCTCTCAAAGCCGTTACTACATCGTGCAATCATTGTTCGATCAAACCATCACGTTCCGGCACGCCGACCTGCAGCAGGCAAGCAAAGCCATTTACGACGCTGAGGCCAAGCTTGGCAATGCCCCCAGTGAACAAGCACGAGACGCTTTGGATCAGGCCAAGAAACTGGCATGGACGCCTTTGCTTGATGCGGACCAAGTAAAGTCCGCGGAACTCATCGCGGTGTTCGCCGGTAACAAGAAAGATGCGGAAGTCAGCCAGAAACTTTCCAAAATTCAGGGCGACTGGAACAGCCAGGCCAAGGCCAACTACGAGAAAGCGAAGACTCTGGCACAAGAAGCCGCCAAACTGTAGTCAGCGCAGGCCCGGGGCCGTGCCAGGCACGCCCCCGGGCCTTGTTTTGCCCGATACAGCACCAGACGGTGCAGCGGGCACGTTCCGAGGCCTCCATGACTCAATCCTTCACATCGCGATTCCCTTCCGGCCTCGTGCTTATTGCTTTGCTCGTCCTGGCATTTCTTGCAACATTCCTGATCATCCCGGTCGGGACGGTTTTCTATAGCGCCTTCGTCAATGCGGACGGGAGCTTCACACTCGGTCACTTCGGTTCATTCTTCCACCAGACCCTGCTGAAGGAATCTTTTTTCAATAGTCTCTATGTGGCACTGGCCGCAACTTTTTTCTCTTCCCTGATCGCCGTTCCGCTGGCCTATCTGACGATACGCTTCCGATTCAGAGGGGCACTCATTATCCAGACCCTGGGCGTTTTACCGCTGATCATGCCGCCGTTCGTCGGCGCTGTGGCCATGCAGCTGATCTTCGGCCGCGCGGGCACGATGAACCTTCTCCTGGACGAATGGTTCGGCATCACCTTACCGCTGATGGATGGACTGAACGGCATCATATTCGTCGAGTCGCTGCACTATTTTCCATTCATCCTGATGAATCTCACAGTGGCGCTGCGCAACATCGACGGAGCGATGGAGGAAGCCGCGGTCAACCTGGGCGCCAAGGGTTGGCGCTTGTTCAGACGCGTCATATTTCCGCTAGCCCTACCCGGCTATGTGGCCGGTGCGTCGCTGGTCTTTGTCAAGGTATTCGACGACCTGGGCACGCCGTTGGTCCTGGGCGTGACCAATATGCTGGCGCCACAAGCGTATTTGCGCATCACTCAGGTGGGCATCGACGACCCTCTGGGCTACGTCATCAGCGTCATCATGATCGGCTTTTCCATTCTGGCGCTCTGGCTGTCGGCTCGCATGCTTAAAGGAAAAGACTACTCCACCCTGCAGAAAGGCGGCAACTCACTGCAGCAACGGTCATTGAATAAACTCCAGACAGTGCTGGCCTATGGCTGGATCTTCCTTGTCCTGTTGCTGGTGCTTTCGCCTCATCTGGGAGTCCTGATGCTGTCGCTGGCGACAGTGTGGAGCTACGCCCCTCTGCCCGATGGTTATACCCTGGCCCACTATTCCGCCGTGTTCCAGGAATCGCCCGGCATGATCCGCAATACCCTGCTCTACTGCGGGTTGGCCGCCGGCATCGACGTCATCCTGGGGACGGCCATTGCCTACCTCATGCTGCGCAGCAAGCTACCCGGCCGGCAGTGGCTCGACTGGATATCGTCGGCGGCGCTGGCAGTACCCGGTATCGTACTGGCCATCGGCTTCATGCGGACCTTCCGCAATGTCGACATTCCCGGGACGGATGTCGGACTGACCACCACCTGGGTACTGATCATGATTGCCTATTCGATACGCCGACTGCCCTACGCCTTGCGGTCCTGCGTCGCTGCCCTGCAGCAGATCAACCTGTCGCTGGAAGAGGCGGCTGCATCGGTCGGCGCCAATCGATGGAACACGATACGGCGCGTGGTGATTCCCTTGATGGCCGGCGGCATGCTGGCAGGCTTCGTCACCAGTTTCATTACCGCAGCCGTCGAACTCTCGGCTACCATCATGCTCGTTACACGCGACAGCGACGCACCCATGAGCTACGGTATCTATCTTTACATGCAAAGTGCCTCTGGTCGCGGACCGGGTGCGGCTCTCGGCGTTCTCGCCGTTGTGGCGGTCGCAGCAGGCACTTATGCGTCCCACCTCATCGTTGAGCGTGCATCGGCCCGTCAACGCCCGTCGCACGCAAGCCAGGAAGCACTATGAAAAAAGTCAGCGTGGAATGCCGGAATATCAGACTTTCCTATGGCAAGACCGAGGTTCTCAAGGATATCAGCCTGGTCGTGGAACCCGGGGAATTCTTTGCCCTGCTCGGCCCTTCGGGATCAGGAAAATCCACATTGCTTCGGCTGATCGCCGGCTTCAACCAGCAAAACTCCGGCCAGCTGCTGGTGGATGGGCGGGATATCGGCTCAGTACCGCCACACAAGCGCAATATCGGCATGGTATTCCAGAGCTACGCCTTGTGGCCCCACATGACTGTCTGGGATAACGTTGCCTTTGGCCTGGTCGAGCGCAAGGTGCGCAGCGCCGAACTCAAGACAAGAGTTGCCGCCGCCCTGGAGCTCGTGGGCCTCTCACAATATGCCAAGCGGCGTCCCAATGAGCTTTCCGGCGGACAGCAGCAACGAGTGGCCCTGGCGCGGACCATCGTCATCGAACCGCAGGTGCTGCTGCTCGACGAACCTCTGTCCAATCTGGACCGCAATCTTCGAGTGCAAATGCGCCAGGAACTGCTGTCACTACAACGTCGGCTTGGCATCACCACGATTTTTGTGACGCACGACCAGGAGGAAGCCATGACGACGGCCGACCGCATGGCAGTCTTGGACCAGGGCATTGTGCAGCAGGTGGGAAGCCCGTCCAACCTCTTCGATTTTCCATGCAATCGCTTCGTGGCCAATTTTGTAGGCACCATGAATGTCCTGGAAGGCGACGTCAAGGAACGCAGCAGCAACAACATCACCCTGAGCGTAGGCGGTGTCGGCGACCTAACGCTGCCGCTGCACTCCGAAGCGCCGAACAGTCCCCGGCTTGCCGCCAGCTTTCGTCCGCATACCGTCCAGATGGAAAATGCCGGAGGACGCGGCGACGCGCGATTCATCTGGCTGCCCGGCATCATCGAGCGCAGCGAATTCCTGGGCGAGTTCACGCGATATGAGGTGCGCGTGGGTGATCAACGCGTCACAGCGGACCAGTCCCACTATGCCGGCCTGAGCCTGTATCGCCCCGGCGCGCCCGTGGCCATCGGGCTGGAACCCGCCCAGATCCGACTACTCAGCGCCTGACCGATAAGCGGATCGATGGAAATCTACCAGATCAGGGCGTTCGTTACCGTGGCACGGGTTGGCAACCTGACCCGTGCCGCCGAAGCGCTCAACCTGACGCAACCTGCCGTCACCGCGCAGGTAAAAGCGCTCGAACAAAGTCTGGGTGTGGCCTTGTTCGACCGCAGCGCCGGCAAGTTCGCCTTGGCCAAGGCCGGCGAGAGCCTGCTGCCGACTGCCGAAGCCGTCCTGGCATTGGGCACCCAGCTCAAATCCGAAGCAATCGCACTGCAAGGACAGTTGCACGGCGTGGTCGTGCTGGGCATACCCAGTGAACAAGTCGACTTCCTGCGCCTGGGGGAATTGGCCAGCAGTGTCACCCGCAGCCTTCCCTTGATCGAGTTCCAGACCCAGGTACTGCCCACTTCCCAACTGGTAGAATATGTCAGCACCGGCCGCTTGTCGGCAGCGTTGACAATAGCCGCCTACCCACCGCGCGACGTGCAATGGATGCCGCTGCGCAGCATCACGTATCGCATCGTATTGCCCCACGCGATGGCTGAGCAGCTGAAACTCGGTGGATGGACAGAGCTCGCCGCACTGCCCTGGCTCGATGGGCCACATGGCAGTCATATACATCTGCTGTTGCGCGAATTGTTCGAAAGGCATGGGCTGGCGCCGCGCATCGTCATGAACAGTGCCGACCAAGCCAATATGGACGCACTCGTCCGGGCCGGAGCCGGGTGTGCACTGGTGCGCGAGGAAGTCGCGCTGCTGGGCGCCAAGCGGCAGGATTTTGCCATTTGGGGGCGGGCCAGCATCGAGGCTGGTCTTGGCTTCATCACCTCCACTGAAAATGCCGGTCAACCGATACTGGTCGCCCTGATCTCGATGCTCAAGGAAATCTGGAATATTGACACTCTCATGGAAAAAATCATCGCATGAACGGGACGCAATTCTGGCTGGTACGCCACGGAGAAACTGAATGGAACGCCAATAGGAGGCTCCAAGGATGGCTCGATATTCCCTTGAGCGCGGTTGGCGTCAGGCAGGCCGAACAATTGGCCGAGTATTTGCAATCCCCGGCTTTCGACGTGTCCATCGATGCGATAGCCAGCAGCGACCTGAGCCGTGCATTTGAAACCGCCCGGATCGCCGCCGGCCATCTGGGCCTGCAGGTGCGTGCCAGCCGCGACTTGCGCGAACGTTGCTATGGCATCTATGAAGGGCGCGATTGGACCGCGCTCGATGCCTTACGTGCCGGCCAGGGTGGCGTGGATTTTCGAGATCCGCAGCAAGCGGTCGAAAAAGGCGAGTCCCTCCATGCCTTCAGCGTCCGCATCAGCGGTGCCTTCGAAGCATTGGCGCAGCAGTACAAAGGCCAACGCGTCCTTGTTTTTTCGCACGGCGGCGTCATCGACATCGCTTGGCGCAAGACGCACGGAATATCGCTGGGTGCGGCACGTCCCGACCCCATACTCAACACTAGCATCAATCACTTCTCCATCGATGAAGCCAACAATTGGGCAATGATAGACTGGGGACGCATCGGACATCTTGAAACGTCGGCACTCGACGACGTGCTGTAGTAATCATCATGAAAGAACGGCATAATCCATCGGCTTGTCCCTGTGGCGGCATCGTGAAGGGAGCAAGCTTTGCGGCCTGTTGCCAGCCCTATCTGGAAGGACGCGAGGTCGCCCCCACTGCTGAACATCTGATGCGTTCGCGCTATACCGCCTACACAATGGGTGCAACGGCCTATTTATTGGCGACCTGGCATCCTGACACCCGTCCGCCCGAACTCGTGATTGATCCTCCCGGTACCCCGCATGCCCCACGCTGGCTGGATCTGGCCGTTCACAGCCACACGCAATTATCCGAGGACCGGGCCCAGGTGATGTTTACTGCACGCTACCGGGTGGGCGGCCGCGCCCAGCGTCTAAAGGAACATAGCCGGTTCGTGCGGCAAGATGGGCAGTGGTTTTATGCGGCTGGCGATGTGGATTTCAACGCCACACCGCAGTGATGAACGCCACTCAACCCAGTCGCGGCTTACGCTCGCGGCGAACGGCGAAATAGTCGTACAAGCGGTCAGGGATCAGCCGCAGCAGTGTGGCCACACATGCCATTTGCCATGGTATGACCTTGTACGAGACGCTTCTTTCGATGGCCCGGCCCGCCAGCGCCGCGAAGCGGTCTGCCGACATGAGAAACGGCATCTTGTAAGGATTATGCGCGGTCATCGGCGTCTGGATGAAGCCAGGCGCAATCGTAATCACTTTGACGCCGGTTTGACTCAGCTCTACGCGCAAACTTTCGCAGTACGCCCTGACTGCCGCTTTCGAGGCACTGTAGGCGCCGGCGCCCGGCAGACCGCGCACGGCCGCGACGCTTGCTATTCCGACCAGACGCCCGCGTCGCTGCTGTTTCATGGAAGCAATGAAGGGCTCGAACGTGGCAACCGTGGCATTCAGATTGGTGGCGATGATGGCTTCGAAAACCCGGAAGTCATCCGGTTCTTCGGTGAGCGTACCGGCACTGATTCCGGCGCTGGCAATCACAACATCGACCGGTCCCTGCGCCAGGAAATCGCGCGCAGCCGCATGCAAGGCCGCGCGATCCCGCACGTCCAGCGAGTACACCCGGTGTGCACCCGGCAGACTGTTCTTTAGGGCCAGCAAGGCCTCGTACCGGCGCCCCACCAGCCCCAGCTCTGCGCCCTGCTGCGCATAAAAAGAAGCGAGCGCGGCGCCTATGCCGCTGCTCGCTCCGGTGATGAACACACGCTTCATGTGTGACTGTTCGTCACTGCTTGGGCAGGCTTGCGTGCAGGTCTTGCAGCGAATAAACCTTCAGTCCTCCACCTTGACGCAAATACTGCAGCCCCTCGACGGCGGCGCAGGCTCCGGCTATCGTCGTGAAGAAAGTCACTCGCGCGGCCAAGGAGTTGATTCGTATCATGCGCGAATCGGCAATGGCGTTGCGCCGTTCCTCGACCGTGTTGATGACCAGAGCGATCTCGCCATTCTTGATCATGTCGACGATGTGGGGACGACCCTCAGTAACCTTGTTGACGACCTCAACGTCCAGACCGGCTTCCTGGATGGCCGCCGCCGTACCGCGCGTGGCGACGATCGTGAACCCCAGGGTGATAAGGCCGCGGGCGACTTCGACCGCCAGCGGTTTGTCCTGCTCGCGCACGCTGATGAAAGCGGTGCCGGTCTCGGGAAGCAGTACGCTGGCCGCCAACTGCGACTTGACGAAAGCTTCGCCGAAGCTTTCGCCCACGCCCATGACTTCACCGGTGGACTTCATTTCCGGACCCAGAATGGTGTCCACCCCGGGGAACTTCACGAATGGGAACACGGCTTCTTTTACCGAATAATAGTTCGGTACGATTTCCTTCCGTATTCCTTGCTCGGCCAAGGTCTTTCCAGCCATAGCCCTTGCGGCGATCTTGGCCAACTGCAAACCGGTGGCCTTGGATACATAAGGGACGGTCCGTGACGCGCGAGGATTCACTTCCAACACATAGACGTCACCGTCCTGGATGGCAAACTGCACGTTCATCAGGCCTTTCACATTCAGTGCCCGCGCCATGAGCGATGTCTGGCGCTTGATTTCGCTGATGGCTTCCTCGGACAGGGAGTACGGCGGAAGGCTGCAGGCCGAATCGCCCGAATGGACGCCGGCCTGTTCGATGTGTTCCATGACGCCGCCGATGAACACTGTTTCGCCATCGGCGATGCAGTCCACATCGACTTCGGTCGCGTTATTCAGGAAGTGATCCAGCAAAACCGGCGAGTCGTTACTGACCTTGACCGCCTCGCGCATATAGCGCTCGAGATCCTGCTGTTCGTGCACGATCTCCATGGCGCGCCCCCCCAATACGTAGCTGGGACGCACCACCAGCGGGTAGCCGATCTCGGCGGCATGTGCCAGCGCTTCGCCCTCGGTCCGGGCCGTGCGGTTCGGAGGTTGACGCAAGCCCAGCTTGGTAAGGAGCTTTTGAAAGCGTTCACGATCTTCCGCCACGTCGATGGACTCGGGGCTGGTGCCGATGATGGGCACGCCATTGGCTTCAAGGGCACGCGCCAGCTTCAAAGGAGTCTGGCCGCCGTATTGGACAATCACACCCACCGGTTTCTCGTTGTGCACGATTTCGAGCACATCTTCCAGTGTGACGGGTTCGAAATAAAGGCGGTCGGATGTGTCGTAATCGGTGGAAACTGTTTCCGGGTTGCAGTTGACCATGATGGTTTCATAGCCATCTTCGCGCAGGGCCAGCGAGGCATGCACGCAGCAGTAGTCGAATTCGATGCCCTGGCCGATACGATTGGGGCCACCCCCCAGCACGATGATCTTCTTGCGATCGGTGGGCGCCGATTCGCACTCGTCTTCGTAAGTGGAATACATATACGCCGTGCGCGTGGCAAACTCGCCGGCACAGGTGTCCACACGTTTATAGACAGGGCGCACGCCCAACTGATGCCGCAATTTTCGGACTTCAGTCTCGGAGGTGTCCAGCAGGAACGCCAGACGGCGGTCGGAAAAGCCGCGGCGCTTGAGTTCGCGCACCGTGTCATGGTCGAGGTCGGCAGGCGTCTTTTGCTCGAGCGCAAGTTCGATATCGACGATTTCCTTGATCTGTGCCAGAAACCAGGGATCGATGCGTGTAAGACTGTGCACTTCTTCCAGCGTGAAACCCTGAGCAAAGGCGTCGCCCACATACCAAATGCGCTCAGGGCCCGGCTCGCCGAGCTCGACCTGGATCTTTTCGCGATCGGTCGTTTTCTGATTGAGGCCGTCGACGCCCACTTCCAGCCCGCGCAGGGCTTTCTGGAAGGATTCCTGGAAAGTACGGCCTATGGCCATGACCTCGCCTACGGATTTCATCTGCGTCGTCAGGCGCGAATCGGCAGCAGGGAATTTCTCGAATGCAAAACGCGGAACCTTGGTGACCACGTAGTCGATGGAGGGCTCGAACGAGGCCGGCGTTGCGCCGCCCGTGATTTCGTTTTTCAGTTCGTCCAGCGTGTAACCGACTGCCAGGCGCGCAGCGATCTTGGCAATGGGAAAGCCCGTTGCCTTCGAAGCCAGGGCCGACGAGCGCGAAACACGCGGATTCATCTCGATGACGATCATGCGGCCGGTATCGGGATTGACCGCAAACTGTACATTGGAACCGCCGGTGTCGACACCGATTTCGCGCAATACCGCGATCGATGCATTACGCATGATCTGGTATTCCTTGTCGGTAAGGGTCTGGGCCGGCGCCACGGTGATGGAGTCACCGGTGTGCACGCCCATGGGGTCGAGATTTTCAATGGAGCAAATAATGATGCAGTTATCGGCGCTGTCGCGCACGACTTCCATTTCGTATTCTTTCCATCCCAACAAGGATTCTTCGATGAGCAGTTCTTTGGTGGGCGATGCTTCCAGCCCGCGTCGGCAAATGCTTTCGAACTCTTCGCTGTTGTAGGCAATGCCGCCGCCCGAACCGCCCATGGTAAAGCTGGGACGTATCACCACCGGGAAACCCGATACGTTGGCTTCCTTGGCAATGCGACGCTGCACTTCCCAGGCTTCATCCAGCGAATGCGCCACGCCCGACTTGGCTGATTCCAGCCCAATCTTGTTCATGGCCTGCTTGAACTTCTGGCGGTCTTCGGCTTTTTCAATGGCGTGCTCGTTGGCGCCAATGAGTTCGACACCATATTTCTCGAGTACGCCGTTGTGCACGAGATCAAGCGCGCAGTTCAAGGCCGTCTGGCCGCCCATGGTGGGCAGCAAGGCGTCGGGCCTTTCACGTTCTATGATTTTTTCCACCGCCTCCCAGGTGATGGGCTCGATGTAGGTGACATCGGCCGTTTCAGGGTCGGTCATGATGGTGGCCGGATTGCTATTGACCAGTATGGTTCGGTAGCCCTCGGCTTTAAGCGCCTTGCAGGCCTGTGCGCCGGAATAGTCGAACTCGCACGCCTGGCCGATGATGATCGGACCGGCCCCAATGATAAGAATACTTTTTAGGTCTAAACGCTTTGGCATAGTTCTGTATTATTTTTTCCCGGCCATCAGGCCGATGAATTTGTCGAAAAGCACCACGATATCGTGTGGCCCGGGGCTGGCTTCGGGATGCCCCTGGAAGCAGAATGCAGGACTGTCGGTCAGTTCAAACCCTTGTACTGTTCCATCGAACAGCGACAGATGGGTGACTCGCGCATTGGCGGGCAAGGTATCGACATCGACATTGAAACCATGATTCTGACTGGTAATGAAAACCCTGCCCGTATCCAGGTCCTGGACGGGGTGGTTTGCGCCATGGTGGCCGGTTTTCATCTTGATGGTTTTGGCACCCAGCCCCAGACCGAGAATCTGCTGTCCCAGGCAAATGCCGAACAGCGGAATTTTTTTCCGGAGTGCGGCCTTGCAGGCATCGATGGCGTACAGGCAGGGTTCCGGATCGCCGGGGCCATTCGACAGGAAGATGCCGTCGGGCTTGAGCGCCAGGACCTCTTCGACCGGTGTCTGGGCCGGCACCAGCGTTACACGGCAGCCCCGATCAGCGAGCAGACGCAAGATGTTGGTCTTGATGCCGTAATCGTAGGCGACCACGTGATAGATCGGGTTCTCGGGATGCGAGAAGCCCTTGCCCAGTTGCCATGTACCTTCCGCCCAGTTTTTAGTGACCTTGGTCGAAACAATCTTGGCCAGGTCCTGACCGGACATGCCGGGAAAGTTGCGCGCGAGTTCGATCGCGCGATCGGCGTCGTTGCCCACTAGGATGCAGGCGCCCTGGGCACCGCCCTCACGAAGGATGCGGGTAAGCTTGCGGGTGTCGACACCCGAAATCGCCACCACGCCCTGGGACTTGAGGTAGTCGGGCAAGGATTGTGTAGAGCGAAAATTTGACACACGCAAGGAACAATCGCGCACCACGAGGCCGGCTGCATGGATACGACCCGACTCGGAGTCTTCGATATTGATGCCCGTATTACCTATGTGCGGATAGGTCAAGGTAACGATCTGCCCGTTGTAGCTGGGATCGGTCAGGATCTCTTGGTAGCCCGTCATGGACGTATTGAAAACGATCTCGGCGACGCAATATCCATCGGCGCCGATAGAGACACCCTTGAAGATAGTACCGTCTGCCAAGGCAAGAATTGCAGATGGGGACCTGTTGGCCCCCTCAGGAAAGAGTGACGGCAGCACTGTAAACCCCGGTTGTAAAGTCAATAAGTAAACCTTCTGATTATACCTTGAGACAGCCACTGCCAGAATCCGCAGTGCCACGACGGGCGTTCAGTCCTGTGCCGGCCAGGAAAATGGTCTACAGTTACAGCTACCTTCCTGTACTAGTCTAATCGGTGTGCCCACTATGCCCAATCAACTTGAAACCTTGCGACAGTTCACCACGGTGGTCGCCGACACCGGCGATTTCGAAGCCATGCGCCTGCATCGCCCTACCGACGCAACGACCAATCCATCGCTGATCCTGAAAGCCATACAAAAAGAAGAAAATCGTTATTTGTTGGATAAGGTTATCGCGGACAACGGGCAGGCTTCCGGCAGCGAACTCGTGGATCACCTGTTGGTTGCATTCGGCCGCGAAATTCTGTCCATCGTCCCAGGTCGCGTCTCGACAGAAGTCGACGCACGCCTGTCGTTCGACACACAGGCCAGCATCAAACGTGCGCATCAAATCATAGATTTTTATCAGCGCACAGGAATCGAGCGCGATCGCGTCCTGGTGAAGCTGGCGTCCACGTGGGAAGGTATTCAGGCTGCCAAGGCCTTGCAGGCCGAAGGCATACGCTGCAACATGACCCTGCTGTTTTGTCTTCCGCAGGCTGTCGCGTGCGCTCAGGCCAAGGTTCAGCTCATTTCCCCGTTTGTAGGTCGCATCTACGACTGGCACAAGAAAAATGCTGGCAGCAATTGGGATGAAAAAGCCAATTCTGGGCCTGCGGATCCCGGCGTCAAGTCGGTCCGGCGTATCTACGATTACTACAAGGCCTACGACATTCATACGGAAATCATGGGTGCCAGCTTTCGCAATATCGGGCAAATTCGGGCCCTTGCGGGCTGCGACCTGCTGACCATCAGCCCCGAGCTGCTGGCCGAACTGGCAGCAAGCACCGAGCCGTTGGAACGGCAGCTTGATCCGCAGGTATCCAGGAAGCAGGCTCCGGAACGGATGACCAGCAATGAAGTCGCCTTTCGCACCGAGATGAATCAGGATGCCATGGCCACCGAGAAGCTGGCTGAAGGCATACGTGCATTTGCCGCCGACGCCGTGAAACTGGACGAGATCATCGCCGCGGCGCGGTAAGCGTCGTAGCGCAGGCGGCGGTGGATCAGAGCTTTTCGGTTTCGCCCGCCGCCGGTTTCCAGGCCAGGATCCGGTCCTCGAACAAAGTTACCAGCCCATCGAGGATCAAGGCAAATACGGTCAGCACCACGATACCGGCAAATACCGTGTTCACATCGAGGGTGCCTTCGGCCTGCAGGATCAGATAGCCTACTCCGCTGGCCGACCCCAGGTATTCACCCACCACAGCCCCGACAAAAGCGAGCCCCACTGATGTGTGCAGGCTGGAAAAAACCCAACTGGTCGCTGACGGAATATATACGTGACGCAAGAGCTGTTTGCGATTGGCGCCCAGCATGCGGGCATTGTCCAGCAAGGTTGCGCTGACTTCGCGCACCCCCTGGTACACGTTGAAAAAAACGATGAAAAATACCAGTGTGACGGCCAGCGCGACTTTGGACCAGATACCCAGCCCGAACCACATACCAAAAATAGGGGCGAGAATGACGCGCGGCATGGAGTTGGCCGCCGTGATGTAGGGATCGAGCAATACGCTCGCCCGACGCGACAGGCCCAGCCAGAGTCCAAATGCCAGGCCGGCAATGGTGCCGATGAAAAAGGCCAGCACGGTTTCGGTGAGCGTCACGCCCAAATGCCGGTAGATGTCGCCATTCACCACGAACCATGCCCAGATAACCTTGGCAATTTCGACAGGCTGGCCGAAGAAAAAGGCAAAGTTCCTGTCGCGCGAGGCAATATGCCATGCCGTCAGGATAATGACCAGCAGCAAAATCTGCCAGAACCGGATGGAATATGGGGTGGAATTTTTCTTTGACTTCGACATCTCAGGCCCGTTTTTGTTGGGCATAGCCCTTTAATACTTCTTCACGCAAGACATCCCAGATAGCCTTGTGCAACTCGACGAAACGCGGATTGCTGCGCACCTCGGCCACATCACGGGGCCGGGGAATATCAATGGCGAATTCGCCTATGGGGTGCGTAGCCGGACCAGCGGACAACACCACGACCCTGTCGCTCATGGCAATGGCTTCGTCAAGGTCGTGAGTGATGAACAATACTGCCTTGCGCTTGGCCATCCAGAGATCGAGCACTTCGTTTTCCATGAGCTGACGCGTTTGGATGTCGAGCGCCGAGAACGGTTCGTCCATAAGGATGATATCGGGGTCGCGGATAAGCGTCTGCGCGAGCATCGTGCGCTTGCGCATGCCTCCGGACATCTGGTGCGGATACCGGTTTTCAGATCCGCCCAGTCCCACCCGTTTCATCCATTCACGGCCCTGCTCTTGCGCCTGCGCGGCGGGCACGCCGGCAAATTCGAGCCCGGCCGTAACGTTGGACAAGGCGCTGCGCCAGGGCATGAGGGCTTCACCCTGGAACATATAGCCCGCGCGATGGTTTACGCCGTCCAGCGTCTTGCCAAAGACCTTGACCTTACCCGACGAGGGAGCCATCAGGCCTGCCCCCACGTTGAGCAGGGTGGACTTGCCGCAGCCAGTGGGCCCCACCACCGAGACGAACTCGCCGGGAGCGATGGAGATGGAGGCCTCTTTTACCGCGGTATAGCCCGCGGCATCGCCATCATGCGAGGCGAATGTGCAAGTGATATTTTCCAGCAGTAGTGCAGCATCAGGCATTCGGATACTTCTTATTGGCTTTGATGACGAAATCGTTGGTCCAGATTTTGGAAATATCGATCTTGTCGGTCGGGAAATTGGCGACAAAAGCGGCCAGCGCGTTCAGTGCCGTCTGTGGTCCATCTTCGGGCACCATTCCATCGGGCGACAGGGCTTCCTTATTGCCTTGGAGCGCGAGCTTGTAGAGCTCGGGGTCACCCAGCAGGTATCCTGTGGGGACCACCTTGGCAATTTCGTCCGGGCTGGCAGCTTGTATCCATTTGTCGGCGCGAACGATGGCGTTGGCAAGCGCCTGGGTGGTATTGGGATTTTTGTCGATGAATTCCTGCGAGGTATACAGGCAACCCGAGGGCATATTCCCGCCGAAAATCTGCTTGGTGTCTTTCAGCGTGCGGGTGTCGGCGATGATCTTGACGGCATCTTCCTTGATCAAGGTGCTGATGACTGGATCCAGGTTGGCCATGGCGTCGATCTGGCCGGTGCGCATGGCGGTGATGGCACCTGCGCCGGCGCCCACACCGATGAACGAGACATCGGAAGGCTTCAGGCCATGCTGCGCCAGGAAGAAACTGGCCATCATGTTGGTGGAGGAACCCGGTGCCGTGACGCCGATTTTCTTGCCTTTCAGATCGGCCGGCGTTTTGTAGTCGGCCATGGTCTTGTTGGAGACCACCAGCACGATCATGGGAGCATGCCCCTGTTGCGCGAACGCCCGGTAGGCCTGGCCTTTGGATTGCAGCGAGATGGTGTGCTCGAAAGCGCCCGACACAACATCGGCGCTCCCGCCAACCACGGCCTGCAACGCCTTGGAGCCGCCGGCGAAGTCGATGATCTGTGCATTCAACCCTTCGTCTTTGAAATAGCCATTGATATTGGCAATGGACAAAGGGAGATAGTAAATAAGGGCCTGGCCGCCCACGGCAATGGACACGTCTTTCTTTTCGGCCTCTTGGGCACGCACGATACCCGGGGCAACCGTTACAGCGCCTGCAACGCCAGCCAGTTTAAGCAGATCACGACGAGAGATGGACATTCAGAGTCTCCTTGGTATGTTGGTTTTTTTCATCTTACTTGAGAATTGGGATATCGCTAATGGGGGATTGCACGGTGCGCACCCGCGACGCGGACTATGTACTGCGCCTTTCCATGAGCGCCCAGGCAATCGTTCCAGCGTCAACGTATTCAAGTTCGCTGCCTGCCGGCACCCCGCGCGCAAGTCGGGTCACCTTCAGTCCCTGGGACTGAAGCAATTCCGACAAGTAGTGTGCGGTGGTCTCGCCTTCAGCCGTGAAGTTGGTGGCAAGAATGACTTCCTGCACCTGGCCGTCGGTGGCACGCCCGATAACCCGGTCGAACTGCAATTCGTTGGGTCCGATGCCCTCGAGAGGTGCAAGGCGACCCATGAGAACGTAATACAAGCCGCGATATCCATGGCTGGATTCGATCATATTCTGGTCGGCCGGAGTCTCTACTACGCATAGCACTGACGGGTCGCGCTTGGGATTCGCACAGGTCGCGCAGATTTCCTCTTCGGAAAAACCATTGCAACGGGCGCAATGCCGCAAGCCCTGGACCGCATTGGCCAACGCGCGGCTAAGCTGATCGGCTCCCGACAAATCGTGCTGGAGCAGATGATAGGCCATGCGGCGAGCCGAGCGCACACCGACGCCGGGTAAGCGGCGCAGTGCATCGATAAGCGTTTTGAGCGGCTCCGGCTCGGGAAGCAGCTCGTCCATCAGAAGGGCAGTTTCATTCCTGGGGGCAAAGGCATGCCGGCCGTTACAGCAGACATTTTTTCCTGCGAGGTCGCTTCCGCCTTGCGCAGTGCGTCGTTGAACGCCGCGGCCACCAGGTCTTCGAGCATTTCCTTGTCGTCAGCCAGCAGGCTGGGATCGATCGTGACACGCTTGACGTCGTGACGGCAGGTCATGGAAACCTTGACCAGCCCTCCGCCAGAACCACCCTCGACAACGATATCTGCCAGCGCGTCCTGGGCTTTCTTCATGTTTTCCTGCATTTGCTGCGCCTGGCGCATCAAACCGGCAATCTGACCTTTCATCATGGCAAGCTTTCCTGAAATAAGAATATAAGTATAAACAGCGCCTAGGCAGCCCGCTCAAGGGGTGTCGCGCTGATGGAACCCGGCACCACCCTTGCGCCAAATTCGCTGACAAGCGTCTGCACAAAAGGGTCGGACGCCACGGCCTGCTCGGCTTCCTGCTGACGTAGCGCCTTCTGTGCCTGGGCCACGGCATGTGCGGTCTCGTCGCCGGTGGCGCCATAATCGACATTCAACTGGACGACCGTGCCGAAATGTTCGGACAGGACAGTGCAAAGACGCGCCTTCCCTGGGCTTTCTGCCAGCGTCCGAATGGCGACCCGTAGATTGATTTGTTCGCCTTGGACCCCGACCCACTCGCTTTGGCGAGCCAGTTCCGCCGCCAGACCGGTGACCGGCAATGAGGCCGCCAGCGCCGGCCAGGCCTGCCCATTCATAGTGCGCAGTCGTGGTGACTTTGATTTCTTGCGTTCGGCCGTAAACACGGGTGCCGGAAGATCGGCGACTTGTTCCAGGGGTTCTTCGAGTGATTCGAAGCTCGGGTCACCCATTTCGATATGTTCGAACTGCCCTTCGTCAACGGCGTCGAAGCCGGACGGCTGCAGTGTTTCGAATTCATCGGACTGGAGTGTTTCAAAAGCGGAATCGGCGTTCTGACGGCCTTGGTGCGCCTGCCCATCCCTGGAAATACCGGACGAGACGACTGGCGCCCCGATTTGTGGAGCCGCGACCTGCGGATTCGCGACCTGTGGATCCGTGATATGTGGCGGCTCAGCCTGCATGGGCAGGTCTTCCCACGCGGGTGTGTCGCCAGATGTGATTTCAGTCGATGGCGATGCTTTGGCACGCGGGGTAGCGGACACCCTGACGCTGGTCCCCGAGGCGGCATTGCCAGGAGCGATTGGCGCAGCGACAATGTTCGGCGCAGTGGCAGCCGCGGATACCGGGGCGGCAGGCGCCACTGAAGACTTGGGAGCTTCGGGCTTCGGCGATGAGGCTCTGGATTGCGACGATGGAGGGCCGGCAGGCGGCAATGTCCCGGCCGGCACCAGGGCAAGCATGCGTAGGCATGCCATGACAAAACCGGCATACTCGTCGGGCGCGAGGGACAGCTCCTGGCGGCTGTGCACGGCCACCGAATAAAACAACTGGACTACATCCGAATGCAAGCGGTCGGCCAGCGCGGCGATATCGTCGGCCTGCGGATCATCGGCCGGAATGGTGCCCGGTATGCGCTGCTGTATGGCGATACGCGACAACAGTATGGCGAGATCGGCCAGCGCGCCCGCATACGACAGGCCGCGCGACGCGAGTTCGTCGGCAACGGCCAGCACCTGGCCCGCGTTGCCGTCGGCCAGCGCCTGCAACAAGCCAACCAGGTGACGGTGATCGATGGTACCCAGCATGCCTTGCACGGCATCCGTGGTGAGGTTTCCGGCGCTGTAGGCGATGGCCTGATCGGTCAGCGACAGCGCATCGCGCATGGATCCGGATGCCGCCTGCGCAAGCAGTCTGAGGGCCGGGGTTTCGAACTGCATGCCTTCCTGGGCGAGGACGTCCTGGAGGTGGGCAACCATGGCCTCTGCCGTCATCTGCTTCAGGTTGAACTGCAGACAGCGCGACAACACCGTGACCGGAATCTTCTGGGGATCGGTCGTGGCGAGTATGAATTTGACATGGGGCGGTGGTTCTTCAAGTGTCTTGAGCATGGCATTGAACGCATGCCCCGTCAACATATGGACCTCGTCGATCATGTAGACCTTGAAGCGTCCGCTTCCCGGCGCATATACCGCCTGCTCGAGCAACTGCGTCATTTCTTCGACGCCACGATTGGACGCCGCGTCGAGCTCGACGTAGTCGACAAACCGGCCCGTATCGATTTCCGTGCACGCCCGGCAGGTTCCGCAAGGCGTGGCGGTAATGCCGGTCTCGCAATTGAGCGACTTGGCCAATATGCGCGACAGTGTCGTCTTGCCTACGCCGCGCGTGCCCGTGAACAGCCACGCATGATGCAGCCGCTGGGTGGAAAGGGCGTGCGTCAACGCTCGGACCACATGATCCTGACCAATTAGGGTGTCAAACGAACGTGGCCGCCATTTACGCGCCAATACCAGATAAGTCATGCAAGAAGTCTAAAGCCGTAGGCTATCAACGATAAACGAAAAGTGTACCGGATTAGACGCTGATTTGGGGGTGTTTGGGGGGAGATAGGTAGAAAAGAAGGATGGCGAGCCTGACTTCGGCACTGATTCTAAGCGACTATGGCTGCTTCGTTCCCGACCTGACCAGATTCACCGCCGAACCATGCGAAGGGGCCCGCCAAGACGACAGTTTAACAGGTTTGGAAACTCAATAATCGATCCAGAGATCGGCGCGCGCAAAATAGAGGGCGCCGCGGGCGGGTCGGCCATCCAGAGCGCTGACGTGCGAGCAATAACGCTGGATTTGCTCGCGGTACCGCTCGCGCATGCGGTCGGCAAAAGCTTCCCTGGCCTCGTCCGCGTGAGGCACGCCCGTCTTGAAATCGACGACAAGCCAGTCCGACTCCTGCGAGATAGCAAGGTCGATCACCGATACGCGGCCGCTGACGTCCAGCAACGACCACTCCCGGTGTGCGCGCGCGGCCCACAGCAACCACTGCCCTTTCGGACTGGTCAAGGTGGCAGCCAGCGTATCGCGCAAGACATGCACCGCATCGGAAACGGCAGCCGCCGCCAGACCGGCACGGCTCAGTTGCTTGCGAAAGACCGGCAAGCACTCGTCGATACGGTCCACCGACCAGTTGCCGATGCCGTCCTTGCCTATGCGTTCCAGCCATGCGTGCGCCACCGTACCTATCACGCTTTCATGGCCGGCATCGGGTCGCCAGGTCCAGGACGCCATGTGTTGCGGCAGTATTGAGGGAGCGATTTGGGCGGAAAGGGACTGCTCGGGCACGCGTACGAGAAAGCGTTGGCGCGGGGACTCTTCGAACGCGCCAGCTTCGCCCGCCAGATCGGAAGCATCCGGTACGCAAGGGGGCACCATGTAACTCCACAGGCGGCCGAGCAAGGAGCTCGATTCGGGTGGCTTGATGCTCATACCGTCATCGAGCTCGACCACGCCGATCAGGTGCAATTGCTGGCGCGCGCGGGTCACGGCCACATACAGGAGACGGTCGGCCTCGAAGGCTCCGCGCTGCCTGTCGCGCGCGGCAAGGTATACCGATACGGGATCGTGCTCGTCCGAGACCTTATGCTTGATCGGACCCAGCAGCAACTCGCCGCCGCCGTATTCGAAACGCAGCAGGGGAGCCGTATCGGCCTTGGGCCGGCGATGCAGTCCCGCCAGAATGACGGTGTCGAATTCCAGCCCCTTGGACTTGTGTATGGTCATTACTTCGACGGCCCGGCCAGTGCTGTTCGGGGCCGCATAGAGCTTCTCCAGGCGGTCATCGAGCTCAATGGGATCCAGGTTGCCATAGGGTGCCAGTTCTTCGATCAGCCGAAAAAACTGCTCGGAGTCCGCGGCATCGCTGGCGCTGCTGTATACCGCCGGCCCACCCAGTCGTTGCCAGCAACTTTCCAGCCAGGCTGCAAAGGGAACCGTGCCGGAAGCGTTGCCAGCGTCCAGCAGCACGCTTGTGGCATGGCGCACCCTCTTCGCTTCGGACTCCTCCAGCGATGCGTCCTGATCAGGGTCGTGGGCCAGCCACCGGGCCAGCAATGAGGGTACGGCGGAAAACAAGTCTGACCCGAACAGGGTATGCAGGCTGTTCAAGCCAAGGCCGCACAAGGGCGACCGCAAAACCGACAACCACGCCAGCCGATCTGCCGGATGTGACAACGCCCGTGCCAACTGGGCAAGATCGATGACAACCTGGCGCGACTTCAAGGAGACAAGCTCCACCGCCCGGCATGGGACGTTCTGCTGCGCCAATCGATGCACAATCGCATCCAGGTGCGAGCGGGCCCGCACCAGTATTGCGACGGGGTGTTCGCTATCCGGATGCCGGACAAGCGCTTCCTTGGCCAGCTGGATGGCGATCGATTCGGCGGTCGATGCGGCATCGCCCGCGGCGACATTGGCGGTATCGCTCTGCTTCTGCTTGAGAGTCCAGACGGGATGGAACTCCACACCCAGGCCATTGACGCCGTCGTTGAAGGCAATGGAATCGGTATAGCGTATGGCGCCGAGACCAGGATGATCTTCCTTGGGAAAAATGGGGCGGCACGTCCTGTTCACCCAGTCGACCAAATTCGCCTGGGAACGGAAATTGTCCTTCAGTTCGAGAGGCGTCAGCCGCAGCTCTCCCAATCCGTGCTCCTTCACCGTCAGGAACAATCCAACTTCCGCCTTGCGGAAACGATAAATCGATTGCATCGGATCGCCCACCAGAAACAACGTGCGTCCGTCGCCGGCCATCCAGCCGGACGTCAACCGCTCGAGCAGTTGTATCTGCGACTGGCTGGTGTCCTGGAATTCGTCGACCAATATATGCCGTATGGTGGTGTCCAGCGCCAGTAACAAATCGCTGGGGTCGTCCACCTGCCCGAGTGCTTCCAGGGCGCGTCGCGAGATCTCGGTGAAGTCGACTTCGGCCATCTCCGTAAAGCGCACATTGAGCTGCGCCGCGGCAAGCCACAATACCTGGAGCAGAACACCCAGGATCTCCTGCTGTTCTTCGCTGTAACCATCGCAGGGCGCGCGGCAGATGTCGGCCAGGGCACTGACCCATGGATCCGTTTCGGGTACCGTCCGAAGCCACGCCAGAAATTCCTCTTTACTGGCCGACTTGGGTTCGAATCCCTGGCCTATATTGACGGTGCGCCGCAGCTTTCCTTCCTTGGTCAGCAGCACACTGGCCAAGGCTTGCCACTGCATCAGGCAGGAAGCGTCGGTATCAAAAAGTTCGCCTTGCCAGTCTTGCAACAGGCATAGATCAGCCGTGCTTCCCTTGCCCGCCAGTACGCCGGCCGCCTGCGCAACCAGCGGCGCCAGTGTGGATGCCCAGCCCGGCGGCATCGCCGTTGCCAGGCGTTCCAGGTCCGACTGAATCGTCTTATCCAGATTTTCCAATAATTGGTCGACGTCGCTGCCGGAGGCCAGCAACGGCAGCCAATGGTCGCGGCTGGCCAGCATGTCGGCCAACAGCCCCTGGGCGCTGCGCCTGTTCACGTCCAGGTGCGAAATAAACTTCGCGACTGCGTCGCTCTCGTCCGCCATGGCCAGCGTGGCCTGAGCAGCCGCCTCGTAATGGTCTCTGGCATTGTCGACAATGCCAGGCAGGCCACCCAGGGAGCTGAGCCACGGCATGGCGCGCACGAGATAGGTACAAAATGAATCGATGGTACGTATGCTCAGCCTTGCGGGATACTGCAACAAGTTCCAGCCCAGCTCATCATTGCGGCGCATGGCTTTCTGCGCCAATTCCCAACTGCGCTGCTTGTACGGTTCGGGCGGACATGGCCCACAACCCGACTCCAGCTTGCCCAGTACGCGGGCATGCATCTCGGATGCCGCTTTGCGGGTGAATGTGATGGCGACGATCTCTTCGGGCCGGCTTACAGTCGCCAACAAGGCGAGAATCCTGTCGGTCAGCAGTTCGGTCTTGCCCGAACCCGCCGGCGCCTGGATGATGAACGAGCGAGCAGGGTCGATGGCCACGGCACGGACCGCGCTGTCGCTGGGCTGCTTAGTCGGCATGCGGATATTCCTCGTTCAGACGCAGGAAGGGCAGGACATCGCAGTACTTGATGTCGTCCGGCCGCAGGCTTTCGTTGCGTGCAAGGCCTGCCACGTATTCCTGCGCCAGGCTTTCGATGGTGCGGCGCCATTCCCCCATCAGTGATTCCCAACTATGGCCGGCAAAAGCGGGCCACTCGTTCACGGAGGACAAGCCTTCAAGTCCGTAGTCGCCGTCAACCAGTCCCTTCAATTTGATCTCCCTGGCGTGCAGGCCCACCAGGACAAGCGCAGCGACCGCATTGTCTTCGCCGGCCAGTACCGATGCGTAGAAAGGCAGTTGCAAACCCACGGGGCGCTGCCGCATCCAGTCGGAACGCGGATCGATATTGCTGTCGCCCGCCTTGTAATCAATGACGGCTAGACGCCCATCGTGCAACTGATCGATGCGATCCAGACGCAAGTTCAATTCCAGCGGCCCGTGCGACCACTGATAGCTTTGCTCGACGTCGCGTATCGTAAATTCGGTGCGCGTGAGTTCCACTGCCATCCATTCACGCAATATCTTCATGGCGCGCTCTGTTTCCAATGCGTGCAATGCCGGCCCGTAATCCTGCAGACATTCGTCCGCCGCCTGCTGCACGGCTTCCCCCAAAAGCGTATCCAGGCGCCCTTCAGCATGAAGGACGCGCAACCCCTGCTGACCCGGGATAAGTCGCCAGACAAGTTCGACAGCCCGATGCAGAAAGACCCCTCGCGCATTCTGGTCGGCGACATCGGCATAGTCAGGAAGTTGGCTGGCGCCCAGTCGATACTTCACGAACGCCCATAAGGGGTTGCGTGCCTGCGTGTCGATGACTCCGATGCCACCACGCGTTGCGCGTCCCGCTTGCAGCGGCGGCCCTTTTTCGTCCAGCACGCATTCGAGCACGCTGCGGGTTTGCAGTGGCGTGCGCAAGTCCATTTCGATCACTGGCAGTCCGGCGACACAGGGGCTAGGGCGAAGCTCGCTCTCACCCTCGTGCTGGGCATGACTCAGAATCACCTCGGATGCGCAGGCCAGCAAGGCATCATACATGGACGACGCCCAGTGCAATTCCCGCTCCGGCGTGGCGCGCGGCGCATTGGCCTTGCGCAAGGCAGCCAGGGGAATGAATGGATTGGGCTTCGGCGCTGCGGGCAAGACGTTGTCGGTCAGTCCCAACACCCATACGCCGTCCCAGCGCCCCCCTTCCGACTCGAGAAAGCCCAGCACATCGAGCCGCGCGGAAGGATCGCGTTGCGGCTGGAATGGTGTTTCACGCGCAAGGCGGGTCAACATCGTCACGGCTGCGGAAAGTCCGGTCATCCCCACGACCGGCGCCTGCCGGCCAAACCGGTCCAGCAGGCCGTCGAAGGCCTCCACCACTTGATAAGCGTGGCTGTCCAGGGAGCCCTGACCCGGAAAACCCAGCGCCTGCAACCAGGAACGGAAGCGTCGTGTCCACGTGTCAACATCTGCTGCGGCAGTCTGGTCCAGCCAGATGGTCACGCAACCCTTCCAGGCAGCGCCAAGTACGGGAGCATGGCCATCGAGCAGTTCGGCAAACTCGTCCGGCGACACCTTCACCTTGGCCTGCTTGCGCCAGTGCGCATCCATGGTGGCCCGCCCTGAAGCTTCGTGCCGCTCGCCCGCGCAGGCCCCGGCCAGCAGGGCCTGGCCCAGGTCGACAGGTTCGCAATACTTTCTCTGCGCGAACTGGGCCACTATGCGTAGCCAGGCCAGCGCGGCACGCACCAATGGCCAATCCGAAAGCGGCCGGGCAACGGCAATGTTGTAGGCATAGGGGCCACCGTGGGCGCCCGTACCCAGTGCATTGCGCAAGCTGCGATGTGCCAGGACGACATCAGCCTCGAGCCTGGCCGCCACGATTGCGTAGCGCCCTTCTGGATCCTGGCTCAGCTTTTCCGCGGCCCAGCGCGCTGCCATGCGCCACTCACTATCCGGATCCGGGGCCACTACACGCCCGACCAGTGCGGCAACCGGTGCCGTGGCGTCCAGGGCGAATACCTGTATGCCCTGTTCCCGCATGGCATCGAGCAGGCTGGAAAAACGCGGCGACAGTTCATTGAACCCCGCCAACACCAGTGTGGAAAAGGGCATGCGCAACAAGCCGTGATGGACGGCGGCATGAATTCTTTCGTAAGCCAGGTTTCCATCTTCCAGATCCATCCCGGCGAGCATCTGTCGATATCGATCACGCCACGTACGAAAGCGCTGGAACTCCACCGTTTCCACCTCGGAGGGCACGCTTATCTGCCACTCATCCAGCAGATGGTCGGCTTGCGCCGCCAAGCGCGCTGCCTGGGCCACGTCCAGAAGCACATGATCGGATTCCTCGTCGGCGATCACGCGCTGCCACAGAAACTGGGCGCCAAATGCATCGACAGTGTGCGAGGCGAGCCCGGAGTCCGGTATAAACGACAACTGATCGGCGGCACGGGCCAGCCAGCCTGACAAAGGTACGATATCCGGAATCGCCATCACCCGACGCGTATCGTTCAATCCTGCAGACAGTTCAGCAAGTATGCGGCGCGCATGGCGGTTATTGACCGTAAGAACCAGGACGGAGCCGGAATCCTGCTGCGAGAGACGATCGAGAGATACTGTTTCGAATTGAGCGGTCATTGTTGGCTGGACGTCAGGGATGCTGGAACTTCTTCATGCCAGCCGAATCAACGCCGGGAAAAACCATGTTTGGCAAGAATGGACTGGCCTTGGTCGGAGAGCACAAAGGCGACGAAATCCGCAGCAAGCGGATGCCGATTCTGGCGTTCGACCGGCGCTATGAAATAGCGTAGCGGAATGGGCGAAGGCAGTGGCTGGACTACCTTGACCCTGTCCGGCATGGTGGCGGCGTCGGTCGCGAAGACCAACCCGGCATCGACCTCGCCACGTGCCACAAAGTCGAGCACCTGGCGCGCGTTCTCACCCAGCACCTCGCGTTGCTTGACATCGTTCCAGGCGCCGGCCTTTTCCAGGGCGACTTTTGCGTAGCGGCCAGCCGGCACCATGGCGGGGTTGCCCAAGGCGATGCGTTTAACGTCGGCCGCGCCAAGATCGGCCAACGACTTGATATTGCCGCGCTTGCTGCCCGGCACAATGAGTACAAGCTCGTTGCCGATGAAGTCTTTGCTTTTCGATGCATCCACTACCTTCACTTCGATTGCCTTGTCCATGGCAATTTGATCGGCCGACGCAAAGACGTCGGACGGCATGCCATTGACGATATGCGTCATCAAGGTATCCGACCCGGCGAAACTCAACAGCACTTTCGTGCCGGGGTGTGCCTGCTGGAATTGAGCGGCCATCTCCGCAAAGCCATTGGTGAGGCTGGACGCGGCCGACACCAGCAGATCTTCGGCTGATGCGGAAGCGCTCCATCCGAACGTGACAAGCAGCGCTGCCGCGACAAATCGCTTGAGTTTCATTTTTTTCCCCGATGGTTTCTGCAGATAGAGAGGATGTTCAGCGGCGCATCGAATTCGGTCCACCGACATGGCAATAGTAAAGCACAGGCGCTTTACTGCGGAAGCATGGCCTTGCCACTGATAGAATAGGATTCTTTTCGCGGGACAATCGTGGCTTTGTCATCCCTCACTTCCGTCGATACATTCATCGATGCCATCTGGCTGGAGGACGGCCTGGCGCCCAATACCTTGTCGGCCTACCGACGCGACCTGACCGCCTTTGCCAAATGGCTGCACGCCAAGAAAAGCAAACAGCTCGATAAGGCGGACGCGGCCGACATACAAGACTGGTTTGCGGCCATCCACGCTGCCAGCAAGGCAACGACCGCAAACCGGCGATTGGCGTCGCTGCGACGCTACTACCTTTGGGCGTTGCGCCACGGCGTGGTCGCCAAGGATCCATGCCTGACGTTGCATGCCGCCAAGCAAGCCGCCCGATTTCCCAAGACGCTGTCGGAGGACCAGGTCGACGCCTTGCTGCAGTCGCCCGATGCGGGCACCACGCTAGGTCTGCGCGACCGTGCCATGCTGGAAACCCTTTACGCCACCGGGCTGCGGGCCAGCGAACTGATCAGCCTTAACGTATTGGACGTGAGCCTGACAGAAGGTGTGCTCAGGGTAAACGTCGGCAAAGGCGGGAAGGATCGCCTCGTTCCATTGGGACAAGAAGCGCAATACTGGATCGACCTGTACATCAAGCAGGCACGCCCCCAGTTGCTGGGTGCACGGCGCGACGACGCCTTGTTCGTGACCGCCCGGTCAGGCGCCATGACGCGCCAGGCGTTCTGGCTGATCGTCAAGAAATATGCCCTTCAGGCAGACATCCACGCTCCGCTTTCGCCACATGTCGTCAGGCATGCGTTCGCGACCCATTTGTTGAATCATGGTGCCGATCTTCGTGTCGTCCAGATGCTGCTGGGCCATGCCGATATTTCCACCACGCAGATATATACTCACGTTGCAAGCGAACGGCTCAAAGCCCTGCACGCCAAACACCACCCCCGTGCCTGAGCACCTCAGCCCTGCACAGGCTCTGCGCATTCAGAAAAAAGATATTCCCCCATGGCAAAAGACAAACATGTTTCGGAAACGCCCGCGACGCAGTTCTTGAAGAAGCACCGCGTGGCGTACAGCGAACATTCATACGACTATATCGACCACGGCGGCGCCACTGAAGCCGCAAAGCAACTTGACCTGGATTTGCACCAGGTGGCAAAGACATTGATCATGGAAGACGAGGATGCGCAGCCGTTAATGGTCATCATGCATGGAGACCGTGAAGTCTCCACCAAGAACCTGGCTCGTCAGACGGCAGCAAAAAAAGTAAGCCCCTGCACTCCTGACACGGCACAGAAACACTCCGGTTATCTGGTGGGTGGGACATCACCCTTTGCGACACGTAAAAAAATGCCGGTCTGGATAGAGGCCGGGCTTCTCAACTATCCGCTCATTTACGTAAACGGAGGCCGGCGAGGCTATCTAATAGGTGTGGAGCCATCGGCGCTGGCGTCCTTGCTGGACGCGAAACCGGTAAATGTAGGTCTGACCAAGAGCTGACCCGGCTTGAGTGCATGGCGTCTCCAGCAGAGAACGAACTGATGTCTACAGAGGCGCATTAATAAAGAATCTAGCACTAGGTAGTCCCTCATGCCGTTCGCGGCCGCCTGCCTTCACGCCTCTTTCTATCCTCTTCGATCTCACGTTCCCTCTTGTCCTCTTTACTTTCTTCGTAAGGATATTTCTCCGCTGGCAGCAGCCAATCCATCAGCTTCTTCACTAGCGGAGGCATGGAAGGAGTAGGCGGCGGGTCCACATAGTAATTGTCCCAGCCTACATCTTTCGTGATCTCGGCTTCAAGCTTCTCAGCTTCCTTCCACAGCTTCTTCCCATCCACGGTTTCACACTTAAGATTGACCAACTCAGTATAAGGTTCACTCCAGTCATACCACTCTGTCAGCCTGCGGATGATATCCCTAAAATCCCGAGTCGGCATAACGTAGGGGAACCTGTAGTTGCTTCTCGCAAACAGCGACATCAGGCCCAGCGCCTCCAGCTTGGCGGTATATGCGGGCACTAGGGCCTTCTTTTTGTCATTGGCCGCCAGCTTTTCGATCAAACGCTCCATCCGGCGATGCGCGCGTTCCAAACCTTTGATCGGGTTGAGCGAAGCCGTGGCAAGCCCCAGCGCTTGATCATGCGAGACCCAGTTCACCTTCTTCTGGTCTTTTGGATTATGCTGCTTTTCCGCGCGTGAATACGCGACGCCAGTACGCAAGTTCAGGGGTTGCCCGCCATACGTTGCCTGTCTTATTTCATCGATGATGGTACACACGAACATAGAATAGACGGGGTGTGCGGATACGAAAATCTCATCGCCACCCAGCATGACCGTAACACTGCTTTCAAAGAGCTGAGGTCGATCCAAATCGGCCCCCCGCCCATGAAACGCCTTGCGAGCGGCGTCGAACGCATCGCCGCCAGTAGTCAGAGGGAAGTATTTTCTAAACGTGTCGACAACCTTGTCATAGGTGACACGCTTACGCTGATTAATGAGATCCGACGAGGCAAATGTCTCTTCCATCAGAGCAACGCCCTCATATCGCTGTACCTCTATCTCGCCAATGAACCAGTCGTATAGAAGCGCAATCTGAACCCCGAGATCGCGGATGTCCATGGAAAATAAAATCTGGGCCGTATAGTCTGATGAATGGGCATAGAAGCCGAACTCGGACGCACGGCCCTGCACCGGCAGCACGCGCGACCCCTGCCTGAAATCTCTGGTCAGCACCTGACCAAGTCGGTCCCATTTGATGCTTGATACCTCATTGCTGACCTCGTCAAGCGCCGCAAGCGCCTTTGCGTGATAATCCTCCACCCCGCCCGAACCCTTTTTCCTGAACTCGGACACAAGAAAGTCTTTGACCAGATCAAGCGCGTTAACCGCAACCAGCCAAATTTCTATCAGATCAATCTGGGTCTTGACCGTGCCCTTGGATTTGAGTCCGGCCTTGCGGGTGGGAATCTTTATGGCTTTCTTGCGTGCATCCCGAATGACATCGGGGTTCATTACAAAAACGCGCCGGCGATACTCGTAGAGCACCACCGTCCATACCTTGTCGATCCAGATGTGCAGATATTCGGCCTTCTCACGAATCAAGTCGTTGATGTCGCCGGCCTTCTTGATGACCTTGATGAAACCGCCATGGTCGTACTCTTTTCCCCGCCGATCGTCCCGCGCAGCGTCCGGTTTCAGCACGCCCGCCGCCATCCTGCGTCCAGCGCGCGTATTCGCACCGTCCGCTTTCGCCATGAATCGCGCCATGCCAGCAGCCTTCAATGCCTCGGTAAGGATGAGGAACGTCGCTTCCAAAGGATTCTTTATGGCAAAGTTGAGCGTACGCACACCAAACAGGAAATCGAATCGGTATCCCTTCTTCTGCAGTTTCTCTTTCAAATCGGCAATCGCCTTAAGCCGCTCTTTATCGCCATCCTTTTTGGCTTCGTCTTCGGCCTGCGGCAATAAGGCCAGCAAGCACTTGGCCAGCTCCTCGTCGAGCTTGATGAGCGTATCTGCAAAGTCTCG
Organism: Pollutimonas nitritireducens; assembly: GCF_002849615.1. Classification (GTDB taxonomy): domain Bacteria; phylum Pseudomonadota; class Gammaproteobacteria; order Burkholderiales; family Burkholderiaceae_B; genus Pollutimonas; species Pollutimonas nitritireducens. Next base: position 350,380 of record NZ_PDNV01000002.1, read on the forward strand.
GCGCGTCTTGCCGATGCCGATTATCTGAGCTGTCTTATAGTCGAGCCCGACGGTAGCAAACTTTGGCGGCGGGCCGGATTTGGTAAAAAGTTTGGTGATCGCATCCTGACGACACTTTATGAAAAGGTTGTTGAGGTGATAGCGAAGGATCTTGTCGTTGAGATCCTTGATCCCCGTGTTGTCTTTCGCCTCACCGGGAAAAACGATGACGTACAAACTGACTTTCTGAGCGTTCTGTCCTTTAAGCAGCGTGGCTTGTTGGTAGAGGCGCAGCGTAGGCAGTTGTCGCTCTAACGCCGTCTCCAGGAAGACTCTGTCCGCGCCTTTTGGCCGCCCTTCGTCGCGCAACAGGATACGCAGGCGCTCCGATTCCTCCCAGACCGACGATAACTCGCCGTCGCGATAGCTGGCATAGCGGGGATCGGCTTCGACATGACCGTAAAGAAAGCTGTCCGCACTACGCCCGTTAGATTCGGTGCCATAGCCCATCAATTCACCAAGGTCATATCTGTTGCAGTGCTGGCCTATTGTCCGCCAGGACGACCAGAGTGGTGGGCACATTCACGATCCATGGCAGTCCGAACGGCGTGCTGCCTGCTGCGTAAATGGCGGCCGGATCCGTCCGACCTTCGTATGGGCGGTCGATCTGCACGGCGTGCGCATCGACGACTTCGGACACGGTATACAGCTCCCCGGCAATATAGAGTTCGCGTCCAACGTCCGTCTTGCGTTTGGCGCTCCAGTGGCTGTCTGCGTTGATCGCCACGTCAACACTTCCGTTCTGGACGGCAAGCGTGCCGCTACCCCGCGCGACATCGGCTTTCCGGTCCTGCAATAGCTCAATCCAGACATCACGAAACGGGTTATCGTTGGACGAGGGCGCCACGTCGGGCGGGGGCGTCAGAATGCGTGTCAGTTCATCCGCGTTATTCTCGGGATCGAGATAAGCGAGAACCTTGCTTTCATAGCCCGGCGTCACAGGCACGATCACGCGCGCCGCGCCAGCCTCCAGGAACGACTGTAGCTGCGGATCGACGGCGCTCGCCTCTGTCCGCAACCGCCACGATGCCCGCCGCGCCCAATGATAGGGGTAAAGAAAATAGACCATTTGCTTCCATTCGAACGCATCTTCGTAAAAGCGAACGATGGGCGCCTGGGCTTCCGCGTGATGGGGACTCATTTCCTGATGTTCGCCCACCATTTCGATGGCATTGAAATTTTGCGGGACCGTGCGCATGGACTTGATCGCCCATTTCTGCAGCTCACCGCGTTCTATGCGCCGATTCTCGGCTGACGATCGCTCCGCGATGAAGGGCGCCACACTTAAGTCTTTGTCTTCATCTTTTTCTTGATCCTGTTCCAGCCTCCGTTCGAGCGCCTCGTACCCGGTACGCAAGGCTTCCCACGTCCGCAATCGCCAAGCGCTTTCAGCCTCTGCGGTTCGTCTGCAGCTCAAGGTCACTTGTACATACATGCAACTGTCCCAGTGCCCGTGGACGCGACCTGAGACTGGAACGCCTTGAGGCCAGGATACGCCGGCGGGAAGCTGTAGCAGGACGCCGTCGAATGTCGTCACGCGATGTTCTTGGTTCTGCGATTTTCCACCGACGGAAAACGCGAAATTAAACTCGCCGCCCGCCTCAAGCGCGCTCCAGGCGACTTTGGCCCATTCGGGTCGATATCCATCCGGAACGTTGATCATCCCGGTGAACTGATCTTCGGCCCACTGCTCATCGTCTTCGTTCGCGGTCGATACCCAGCCATAGCCGACATTCACATACTGAGCCGGCGGCGGCTCTACATCGAAAGCGGCGTAACGCTGCGCGAGGCAAAGATAATTATCGAAACGAACGTCCGAGGGAGAAACGTCGAAAGGCGGAAGGCGCTTGCGAACAACGCGCCGATTAGATCTTTCAAGCAAGGAAACTGCCGGCTCGGGAATATGGAACTCCACCATCATCCGCGTACCGTAATGACGCAGCTCAATGCGCTGGATTTTCTCGACCCACAAATACATACTGCTGAGCGCCTGCATCTGCTGCGTGTCGCTGATGTTATCGACCGTGTGACGGTTCAGTTCCCGTATCTTCTCGGTTATGGTCAGCCTGCGAAGCTTACGTACGCGCTCGAAGGTTCTCTCAACCGCCTTTGAGACGATTTCGCGAGCCGTGGTAACGGTATTGGCACGGGACTCTGAGCTACTCTGCGCAAAGGCCGCATCCAAACTGGTGTCCACCTGGGTGAGCCCATATTGGCCCGACGTGTTGACGCCGGTGCTGATCGTGAAGTCGCGGCTGATGGTCTCCTGACTCTCGGCCTGCAATTCATAGCGATCGGTCGATTGGGAGTCCTTCTCGGTTTCTTTTTCGGTAATCGTCTCGGATTCCGTCAGCTCTTCGGTCACAGACGTGCGCTCATGCTCGCGTAGCTTGGACTCACCCGACATGATGTTCTCGATATGGGCGATCTCGCGCGCCGTATAGCCGACAAGCGACTCGCGCGCCACGACCAGCTCACCCCACCCCACTGCCGACACGACCGGCTTCGGTTCGCCGGCCGCCGCCCCCGGCACTGTGGGTAGCCCTTGCGAGAGGTTTTCCTCGATCGCGCGGATCTCCGAGCAGATATGATTGGCCTCGGTGATATAAGCGCCGATATCCAGTGCAATGACCAAGTCGTCAAAGTCGACGGTGGTTCCCAAGCCTGCCAGCGTTTCCTGGTATAGGGCTTTCTGTGGCGCGGTAAGCCTATCCTGGATCAGGCGGTTGAGATGCTCGTTCGGTTTCGTTGCCACGTCGGCAGGCGATCGCGGGCTAGACGCACGCAGCGCTTTGGACACCGCCTCGCGATTCTCGACCATGGCGGTCTTCATCACTACACGCTGGAGCGTTTCGATATCCTTAATCTTGCGCGAAAGCTGCGCGTGGCGCGTCGTGAGATCTTTCAGCTCGCCATCGCGCTGCGCGGCCACAATATTGGCTTGACGCGAGATGATGTCTCTATGGCGCAGCCGCGGATCCGGTCGATTGGCAGGCTCTCTTTCGTCGTCAGGGGTATTGGACTGCCTTAGGCTGACCAGCCTGAAAAGTTCATTGGCGACCATCGGTATCTCCTTGCGTATTTACAGACGACTGGATCCCCCTGCACCATCGTTAAACAATAAACGATCGAAATCTGCGACGCAAGACAAATACCGTATTGGATGTACATTCGAGCGAGCCCCCGGACAAATTCGCGAAATAAACCTTGGTTCAATCGACACAAAGCGGTAAGAAGCGAGTATTCCTTTTTTTGCCCTAGGGAGGCATATCATGGCGGCCCTTGTACCAACTGACTGCCAGCGCGCCGAACGTGTTGTCCCGATCCCGGGCGTCGCGTCCCGCTCTTCTCGCTCACGTCCAGGGTCAAGTCCCTGCCTAAGCAGCCAAGGTCCTGATTGCAGATAAAAAATAGGCGCTCATGGGCGTCTATTAACATATCACTGGCGTCTCCAGCAGGAATCGAACCTGCAATCTTCCCTTAGGAGGGGAAAGTTATATCCATTTAACTATGGAGACTGAAAAACGAGAGCCGAATTATAAGGCAGTCGGCGGCAAATAAAATCCGGGCATGCATGCCCGGATTTTATTGCAATGCTGCAAGCACTTACTTGAGCTGGATATTGCCTTTGGCGACAACGTCCTTAGCCCAATCATATTGCGTTTTGATTTCCTTGGCGAACTCTTCAGATGTATTGCCGGATGGCGCAGCACCTTGCTTTTCGAGTGTTTCGATCACTTTGGGATCTTTCAATGCGACAACGGCCGCATCGCGCAGTTTTTTGACGATTTCCGGAGGGGTGCCTTTGGGTGCCAAGAGGCCATACCAGGCTGGTTGATTAAGCTGTGGATATCCGACTTCAGCCAGGGTCGGGACGTCTTTCAGGTTGGCCAGGCGTTCTGGCCAGGCTACTGCCAACGCGCGCAGATTGCCCGCCTGGATTTGAGGCATCGACGAAGGGAGATTGTCGAACATGATTTCGATCTGGCCACCCACAGCGTCCGTCACGGCAGGACCTGAGCCCTTGTACGGAACGTGGACGGCATCTGTGCCAGTCGCCAGCTTGAATGCTTCCCCAAACAGATGCAATACGGAGCACGTGCCCGAACTGCCATGCGAATATTTGCCAGGATTGTCTTTAAGGACCTTGACGAACTCCTTGAAATCTTTGGCGGGAAACTTCGGGTTGACCTCGATGACGTTAGGCACGTTGGCAAAATTGGTGACCGGTACAAAGTCGGTCAGGGCATCGTAGGGCATGTCACCGGGGCGGCAAGCGGGCAACACGGCAAGTGTGGACACCGTCGCGATCGAAAGGGTGTAGCCATCGGGCTTGGCGCGTGCCGCCTCGGCCGCGCCGATGGCACCACCCGCACCGCCTTTGTTCTCGACCACCATGGTTTGGCCGAGCTCCTGGCTCATGCGCTGGGTGACGATGCGCGCGACGATGTCGGTGGATCCGCCTGGGGCAAACGGAACAATCACGCGTATGGACTGCTGAGGATAGTCGGCAGCAACCGCCACACCCACGCCGCCTATGGAAGCTACGCCGGCTGCCAGAGCCATTGCTGCGAATTTTTTCTGAATTTGAACCATGGGAAGTCTCTCTTTAGGAAATATTATTCGAGCTAGGGGACGGAAATTGTAGACCGACCGTAGTCTCTCAAATTAGGATAACAGTAATTTATTGTGGATGCCTGTTACATTGAATGACAGCGAACCAACGCTTTGCGAAAGGAATCGGCAATACGCCTAAAATAGCGTCCCGCAGCCGTATCCTGTCAAGAACCCATGTCTGTCATTCAACTTGTCCTGCCAGATTTTCTCTCTATCGCCCTGGGATGGGTGCTGTTTCACAAGCTACGGTTTTCCATGGACTTCTTCAAGGGCGCGGAGCAACTCGTCTATTTTGTACTGTTTCCCGCCCTGCTGTTCTATTCCATTACGCAAACTCCATTAAGCCCTTCGGGAGCTTATGTGTTGCTACAGGCCACTGTGGCCCTCATGGCCTTCGGCGTGGCCATTGCGTGGCTCGCGGTGCCAATATTGAAACCGGATCCGATCGACCACGCGTCGGTGGCGCAATGCGCGTATCGCTTCAATACGTATATTGGACTGTCGGTTGCTGGCGGCCTCGCCGGTACGGCAGGCCAAACCATCATGGCCGTCATCGTGGGATTTGCCGTTCCCGTGGCCAACATGGCTGCCGTGCATGGCCTGGCCCGCCAGAATGGCGGAAAAGTGTTCAGGGAAATAAGCAGGAATCCGTTCATTATCGCCACCGTGCTGGCCTTGTTGTGCAATATCCTGGCCATACCCATACCGGGGTTCGTCAATGCCACATTGGGCCGACTCGGTGCATGTGCCATTGCCCTGGGATTGATATGCGTAGGCGCCACCCTTTCCTTGAACGGGGGACGAGGCGCCGCCAGACTCATGACATGGATGATCGCCGCGCGGTTGCTGGCAATGCCTGTCGCCGCTATTCTGATCGGCTGGGGTTTGGGCCTGTCGTTGGTCGAACGACAGATGCTGTTGCTTTTTAGTGCATTGCCCACCGCGTCGTCGGCACACGTGCTGGCGGCCAGAATGGGCGGTAATGGGCCGCTGGTTGCCGTAACCATGTCGACAAGCACCCTGCTGGCCGCGCTTACCATTCCGCTATGGCTGCTCATCAGTTCCTATTACTAAAATACTCATATGAATCAGAATAGCTCAATACTAGCAAGCAGATCGATTCATTTGCCAGACGAAGAGGCCACGATCCAGCTGGCAACCCAACTCGCCCCCATGCTTTGCGGAACCCACCCCTCGATAGATCCGGCCCAGAGGGGCGGCAGGATCCACCTGCGGGGCGAGCTGGGCGCAGGCAAAACCAGTTTCGCCCGAGCCCTGTTGCGAGCCGCCGGAATCACTGGAAGAATAAAAAGTCCTAGCTATGCGCTGCTTGAAAGCTATAATCTTTCTAACTTAAACTTCTATCACCTTGATTTCTATAGATTTAGCGATTCGCGCGAATGGATGGACGCTGGGTTTCGAGATATACTCAACCCCGAAGCAGTGGTTTTGATTGAATGGCCGGAACAAGCAGGAGCCCTGCTCCCGCCCCCCGATCTCGATATCAATCTCGAATACGAAGACAACGGGCGACACGCCAGCATGACTGCCCATAGCAACAAAGGAAAATTATGGCTGACGATACTTGCCCTTCCCGCCTAGGGATTTCGCGGCGCCGGCTCATCGCTACTGCCAGCACTTTATTTCTCCTTCCCGTGGTGCCACGCCTGGCCATGGCGGGAACGATACTGGCCGTGCGCACGTGGCCGGCCGATGAGTACACACGCGTCACTCTTGAAATGGACAGCGAACTTAAGGCCGAACACTTCACGCTCGAAGGACCGGACCGGCTTGTCGTGGACATTCAGGGCCTGACGATCAATCGGGCCATCAACGACCTGGTGTCGAAAATCAAACCCAACGACCCATATATCGCGTCGGTGCGCGTTGCCCAGAACCGGCCCGACGTGATCCGGCTGGTCATGGACCTGAAACAGCCGATCGCGCCACAGGTGTTTACACTGAAGCCCATCGGTGAATACAAGTATCGCCTGGTGCTCGATCTGTACCCCCGAGTGGCTCAGGATCCCTTGCTGGCCATCATGAACAACCAGGACAGCGACCCATTGGCCCAGGTGCTGGAAGAACTGGCGCAAAACAGCCCCTCGCCGGCACCTATTCCATCTGTCGAGGGGCAGAAACTTCCCCCCGTGGTCAAAAGCCCCAACATCCCCGTCAGGCCGCCCAGTGTTTCCCAGCCGCGCGACGAAAGCCGTGCCATCCTGGTGGCTCTCGACCCTGGCCACGGCGGTGAAGACCCGGGCGCCATAGGGCGTAGCGGCACGCGTGAAAAAGACATCGTACTGAGCATTGCGCGCCGCCTGAAGAAGCTTATCGACGGCCAACCCAATATGCGCGCTTACCTGACGCGCGATAACGATTATTTTGTGCCATTGGGGGTGCGAGTACAGAAGGCCCGTCGGGTCAAGGCCGACCTGTTCATTTCCATACATGCCGATGCATGGATCAAGCCCAGTGCTCGTGGCTCATCGGTCTTTGCCTTGTCGCAAAATGGCGCCACGAGTTCAGCGGCGCGCTGGATGGCCCAGCGCGAAAACGACGCCGACCTTATCGGTGGGATCAACCTGGGCTCGCACAACAAGCAGGTTGCGCAGGTACTGCTCGATTTGTCTACCGCGGCTCAGATCAATGATTCCATGCGCGTTGGCGATCGCATATTGAGCGAAATCGGCAAGATCAGCAAGCTGCACAAAGATCGCGTGGAACGCGCCGGGTTCGCCGTGCTCAAGGCACCTGACATTCCATCGATACTGGTCGAGACGGCTTTCATCAGCAATCCGCAAGAAGAACTCTTGTTGCGCAGTCCGGCCCACCAGGACCGCATCGCCCGCGCCATGCTTAGCGGCATCAACCACTATTTTGCTACAGGCCCCGCGCTCGCGCGCAAGGCCTGACTGTCGCCCGCGTCAGACAGCGGGCGACTTCTTCTTGAATAGTTTCCACAGGGCCCCGAAAATTACGGGCACCGCTGCGGCGCCAATGCCGACCAGAACGATGGTATTCAAGTGCTCCTTGATGATGGGTACATTGCCGAAAAAGTAGCCCAGCGTGACCAGGCTTCCTACCCACAATATCGCCCCGCTTATATTGAACAGCTGAAAACGGAAAAAATTCATGCTGCCGACGCCGGCGACAAAGGGCGCGAACGTACGGAAGATAGGCAAGAACCGAGACATGACTATTGTCTTCCCGCCATGCTTTTCGTAGAAAGCATGCGTTTTGATCAGCGCGCTGCGATCAAGGAAGCGATAATGACTGGTGAATACACGCGGGCCCAGGTAGCGGCCGATCGCGTAGTTCACCGTGTTGCCCAGTATTGCCGCAACGATCAGCAGGCAGGCCAGCAAGACTGGATTCAGCATGCCAGACGCGCCGAATGCACCTGCAATGAACAACAGTGAATCGCCCGGCAGGAAAGGCAGGACGACCAAACCAGTTTCACCAAAAATAATACAAAACAGTACCAGATAGATCCATTCACCATACTGGGTGACCCATTGACCCAGGAACTGGTCGATATTGAGGATCATGTTCAACAATTCGGGCATATTCAACGCTACCAAAAAAAAGATACTGCAATATAGCCTGTTGACCGGCGTAAAGAAGAAACACTGTGATTCAAGACAGCTAAAATCAAGCCTTCGATGCCGCGTCTGTGCACGCAGACCAAGGTATTTCTTCACAGCGCACCCTCCAGTCTAACGGAATGCTTTTATGCCCGAACGTCGCGCCATAGCGCCTTTGCCCGACCTGCTGATAAGCCAGATTGCCGCTGGTGAGGTCATCGAGCGCCCGGCGTCCGTGCTGAAAGAGCTGCTGGAAAACGCCATCGACGCTGGTGCGCGAGCCATCGAAGTGCGCCTGGATGGGGGTGGAATACGCCGGATCGCCGTCACGGACGACGGCTGGGGCATACCCGAAAACGAACTCCACCTTGCCCTTACCCGACACGCCACCAACAAGATAGCCAGCCTCCATGAGCTCGAATCGGTCGCGTCCATGGGATTTCGAGGCGAAGCCCTGGCCTCCGTAGCGTCTGTCGCACGCGTGACCCTGACGTCCCGTACGGCGCAGGCGGCGCATGCCTGGCAAATCCAGGCGGCTCGCGACCATCCGGCGGCGGCTTCCGGCCCGGTCGGCACCACTATCGATGTGCGCCAGCTATTCGATGAAGTGCCTGCCCGGCGCAAGTTCCTGCGCGCCGAAGCCACCGAATACGGGCATTGCGTCGATGCGCTGGATCGCATTGCACTCGCACAACCGCACATTGCCTTTCGGCTTTTTCATAACGACAAGCCGCAGCGTCATTGGCGGGGCGCCGACATTGCGCACCGCGTGCGCGATGTCCTGGGACCCGAGTTTATTGAACAAGGCCTGGAAGTGGAACAGGAACATGACTTGATAACGTTGCGCGGCATCGTGACCAAGCCCACTTATGCGCGTAGTCGCGCCGACCGTCAGTACTTGTATGTCAACGGCCGTTACGTGAAAGACCGCACTGTTTCGCACGCCATACGACAGGCGTATGCCGATGTACTGCATGGCGACAGGCAGCCCGCGTATGTGCTGTTCCTGTCCATCGATCCGGCCGGCGTCGATGTCAACGTGCATCCAGCCAAGCACGAAGTGCGCTTCCGCGACAGCGGTGCGATCCATCGCTTCGTCTCCCAGGCGTTGTCTCATGCGCTGGCAAGCGCTGGCGGGCAGTCGCCCGTTTCCGCAGGGCCCGGGATTGTCATGCCAGCGGGTATTTCGGAAGGTAGCGACGCCAGCCCACAGGGCCGCTACGGCAATGCGTACGGAATGCCTGGCGATGAACAACGCTCGCCAACGGCACCGGGTGAGCCAGCCATGAATCCCGGCGCATTTCGTGCCCAGCAGTTTCAGCGGGCGTTTTCCCTGCGTGATCCTGCCGCGCGACCCAGCGCGAACTGGCAGTCGTTTTATCGTCCCATCGAAGAAGCCGGCCACCTCCCTGATCAACAGGAAGAGGCAGCAGGCGCCGGGCAGGAGCTGCCCCTGGGCATGGCCCTGGGGCAGCTTCACGGTATTTACATCGTTGCCCAGAACCGTCATGGCCTGGTCCTGGTCGACATGCATGCCGCGCACGAACGGGTGGTTTATGAGCAACTGAAGAACGCAATGGATGCACAAAGCTTGCCGCGCCAGGATTTGCTGGTACCCGTGGTGTTCGGCGTCTCTGAAAAAGATATCGGGCTCGTTGAAGAGCACGGCGGCACACTGGCCGAACTGGGACTCATCATCACACCGGCCGGACCGGCATCGCTTGCCGTGCGTGCCGTGCCCGCACTGCTTGCCGCTGGCGATATCGAATCGCTGGCACGCGGGGTTCTTCGGGACCTGGCCAGCGTGGGCTCTTCACCGCGGCTGACCGAACAGCGCAATGAACTTTTGTCCACGATGGCCTGTCACGGCTCAGTCCGCGCCAACCGGCGCCTCACACTCGATGAAATGAACGGTTTGCTGCGGAAAATGGAAACCACGGAACGGGCCGACCAGTGCAACCACGGTCGCCCTACGTGGGTACAGTGGACTATCGGGGACCTGGACCGGATGTTCATGCGCGGACAATGAATATGCCTATCATCTGCCTGGCCGGGCCGACGGCCGCTGGGAAAAGCGCTACGACCCTGGCACTGGCCCGGCGCTGGCCGATCGAAATCATTGTCGTGGATTCAGCCACCATCTACCGCGGGATGGATATTGGCACGGCCAAGCCTTCAAGCGAAGAGCAGGCCGCCGTCCCCCATCATCTGCTGAATATTCGCGATCCCGCCGAAAGCTATTCCGCAGCCGAATTTCAGGCCGACGCAAGCAAGCTCATTGATGCCATCCGGGCAAGAGGCAATATACCGTTGCTTTGCGGCGGCACGATGCTTTACTACAAGGCGCTACGCGAAGGACTCAACGAACTTCCCGTGGCGGATCCCGGGGTGCGGGCCGACATCGACAACGAAGCAAGAGAATGCGGCTGGCCCGAACTGCACAGGCAACTGGCCGTCTACGACCCCATCACGGCGGCACGCCTGGCTCCCAATGACAGCCAGCGCCTGCAGCGCGCGATCGAAATATATCGGATCAGCGGCAGGCCCATGTCCGAGTGGCTGGCCCAGGCGCGTCCCCAACGGCGCTTTGAACATGATTTTGTCACCATTAGCCTCGAACCGTCTGATCGCCTGGCGCTGCATGCCAGAATCGAACGACGCTATCAGCAAATGATCTCGAACGGCCTGGTGCAAGAAGTCGAGATTCTGCATGAACGACCAGACCTGCACACCGGCCTGCCATCGGTGCGATGTGTCGGCTACAGGCAATTGTGGGACTTTCTTGACGGCAAGATCGACATGCAAACCGCGGTGGAACAAGCCGTGGCCGCAACGCGCCAGTTGGCAAAGCGCCAGCTGACGTGGTTGCGATCGCAGCCTGAACGCTATGTCATTGACTGCCTTGCACCCGACGCGTCGGCGCAGGCGGTCCAGAGGTTTTCAGCGTTCCGGCCGACCGACGCAACGGCGAGCTCGTAGTCATCGCGCAAATGTGCGGCCCAGTACGGCTATACGACCAATGCCTGGGGCGCGTCCGGGTTTTCGCGATTGATAATTTCGCCCACGATGCTGACATTCTCGCCATGAGCCGACAAGGTCGCCTTCACGGCGTCGGCCTGGTCTGCGGGCACGACGATTATCATGCCGATGCCGCAATTGAACACGCGGTGCATCTCAGAATCGGCGACGCCGCCATTCTCCTGAAGCCAGCTGAAGAGTTCCGGCATGACCCATGCGTCGCGATGCAGTCGCGCCGCAAGACCAGGCTGCAGAATACGCGGCACGTTGTCGAGCAAGCCGCCGCCCGTGATGTGTGCAAGGCCCTTGATGGCCGGTCCGTGCGCGGCCAGGGCGGCCAGCACCGACTTCACATAGATTCGGGTAGGTTCCATCACCACGTCTTCAAGGCGGCGCCCGCCCAGGTCCTGGCCGGGCCTGGCGTTGGCATGCGTGAGGATCTTGCGCAATAGCGAGAACCCGTTGGAATGGGCGCCGCTGGAAGCCAGGCCCAGGACGACGTCCCCCGCTGCGATGGACTTGCCATCGATGATGCGCGACTTCTCGACCGCGCCAACGGCGAAGCCGGCGAGATCGTACTCGCCGTCGGGATACATGCCGGGCATTTCGGCGGTTTCCCCGCCGATGAGGGCGCATCCGGACAGCTCGCAGCCCTTGGCAATACCAGCGACCACGCTGGCAGCGGTATCGACCGACAATTTTCCGCAAGCGAAATAGTCCAGGAAAAATAGAGGTTCGGCGCCTTGCACCAGAATATCATTGACGCTCATGGCAACCAGGTCGATACCAACGGTATCATGGCGCTGCCATTCGAAGGCAAGCCGCAATTTGGTGCCCACGCCATCCGTTCCCGACACCAGCACCGGCTCTTTCAGATGCTTGGGCACTTCGAACAAGGCACCGAACCCGCCGATGCCTGCCATCACGCCCGCGCGCATGGTTTTCGCGGCAAGGGGCTTGATACGATCGACAAGCGCATCGCCGGCATCAATATCGACCCCTGCATCGCGATAGGTCAAGGAAGCTGAATGTTTGTTTGTCATGAGAAATGCCGTGGGATGTGCAAGAATTGCGTGTTTAATTAAATACCGGGGTTGATTTTACGATGAACGGGGCCAACGCACGTGACTGTCTCCACATGAGGCGGCCTTGCGGGTGCGTCGCTCATTAGACAACACATGACACAGCAACTGATACTGGACTTGTTACCGCCCTCTGCGCCCACGCTGGAGAACTTCGTCGTCGGCGAAAACGCTGCGGCACTCGACGCATTGCGGCATTGGGAGCCCGGCCGCGCCATTTACCTGTGGGGCGCACCGGGCGTAGGCCGCAGCCATTTGCTACAGGCCATCTCCGCACGGCCTGACGCCCTTTACCATGGGCCTGGATCGAGTGCCGCCATGCTCAAGGACATAGCCACCGGCGAGTTGCTCAAGTACAGGCTCATTGCCATCGACAATGTGGAGCTGCTCGATGAAGTTGGACAAGCAGCCTTGTTTGCCCTGTACAATCGCTGGCGTGAGGTCGCTGCTGCCCGCCAAGGCTTTGCGCTTGTCCTGGCCGGCGATCATGCCCCCAAGGCGATGCTGGTGCGTGAAGACCTGCGTACCCGTCTTGGCTGGGACCTGGTATTCCGGCTCGAATTGCTTTCCGACCAGGATCGCGCCGAGGCCCTTAAAGCCAGAGCCGCCGCGCGCGGCCTGCAGCTGTCTGCCGAGGTGATAAGCTGGGTTCTGACGCACTATGCCCGTGACATGAGCCGCCTGACTTCGCTGATCGATGCGCTGGACCGCTACTCGATGGAGAAGCACCGGGCCATCACCTTGCCTTTATTGAAAGACCTGCTGGCATCCAGCCAGACCTGACAACCACCTGCGATCTGAATGACATCCCCTAAACGCCTGGCCCTGTTTGACCTCGACCACACCCTGCTTCCACTGGATAGCGACTATCAATGGGCTGATTTCCTGGCGCGCACGGGCCGGGCCGGCGATCCGGCCGAAGCCCAGCGGCGCAATAACGACCTGATGGAACGGTATAACGCCGGCGTACTGACCGCCGAGCAGTCCGCCGAATTCATGCTTGGATTGTTGACCGGGCCCGAGCCGGCGGAACTTGCCGCCTGGCATGAAGTTTTCATGCAGGAAGTCGTCATGCCGGCAATCCGACCGATTGCAACCGAGCTGGTGCGCGAACATCTAAACGCCGGCGATCTCTGCGCAATCGTGACGGCGACTAACGAGTTCGTCACGGCGCCAATTGCACGCGCATTCGGTATCGAGCACCTGATTGCAACCGTCCCCGAAGTGCGCGACGGCCGCTACACAGGGCGCATACACGGAGTACCGAGCTTCCAGGCCGGAAAAGTGACCCGCGTCCAGCAATGGCTGGAAAGAATGGGAATGACCCTGGCCGGATTCGACAGCTCCTTCTTTTACAGTGATTCCCCCAATGACCTTCCCCTACTGGAAGTCGTGACGCACCCTGTCGCCACCAACCCCAGTGATGTGCTGCGTGAAGTCGCCGAGCACCGAAACTGGAAAATCCTTGACCTGTTCAAGGACATGCAAGACGCAAAGTCCTAAAATACATTCATGCTTAAAGAAACAATAAAAAACTTTGTCGGCCGGCTCTTTGCCGCGCCGCGCCGCGGGCCCGAACGGGTAACCAAGGAAAAACATGGCATAGACCGGCGTAACGTCTCGCGCCATGCCATCAAGGTGTGCGAAGTACTGCACCACGAGGGTTATTCGGCCTACATCGTGGGCGGGGCTGTGCGGGATCTCATCGTCGGGCTTGAACCCAAAGACTTCGATGTCGCAACGAACGCGACGCCCAACCAGATCAGGCCGCTTTTTCGCCGGGCCCGCATCATCGGCAAACGTTTCCAGCTGGTTCACGTCGTATTCGGTCAGGAAATCATCGAGACATCCACATTCCGCGCGCCGGCGTCGGTCGAGCAGGACACTGACGAACATGGCCGTATTCTGCGCGACAACCTGTTCGGCACGCATGAAGAAGATGCCGCCAGGCGCGACTTCACGCTCAACGCCCTGTACTACGATCCGATCACCGAAGAAGTCATCGATTACCACCGAGGCTTGCCGGATTTGAAAAAAAGGGTCGTGCGCATGATAGGCGATCCCGAAACCCGCTATCGCGAAGACCCTGTGCGCATGCTGCGGGCGCTGCGCTTTGCGGCCAAGCTCAGCGCCACGATAGACCCGGCTTCGCGCGAACCCCTGGTGCGCATGGCCCACCTTATCGAAAACGTGCCCTCATCGCGCCTTTTCGACGAAATACTCAAGCTGCTGACCTGCGGGCACGCCATGGACTGTCTGCGCCAGCTCCAGGCCGTCGGACTGCACCAGAGCGTGCTGCCGTCCATGGACCTGACCTTCAAGCAAGAAGGCGGCGAGGAATTCGTCGAACTCGCCCTCGCCCGCACCGATGCCCGGGTGCGCGCCGGCAAGACGATCAGCCCCAGTTTCCTGTTTGCGGCCCTGCTCTGGAAACTGGTCAACAAACGCTGGCAGGAAATCTGTGCGGAAGGCGAGCATCCCGCTCAGGCACTCATGCAGGCCGCCGACTCGGTCGTGGCAGAGCAAACCCGCAAGCTGGCCATACAGCGGCGCTTCCAGGCAGACATGCGCGAGATCTGGTTCATGCAGGCGCGCTTCGAACGCGCCAATGCCAAGACGATCTGGCGTTTGATCGAACAGCCGCGTTTCAGGGCTGCCGTCGACTTTCTGCAGTTGCGTGCCGAGGCCCATGAAGTAGATAGCGTCCAGGCGCAATGGTGGATGGACCTGGCAAACGCCGACGACTCGAGCCGCGCCGAAATGATAGAAGCTCACGAGGCAGAACAACGCGGGAAGCCTCCGGCAGCACGCCGGCGTCGTAGCCCGCGGCGCCGGCCGGCCGCGCAGGCCAGCAGGCCCTAGTCGTGGCAGACTGCGGCGATGCATGATGATGCAACGGTATTCATAGGTCTTGGAGCCAACCTGGGCGACGCCAGGACCTGCATCGAGCAGGCAACCGCCCAGTTGGCGGCATGGCCCGGCATCGACGACTTCGTGCTGTCGCCCTTATACCGCAGTGCTCCCGTCGATTCTTCCGGGCCGGATTACGTCAACGCCGTCGCGCAATTTGCCACGCGCCTTTCGGCGCGCGATGTGCTGCGGATTTTGCAAGGCCTGGAACTGGCGCACGGCCGTCTGCGTCCGTATCGAAATGCACCGCGCACCCTGGACCTGGACTTGCTGCTGTACGGCACCCAGGACATCCGCGAGCCCGACCTTATCGTGCCCCACCCCCGGATGCATGAACGCGCATTTGTGCTCAGGCCTCTGGCCGATCTGGCGCCGACGCTGCGATTGGCCCAAGGTCCAATCGCAACGTTGCTGGCAGACTGCTCATACCAGGAACTGAGTCCACTTCCCGACTGAAGCCCAATACGGGTGTCAGATTGCTTGTTCCAGGATTTGCCTGGCGCGTTGAATGACCGGCGCGTCAACCATTTTACCGTCCATCTGGAAGGCGGAAGACCCCGTGGAATCGGCGATCTCGACAATGCGTTTCGCCCACTCCGAATCGGCGGCCGTAGGCGCAAACGCGGCATGAATGGTGGCGACTTGCCCGGGGTGTATGCACAGCATTCCACCGAAGCCCATACCGCGCACCTGTTGCGCCAACTGAAACAGACCGTCCTGGTTGGAGAAGTCGGGGAAAACGCCATCCAGCGGAGCGGCGAGCCCGTGAGCGGCGCTATGCAGCAGTATCTGGCAGCGGATGTGATTCAGCAGAAGCGCAGCCCCTTCGGTGTCTGGCGCCGTACCGAGCTCCAGCATGAGATCCAGGCTGCCAAACGAAAGACGAGCTACACCCTTTTCCTTGGCCAATTCGTCCAGGGCCAACACACCTCTGGCGCTTTCAATGATGGGCAGTACCGCGCCTGCCGCCTGCGCGACCTGTCGTACCTGAAGGGCAGATTCGGCCTTGGGCAGCAAGACACCCTGTATGTTGGGGTGATCGGCACATGCAGCAAGGTCGGCGTTGAACCAAGGGGTGGTTGCGCCATTGGTGCGCACCCAGAACCGTGCCTGCCGGTTGGCAGCGGCGAAATCGCACAAATGTTTGCGTGCCTGGTCTTTCAAGGCGTGCTCGACGGCGTCTTCGAGATCAATGATCACCGTGTCGGCACCCGAAGCAAGCGCCTTGGAAAAACGCTCGGGCCGAGTGCCCGGTACGAATAAGGCCGACCGGATTTGCTGCTGCATCAAATTACCCCTTTTTGCGCCAGACTACTGATTTCCTCTTCGGAATACCCCAGGCTGACAAGAATCGTGGCGGAATTCTCGCCCAATGCCGGAATCTTGTCCATCCGCGCCTGAAAAGCCGAACTCGTCGCCGGCGGCACGAGGGCTGGCAAAGGGCCGACCGCGCTATCGACCTGCCGCCAGCGCCCTCGCCGGGCAAGCTGGGGATGGTTCCATACGTCTTGCATCGTGTTTACGCTGGCATTGGCAATACTGGCTGCCTCGAGCCGCTCGATGACTTGGGCGCGCGATAGCGATGCAAACGTAGTGACGATAAGAACGCGCAGGGTTTCCTTGTTGACGACTCGCTGCGAATTGGAATTGAAGCGGGAATCCGCGGCCACCTCGGGCTGCATCAGCACCGTCTGGCAAAATGCCGCCCATTCGCGCTCGTTCTGCAAGCCGAGCATCACTTCGCTGCCATCGCCGACGGGAAACGGTCCGTACGGATAGATGGTGGCGTGCGACGCGCCAGCACGTGGAGGAGGGGGAGCGCCATCAAAGGCGTAATACATGGGAAAGCCCATCCATTCAACCATGCTTTCCAGCATGGAGACATCAATGCGGCTGCCCTGCCCGGTACGCTCGCGCAGCAGCAATGCCGTAAGGATGCTGCTGTAGGCGTACATGCCGGCGGCAATGTCTGAAATGGAACAGCCCGCCTTGGCCGGCGTATCCGGCGTCCCGGTGACCGACAGGAAACCGCTTTCGCTTTGTATCAGCAGGTCGTAGGCCTTTTTATCCTGATACGGACCGCCTTCGCCATACCCGGAGATATCGCATACGATCAGGCGTGGATACTTTTCACGCAGGGCTTCATACGCCAAGCCCAATCTGGCGGCCGCACCAGGTGCAAGGTTTTGCACCAGAACGTCTGCCTGCCCGATCAGATCCCGCAGGATATCCGCCGCTTCCGGGCGCTTCAGATCCAGCGCGAGGCTCTCTTTGGAGCGGTTGGTCCATACGAAGTGCGAGGCCAGGCCTTTCACCCGCTCATCGTAGCCGCGCGCAAAATCGCCCACCCCAGGGCGTTCCACCTTGATGACGCGCGCCCCCATGTCGGCAAGCTGGCGCGTACAGAACGGCGCCGCGATGGCATGCTCCAGGCTGACCACCGTGATGCCGTCCAGTGGGCGAGGTGCCGCGGCGCCGTCGGAAGTACTGCTTGATTGCAATGGTGTGCTCATGCCTTGAACCTCAATTCTGCCTGATGCGCCAGTGTGTCGTCCTGGGCTGCCCAGAGTGAGGCGCCGTCGCCAGTGAGGGCTCCAGCCACGTGAAACGGTCTGGGCGCGATGAGCGGCCGCAGGCCGCGATAGGCGAATGACGCCACCGGCTTGTCCGGATGGGCATGGACGAATGCCGTACACATCAGCGTGGCGATCATGGGTCCGTGCACGACCAGGCCGGGATACCCCTCGACCTTGGTGGCGTAAGGCTCGTCGTAGTGGATGCGATGACCATTGAACGTGACAGCGGAGTAGCGAAACAGTCTGACACTGGATGGCACGATGGTCTCTGACCATTCTGCCCGCGGCGCTTGAATGCTACCTTCGAGCTTGGGCGCGGTAGGTTCGCGGTAAACGATATCCTGCTCTTCGGAAATGCATAGTTCGCCATTCTGGCGATACTCGTGTTTCACCGTCACGAACAGCAGCTTGCCGGTACGACCTTCCTTTTCCTTGACCGCGAAAATCGTGGAACGCCGTGTGGCGGCGCTGCCCACCTGCAAGGGATGCAGAAAGTCTAGCCGGCCGCCGGCCCACATGCGATTCCGATTGTCAGCGGCGGGCAGGAAACCGCCGCGCTGGGGGTGGCCGTCGTCGCCTATCTCGTCATAAGCCACGCCCTTGACAAACAAGGCCCAGTGCCATAACAAGGGCAGGGCCTGTCCGGGACCCGGGGCGATGGCATCCAGGCTGAGCGCTATTTTCCGTACATGGCCGATATCGATCGAATCGTCGCACTCTTCGGTGCGGCCCAGCCAGGACGATGGATTCACGGTAGTCATGTCGATCTCTTCGCCTTGCATCATGTAAAGCTGTAGCTTGAAGGGTTATGGTGGACTTGTGAATTCGATTTTAAATAACACCGCCTTCACCGCATTTGAACCGAACGGGATCGTGGCATGAAATTCCTGGACGAACAGGCACTACATCCTTCTTTACACACTAATATATTAGTGTTTTAATCGCTGAAACAGCCCGCTCAACTTACACAGGCCTCATATCGTATGTCAAAACGCTCTTACGAATCGCTACGCAGTGCTCGCTGGTTTGCGCCAGATGACTTGCGCTCTTTCGGTCATCGCTCGCGCATCATGCAAATGGGCTATGCCCCTGAAGACTGGGCCGGGCGTCCCATCATCGCCATTCTCAACACCTGGTCCGATATAAATCCCTGTCACTCGCACTTCAAACAGCGCGTCGAGGACGTAAAAAGGGGCATATTCCAAAGTGGTGGCTTTCCCATCGAACTGCCTGCCATCTCGCTGTCCGAGAATTTCGTCAAGCCCACCACCATGCTCTACCGCAACATGCTGGCGATGGAAGCCGAAGAATTGCTGCGCAGCCATCCCGTGGACGGCACGGTATTGATGGGCGGATGCGACAAGACGACCCCCGGCTTGCTCATGGGCGCAATCAGCGCCGGCCTGCCTTGCATCTTTCTTCCAGCAGGTCCGATGCTGCGCGGAAACTGGAAAGGCAAAGTACTGGGGTCGGGTTCGGATGCGTGGAAATACTGGGACGAACGCCGCGCCGGCAAAATCACCAAGACGGAATGGATAGGCGTGGAAGGCGGCATTGCGCGTAGCGCCGGCACCTGCATGACCATGGGTACGGCAAGCACCATGATGGCCATCGCCGAATCGATAGGCATGTCGCTGCCTGGCGCCTCATCAATTCCTGCCGCCGATTCGAATCACATACGCATGTCGTCCGAATGCGGCCGACGCATCGTCGACATGGTATGGGAAGACCTCACGCCCAAACGCATATTTACACGCCAGAGCTTCCTGAATGCCATTGTCGTGGCCATGGCCATGGGATGTTCCACCAATGCGGTCATCCATCTGGTTGCCATGTCGCGACGCGCAGGATGCCCGGTCAGCCTGGACGACTTTGACGTTGCCAGCCGCGACATACCGGTCATCGCCAATGTCCGACCCAGCGGTGACACCTATCTGATGGAAGACTTCTTTTACGCTGGCGGCCTGCCCGCCCTGATGGAACGCCTGGGCGACCGTCTGGACCGGAGTCAGCTTACCGTCACGGGACGCACCCTGGGCGAGAACATCGCCGGCGCCGAAGTCTATAACGACGACGTGATTCGTCCCCTGGACAATCCCCTGTACCATGAAGGCGCCCTGGCCGTCCTGCGCGGCAACTTGGCTCCGTCCGGCTGCGTCATCAAGCCCAGCGCCTGCGCACCCCAATTCCTGCAACACACGGGACCGGCCCTGGTTTTCGACGATTATCCCAGCATGAAGGCGGCCGTCGAAGACGAAAACCTCGACGTCACACCGGAACACATCATGGTGTTGCGCAACGCCGGACCTCAAGGAGGCCCCGGCATGCCCGAATGGGGCATGCTGCCCATACCCATCAAACTGGTCAAGCAAGGCGTACGCGACATGCTGCGCGTGTCCGACGCCCGCATGAGCGGAACCAGCTACGGCGCGTGCATACTGCATGTTGCGCCGGAAGCCTATGTAGGCGGAAACCTTGCCTTGGTCAAGACCGGCGACATGATCACGGTCGATGTGCCAGCACGCCGTATCCATCTTGAGGTCAGCGACGAAGAGCTGGCGCAACGCCGGGCCGCCTGGACGCCCCCACCCAAGGTTTTCGAGCGCGGCTACGGCTGGATGTTCTCCCAGCATATATTGCAAGCTGACTCCGGCTGCGACCTCGATTTCCTGGAAACCGAATTCGGCGCCCCAAATCGCGAACCTACCATTTTCTAATTAGGAGCAACACGTGTCCCTGAGTCCCGCCCTACGCCAGAAGCTGGCAACCATCAGTACCGCCACACTATGCACAGCGTTGTTCAAGCGCGGCTTGCGCAACCAGTTCATCCAGGACGTCCGGCCGCTCAATCCCGCTTTGCCGAATATGGTCGGGCTTGCTTATACCTTACGCTACATCCCCGCGCGTGAAGACCTGAATCCGCTGGCCGTGTTCCAGAATCGTGATCATCCCCAGCGGGTCGCCGTAGACAATTGTCCTGAAGGCGCCGTCCTTATGATAGACAGTCGTAAAGACGCCCGCGCCGCTTCCGCCGGTTCCATATTGGTATCGCGCCTGATGATGCGTGGCGCCGCCGGCGTGGTCACAGACGGAGGCTTTCGCGACTCACCCGAAATTGCCGGCCTGCCCTTTCCCGCCTACCACAACCGCCCTTCGGCACCGACCAACCTGACACTGCATCAGGCGCTCGATATCAATGTGCCCATCGGTTGCGGCGACGTTGCTGTCTTCCCGGGGGATGTGATCGTGGGCGACGGGGAAGGCGTGGTCGTGATTCCCGCTCACCTGGCCGAGGAAATCGCCACCGAAGCGGTCGAGATGACTGCCTACGAGGACTTCGTGACCGAAGAAGTGCTCAAGGGAAGGTCGATCATCGGACTCTATCCTGCCACCGATGAACAGGCCCGGGCCGATTTTTCGGCATGGAGGCAGGCACAAGGTCGATAGGCAGGGCAAGAGGTAAAGAAGACCCACTGCCGATGCAGTGGGTCTTCTTCGTACACAGGCCTGAAGATTATTTCACGACCATCAGCGGTATTTCCGCTATGCGTGCTTTCCACTCCTTGGGTCCGGTTTCATGAACGGACGTACCTGTTGAGTCAACGGCGACCGTCACCGGCATGTCTTTGACATCAAACTCGTAAATGGCTTCCATGCCCAGGTCTTCGAAACCGACGACCCTGGCACCTCGTATGGCCTTGGAGACCAGGTATGCCGAACCGCCGACCGCCATCAGGTAGGCCGATCCGTGACGCCGTATCGACTCGATGGCCACCGGGCCTCGCTCGGCCTTGCCTATCATGGAGATCAGGCCGGTTTTCTCGAGCATCATGTCGGTAAACTTGTCCATGCGCGTCGCGGTCGTCGGGCCTGCAGGGCCGACGACTTCATCGCGTACCGGATCGACCGGACCGACATAATAGATGACGCGGTTTGTGAAATCCACTGGCAGCTGCTCGCCGTTTTCCAGCATGTCATGTATACGCTTATGCGCGGCGTCGCGTCCAGTCAGCATTTTTCCTGACAAGAGCAGGGTTTGACCGGGCTTCCAGCTGGCGACCTGATCCTTGGTCAGCGTGTTGAGGTCTACCTGCAGCGACTTGTTGTAATCGGGAGCCCAATGCACGTCCGGCCAGTCCGACAGCGATGGCGGCGTCAGCTGCGCGGGTCCCGAGCCGTCCAGTTCGAAATGCACGTGGCGCGTTGCGGCGCAGTTCGGGATCATGGCCACGGGCTTGGACGCGGCATGGGTTGGGAAGGTGTGGATCTTGACATCCAGCACCGTCGTCAGCCCGCCCAGTCCCTGCGCGCCTATGCCCAAAGCATTCACTTTCTGATAAAGCTCGATACGCAGCTCTTCCAGCTTGTTCTGCGGCCCACGCTGCAACAGCTCGTACATGTCAATGTCTTCCATGAGCGATTGCTTGGCCATCAGCATGGCTTTTTCGGCTGTACCGCCGACACCGATGCCGAGCATGCCCGGAGGACACCAGCCCGCGCCCATTTGAGGCACTGTCTTCAGCACCCAGTCGATCAGCGAATCGCTGGGGTTCAGCATTGCAAACTTGGATTTGTTCTCGGAGCCACCCCCCTTGGCGGCAACCTGCACGTCGACCTTGTCGCCCGCGACCAGCTCAACACTGACGATACAGGGCGTATTGTCGCGCGTGTTCTTGCGCGTGAACAAGGGGTCGGTGAGTATCGATGCGCGCAAGGGATTGTCGGGATTCAGATATCCCTGGCGCACTCCTTCGTCACAGACTTCCTGCATGCTGCGTTGTGTATCGAAACGCACATTCATGCCGACTTTGAGAAACACATTCACCACTCCCGTGTCCTGGCAGATGGGGCGATGGCCTTCGGCGCACATGCGCGAATTGGTCAGGATCTGGGCAATGGCGTCTTTGGCGGCAGGGCTTTCTTCACGCTCGTATGCACGGGCCAGATGCTGGATGTAATCGGCCGGGTGGTAATAGCTGATGAACTGCACTGCGTCGGCGATCGACTGGATCAAATCGCTTTCTCGAATAATGGTTGTCATGATGGTTGTTCAATCGTGGAAAAGGCAGACACCCAAAGGCCCGCCAAAGGTTTCGGATCTGGCGCGACAGCGCTTACTTGCCAGTCCAGACGGGTTTGCGCTTTTCGGCAAAGGCGGTAGCGCCTTCCTTGGCATCGGCCGAAACAAAAATATGCGCTACGCGGGGACGCTGCAGGTCGAACATGTCGGCCTGCCTCCAGTCGCGCGATTCAGCGACGATTTGCTTGGCGGTCTGCACAGCGAGCGGGCCGTTTTCGGCAATGATGCGGGCCAGCGCAATGGCCTGTTCCAGGGCTTGACCCGGTTGAACCAGGCGGTTGACCAGCCCATACTGATGCGCGCGAGCGGCGGGCAGCATTTCGCCGGTCAGCACTGCTTCCATGGCAATATGGTATGGAATGCGCGAAGGCAAGCGCACCATGCCGCCCGAGCCGGGCACGATGCCGCGCTTGACCTCTGGCAACCCGAAATTGGCGTTGTCCGCCGCGACGATCATGTCGCAGGCCAGGGCCATTTCGCAGCCACCTGCCAGCGCGTAGCCCTCGACAGCGGCAATCAACGGTTTCCGGGGCGGCTTTTCACACAACCCGGCAAAGCCGCGGCCTTCGACCAGGGGACGCTGGCCCTTGAACGCAAACGCTTTAAGATCCATGCCCGATGAAAAGGTGTTGCCCGCACCCGTCAGGATGCCGATAACCACATCGTCATTTTCATCAAGCTGGTCAAACGCCTTCGCCAATTCATGTGCGGTCTCGTAATTAATGGCATTACGCGCCTCGGGCCGATTGACGGTGATGATCTGGATGCGATCACGGATTTCAACTTTCACCAAGTCAGACATGGAGCAATCCTCAAAGTAGCAGCGGCGCCGCAACGCCTGTTAAAGATGGACGGTAACCCAATATCATACGACCAATTGGAATTGACCCTCTGCCAGGCCAGCCCTCCTTTCACGCGGAACCAGTTAAAATTGAAAAATTTTGCAGCTTCTCGCTTTAATGGCCTTCGCACATGCTCACTTTTCAGCAAATAATACTAACGCTCCAGCAATACTGGGATAAGCAGGGATGCGCCCTGCTTCAACCCTATGACATGGAAGTCGGTGCCGGGACCTCGCATACCGCAACGTTTTTGCGCTCGATAGGGCCCGAGCCATGGCGCGCCGCCTATGTGCAGCCTTCGCGCCGGCCCAAAGACGGCCGTTACGGCGAGAATCCCAACCGCTTGCAGCATTATTATCAGTATCAGGTCGTGCTTAAGCCCGCACCCACCGACATCGTGGATTTGTATATCGGATCGCTGGTCGCGCTGGGTATCAATCCCCGAGAACACGATATACGTTTCGTCGAGGATGACTGGGAAAATCCCACACTGGGCGCCTGGGGCCTGGGATGGGAAGTCTGGCTCAACGGAATGGAAGTAACCCAGTTCACCTATTTTCAGCAGGTCGGCGGCCTGGACTGCAGTCCCACCACCGGTGAAATCACGTATGGGCTCGAACGCCTGGCGATGTACCTGCAAGGTGTTGAAAGCGTCTATGACTTGGTATGGACCGAAGGCAACAACGGGCAAAAAGTGTACTACCGCGATGTCTTCCATCAGAACGAAGTTGAACAATCCACCTACAATTTCGAGCATGCCTCCATTCCCATGCTGCTGGCCCATTTCAACGATTACGAAGCAGAAGCACGTCGGCTGATCGACGTTCCGCTGGCATTGCCCGCGTACGAATCCACGCTCAAGGCCGCGCACACCTTCAATATGCTCGATGCCCGGGGCGCAATCAGCGTCACCGAACGCGCCACGTATATTGGCCGCATCCGCAATCTGTCCCGCGCCGTTGCGCAGGCTTATTTCGACTCACGCGAAAAACTCGGATTTCCCATGCTCGTGCAGCCCATTGCCGCGGAGGTCGCACAATGACCGCGGTTTCCAATTTAGAGTCCCGGCCGCTGCTGGTTGAACTGCTCACCGAAGAGCTGCCACCCAAGGCGCTGCAAAAGCTTGGTATTGCATTTGCCGAAGGCATACGCAAGATACTGGACCAACATCATTTGCTGGCCGCAGACTGTATTACGTCGGATTTTTCAACACCGCGTCGCCTGGGCGTCGTGCTCGGCACCGTATTTGCCCAGGCGCCCGACCAGGCCTATACCGAAAAACTCATGCCGGCCAAGATAGGCTTGACTCCAACTGGTGAAATCAGTCCCGCACTGGAGAAGAAGCTGGCAAGCAAAGGCCTGGGCCACCTTTGCGCATCCGAACTCATCATCGAGTCCGACGGAAAACAAGATTATCTCTACGCACGAGGCGTTGCGACAGGCGCATTGCTTCGCACCGCTTTGCAAGAAGCGCTTGACTACGCCGTTGCGCACCTGCCCATTCCAAAAGTCATGCGGTATCAATTGGCTGATGGCGTCAGCAGCGTCAAGTTCGTACGTCCCGCCCACCGGCTCATCGCGTTGTGGGGCAAGGAAATCGTTGCAACACAAGTCCTGGGACTGGAGGCAGGACGCACGACCCTGGGACACCGGTTCATGGCCAGCCGGGCCATTGATATCACGTCGCCCGACACCTACGAACAACAGCTGCATGACGAAGGCAAAGTCATTGCATCGTTCACTTCCCGCCGCGCACTGATCAACCAGCAGCTGCAGAGCCAGGCCCAAGCCCTGGGCGCGACGATAGGAACGGATGACGACGTCCATGCCCTGCTCGAAGAGGTCACGGCCCTGGTCGAACATCCCACGGTGTACGTGGGCGAGTTCGAACAGCAGTTCCTGCAGGTGCCGCCGGAATGCCTGATTCTCACCATGCGTCTGAACCAGAAGTACTTCCCACTGTTCGAACCGGAAACGGGCAGGCTCACGCACCGCTTCCTCATCGTCAGCAATATGCAGGTCGACGACCCGGTGCATATCATCGAAGGCAATCAGCGTGTGGTGCGCCCCCGGCTGGCGGACGCCGAGTTCTTTTTCCAGACCGACCGCAAAGTCCGGTTGGCCGACCGCGTTGCCGGGCTGGCCACCAGCGTCTATCACAACAAGCTGGGTACCCAGCTTGAACGCGTGGAGCGTGTGCGGCACATAGCACGCCACGTCGCTGGCCAACTGGGTGCCAACGTCGAGAACGCCGACCGTGCCGCACTGCTGGCCAAAGCCGACCTGGGCTCGAATATGGTTGGCGAATTCCCCGAACTGCAGGGCATTATGGGCGGCTATTACGCCAAGGCCGATGGCGAACCCGACGATGTCGTCCTCGCCCTGCAGGATCAATACCGCATACGTCTCGATACTCCCGTCTCCGCCGGTACGCTTACCTCGGCCGTGCTTTTCATCGCCGAACGCGCCGAGACATTACTGGGCATATGGGGCATAGGCCTGGTGCCTACCGGCGAGCGGGACCCTTACGGGCTGCGCCGGGCCGCCCTGGGACTGATCAGCGCCTTCGAGCAATTGCAGGCGGGCGGCTATTTGGCAATCCACAACAGCCAAGGACTGCGGCTGCCCCAGCTGCTTGCCCAGGCCGCGGCAAGCTTCGCCCCCGATGCGCTAGGTGCGGCAACGGCACACGAAGTCCAGGCGTTCGTGTACGAACGCTATCGGAACCAGTTGAACAACGACTTCGACCGCAATGTCGTCGATGCCGTGCTCGCAATTGAACCGCCGCTGCACCAAGTCCATGCCCGCATACAGGCCTGCGCCAATTTTGCGCAACGCCCTGAAGCAGAAAGCCTGGCCGCCGCCAACAAGCGCATTGCAAACCTGCTCAAGAAAGCCGACGAGCAACCCGGGGCCGTCGATCCCGGCAAGCTGGCTGAACCGGCCGAACAAGCCCTGGACGCCGTCATCCGCAAGCTCAAACCGCAGGCCGAAGCCCAGTTGGCGCAGGGCGACTTCACCGCCAGCCTGGCTACCGTGGCACAGGCCAGAATGGCCGTCGATACTTTCTTCAACGATATCATGGTCATGGCAGACGATCCCGCCATCCGTGCCAATCGCCTGGCCCTGCTGGCGGAGCTGCACCACGTCATGAACCAAGTCGCCGACATTTCCAGGTTAGCCCAGTGAAACTTGCCATACTCGACCGAGACGGGGTCATCAATCAAGACAGTGATGAGTACATCAAGAGCCCGGACGAATGGATAGCCCTGCCCGGCAGCCTCGAAGCCATCGCCCGTCTCTCTCGCGCCAATTGGCGCGTGGTCATCGCCAGCAACCAGTCCGGCGTGGCGCGCGGCTTGTTCAGCATGGATACGCTCAATGCCATCCATGCAAAGTTGCGTCGCGAACTTGCGCATGTAGGCGGCACCGTCGATGCCATTTTTATCTGCCCGCATGGACCTGACGACGGCTGCGCATGCCGCAAGCCCAAACCGGGCATGCTGTTTGACATAGCGGGCCGTTATGATATTGATATCAAGAACGTACCAGCGGTGGGCGATTCGCTGCGCGATGTGCAAGCGGCCGTGGCGGCCAATTGCACCCCGTGGCTAGTCCTTACGGGCAACGGTGAAAAAACCAGAAACCATCCCGACCTGCCCGCTGGCACCCAGATCAGGACGGATCTCGCCGCCGTCGCCGACGCCTGGCTTTCCGAGGAATAAACATGGCAGTACTTCGCTCAACGCTCTACCAGATATTTCTTGCCGTTACAGTCATCCCCTATGCCATCGCCTGCTTGCTGTGGTGGCCCCTGCCCCTGCACTGGCGCTATAAACTCACCATAGGCTGGCCTCGCCTGGGCATCTGGGGCGCCAAGGTCATACTGGGCATTCGATGGGAGTTGAAAGGAGCGGAGAACTTTCCCGACGGACCTGCCGTCATGCTCTCCAAACACCAGTCCGCCTGGGAAACGATGTTCATCATCGGTTACATGCCCCGCGACATGTGTTTTGTCTATAAGCGGGAACTGCACCGCATCCCGTTCTTCGGCTGGGGACTCGCGCAATTGCGAATGATACCGATAGACCGTGCAAAAGGCCGGGATGCCTTCGAGCAGGTGGTCAAGATCGGGCAAGAACGCATCAATGAAGGTCGCTGGCCGATATTGTTTCCCGAGGGAACGCGCATGTTGCCGGGCAAGACCGGCCGCTACAAGCTGGGCGGGGCCTTGCTGGCCACACGCACCAATACGCCTGTCATCCCGGTCGCTCACAATGCCGGCGAGTGCTGGCCGCGCAATGCCTTCATCAAGAAGCCAGGACTTATCACCGTCTCGATAGGCCCACTGATCGAGACCGCCGGACTCGACGCGGATGCAGTAAACCGTAAAGTCCAGGAGTGGATCGAATCTGAAATGCGGATACTGAATCCCGAGCGATATGGACCTGACTGAGCAGCTAACCCTCTTTTCCGACAGTCCCGCCTGCAACACGGCGCCGCAGCCCGCTCCCATGGCCAGGGCGGAGCTCACCGTCACGACCACGTGTCCGCCAGCCTTGCCGTCGAACGCCCGTTGGCGCGAAGTGAAGGCGGCACAGCAGACCATCGGCTACGTGTTACAGCGATCGCGACGAAAAAGCATCGGACTCACTGTGAATGACGACGGCCTCCAAGTCACGGCTCCCAATTGGGTCACACTGAGCCAGATCGATACGACCGTGATCGAGAAAGCCTCCTGGATACTTGGCAAGTTGCGTATCAGGCAGGCGCGCCAGCAGCACCAGGCCACTGCCGCGACCTTATGGCAGGATGGCGGGACCATCCCTTACCTCGGGACCCATATTGTGCTGAAGCTGGACGGCACACAGAAGACCCCACTGTTTCTGGGTACCGCCTTTTCACCCATGCACGGCGATGTACTCAGCCTGGCCCTGCCCGCTGCTGCGGATCGCAACCGGATACGTGACAGCGTGCACGCCTGGTTGCAACAACAAGCCCTGGCCTGGTTTGGCGATCGCCTGCAGCATTTCCTGGACGCCACTCAATTGAAAATCCGCCGCTGGCGACTTTCGTCGGCTGCCACGCGGTGGGGGTCATGCAGCAGCGATGGCAATATCATGCTGAATTGGCGGCTTATTCATTTTGAACACGCTATCATTGACTACGTCATTGCTCACGAGCTGGCGCATTTGCGCCATATGAACCACAGCAAAGAATTCTGGCGCGAGGTCGGATTGATACTGCCCGGGTTCGAGCCCGCCCGTAATGCGCTTCGACAGCATGACCCCAGCTCGCTGCCGCTCATTTGACACCCTGGTCCCACCAGCCATCATCCGAACAACTTTCAAGGAGATTGCGTTGCGCCTACTACATACCATGCTACGTGTCGGCGACCTGGACCGGTCGCTGATGTTCTACACCGATGTCCTCGGAATGAGACTATTGCGCCGTAAAGACTACCCCGATGGAAAGTTCACACTTGCCTTTGTGGGCTACCAGGACGAAAGCGAAGGCGCCGCCCTGGAGCTGACACATAATTGGGACACGTCTTCCTACGACTTGGGCAATGGCTACGGGCACATTGCCCTGGAAGTCGAGGATGCGTACGACGCCTGTGCCCGCATCAAGGAACGGGGCGGCAACGTGACACGCGAAGCCGGCCCCATGAAACATGGCCAGACCGTCATTGCTTTCGTGGAAGACCCCGACGGCTACAAGATAGAACTCATACAGCGCAAAGAGCGGGTCGACTAAGCCGGATGTTGCGGCCGTTGAAATTCGTCGGCCGCAAAATCATCCACGTCGACAACCGCCGCCACGGCCTGCTCCGCCGCCTCCAGCGCATCGGCCTGTGCTTGTGTTATCGCGCCATTGGCATGCGCGACCCGCCAATCCCTCAGTCCAGCGTGCCTTACGCGGTCAAGCACCGGCTGGACTTCGACGACCAATTCAAAGGCGCGTTCCAAACGCTCGACGCTGGGGCTGTCATGGCCGTCCCACACCGCACCCACCAGCCGATCGCGCGTATCGGATGGTTCGAGCAGCATGTTGGCACATAGCGCTGTCGTCTTGTCGGACGGCGGCGTAGCCCGCATGCCCGGCGGCAGAAGCAAAGCGCGCAGCACCCAACTGGCGCTGCGCACAGGAAGATTGAGCAAGACATCGTCCAGTCGCTTCTCGATCGTCGCAAAAGCCTGCTCGGCACACCACTTTACGAGCGGCAGATCGGATTCATGTTGCCCCTCGTTTTGCCATCGCTTGAGCACGGCCGTAAGCAGGTACAGCTCGGCCAGTACATCACCCAGGCGGGCCGAGAGCATCTCCTTGCGTTTCAATGACCCACCCAGTGTCAGCAGCGCGACTTCGGAGACCAGGGCGAATGCCGCAGAATACCGGATCAGGCCGCGATGGTAAGCAGCTGTAGCCCCCGTTCCATGCGGGGCTGAGATGAAGCGCGCGGCTGTCCATGCCATACCACTTGCACGCAAAGCGTTCCCGACACTGTGCGCCAGGTGTTTCCATATCACGGCATCGAAGGCGTCCTCGCCGGCGGTCTGATCGCTATTGCCAAACGCCACGACTTCTTTCATGAGATAGGGATGCGCCCGTATTGCACCCTGCCCGAAAACGATGAGACTGCGCGTGAGGATATTGGCGCCTTCCACCGTAATGGCCACGGGTAAGGCACGATAGAGATTTCCCAGATAATTGCTTGGTCCGTCTATGACGGCCTTGCCGGCGTGCACATCCATGGCATCGTTTACGGATTGCCGCATGCGCTCGGTGGCATGCAGCTTCATGATGGCCGATACGACGGACGGCTTGTAGCCCAGCTGCAGTCCGGAACACGTGAAACGGCGGGCCGCTTCCACCAGGTAGGCATTGCCGGCCAGGCGACCCAGCTTTTCCTGGACGCCTTCGAATTTGCCGATCGGGATGCCGAACTGTGTCCGCACACGGGCATAAGCCCCCGAAGTATGCGCCGCGAACACGCAAGCGGCAGCCGACAAGGATGGCAGGGAGATTCCCCGCCCGGCGGCCAGGGCGCTCATGAGCATCTGCCAACCCTGCCCTGCCCGCTGCACGCCGCCGATCAGGGCATCGATCGACACGAAGACATCGGAACCTTCGGTCGGACCATTCTGGAACGCCTGCATGGCAGGCAAGTGCCTGCGGCCTATGGTGACGCCCGGAAGATTGGTCGGTACCAATGCTAGAGAAATGCCCGGCTCCGGCGTGTCGCCGATAAGGCCGTCGGGATCGGACAACCTGAAAGCCAAGCCCATGACCGTCGCTACGGGACTGAGAGTGATATAGCGCTTGCGCCAGTTGAGCAGTATGCCCAGCGTTTCGATGCCGTCGACATCGCGCCGGCATACCACACCGGTGTCGGTCATGGCCGAGGCATCGGATCCGGCTTCCGCGCTGGTCAGGCCGAAGCAAGGAATCTCTTCGCCACGGGCAAGCCGGGGCAACCAGTACTGGCGCTGTTCTTCAGTGCCGAACTGCATAAGGAGTTCACCGGGTCCCAGAGAGTTGGGCACCATGACCGTGACACCCGCGGCGATGGATCGCACAGAGATGCGGCGCACCACTTCGGAATGCGCGTACGCTGAAAAACCAAGGCCGCCATATTCCTTGGGAATAATCATGCCGAAGAAACCATTCTGCTTGATATATGCCCACACTGGTGCAGGGAGATCGCCATGCCGCCATGTGATTTCCCAATCGTTGAGCATGCGGCAAAGTTGGGCGACCGGGCCTTCCATGAACGCCTGCTCTTCGGCATTCAACACAACGGGCTTTACATTGACGAGGGTTCCCCAGTCGGGCTT
Source organism: Pollutimonas nitritireducens (assembly GCF_002849615.1). GTDB lineage: Bacteria > Pseudomonadota > Gammaproteobacteria > Burkholderiales > Burkholderiaceae_B > Pollutimonas > Pollutimonas nitritireducens. Next base: position 381,969 of record NZ_PDNV01000002.1, read on the forward strand.
GCCAGAGAAGATCTGGGCATCCCACCAGACATCGCCCGCTTCGATGGCCTGGCGTTCAGTCGGGGAAAGTGTGGGCATGCTGTCGCGCGCCATACGATACAGAGGTTCGGTCAGCCACTGACGGCGCCACGCTCTCCAGTTCATGATATTCCTTTGCTGCCCAATGTGATGATGATCATTATCTCCTGAAAGCACCACGCATGAATCCGGGAAATAATGGCCGGAAGTCGGTCCTGGCGGTAAAATCGTCGCTTGCTTCTGTATCTCCGGCGCTCCCACGTGAATCCAGTGCAGCCCTCCATTCCCGTTCCTATCCGCGAAGCCTGCCCGCCTGGCGCGTGCACCTGCGAGCGCGAAAAGCTGCTGGGCGACCCGAATGGCGACACACGCATCCTGCTGCTGACCAAAGATCAGGAGAAAAAGCTTATTGCGCGCATCGAGACTATTTCGAGCTACGATGACTTGAAGCACGTTCAGGAACGCATCCATGATCAGCTCGGCGTGCTGCTTCAAATCAGCCCCAGTGTTCATGGTGTGCGCACGGTGCGCGGCCTGACCATTCAACTCGGCCCTCGGCCTGGACTGTGCAGGAAAACGCAGCAGGCCATACCCGCTGCCATACGTCGATGTCTCGAGCAGAATCCCCACATCGTCTATGCCCTGCTCGACGCGCAGGATCTGCTTGGCGCTCCGCCGCAGTCATGATCCGGCGTTACCAGGCAACCGAACCGGGTAAACTTCGGTCTTTCCTGCAAGTGTCGAAATTACCCCCATGTTGATAAAAACCCTGCGTGCTGGCCTTGGCCAAATGATCGTGCTTGGCGATGCCCTCACTCGTCCCCGCCCGCAACACCGTTCCGTCGAAGGCCAGGCGAGGGTCGTCAAGGAAGCGGCCGGACTGTCGCTTTATCAATTCCACGCCTGCCCGTTCTGCGTCAAGACGCGCCGCGCCATGCACCGCCTCAACGTACCAGTCGCGTTGCAGGACGCCAAGGCGAGTCCCATGCGCGAACGTCTGCTTGAGGGCGGCGGCAAGGTCAAAGTACCCTGCCTGCGTATCGAGGAATCGGGGAAGTCCCGCTGGCTTTACGAATCGAACGACATAATCGCCTATCTCGAGCAGCGCTTCGCCGGTATTGCCTGATTACGCAGAATCGGACATCAACGATAGTGTCCCTTCTGTTGTCTGAAGCAGCAAAGGCACGGCAGGGAGGACACATTCCTGGACGCCCATACGCGCCGACGTTCTGCCTATACACTATGCGGGTCAAGACAACGAAACCTAGCCATGGAAGACCTCGTCCAGCTACGTCCGGAAGGCCTGTATTGCCCGGCGGGCGATTTCCATATCGACCCCTGGCAACCCGTAGCGCGCGCGGTAATCACGCACGGGCACGGCGATCATGCCAAAGCAGGGATGGGCGAATACTACACGACCCGTGCCGGCCTGCCGATCCTGCAGTGGCGGCTTCCGCACCAGGTGTTCCATCCCTACGACTACAGCGAGGCATTCCAGCTGGGCCATGCGCTGGTATCGTTCCATCCGGCAGGCCATGTGCTGGGTTCGGCTCAAGTACGCATTGAGGTCGACGGCGTCACTTGGGTAGTTTCCGGCGACTATAAGCGCCAGGCCGATCCTACATGCGCCCCGTTTGAAGTGGTGCCGTGCCATACCTTCATCACCGAATCCACATTTGGCCTGCCCATTTACCGCTGGCCCGATACCTCGCTTGTTGCGCGCGACATCGTACAATGGCGAGACCATTGCGCAGCACGCGGGCAAACCGCGATATTGTATTGTTATGCCTTGGGAAAAGCCCAACGCGTGCTGGCCGAGATCATGGCGCATACTGACCGGGCTGTGCTGCTGCATGGCGCCATGGCGGTCGGCGTGGACATTTATCGGCGCGCCGGCATCCCGATGATACCCACCCGCCTCATCAGCGAAATGCCCGCAGCATCGGATTTCGCGGGCGAACTGGTGATCGCCCCTCCCTCGGCGGCAGGCAGTTCATGGCTGAGACGCTTCCGGAATGCGCAACAAGGCTTCGCCTCAGGCTGGATGCGCGTACGCGGCAACCGGCGGCGGCGCAATATGGACAGGGGCTTCGTCATTTCGGACCATGCTGATTGGCCGGACCTGATGAGCACCATACGTCAAACGGGTGCAAGCCGGATCATTGTGACCCACGGCGATACGCGTGCATTGGTGCGCGCGCTCAAGGACGTCGGAATTGCTGCCGAAACGCTGGCGACCCAGTTTGGCGAGGACGACTGACACTCACATGGAACGCTTTGCTCTCCTTTACCAGGAATTGGATCGCAGCACAGCCACGCTGGACAAACGTGCCGCCTTGATCGCTTACTTCCGCGATGCGCCGCCACGTGATGCGGCGTGGGCACTTTATTTGTTGTCGGGCGGGAAGATCACCAGCGCAAAGCGCAAAATCGCCACCTCCGCGGAATTGCGCGCATGGATAGCCGCCGCTGTGGACATGCCCGACTGGTTGGTGCAGGAAAGCTACGACCATGTCGGCGACCTTGCCGAGACCCTGGCATTGCTGATGCCAGATCCGGACCACCCCATGGAAGATATCTCTTTGGCGGACTGGATTGAATTGCAACTCCTGCCTGTGGCCAACGCGGCGTTCGAAGTCAGGCGGGAGGCCATCCTGCGGGCATGGCGAGGACTGACCCTGGACCAACGGCTGGTTTTCAATAAGCTGCTGACCGGTTCCTTGCGGGTGGGTGTCTCCAAGCGACTGGTACAGCAGGCGCTGGCCGAGCTTTCGGGAGTGGACATTGCGCGTATCGCACAACGCATGCTGGGTGCATGGCTGCCTTCGCCGGCTTTCCTCAGGGATTTATTATCCGCGAAACGATTGCCCAGCGACAGCCAGCAGCCCTATCCCTTCTTCCTCGCATCGCCGCTGGAAGCCGACCCAGGCGCGCTGGGCGACATTGCCGACTGGCTGCTGGAGTGGAAATGGGATGGTATCCGGCTGCAAGTGCTCAAGCGCCGGGGAGGCGTCGCGCTCTGGTCCCGGGGGGAAGAACGTCTTGACGGACGCTTCCCCGAAATAGAGGCCGCGACGGCCCACCTCTCCCGCGACTGTGTGCTGGATGGCGAATTACTGGCATGGCGCAAGGACGACGATGCGCCGTTGCCCTTTACCGCCTTGCAAACACGCATCCAACGGCTCAAGCCCGGGCCAAAAGTCCTGAAAGAAACTCCCGTGCAAGTTCTGGCTTACGACCTGCTGGAATGCGATGGCGAAGACCTGCGATCGCTTCCACAGCACGAACGGCGTCATGTCCTCGAGTCACTGCTGCAGCAATGCCCCCCAGATTCGCCCTTGCGCCTCTCGCCCCGGATCCAGGCCGTCGACTGGAATGAGGCTGGTGTTCTGCGTGCCAGCGTGCGTGAGCGCGGGGTGGAAGGCCTGATGCTCAAGCGCCTGACCGCAAGCTACCAGGCCGGACGGCGCCGCGGCGACTGGTGGAAATGGAAAATAGACCCGTTGACCATCGACGCCGTACTGCTGTACGCACAACCCGGGCATGGACGACGCAGCACGCTGTATACCGACTATACGTTTGGACTCTGGACGGGTGAAACATTGACGCCCATCGCCAAGGCCTATTCCGGTCTGAGCGACAAGGAGATACTTGAACTCGACAAGTGGATCCGGGCACATACGACCGACCGCTACGGGCCGGTCCGGGCCGTTGAACCGCTGCACGTCTTTGAGCTGGCGTTCGAAGCGGTTAATCTTTCCAGACGGCATAAATCCGGCATTGCGGTCCGCTTTCCCCGGATCCTGCGCTGGCGGCGGGACAAGCCCGTCGTTGAAGCAGACCAGTTGGAAACACTGAAAGCCCTTGCCAGGCAGACCTGACTTTGGCGCCTTCGCATGGATCAGGTGCGTTTTGGTGTATCGAGCCCCTTGACCACCGCCGGACGGGCTGCGAATATATCCAACACACGTCTTACGTTCTTGAAATCGGCGATCCCCACCAAGTCGCCTGCCTCGTAGAAACCGATCAGGTTGCCTACCCAGGGGAAGGTGGCAATATCGGCGATGGTGTATTCGTCGCCCATGATCCAGTCACGGTCCTCGAGGCGTTGGTCGAGCACCCCCAGCAGACGCCTGGCCTCTGCCACATAGCGGTCACGGGGGCGTTTGTCTTCGTAATCTTTCCCGGCAAACTTATTGAAAAAGCCCAGCTGGCCGAACATCGGACCTATGCCGCCCATCTGGAACATCAGCCACTGTATCGTCTGGTAGCGGCCAGGCGCATCGCTAGGCATGAACTTTCCGGTTTTCTCGGCCAGATAGATAAGAATGGCGCCCGATTCGAATAGCCCCAGCGGCCGTCCATCCGGGCCGTCCGGGTCCACGATGGCGGGAATCTTGTTGTTGGGACTGAGCGTAAGGAATTCCGGCGAGTTCTGCTCGTTTTCTTCGAAGCGGACAAGATGCGGCTCATAAGGCAGTTTTGTCTCTTCAAGCATGATGGCCGCCTTCACGCCATTGGGGGTCGGCAGCGAATAAAGTTGGATGCGGTCAGGATGCCGCGCGGGCCATTTCTTCGTGATCGGAAAAAAAGAAAGATCAGTCACTGTATATCCTTGAACGATGGATCGGAATTCTAGGATACATCCGCACTTCTCATGCGTACACCATTTCAAGCCAGCCGCAACGCCCTGTACAGTGCAATGATTTGCAGGACGACTGCGCCGGTCAGCAGGATGCCGGGCACGATCGACCTGGTCGTCCATTCGCCGGGAGCTTCCGTACCCCAAAAGCGAAGGAAGGCGAGCGAGAATCCAAGCAAGACAGTAATCGCGGTGATTATTCCCTGCCTGTAACCCTGGGGTAACGGCTTTCTCTCAGACATAAAGACTTCCTCATGCGAGGCCGGTCCGCACTGCGATCCGTGGCAACAGCTCCCTGTCCGGCCATTGTGCCCCCTGAGCACCAGGCTGCACAAGGCTTTTGGTGCCACGGCACCCCGCCAGAATGGTTCAACGCGTGAATGCGCAGACGGGCGCAACACGGTCCCACGCCCGCGCAGGGTAATATCTGTGCCTTGGAGTGTGATCTATGACGAGCAAACCCAATCCTGCACGATTCGTCCCGCATGGATTCGTTCCGACGCCGGAACAACTGAATATTCAGCTGTCGCAGCATCGTGTCACGCTGATCGAGGCCAATGCGGGCGCCGCGAAAACGACAACACTCGCGCTGCGGGTCGGCGAGGCCATTGCGCGCGGCATGCAGCCGGAGCAAATCCTTGCCTTGGTATTCACGTCCGAAGCCCGGGAGGTGATGGAAAAGAGGTTGATGGAAATAGGGATACCCTACGCGACCTCCGCCCAGATTCACGTGCGCACGTTTGACCAATTCGCTGCCGAAGTCCTCAAGACCATTGAAGGAAGCGGCGTGACGCAATTAATGACGCCTGCTGCGTTGAAACCCCATGCCTTGGCCGCCATCGAGCAGGTCAGCGAGGGATACTCGGGAGCAATGGAATTCCTGGAGATAAACACCCACAATATCGCCATCAGCCAATTCCTGGATAGCCAGTTGCGCCTTAAAGCAATGATGGCCCTCGACCACAACGATGACGACACGACGCTGCAGGAAAGGGCGGAACGTCTTGCCATTCCACTGACGGATTATCTCTGGACCCTGGAATACGAGCGTATGCGCCAAGGTAATTTCGAGGAGGTCCGTTTCCGTGGCCAATTCGACGCCACCTACGATCTCGCCTGCCAGCTTCGCGAGTTTCCCGATAGCAACGAGGCATTGCCCCGCTATCGTCTTGTGGTCGGTGATGAACTGCATGACTTGAATGAAGCATCCTTTCGCATCCTGGAGGCACTGCTGGCCATCGACGATCTGTTTTTCGTCGGCGCCGGCGACAAGGATCAGGTGATCTATTCCAGCCATGGCGCGGATGAAAGCTACTTGCGGCATCGGTTCACCGACCTGCATCCCGGGTCTGCGCGCTACCCCCTGACCATGACATATCGCCACGGCCCACAGCTTGCCTATGCCATGGAAGCATTCAAGCGAAAGGCCGTGGACTCCAGCCTGCCGGTCAGTACGGCAATCGACCAGCGCCACTACCACGATCACGATGATTGCGCCGCGCAGGCCGTGGCCGCCATCAGGAAGTGGAAAACAGAGAAGCTGCCTCTTGAGGCTTGCGCGATCCTGCTACGGGACAAGCACCAGTCCGTCGCGATGGAGAATGCCCTGATGCATGCCGGCATCGCCTACAGGACGCAGGGTATGCAAGGATATCTGCAACGTGAAGAAGTTCTTTTTCTGCGCGGAATGATGGCAATCGCCTTGAAGAATCTTTCCGCCGTGCAGTCGGTCGGCGTCAGAAAGGCCATCGTGGAGTCGCTAGCCATATTTGGCGAAATAGGTTTTAACGCGAGCGACATGGACTTTGCCAGGAACGCGATTGCTCAGGACCCGGACATTCTCAATTCATTTTTCAGTGGCCAGCTCCAGCGTAGTCGGTCGGACCAGGCAAGGGCCCGTATCGCCGATGCGGTGTCCTACATGGAATCCCTGCATGCCGATACCCCCGCCTCCACTGCGCTGGAGGAGGTCTGCCAGCGCGTCGACCTCGAGGCGGTGGCCAGACGCATTTACGTTCATCCGCACGACGCGGCGGTTGTTGCCAAGTCAGTTCAGGGCTTTATCGAAGTTGCCAGAAAATCCGCCATGAACTTGCGGGAGTTCTCTGAATGGATAGGTGCCGCCGATGCCTTCGCCTCAAGCCGCAAGAGCAAGGGTTTCGTCCTGCTGGAGTGCGCCGTCAATTCCAAGGGCAAGGAGTTCGATCACGTGATCCTGCCGTTTTTGGAAACGGGTGAGTTTCCAAGTCCGCTGCGCGACATCAAGGAGGAGGAGAATCTCTTCTACGTCGTCGCCACCCGGGCGAAAGCGCGGCTGACGTTAATATCGCCGCAAGATGAAAGCAAACGCAGCCCCTTCATAGGCCGCATGGAGCTGGCATCGACGCGCTCGCGCGCGCATGCCGCGGTGCAAAGGAATCTGGCACAAGCCAGTGCAGCACCTTCCCGGCTCGACTTGAGCGTGCCCTACGCGGACAAGGACTTCGTCAAGGCCCTTGGCGCCAAGTGGGACGCCACGCGCAAAGTCTGGTATGTGAAAGCAGGCCTGGATATAAAGCCATTCGAGCAATGGTTCCCGGAAAAATAAGCGTTCTCTGCGACAATCCAACCCTGCCACCATCGTCGACCGTCAAGTTACATGCTAAATACCCTCTGGCTCGCCTTTTTCGTTATCGCCGCCCTTTCAGGACTATATCAATGGATAGCGCTGAACGACGCCGAGGTCTTCTCACGGATCGTCCTCAGCCTGTTCGATATGGCCGAGCTATCGGTGCAGTTGATGATCCTGCTCTTTGGTACCCTCGCTCTCTGGCTGGGCTTCTTGCGTATCGCCGAAGCGGCAGGACTTATCGAAATGTTAGGTCGGCTGCTCGGTCCGCTATTCCGCCGGCTGATGCCGGGCGTCCCGGCAGGGCACCCAGCATTAGGGATGATCACCCTGAATTTTGCCGCCAATGGGCTGGGGCTGGACAATGCCGCGACACCCATAGGCCTGCGCGCCATGCGCGAGCTCCAGACACTGAATCCCGATCCCAAATCCGCCACCAACGCGCAGATTTTGTTCCTGGTGTTGAATTCCTCCTCATTGACACTGCTACCAGTCACCATCTTCATGTACCGGGCTCAGCAAGGCGCGCCGGACCCAACCATGGTCTTCCTGCCAATACTTCTGGCCACGACAGCGTCATCCCTGGCGGGCCTTCTGGCTGTGGCCTTCATGCAGAGGCTGAAGTTGTACGATCCCGTCGTACTGGCGTGGGGCGCCTCGCTTGCCCTAATCATTGGCGGCCTGATGGCATTGTTGGGCAGCTTGAGCAGCGCGGCGCTGAGTGCCACGTCGTCACTGATGGGCAACCTTACCTTGTTTGGCATCATCATGATTTTCCTGCTGGTGGGCGCCCGGAAAAAGGTGCCAGTGTACGAGTGTTTTATCGAGGGCGCCAAAGAGGGCTTCGAGATATCGAAGAATCTGCTGCCTTATCTGGTCGCGATGCTGTGTGCGATTGGAGTGCTGCGGGCTTCCGGCGCCCTCGATGCGCTGCTCGACAGCATCCGCTGGGTCGTGCAGCTTGCCGGAATGGACGGCCGCTTTGTCGACGCGCTGCCAACTGCCATCGTCAAGCCATTTTCAGGAAGCGCCGCGCGCGGTATGCTCATCGAAACCATGCAGCATTTTGGCGTAGACAGTTTTGCGGCGCTGCTGGCGGCCACCGTTCAGGGAAGCACGGAGACCACCTTCTATGTCCTGGCAGTGTATTTTGGAGCGGTCGGCATCCAGCGGGCCCGGCACGCCGTGGGGTGTGCGCTTCTTGCGGACCTGGCCGGCGTCCTGGCGTCCATCGCCGTTTGCTACTGGTTTTTTGGATGACGCCGATCAGGGCTTGAGGACACCTGCGGTCAGCAGGCTGTCGGACAATGCAATGAACTGCTGAACCGAAACCTCTTCGGCGCGGGACGTAGGCAATATGCCCAGGGCTTCCCAGTCGATCAAATCAGACCATTCATTCAATGACCGGCGCAACATCTTGCGCCGCTGCGTGAACGCGCGCATGACCAGCTTTTCGAATGCGCTCTGGCTTTGGGGCCTTGGGCGCGATTCCGGCAATGGCGCCATGCGCACCACCGCCGATACCACACGCGGCGGTGGATCGAAAGCCTCCGGCGGCACATCGAACAGTTTGTTCATGTGATAACGGGACTGCAGCATGACGGACAGGCGGCCATAATCGCCAGATCCCGGGGTGGCCACCATGCGATCGATGACCTCGCGCTGCAGCATGAAATGTTGGTCCACGACATGGTCGGCATACGCGATAAGGTGGAACAACAAAGGGCTGGAAATGTTGTACGGCAAATTGCCGACGATACGCAGCTGGGTTCCGAACATGCCGAAGTCCACCTGCAATGCGTCAGCTTCGACAATGGTAAGCTTTTCGACTGGATACTGCCGGCGCAGGCGCGCGGCCAGGTCGCGGTCGATCTCCACGGCGGTCAGGTGATCCAGCGACTTCAATAGCGGTTTGGTCAGGGCAGACAGTCCTGGACCAATTTCTATTACCGTATCGCTGCGTTGCGGGGCAATTCCCCGCACTATCGATTCTATGATTCCTTCGTCAACCAGGAAATGTTGGCCGAAACGTTTACGTGCTTGATGAGCCATGAATGATCAACGACGGTTCCGGTTCGATTGAGGATCGAGGCGATTATCGATAAAGGCCTGGCTGCGCAGCTGGCTGAGCCAGTCTTCGAAGGCCGGTTCGATGCGGCGCTGGAACAGGATTTGGCGCGCCTGCATGCGCTTGAACTCGTTTTCCATATTCTTCGTGCGGCGTTCGAGGACCTGGATGAGATGCCAGCCGAACTGGGATTTTATTGGTTCGCTGATCTGGCCGGGCTCGAGCGCATTCATGGCCTGCTCGAATGCCGGCACCGTTTCACCAGGCGTCAGCCAACCCAGGTCGCCGCCTTGGGGAGCCGTCACGTCTTCAGAGGACCGCTTGGCAAGGTCTTCGAACTTTTCGCCGTTGACGATGCGTTGACGCAGCTGCTTGAGGCGTGTCTCGGCCTTTTCATCCGACATGACCTTGGAGCTCTTGATGAGAATGTGACGAGCATGAGTCTGCGTGACCATCATCGGCCCCTGGGCTTGCTGTTGCGCCTGCGGTACGGCGGCGGGGCCCGGAACCGGCGCACGTGCCGCGGCGTTGCCGCCTTGTGCCGCCTGCCCCCGGGTCAGGACCTTGAGGATGTGAAACCCATTGCCGCTCTGGATGATGGCGCTGGTCTCACCGGCCTTCAGGTTCTCGGTGGCCTGCAGGAATAGATCGGGCCAACCGTTGACCGGCCGCAAGCCGAGCTCACCACCGCTGAGCGCCTCGGGACCATCGGAGGATGAAGCCGCGATGCCCGCGAAGTCAGCGCCGCCCCGCACCCGGGCCAGGATGGCTTCGGCTTTCTTGCGAAGTTCCTGTACTTGTGACGACGACGCCCCTTCGGGAACAGCTACCAGTATTTGAGCGAGCCCAAGCACCTGCGGCCCGCTTTGCTGGACCGGTGCGGCCTGCCGGGGCTGTTGAGCCCGCGGATCTTGCGTGGCAGCCGGCAATTGATTGCCCTGGGCCTTCAGGAAGGCATCCACTTCGGCATCGGAGATGACAATCGTGCTGTCGACCGCGCGCTGGCGCAACATGTCCATGCGCACTTCCTTGCGCAGGTTCTCAATGTAGGTCTCCCAGGACACGCCGGATTTTTCGATCTCCTGGCGCAGCTGAGCCACGCTTATCTTGTTGCGGCTGGCGACCGTCTGGACGGCCTGCTCGGTCTGTGCGTCGGAAACCTTGATCCCCTGCCGGTCTGCCTCCTGGCGCTCGACCTCTTCGGTAATCATGCGCTGGAGCACCTGTTTCTGCAATACGGCAAAATCGGGCACCGGTATCTTCTGTCGCTGCAATTGCTGTTGCGCCATTCTCGCCTCGACGTTGACTTGCTGCAACGTAATCACGCGTTGGTTCACCACAGCGGCAATACCGTCGACGAATTGTTGCGACTGTTGCGCGGAGGCGGCTTCGGCCTTGTTGACCGCCGGTTTGGCAGCTACAGCAATGCCCGACGATGCTACGCCCAGGATTGGAATCAAAATGGACGCTAGCCGGCGCTTAGCATGCACACTACGCATTATTCATACCTCTCGAAGGTGGTTTTTTCGGGTATTGGTGGGGTAATGGTTCTGTAACCGGCAATCCGTTCGCTCAGTAAACGCATGGGATCAGTGCCCAGGGAACCGAGGCCGGAAAGTTCCAGCTGGAAGAAAAGCGCGGTGTTGACGTCTTCTCGTGAAACGGCATAACGCTGCATGACAACGCGGCCTACCCAACAACAATCGCCCTTGTATTCGAGCCCGAAAATTGACTGGGTGTTGCGCTTTTCCTGTAAGGAATAGTCGTAACGTCCCAGCGCGTAAACTTTACTGGTTATGGGCCATTGGCCAGTAAAGCTGACCTGTTCTTTGCTGTTATCCAGGTATCCAGGAAGTTCGCGGACCTCGGGCACGGCGACTTGTGCCGGATCACGCTGATATCGGTATGAGGCGGCAAGCATCGCAAGACGCTTGGGTTCCCAACGGAAGCCCGCAGTCATGCGGTTGCGATCGTTCGAATCCGGGTTGTATTGCGCATCGAATCTTACATCCAGCGTATCGGTCAGTGCCGCATTGACGCCCACGAGATAGTCGGACTTGGTATTCGTGCGTTTCCTGTCGCTCGGATTCAAGGTGACAAGCTGATCGCGAAAATAGATACGCTGCGCCGCCGACAGCGAAAGGCGTTCGAATCCCGATTCCGCATCGAGCCAGCGGGTGGTCAGGCCCAATGTCAGCTGGTCTGCATCGGCGATGCGATCCCAACCGCCGCTGAATATATTTTCGTCGAAAGCCTGTGCGAAATTAAAATCGGCGTAATACGTATCGAAGACAGGAATCTGGGATTGATCCCTGTAAGGTACACGCAAGTAATACAAGCGCGGCTCAAGCGTCTGTATGGAGTCGTTGCCGAACAGCCTTGTCTCGCGCTCGAAGGTCATGCCGGAATCAACCGACATGATGGGAAGCACTCGTGACTGGGTTTGCGGCCTGCCCGAGAACTGCGGCAATTGATTGGCGTACCAGTCGGTACTGTACTGGCTAAGATGCAATCCAACCTTGGGTGTTACATACCAGCCGGCACGTACGACGGGATAGGCCACCGTAGTGTACGAAGAAAAACGGCTTCCATTCGGTGCTATGCGCTGGTCCTTATAAACGTTGTATCGATCAATGTCGCCTTTATAAAAAGGCATCCTGAACCGCGTCGCGTAATTTTCAGACTGAACGTCGAAACCGCCCCAGTTATAGCGAGCGCCCCGCACATAGAGCTCGGGCAGCTTGTCGTATTGTGGCGCCAGGTAATTAGCGCTGCGGTCCTGAAGCGTCTGGTAGGTATAGGCGTACAGCGATGCGTTGAAATACTTGTATCCGCTCCAGTTCAGCCCGGCGCTGCTCGGCAAATAAGTATTGGTGGCTTCATTGAGGCCCAGTGAGGAAAAATCCCGGAAATAGTCGTCGTCGGAGACACGGCGGATATCGAACGATGCGCTTAATCCGCCGCCCAGGTTGTGCCCATGCTGCCACGAGTAATACCAGCGATTCCGATCGGCCTCCTGGTCATTGTCCAGGTACGTTCCGGCCAGTTGACCGCTGTACCGGCTTCCCAGGTAGCGGAATTCGCCGCCCAATTGCATGCCGCGCTTGGCCATATACCGCGGCGTGATCGTTGCGTCGTAGTTAGGCGCAATATTGAAGTAATACGGTAGCGAAAATTCCAGCCCACCGCTGGTGGACGTTCCGTAGGTCGGGACCAGCAAGCCCGATTTGCGTTCCTTGCGTATGGGGAAGGTAAGAAATGGAGAATAGAGTATCGGCACGCCTTTGAAGTAGAGCACACCATTGCGCGCCGTCCCTTCGTTTTCGTCGAAAAGCAGGTCGACGCGTGAAGACTTGATGAACCAGGATGGATCCGGGCACGGGCAGCCTGAATACGTCACTGTTTCCAGCCGCATATGGTTGCGGCTGAGGATATCGGCTTTGACTGCTTTACCAGCGCCTCCGCTGGCGCCCAACCAGAAATTGGGATCGTTGACTTCGCCGGTTTCACTGTTGATGTTGTAGTTGATCTCCGGGCCGGTCACGATGCTGGCGTCCCGCATGACCAGGCCGTTGCCGCGCACGCGGACCTGTCCGGTGGAACGCTGGTAGTCGATGTAATCGCCTTTTACGACTGAGTCGATGCGGCGCACCTCGGCATTGCCGGAGAGCTTGACCAGCCCGTCCTCATCGGATTCCATGGTGTCGCCGATGAGAAACGATGTAATTTCGTTGTCGTCGATATTTTCATGGACTTGAAGATTCGGAGCTATGCGCAATTCCTGCAGGGATGGCATGCCGACATCCGGCCCAGGCTGTTGCGCCTGCGCCGTGGATACGCCGCCCATAGCTAGAAAAAATGCCCACCAAACCAAACGCACGCGTATTTCGTCCTCGAAAAAAACTGACTCTATTTTGGCACAGCTGCCGACCCGTATTGATTGGCGACCCGGTATTATAGAGAAGCTGGCGTGTACATGGTTCACAATACCGCCTTGCGATGCGTAATCAATTTCTTATCATGGAAAACCGAATCTTGAACTTCAGCGCTGAATCCCGATTGTCGTTACTGAAAAACTGGCTGCAAGGCATCGCCGGCGACCATCAACTCGACCTCGCCAGCTTGAGACCTGCCTCCAGCGACGCGAGCTTTCGGCGCTATTTTCGGCTCGACACCGCGACCGGCACGGCCATCGTCATGGATGCGCCTCCGCAACAGGAAGACTGCCGGCCCTTCATCCACGTAACAGGCCTGCTGGCACAAGCCGACCTCAATGTACCGACAGTACTGGCCCAGGACCTGCAGCTAGGCTTTCTACTGCTGACCGACCTGGGTGAGCAAACTTATTATCAGGCAATCAAATCAGGCCTGGACGACACCCGCCTGCAACAGTTGTACCGCGATGCCATTGCAGCGCTGGTGCGTATGCAACAAGCCAGTACGCAAGGCCTGCCCGACTACGATGCCGAACGCCTCTCGCAGGAACTCGCCGTGTTTCCGGAATGGTATGCGCAACGTCATTGCCAGGTCCAGCTCAGCAACGGCGAGCAATCCGTATTGAACGACGCCTTTGCCATCCTGATCCACGATAACACCCGGCAGCCCAGTGTACTGGTACACCGCGATTTCCACTCACCCAATCTCATGGTGGGTGTGGCAGACAGGAATCCGGGCGTCATCGATTATCAGGACGCGCTCGTTGGCCCACTCAGCTACGATATTGCCTCGCTGGTCATGGACGCGCGCACCACCTGGGAAGAGCAACAGCAACTGGACTGGGCGATACGCTATTGGGAGGCCGCGCGTGCCGCTCAACTCCCTGTGCCTGTCGACTTTGCCGATTTTCATCGCGCCTACGAATGGATGGGATTGCAGCGCAACCTGCGCATTCTCGGTGTGTTCGCCCGCCTTTCCTACCGCGATGGCAAGCATCATTACCTCGATCACATGCCTCGCGTAAATACCTATGTACGCCAGGTTGCCGGTCGCTACAGCGCCTTTCGCCCTCTCATTCGGCTGCTCGACAAGCTCGACGGCCGCCAGGTGACCACCGGGTATACGTTCTGATGCGGGCCATGATCCTCGCGGCCGGAAGGGGCGAACGCATGCGCCCACTGACCGACAGCTTGCCCAAGCCGCTGCTCCAGGTAGGCGGCAAACCGCTCATCGTGTGGCACATCGAGAAGCTGGTGGCAGCTGGCATTACGGAATTGGTGGTGAACCTGTCTTGGTTGGGCGAGCAGATAGAACTGGCGCTGGGCGACGGCGGTCGATTCGGCGCAAAGATCCAATATTCCCGCGAACCGCAAGCCCTCGAGACCGCCGGCGGCATTGCCCAGGCCCTGCCATTTTTTCAGGAACAACCATTTCTCGTTATAAATGGCGATGTATGGTGCGACTGGAACCTGGCCGGGGTCGAACAGGCCGCGGCCAGCCTGGATGGCACCCTCCTGGCGTGGCTGATGCTGGTCGATAATCCGGTCCAACATCCCGAGGGCGATTTTCAACTGCATAGCTCCCGGCTCGTCACTGACGCGGCAACTCACGATACCGCTGTCACGCTGACGTTCTCGGGCATAGGCATCTACCGACCCGCGCTGTTTCAAGGTCTTGTCGTGGGCCAGCCCGCATCTCTGGCGCCCCTGCTGAGGCAGTCGATGGCCGCCGGCAAGGTGGCCGGCTACCACTACAAAGGACAGTGGACCGACGTTGGAACTCCACAGCGCCTGATGCAGTTGGACGAGGCGCTGCGCTAGCCGCCGACGACTCAGCACGTTACACTGCTTTGGTCCGGAAAGATAAAACGTATCCGGATCTGTCAAGACGAAAGCAATATTGGCAGCAGCAGGCAACGGCTGCCTCATGCGCTATGCTTTAAGGTTTTTCGGCAATGGACCATATCGTTCTCCATTGCTCCGCAATACAGGAATAAGCCCCATGTTCGGATCGTCCAAACGCCGTGTCTTTCAACCTACGGCTTACGGCAACTCCCGCCGTTCGCGCCGCATACCCCGATGGCTGGTACTGATGTTGTCTGGCATTGTGCTTGGGGCGGGCGGCCTGCTGTTTCTGCAGAAAAGCTACGGCCCTGCCCGGCTTACCATCGAGCAATCCGAACAGCTGCATTACGACCTGAACAGCAGCAACATGGACAAGCAGCGTTTGCAGTCGCAATTCAACCAGCAAGCACACGATCTCAAGCAAAAAACCACAACCGTTCAAGATCAATCGGCACAGCTGAAGAAAGCGCTGGATCAGGTCAGCAAGCTGACGGCCGAGGTTCAATTATTTGCCGATGCAATGCCGCCGGATCCTCGCGGCACGTCACCCGGCATTCGCGCCGCATCGTTCCGCAGCGACGACGGGCAACTTCACTATCAGATACTGGTCATGCAAGACAAAGGGAAGACCAAACCGTTCGCAGGCGAAGTGGAATTGGTGGTTGCAGGTCGTTATGCCAACCGCAAGTCGGGCAGCATCGACCTGCCGCCCTTTCCTGTCGAACTGGAGCAGTACAGCCACATGGGAGGGGCGCTACCCTTGCCCGAAGGATTCACGCCGCGCCAGGTGACCATAAAGATCACCGAGCAAGGGTCGAAAAAATTGAGTGCAACCCGCACGATCCGCGTCGCGCCCTGAACGCCAGCCTGGCGCCAGGCTACGAGATAAAGCAGAAAGCTTCAGGCGACATGCTGCAAGAAGTCCTTCAGCCGCTGGCTAGGCGGATTGCTTAGCAGATCAGCAGGGGCGCCATCTTCGGCTATTTTTCCGCCATCGATGAATATGAGGCGGCTGCCGACTTTACGCGCGAACTCCATTTCGTGGGTGACCACGATCATGGTCATGCCGCCTTCCGCGACATCTTGCATGACTTTCAGCACTTCATGGCGCAATTCGGGATCGAGCGCTGATGTGGGCTCGTCGAAAAGCATGAGCTGGGGCCGAATGGCGAGTGCACGGGCAATGGCCACCCGCTGTTGCTGGCCACCCGAGAGCTCGCCAGGATAATGGTTGACTTTCTCTTCCAGTCCGACCTTGCCGAGCAGGGCAATGGCTTCCTCCCGGGCTTGCTTGCGCGCGCTTCCGCGCGTATGAACCGGGCCGAACATGACATTTTCGAGCGCCGTGAGCTGCGGGAAGAGGTTGAACTGCTGGAACACCATTCCGGCTTCGCGCCGGAGTTCGCGGACCTGCGCGCCACTGCCGCGCACGCTGAGCCCGTTTACAGTGATATCGCCCTCCTCGATGGTCTCCAGTACATTAATGCACCGCAACAGGGTCGACTTGCCAGACCCGGAAGGTCCAACCACCACCACGACCTCGCCTTTGTTGATGGTCAGGTCAATGCCATTGAGCACCGTGGTCGTTCCGAAGCGTTTGACGACATTCTTGAACTCGACGATGCTCATACGATTTGTGTCCTGTGTTCGATGAACTTCAAGGTCAGCGCGATAAAGCCGGTAAGAATCAGGTAGATGACCGCCACCGCACCCCATATTTCAACCGACCGGAAATTGCTGGCAATGATCTCCTGCCCCTGCCGCGTGAGTTCGGCGACGCCGATGACGATAAAAAGCGATGAATCCTTCAGACTGATGATGCACTGGTTGCCCATGGCGGGAATCATGCGCCGCAATGCGACGGGCCCAACGATGTACGCGAGGATTTTGTAGAAAGGAAGCCCCATTGCCTGTCCGGCTTCCTTCAACCCTTTGGGCACGGATAGCAAGGCGCCGCGAACGATCTCTGCAATATAGGCGCCGGAATTGATCACCAGCGTAAAGATGGCGGCCAGCAAGGCATCGATGCGCCAGCCGGAAATGAGCGGCAATGCAAAATAGATGAACATGACCTGCACGACAATAGGGGTGCCGCGTATCACCAGGATATATACCTGGGCCAGGAACGACAGTGCGACAGGGATGTATTTTGCGAAGCGCCAGAGTACCGCCAGCACGATCGCCGCCTGCAACACGTGCCAGGTCCAATCCGGTACGCCGGCGAGGAAGGTGGCGCCTATCCAGGATGCCAGCTGGATGATCGCCACGATGACCGCCACGCTGACTATCGCAATGAATGTGGTTTTCCACGTGACCAGCACTTTAACGTAGGTCGTCACGACCCCCGAGAGAAATCCAATGATGGTGCCGCCTATCAGGCCCAGCAATGTGATCTGGATCGTCATTTTTGCGCCTTCGAGAAGGCTGGGTAATGCATCCCAGATGGCCGACCATTCAAAAGTCACGTTGTTTGTCCCGAGAACTGGAGGCCCGGCATAGCGAGCTTCGCATCGTCAAATAAAAACGGCGATCGAGGGGTAGCGCTCTACGCCCGATCGCCGTCGCTTGTCAGCCTGTCCTCAGTTGACTTGTACGGCTTTCTCGCCGAACCATTTCGTGTACAAGGCATCGTAGGTGCCGTTGTCCTGTATGGTCTTGAGCGCCTTGTTCACGACGGGAACCAGTTCGCTGTCTTTCGGAAACCCTATGCCGTAGAAATCGCCGCTTTTCAGCGAGCCCACCACCTTGACCTTGCCCTGGCCGCCGGTCTTTGCGAAATACTGCAGATTGGGCGTATCGTGCACGACGGCGTCGACCCTGCCTGTGGCAAGCTCGAGGAAGGCGTTGTCAATATTGGGGAACAGCTTGAGCTTGGCGTTCGGTACGTTGGCCTTCAGGTAATCCACGGTGGCGGTGCCGATTTTTACGGCCACGTTCTTGCCTTCGAGATCTTTGGCCGACTTGATGTTGGCGTTGTCGTTGTTCACCAGGATGGCAAGGCCGCTTTCGTAATACGGATCCGAGAAATCAATGACCTTCTTGCGGTCGTCGCGTATGGTGATGCCGGCCAGCGCCGCATCGATATTGCGAGTTTGCAGGCCTGGAATAATACCGTTGAAGTCCATGGGCCGTAAGGAATACTTCAGTCCCGCTTCCTTGGCGATGGCGTCCCACAGTTCAATGTCGAAGCCGGTGTACTTGCCGTCCTGCTTGAACTCAAAGGGCACGAATGCCGTGTCGGTGGCTACGAGCAGTTCTTTGTCCTGGGCGGCATGCGCAATAGGCAATACCATGGTAATGGCCAATCCCGCCAGCGCGGCTTTGATTTTTTTCGAGAACATAAACGACTCCTTGAGTGGGGCGACATCGTCAAAAATTGTATGGTAACCGAAAGCGCCTGAGGCAGGCGCCGGCATCAGAAAGCAGGGACTATGGCCCCTTGATACTTTTCCTGTATGAATTGTCGCGTCTGCGCGCTTTGCAAAGCGGCCACGAGTTTCCTGATGGCCGGCGCGTCTTTTTTCGCTTCGGTGGTTGCCAGCAAATTGGCGTAAGGCGAATCGGCGCCCTCGATGAACAGGGCATCCTTGACAGGATTCAGCCCGGCTTCCAAAGCATAGTTGGTGTTGATCAAAGCCAGATCGACATCCGGCAGGATACGCGGCAATGTGGCGGCTTCGAGTTCACGGAACTTCAGGTTTTTCGGATTTTTGGCGATATCGCGTGATGTCGCCAGGATATTCGACGGATCCTTCAACGTGATCAAGCCATGCTTTTGCAGCAACAGCAAGGCCCGCGCGCCATTGGAGGGATCGTTAGGCAAGGCAATCAGGGCGCCGTCCTTCAATTCTTTGATGTCCTTGATCTTCTGGGAATATGCCCCGAAAGGCTCTACATGAACCAGGCCGACAGAAACCAGGCCGGTCTTGTGTTCTTTGTTGAAAGAATCGAGATAGGGCTTGTGCTGGAAGAAGTTGACGTCGATATGCCCCTCGGCAACCTGTTGGTTCGGCTGGACATAGTCCGTGAATACCTTGATGTCCAGTTCCACACCATCCTTGGCGAGTACCGGCTTGACCAGCTCAAGCAGCTCGGCATGAGGCACGGGAGTAGCCGCTACGCTAAGGGTTTCAGCCTGCGATCCGGCACTGGCGAACAGCGCGGCAAAGGAAACCGCCAGGGTTGGCGCGATCTTTCTGATAAACATGTTTTTTCTCCAGAAAAGTTATCTGCGGTTCAGCCTCGCGACCAGGCGATCGCCAAACACTTGCAGAAGCTGAACCATTACAACAAGAATAGTGACAGTCACCACCATGACGTCGGTCTGATAGCGCTGATATCCGAAACGCAGTGCCAGGTCTCCCAGGCCTCCACCGCCGATAACACCCGACATGGCCGAATAACCAACCAGCGCGATGGCGGTAACGATGATTGCCGCGACGATGCCGGTGGTGGCTTCGGGAATAAGGGCGAGCAGCACGGTCTGGCGTGAATTGGCGCCCATCGCCCGGCATGCTTCGGAGACCCCCGGATCCAGTTCGCGCAATACATTTTCCACCAGTCGCGCAAAAAAAGGCGCCGCGCTGGCCACCAGGGGCGGCACCGCCCCCTCGACACCGAGCGATGTACCGGCCAGGATCCGGGTGAACGGAATCATGACAATCAGCAAAATCAGAAAAGGAACCGAGCGCAACACGTTCACGACAAACGAGAGTACTTGATAGACAAATCGATTTTGCAGCATCTGGTGCGCGCTGGTGAGAAACAGTATGACGCCCAGCGGCAGTCCGATAATGATCGTGAACACGAGCGAGAAACCGGTCATCAACAAGGTGTCGATCGTTGCTTCGCTAATCAGGGCCCAGTCGATATTCGTGAACATCATAGTCGCAGCACCTCGCACTCGATGCCGGCAGCCTGTAGCACGACCGGAAGTTTTTCCTGCGCCGCCCCATCTCCCTGTACCGCAATGACGAGTTGTCCATAAGGCGTTTCCTTGATACGTCCCACCGAGCCCTGGAGTATGCTCAGGTCCAGGCCAAGATCGCGGCTGACTTGACTGAGTATGGGGCGGACGGTTGAATCGCCACGAAAACTCAGGCGCAACAGCTTCCCGTTCATGCCCTGCGCCATCCCGCGCCAGCCCTCCGCATCGACGCCGCTTTCCGACAGCAAGGACTGTGTCACGGGATGGTCGGGGTGCAGAAAGACATCCAGCACCGTGCCGCTTTCCACGATGACTCCTGCATCGATAACGGCGACACGATCGCAGACGTTGCGGATGACATCCATGCCATGCGTAATCAGGACGATGGTCAAACCCAGGCGCTTGTTGATGTCGAGCAGCAGCCGCAGGATGGACTGCGTCGTTTCGGGATCCAGCGCCGATGTCGCTTCGTCGCATAAAAGCAGTTGTGGACGATTGGCCAACGCGCGCGCTATGCCCACGCGCTGCTGCTGGCCGCCTGACAACTGCCTGGGGTACTTGCGGGAATGATCCACAAGCCCCACCAACGCCAGGACCTCGTGAGCCCGCTCTATTTGTTGCCGACGTGTCAGCCCGGCCAGCCGCAAAGGAAAACAGACATTATCCAGCACCGTACGCGAACGCAGCAGATTGAAATGCTGGAAAACCATTCCCACCCCATGCCGGAACTCCCTGAGCTGCGGCTCACTGAGCTGCGTGATGTCCTGGCCATTGACCGTCACACTGCCTTGCGTGGGCTTCTCCAGCAGGTTCAGCATGCGTATCAGCGTGCTCTTTCCCGCGCCGGAACGACCTATGATCCCGAAGATCTCGCCTTTACGTATGTGCAGGTCGACCCCAGCCAATGCGTGCGAGACACGCCCCGGCGAAGCATAGGTTTTATGGATGTTTTCCAGGAAGATCAAGATAGAGGCTTATAAAGAAAATAAGACTTCCGACCACAGCATCACAATTTAGCACAGGCCGGTCCGGTACTTTGACCGTATCTAATGGTTTACACGGATGTAGAATGCATAAGAACTTGAGTACAAGATCAGCTTCGTCCGCGCCAGTGCATTGTGGCTACAAAAATGCCAAAAAAAAACCAGCCCGATGGACTGGTTTCTTCTAAAAGATATCGGTGGTGGGTCGTGCGCGACTCGAACGCGCGACCATCGGATTAAAAGTCCGGTGCTCTACCAACTGAGCTAACGACCCGACCGAAGAACGAGATTATGACGCCATTTAAAAAACCTGTCAAATGACTACCGCAAGATCAAAGAGCACGACCATGACCCGTCCTGCGAAAACAGTACGCCTCAATATCCTTTCCGATCTCCATCTGAGCAGTGCCGGCCTGCCCCTGCCGCGCGCGCAGGCCGATCTTGTCATTCTGGCCGGAGATATCGCGCGCCCGAAAGAGGCGTTGCAATGGGCTGGCGGCTTTGACAAGCCGGTGTTGTACGTGCCAGGCAATCATGAGTTCTATGGTGGCAGCCTTGACGCCACCATCCAGGACCTCGAAACCCACACTTACGGCACCGCCATACATATCCTGGACAATACAGAAATAGTATTGGAAGGCATACGTTTCCTCGGATCGACCCTATGGACCGATTTCAATTTGTACGGAGCCGCGGCGCGCGAACAAGCAATCGAGGAATCGCTGGCCTTCATTCGCGATTTCACACGGATCAAGTCCAGTCTTTCGTCAGAAAAAACCTTTTCGCCAGCCGATATGGAAGCACTTTTCAATGCCAACCTCGCGTGGCTGGATAAGAAACTGGGCGAATCCTACGACGGCCCCACTGTGGTTATCACACACCATTCACCGTCGCCCAAAAGCATCCACCCCCGATTCGACGGATCGCTGATCAACAACTGCTTTGTATCCAATAGCGAACATCTCATGGGGGCTGACCGGGCTGCCTTATGGATCCACGGGCATACCCATGACAGCTTTGACTACCACGTCAATGGTACCCGGGTAGTTTGCAATCCACGCGGCTATGCCAGGGACGGCATCAACGAGAATATCGCCTTCGACCCTGAGTTGGTCATAGAAGTGCCTGTGGCGTGATGGACCATGAATCGACGTGCGTGGCACTAGCGGTCGGCACACGTCGCCGATGCATTTTCTTTTTTCAGATACGCGATCACATCCGCGCGTTCCTGTCCGCTTGATATGCCGGCATATCCCATGGACGTGCCCGGCACCGCTTCCATTGGACTCTTCAGGAACAGATTCAGGGATTCGTCGTCCCAGACGATTTTTGATTCCTTCATCGCCTGCGAGTAGGCGTATCCCGGTACGCTACCGGCCCGCCTGCCAAACAGGCCGCAGTGCCGGGGTCCGGTCCGGTCGTAAGCCAGCGCATGACATGCAAGGCAGCGGGAGTACAACGCTTCGCCGGTGGCGGCATTGCCAGGCACCACATTCTGGGCCCGGGCAACCGACGACCCCGCCGCACCATACGCACACAGGCTTGCCGCCAAGGCGACCAGCCATCGTGTCTGGTTCATGACACGAACGCCGAAGGCACAGGATCTTCCCCAAGGGCGTTGCGCAATATGGCCCAGTGCATGGCCTCGTCGCCCAGTATGCTGGCGGCCGCCCGGGCAAGGTCTCGATTATCGAATACAGGCACCGCCCCTAGGTAGGCGCTGACAGCTCCTTTCTCCAGCATGGCGGCAAATCGCAGGATATCGGCTTGCGATTTCAGCGTATCCACTGGAAATATGTACTTTTCCTTCGCGGAAACAGGCTTGCCGCCAAGCTTGCGTATGGTCCCGGACAAGAGTTCGGCATGCTCTTTATGCTGTCCTTGAAATGTTACGGCCAAATCCAGTACCGGTTTTTGCAATAAGCCGCTTTCAGCGCCCAACTGATAGGCGGCGATCGCTTCCAGTTCTGCACCCAGCGCCGTGTTTAAAATCCGCACATCCGACGCCAAGGGCTCGTTGCCCTTGGCGAGGACATCCCGTCCTGCCATCAGCGCAACAGCGGCACCGGACAGCAGCAATCCGGATTGGCCGAGAAATGCCCGGCGTGCATTACTGCTTGAAGGATTGTGGACAAAACTAAGAAATGACATGGTAGGTCTCCCAGGAGGACAGTACATTGGATAAATCAGCGTTTAGTTATCGTGCTTCGCGGAGTCGGGACATCACCGATGCCACCATCCGGTCACAACGTTCACCCGCAAACGCGAAAGCGGTATTTACCGTAGAGCCCATGTCGTCGCCCAATGATTTGCGCAACAATTTTCGTGCGCGGAAATAGCGAGTACGCACTGTTGCTGGCGGGATTCCGAGGCACATCGCGGTTTCCTCCACCGTCAGATCTTCCACTGCGCGCAATATGAATACAGCGCGAAACAGGTCGGGCAGCTGGTCAATCCGGGCTTCGAGCAGGTGTCGGGTCTGGGAACGTACAAGGTTCGGCTCTGGACTCTCCGATGAAAATTCGTTTGCTGTCATAGTTGTGGTGACATCGTCGCGTTCAGCATCGTTATTGAATTCAAGCCATGTGGCGAGCCGGTTTATCTTTCGCAAGCGCCGATTCGACTCATTGACCACGATACGCACCAGCCAGGTGGACAAGCCCGAATCTCCCCGGAAACTTGCAATCGCCCGATAGGCTTTGTAAAAGGCCTCTTGCACGGCCTCTTCTGCATCGGCGTCATTGCGCAAGATGCTGCGCGCCACCCGATAAAGGCGCTGGTTATAGCGCCGCATGAGAATTTGCAACGCTGCAAGATCTTCCATGACGAGGCGCTGCGCCAGTTGTGCGTCGGTACAGGAACCTGAAGCAGGCTTGATAAGAGCAAGAGACATGGTCAGCAGCCAGAAAGTGGGTCAGTTACCGCATTAGATGCCTCTCTGACCAACCGCGTTCCCGAAATTGAGAAAGGGAGGCATTTGCCTCCCTTTTGTCTGTTGGTCGCCTGGCGCCGCTGCCCGTCACCGGGCTCGGGAAATCCTTACTTCGGCGCCGCGGCGTTTCACCTCCAGGCCCTCGGCAGGCAGGATGCGCAGGCCTTCCAGCCCTTTGATATAACTGGATCCCTGCATTTGCATGACACGGATCTTGTTGCGCATGACGACGGGACTGTGTTCTGGCATACCAAACATCCAGACCTCATCGAGGATGCGTGCCGAGTTGAAATCACCCGTATGCTGTGCGGCAGGTCCCAGGCACAACATATGGCCTTCCCGGCCGAATACGGGCAGGGTGTCGAGTCCGGCCTCTACCGTCCAGGTGGTGCCGCCCTCGTAACGCCAGCCGGTGTTGAGGTCCCACCAGGCCTCGCCCTTGGGCAAATATACTTGTACCTGCGTTCCTGGCCTGACCGCAGGAGCGACGAGCAATGCCGGTCCGAGCAGGTACTGGGTATCCCATACCTGGGCGATCGGATCTGACGGAAAAGCCAGGGCCATCGAGCGCTGCACGGGCAGGCCGGTGCGAACCGCGTCCTCGATGATTCCCAATACGTAGGGAATAAGCCGGTAGCGCCATTGCAACCAATGATGGACCAACTCACGCGTTGCGGCATCAAATGCGGTGGGCAGCAGCGCCGGTATGCCCTGAAATGTGAAGTTGCCGGAGAAAACACTCATGGCCAGCCAGCGCAGGTATAGTTCGGGCGTCATTCCCGCGACCGGCTGCCCGGCCGAACCCAGGTTATGGGTCTGTACGGCGACACCGCTGTCCGACAGAGACAAGGCGGTGCGCAAGGTGCGTTCCAGTCCTGACCAGTCATTGGCGACCTGCGGTCCGGTTTGCCAGGCAAAGCGTTGTACGGCCGGAAACAGGTCGGTGCTGCAGACAATGCCTTCCTGCGGAGTTTTATGACCTGCGACGGCGGCAAACAAGGCCTGGCGCACCAGCAAAGGATATATCGTGCGCAGGACGGCGCCCGACTCGCCACCGCGCGCTGTGATCCCATCAGGGATGTCGATCTGCGCATTGCAGACCGGCGACGCAGAGCCTTCATCCAGCGATTGCCGCTGTCGTTCGGACCAAAGTTTATAGACGTCCTTGTTCGTCAGATCGAGCAGACCGAATTCCTGACCACCAGTGAATTCGTTGCCAGGAAAAACTTGCGCGCTACCGTTCTCGTCGTTGATCAGCAGCCAGCCGCGGTCTTCCCATTCGGTGAACAGATGGGTGGCGCAAAGGACACCCGGAAATGAAGGCGCCGCTACCTGTATGTTCAGTTCGTGTGCGCGCGCGAAGAGATCGCGTACGTCGGGTACGCGGTCGGATGCCCATTCGAACGACGGCTTGTCGGCCTGGAAACCATATACCGCTGGTGTTGCCAGGCGCAAAACATCGAGCCCCCATTGGTTATCGCGAAACTCCTGCACGACCCTGAGCGTTTCGTCTATCGACTGACCGGGAGCCTGATCCAGCCACACGCCCATGGGTCGCAGACCGGGCTGTCCGGAACGGCCGGTGAGAGCCGTATATTGATTGATGATTTCCGCCGGCTCGCCCGCGAAGATGAAGAGGTCGAAAATCGCGTCATGCACTTGCGCCGAGTACAGATCGGCATCGCCGCGGCCCAGGTCATGTTCAACACGCTGCAGCGTATTGATATAGAGACCCCAGCCCTTGGGACTCCATACCAGCGGCAAAGCCCTGGCCACCGGATCATCCGAGACCAGGAAGCCGCCACGACGGTCCTGTTCCGCGGCGGATTCGCCCAGGCCATGCAAGGCATCGTCACCATCCAGTTCGAAACCGAAATTCCAGATGACGGCATCTTCACTGCGGCTGCATGACAGTGCCGCCTCGGTACGCGTACGAAGAAGGCATTCGTCACCACGGTACAGGGCCAGCTGGAAAGGCGAGCGCAACACCTCCAGCACCACATCGCCCTGTTCGAGACGCCAACCCAACCCGGCCAATTCGGCGATCGAGCTTACCGAGAGTTCGCCCACCGGCTCCTGCCGGGCAAGCAGCATCTCGGCATGCGTACGGGCTCGCGCGCTGGGTTTCTCACTTTGCAGCGACTCTGGCGTCGCGCAACGCAATCTGTAGACACCGGGCGCGTGCGCTTCCACATGAAGCTGCAGCCCGCTGTCGTGAAAGGCGAAGTCGGCACGCGTCGATTTTGCAGAAAGAAAGTTCAGAGTAGTAAGTTGCGTCACGTGAGCAAGGTCAGACTTGGGCGGCACAGCGCAATCCTTGGGGCATACGCCCAAAAAGCATTTAAAAGCCACTATTTTGACGGATTTACGCTATAAAATAAAATGGCGTGGCTTTACGCGCCTTTCAAAACCGTAAAAAAACAGATCATCTCGGGAAAATGCTGCGTAGCAACTCCCGTTCCAGCGGTAAAGGCTCCTGATTCAACGAGGCGCCAATTATGTCACCAGCCAGGGGAGCCCAGCTCAATCCCCTGGAACCATAGGCACAAGCAAGCCACAATCCGGGAACCTCGTCAATACGGCCGATTACCGGCAAGCGGTCAGCGACCGCTGCCCGCCACCCCGCCCACCCATCGGCGGCATTCGACGAACGCGTAAGTCGGGAAGGTATCACATTTAGCAGGCCAGCCACCTTTTTATTGATATCGGCACGGCCCTGGACCGTAACTTCACTGGTTTGAGCGTCTGGCAAATACGTACTGCCGCCGACAAAGCATGCGTGTTGTGCGGGTAGGCAGTATCCGTCACCGGCCAGAACCACCCGCGTGGAATCGCCATCGGCCCCGGAATAGAAGCTGACCTGCCCCGCCAGCCGGTACATGGCTTCAAACTTCGGACGCCGCAAAATTCCGGGTATGGTGGATAGCAAGGCCACCGCCTGCGCCGCATTCGCCAACACCACCTGGCC
Source organism: Pollutimonas nitritireducens (assembly GCF_002849615.1). GTDB lineage: Bacteria > Pseudomonadota > Gammaproteobacteria > Burkholderiales > Burkholderiaceae_B > Pollutimonas > Pollutimonas nitritireducens. The sequence continues at coordinate 408,895 of NZ_PDNV01000002.1, forward strand.
AGCCGAAACCCGCGTATTTCCCTGGGCATCCATGGCGATCCAGCCAGCCGCATTATCGCGTTCCAACGAACTTGCCTCACCCGCCATACAGCGTATGCGTGGATGAGACAACAACGCTTCAATCAGCGCCGGCGGCTGGACACGCTGACCGTCTGCAAACCACAGACCACCGCTGGCCAGGCACCTCCCAGCACGCTGAGACGCTTCGGCAACATCCAGCCACCGCACCCACTCGCTGGGAAAAGCCAGCCGAGCCAGCGACTCCCGCCGCACAGCGGCGCGCGCCGCATCCGACACAAGCTCGATGGTGCCGCAACGCAAGGGGCGCGCCTCTCCTTCCAGCCCCTGCCATCTGTGTAATGCGCGGGCGACGCCGGCACGGCTCAAACGAGACCGTATGTCATCGTCGCGACTGATGACTGGTGTTATCGCGGCAGCAATATGCCCTTTATGGCTGGCGCCCAGTCCCTGCGCAAAGACCGGATCCATGACCGTTACCGTATGGCCTCGAACGGCCAGTGCGTGGGCAACACCCGCGCCTGCCAGGCCACCGCCGACCACCAGTACGTCTTCCTGCCCCGCACCCGGGCTGCAATACCGTCCCATGCCGGGGCGCAGGACACCCACGGTGATTTCTCGCTTACCGCCATGCCCGGGGATTTTCGACACCAGGAAGCCAGCGTCCCGGAGTCCCCGGCGCACGTCACCGGTGCAGCACCACGTGGCCATGGTGGCACCCGAATTCGCCATGCGCACCAGTTGGCCGAACAAGGCGCGCGTCCACATGTCTGGATTGACTCTGGGCGCAAAGCCATCCAGAAAAAAAGCATCGACGCCGGCGCTGGCCTGGCGCGCAAGCCGGGCAACGGTTCCAAACGCCAGGGTGAGAGTCAGCCTGCCTCCTTCGAATTCCAGCCTGTGCAAGCCGGGCAGCAAAGGAGGCCATGCGTCAATGAGCTGCGCCGCCAATGCTTTCTCGGGTTCAGGCAAGGTGCGCATGACAACGCATTGAAGATCTTCCCGCGTAAGGGGATGCGCTTCGAAAGAAAGGACATGCAGCCGACTGCTGCGGCGCGGATCGCCACGCCAGGCCTGCCACAGCGCGAAAAAATTATTGCCGAGCCCGAAACCGGTCTCGCACACCGTGAACGTTTCTTTGCCCTGCCATCTTTCGGGAAGGTGGTTTCCATGCAGAAACACCCTCGCGGCCTGTTCGAGTGCCCCCCATTGGGGATGATAGACGTCGCCGAACGTGGTGCTGAGGGGCACCCCCTGTTCGTTGAAAGCGATCTGCGCCGGAATCAGCGCTTCGTAGTTATCGGACATACATCGATTGGGGCCGCCTCAAAAAAATCATCGTCACGTACAATGACGGCTGCTGGAGCACACGACACACCTTGTTGACCTGGACGCATGTATGCAATCTCTCCGACTTCCGATCAGTGACTGCCTGGACGCCGCCGTCACCGCGGCGCATGCTGGTGCCGCCATTTTACAATCGTACGCCCACAACAGGGCCGAACTGGTCATCGACAAGAAAATGCGTAACGATCTGGTCTCGCAAGCCGATCGCGAAGCCGAAGAGGCCGTCATTGAAATTCTGCGCGAACGCACGCCCCAGCTCGGTATCGTCGCCGAGGAAAGCGGAGGAGAAACCTCCGGAATAGCCACCTGGTACATCGATCCCCTGGACGGCACCACCAATTTCCTGCATGGCATTCCTCAATACGCCGTATCGATTGCCCTGATAGCACACGCCGGAGCGATCATCACGGGAGACACGCCGCTCGAACACGATACGCCAGTCATTGGCGTCATCTACGACCCCAACCGTGAAGAGCTATTCACCGCCATGCACGGGGTCGGCGCATGGCTCAACGAGCGGCGCATCACCTGCTCGCAGGCTGAATCGCTAAGCGAATCAGTGGTGGCTACCGGCTTTCCGTTCCGGGATTTTTCGTTCTCTGAACAATACATGCCCACTCTGGACTATGCCATCAACAACACCCGCGGCGTACGCAGGCTGGGCTCCGCGGCGCTGGACCTTGCCTGGGTGGCTTGCGGGCGTTACGACGGTTATTGGGAGATGGGGCTGGCTCCGTGGGACGTGGCAGCCGGCACGGTCATTGTCCGGGAAGCCGGCGGCATTTGCGAAGACATCCATCATCGCGACCCGTGGCCGATCAGGGGTTATGTCTATGCAGGCAACCTGCATACCGCCCCCGCGCTCGACGCCATGATCCAGCCTCACCTCAATCCCAAATAAAACCGCTGGCAACGTACCCGCCGCCATTCACGCGGCTGATTCGGAGCCTGCCATCGCTTCATCGCGCAAGGTCCGACGCAGGATCTTGCCAACATTGCTCTTGGGCAGTTCGTTGCGGTATTCAAACAGGCGTGGACGCTTATAGGCAGCCAGGCGCTCTTTGCACCACGCCGTCAGCGCCCGGTCATCCAGGCCTGGATCCTTCCTGACAACAAAAATCTTGACGGCCTCGCCAGTGCGATCGTCCGGCACGCCTATCGCAGCGCATTCCAGGACGCCGGGGTGTTCGGATACGACCTCTTCCACCTCTGCGGGATACACGTTGAAGCCTGAGACGAGAATCATGTCTTTTTTACGGTCGATGATCCGCAATCGGCCTTCAGGGCTCATTGTTGCGATATCGCCTGTCTTGAAAAACCCCAGACTGGAGAACGCCTGGCGGGTTTCGTCGGGTCGCTGCCAGTATCCTGGAGTGACTTGCGGGCCACGTACGGCGAGCTCCCCTGGTTCGCCTCTGGCAACCTCGCGTTCCTGGAGGTCCAGCAGCATGACTTCGGTGGAAGGCACAGGGAACCCAATATCGCCGGAGAATTCGGCGGCATTGGTGGGGTTGGCCGAGACCACGGGAGAGGTCTCGGACAAGCCGTATCCTTCGATCAGCGGAACCCCTGTCAGGACTTGCCATCTATCGGCCACCGGTCTGAGCACGGCCGCGCCGCCCCCAAGGCACAAGCGCAGTCCCGAGAAATCCAGCGCCGCGTAGCCTTCGCTATTCGCCAGACTATTGAATAATGTATTGACGCCCGGGAAGATATTGATGGGATCCCGGCGCCACGCCCGCAGAATGCTGGACAGGTCGCGCGGATTGGCGATCAGCACGCTGCACATCCCCGCATGAACCGCAAAAAGCCCACACAGCGTCAATGCAAAGATGTGGTACAGCGGCAAGGCGCTTAGGATCGTTAACGGCTGGCCGGCCAATTCTCCCAACGCGGGTTGTGCCACTGCCTCGACCTGCAGCACATTGGCAACCAGATTGCGGTGCGTCAGCATTGCTCCCTTGGGCACGCCGGTGGTGCCGCCTGTGTACTGCAATAGCGCGACATCATCCATGCCAATTTCAGGCTTGTCGAAGTGCTGGCGAGAACCTTGCGACACGATTCTGTCGAACCGGTGGGCTGCGGGCAGGATACCGGTCGGTATGATCTTTTTAATACGCCGCAGCGAGAAATTGATGGCCTTCCCTTTCCAGCCCAGCATATCGCCGGCCATGACCTTGACCACACACGCCGGCCTGACGTCCACGGGCACCGCAGCCAGCGTCGATGCGAAATTCTCCAGTATGAATATGGCCCGTGCACCGCTATCGCGCAGTTGATATTCAAGTTCCCTCTCGGTATAAAGCGGGTTTATGTTCACGACCACCATCCCCGCCCGCAACACGCCAATCAGAGTCACCATGTATGGCATGACATTGGGCATCATCAGTGCGATACGACTGCCCCGCGGCAGGCCCTGCTGTTGCAACCACGCCGCAATCGCCCCGGCCTGGCGGTCAAGCTCCCGATAACTGATACCACTACCCATCAGCGTGAGAGCCCGTCTCGAACCATGCTTGCGACATGCCTGGTCCAGCATGTCAACCAGGGAGGCGTACGCATCCACATCGATTTCCGCCATCGGATTTTCAGGAAGTTGTTGCTTGGGAGCCATGTCCATATGCGTGATAGGCTATACGCCCTTTTTTGTTTCAAGAATTTGATGATACGCTGTCAAAGGCGCAAAGTTCACCGACGCACTCCACAGGAACTAGATCATGAAATTATCCGAGCCTATCGTTGAATGGAAATCCGAAATCACCGCAATTCGCCGTGACATCCACGCGCACCCTGAACTGGCCTACGAAGAAGTCAGGACAGCCGACCTGATCGCCGCCAAACTCGAATCCTGGGGCATACCTGTACATCGCGGGCTTGGGGTCACGGGCGTGGTGGGCACCATACACGGTAAAAGTCAGAATGGCCGCGCCCTGGGCCTGCGTGCCGATATGGATGCGCTGCCCATGCAGGAGCTGAATACCTTCGAGCATGCCAGCAAGAATGCCGGAAAAATGCACGCTTGCGGACACGATGGGCACACCGCCATGTTATTGGCAGCCGCACGCTATCTTGTCGAAAACCGCAATTTCGACGGCACCGTCCATGTCATTTTCCAGCCGGCCGAAGAAGGATTCAGCGGCGCCAAGGCCATGATAGACGACGGCCTGTTTGATTTATTTCCCATGGATGCCGTGTTCGGCATGCATAACTGGCCCGGCATGGACGTAGGTACGTTTGGCGTCGTGGCCGGACCGTTGATGGCTTCGAGCAACACCTTCACGATACGCCTGGAAGGCAAGGGTGCGCACGGCGGCATGCCCCATCTGGGCGTTGACCCGGTCATGGCGGCGGTACAGCTTGCCCAAAGTCTCCAGACCATCATCAGCCGGGACCGCAATCCACTGGATGCCGCCGTGCTGAGCATCACCCAGATCCACTCGGGTTCCGCGGATAACGTCATTCCAAACGATGCCATATTGCGTGGCACGGTACGCACCTTTTCCGAACAGACGCTCGACCTTATCGAAAAACGAATGGCGGAGATCACTGAACACACCAGTCGCGCACTGAACTGCACATCCGAGTTCGATTTTGTCCGGAAGTATCCGCCAACGGTGAATCATGAGCGCGAAGCAGCCTTTTGCGCGCGGGTACTAACGGAGATCGTCGGTGCGGACAAGGTGGATCAGGCGGTGCAACCGTCCATGGGCGCAGAAGACTTCGCCTTCATGCTCAAGGAAAAACCCGGGTGCTATGTATGGATAGGTAACGGCCAGGGCGGCCACCGCAGCATGGGTCACGGAATGGGCCCGTGCATGCTGCATAATGGCAGCTACGATTTCAATGACGATCTCATCCCGCTGGGTGCCACATACTGGGCGGAACTCGCAACGCAATGGCTGTCTGCGCCCGCACGCTGATCCAGCAGTACCGTCCGCCCATCAACAACGCTTAGCGGCCTGTCATATCCAGTACAGGCCGCTCATGAATCTGGAGTCCGCAGCCTTGAGTGCCGCTAGCCATCGTACCGTTTTACCTCCTCCAGAAACGCACGCCGTCCTGCGCGTCATGCCGCAGCCTTCCGATGCAAACATACACGGCGACGTGTTCGGCGGCTGGATCATGTCGCAGGTCGATATCGCTGGTTCGATACCCGCCACGCGCCGTGCCGCTGGCCGCGTGGCCACGATTGCCGTCAATGCATTCCTCTTCAAGCAGCCTGTATTCGTGGGTGACCTGCTCAGCTTTTACGCCGAGATCACAAAGGTCGGCACCACATCCATTACGGTATCCGTAGAGGTCTACGCCGAGCGCCAGCGCCTGGAGCTCGAAGTGGTCAAAGTGACAGAAGCCACTCTTACATACGTAGCCACCGACGATCAGCGCAAGCGCCGCACTCTTCCACCTGTCTAAGCAAGGTTGCCCATGTCGGATACCCCAGTCAAGCTGGAAGAAGGCGAGGCCATAGTCATACCGCGCCGCCTTGACCCCGAAGATGCGCAACTGGCATTGCAACAACTGCAATCGATACTCAGGCGGCAGGAAGTCGTCGAGGCGCTGGCACACCGCCAATACGAAGAAGACGATCGCTCGAACCTGCTGGAAGGCCTGCTGCACCGACAGCACGAAAACGAGATCAAATCGATCGTCAACGATTTGCATCCATCGGACATCGCCTTCATTCTCGAGTCGCTGCCGGTAAACGAACGTCAGGCGGTGTGGCAGCTGGTCAGCGCCGAACATGACGCCGACGTGCTCCTCGAAGTCGACGACTGGGCCCGGGAGTCACTGATCCAGTCCATGGATCACCAGGACCTGATCGCAGCAACCGAGCACATGGATGCCGACGAGATCGCGGATCTGGCCGCCGATCTGCCTGCCGATGTCATTGCAGAGGTGCAAAAGGGACTGACCGACGAAGAACGCGCCCAGCTCATCGAAGCAATGGGCTATCCGGAAGACACGGTCGGCGCCATCATGGACTTCGAGATGGTGCGGGTGCGTGAAGACGTGTCGCTGGAAGTGGTGCTGCGCTATTTGCGGCGTTTGCACGAGCTTCCCGACCATACCGACCAGATCTTCGTTGTCGATCGCCAGGACAAGTTACAAGGGACGCTGTCGCTGTCCACCTTGCTGGTCCGCGAACCCGACATGCTGGTTTCCGACGTGATGGTGACCGAGTATCTTACTCTCAGCCCGCTTGATTCCGACGCCGACGCGGCAGGCGCATTCGAACGCTATGATCTCGTCTCCGCGGGCGTGGTGGACGACCAGGGACGGCTGATCGGACGCGTCACCATCGCGGAAGTGGTTGACGTGATCCAGGAAGACTCTCAGGAACAAGCGCTCTCGCGGGCGGGCTTGCAGGAAGAGGATATCTTCGCCCCGGTGCTCAGTGCCTTGCGCAACCGCGCTCCATGGCTGTTCGTGAACCTGTGCACGGCATCGATTGCCTCACTGGTTGCCTCGAGATTCGAAGACACCGTCAGCCAGATCGTTATCCTGGCATTCCTGATGTCGATTGTGGCCGGCATAGGGGGAAATTCAGGCAATCAGACGATGACCATGATCATTCGCGCTCTGGCGGTGGGCCGCGTCACCAGCTCCAATGCCTGGCGGCTGGTCAAGCGCGAATTGACGGTAACCTTCATGGTCGGAGCCTGTGGGAGCCTTGTGGCCGCGAGCTTCGCCTGGGCAATTTCTGGTTCCCTGGCCATTGCCGCCGTCATGATGGTCGCGATGATCTGCAATATGTTGATCGGCGCCGCCCTGGGTGTGCTCATTCCCATATTGCGAGACCGGTTTGGCAAAGACCCGGCAATGGGCTCCTCGGTGCTTTTGACCTTCGCCACCGACTCCCTGGGTTTCCTGATTTTCCTGGGCCTGGCGACCCTATTCCTGATGTAGTAAAGACACCAATGCAAAACGGGCTTGCGCCATATTGGCGCAAGCCCGTTAAACGTGTCAGGCGGCCTTCGGACCGCTAGGCCAGCCTTCCGTGGCAGTGCTTGTACTTTTTGCCACTGCCACATGGGCAAGGGTCGTTGCGACCCACTTTGGGCATGCCTGCGCTGGCGGCTGCCAGGGCCGCAGGCGTCTGGTCGAGGCCAGGGTCTTCTCCGCTGAGAGCCGCATCGTAGTCAGAGTGGTGGTAGGTAATGTTGTCAAGGCGGGACTCAGGTTCTTCGACCTCGACTTGCTCCGGCGACTGGATCTTGACGGTCATCAATACGCGAACCACCTCGTTGCGGATCCGATCCAGCATATCGGAGAACAGTTCGAATGCCTCCCGCTTGTACTCCTGCTTGGGATCTTTCTGGGCGTAACCACGCAAATGGATGCCTTGGCGCAAGTGATCGAGCGCCGACAAGTGACCACGCCAGTGCGTATCGATGGATTGCAGCAACATGGAGCGCTCGAATGGCGACCAGCCCTCTTTGCCGACAAGGTCGACCTTGTCCTGGTAGACACGGGTGGCCTCGGCCACGACGCGTTCCAGCAAGTCGTCATCGGTGAGGCTGGGCTCTTTCTCGAGCATCTCGGCAAGAGGAATGGAAAGCTGCCACTCGGCCTCCAAAGCGGCTTGCAATCCTGCGACATCCCACTGTTCTTCCATGGATTCTTCAGGAATATAGGTGCGGAACTGCTCGGTCATGGCCGCGGTGCGCAAATTGGCCATGGTGTCCGACACATCGGTCGATTCCAGGACTTCGTTGCGCTGTGCATAAAGCACTTTGCGCTGGTCGTTGGCAACGTCGTCGTATTCGAGCAGTTGCTTGCGTATGTCGAAGTTGCGGCCTTCGACCTTGCGCTGCGCGGATTCAATGGAACGCGATACCATGCGCGCCTCGATGGGCTCGCCTTCAGGCAGGCGCAGGCGTTCCATAATGGAGCGCACGCGGTCGCCTGCGAAAATGCGCATCAGGGAATCTTCGAGCGACAAGTAAAATCGCGATGAGCCTGGATCGCCCTGGCGACCGGCACGACCACGCAACTGGTTGTCGATACGTCGCGATTCATGGCGCTCGGTGCCGATAATGCGCAAGCCCCCGGCAGCCTTTACGGCAGCATTGGCGGGCGCCCATTCGGCTTTGATGATTTCGATGCGACCTTCTTTTTCTTCAGCCGACAAGGCGTCGTCGGCGCGCACAAGGTCGATCTGCTTTTCGACACTGCCACCCAGCACGATGTCAGTACCACGGCCGGCCATGTTGGTAGCAATGGTGATGTGACCGGGCTTGCCGGCTTCGGCCACGATCTCGGCCTCGCGCGCATGTTGCTTGGCATTGAGAACTTCGTGTGGCAACCCGGCCTTGACCAGCATCCCGGAAAGCAGCTCGGAGTTCTCAATACTGGTGGTGCCCACCAATACGGGTTGCCCGCGCTCGTGGCAGTCCTTGATGTCGGCGAGGATGGCGTTGAATTTCTCCGGATCGGTCTTGAAGACCTGGTCGTTCTGGTCCTGGCGCGCCATGGGGCGATTCGTCGGGATGATGACCGTTTCCAGCGAATAGATTTCCTGGAATTCGTAGGCTTCGGTGTCGGCAGTGCCGGTCATGCCAGCCAGCTTGCCGTACATACGGAAATAGTTCTGGAAGGTGATGGACGCGAGGGTCTGGTTTTCGTTTTGGATGCGCACGCCTTCCTTGGCCTCGACGGCCTGATGCAGACCGTCGGACCAGCGGCGACCTGCCATCAGGCGACCCGTGAACTCGTCAACAATGACCACCTCGTTATCTTGCACGACATATTGCTGGTCGCGGAAGAACAGATTGTGTGCGCGCAATGCGACCATCAAGTGATGCATCAGCGAAATATTGCGTGGATCGTAGAGCGACTCGCCTTCAGGCAGCAGCCCGATCCGGACCAGAGTCTCTTCCGCGTTCACGTGGCCGGCTTCCGAAAGATGGACCTGTTGGGCTTTTTCATCGACCCAGTAGTCGCCTTCGGGCTCGGGCTCGTGCGCCTTGGGCTCGGCCGCCATGCGCACCAGCGAGGGCGGCACGGCATTCATGCGTATATAAAGTTCGGTATTATCTTCCGCCTGACCGGAAATGATGAGCGGTGTACGCGCTTCATCGATAAGAATGGAATCGACTTCGTCGACAATCGCGTACGACAGCTGGCGTTGCCGACGGTCTTCGGCACGGAACTCCATATTGTCGCGCAGATAATCGAAGCCATACTCATTGTTCGTGCCGTAGGTGATATCGGCGGCATACGCTGCGCGTTTTTCTTCGTTTTCCTGCTGGGGAACGACCACGCCGACGCTCATGCCCAGGAACTGATACAGGCGCCCCATCCATTCGGCATCACGCCGGGCCAGGTAATCGTTGACCGTAACCACGTGCACGCCCTTTCCGGCCAGCGCATTGAGGTAGACGGCCAGGGTCGCCATGAGGGTTTTGCCTTCACCCGTACGCATTTCAGCGATCTTCCCGTTGTGCAGGGCAATGGCCCCAAGCATCTGGACATCGAAATGGCGCATGCCGAAGACACGCTTGCTGGCCTCGCGAACGACAGCAAATGCTTCCGGCAGCAAATCGTCGAGCGATGCGCCTTGCGCGATTCGTTGACGGAATTCCACAGTCTTGGCAGTGAGGTCTGTATCGGCCAGGGCGGCCACCGTTGGCTCGAACGCGTTGATCTGCGTTACTTGCTTGCGATACTGTTTCAGTATCCGGTCGTTACGAGTACCAATGAGCTTTTTTAGCAGAGAAACCATTCGTTTGTCGTGATGCGTCTTTGCGCCTGAACGCAAAAGTCGGCATGCTTGTCTTTTTTGAGTTGGCGGATGAAACCGCAGGAGAACAATACAGTTTAACGCACCTGCGGGACTATGGCTTCAACCGCGTTGGTGGCGTCCACCATCATCTGTTCAGGAGCCTCTTGCCTGGCAAGGAACAAGGTCGGATCGAGCGCGTGACCAGCCATGCGGACTTCGAAGTGCAGATGCGCGCCGGTCGAGCGGCCAGTGGATCCGACACGCGCGATTTCCTGGCCTTTTTGAACCAGGTCGCCCAGCTTGGCCTTGATGGAGGATGCGTGCGCGTAACGAGTGACCAGGCCGTTTCCGTGGTCGATTTCGACCAGTTTTCCATAACCCGGTACATAGCGGGCCTCGGTCACCACTCCGCCTGAAGCGGCATGTATGAGCGCTCCTTTGGGCGCGGCAAAGTCCAGTCCTTCGTGCATGGAATGGCGGCCGGTGACCGGATTGCGGCGCCAGCCAAATGAGGAACTCAAATAGGGATAGGCTACCGGGGTGTACGTGGGGAGGCCGGCCTCGACGCCAACACGCCGTGTCAGGACCAGGTCCAGCATCGCGAACGAGTCTTTCTGCTGGGAAAGCTGCATGGAAAGGGAGTCGAGTTCGCGACCCAGGCCCTGAGCCGTCCAGGCCGCGCCGTGCTCGTCGGTGATATAGTCCATGACTGGCTCGGGGGCATGCTCAAGGCTGGCGTAGACCTCGGGATCGGTGTACGGAATTCCGGCGGCATCGGCAATCCGCTTGCTTACGCCGTCCATGGTGATCAATCTGGCCTGCAGATCGCCCACTTTCGCTGCCAGCAAATTTATGTTCTGGCGGATATAGGCGGAATCGCGCGAGGTCTGCTGGGCAATAACACGTTCCTGATCCGGGTTCAGCACAGGACGGGTGGCCAGCTGCGATTGCACCCATGCACCGGCTACCGCAGACGCCGCCATGGCGGCGCCTGCGGCAAGGGTGACTATGGCCACCCTGATGCTTTTCTTACTAGAATCAGAAAATCGATTCTTCATAATTAGATATCTCACTGTAGACCTTCAATTAATGTCGCGCCCGTTTCGTTTCACCAGACCACCGCGCCCCTTGGACAAGGAGCTTCCCGCCACGCTCGCAGTGAGCTGGCTGGGCAGCGACCAGCAGGGTTCGCAGGTTTTGGTAACGGCACGCACGTTGATCGCGGTGGAGGGCGTGGCGAAAAACGCCATGCCGCCCGCCTTGGCACTGGTATGCAAGGTGGCACGTATAGACAGACAGCAAATAACCCTTGCAGTTCCCAGCGCCGCCTATGCATCGCGACTCAGGCAACTGGCGCCGCGCATACTTGTACTGCTGAACGACAATGGATGGAACCTTACCGAAATGATCGTCAGGGTACAAGCGGGTTTGTTACGGGACCAGACAAAAACGACATCCCGCCAGGTCGAGCCACTTGACGGCAAAGCCCTGGCCGCATTCGATGAATTGCAACAGAGCCTGCCTTCGGGACCATTGGCGGACGCCATTGGCCGACTGCTCGCACATCATAGGGACCGATGATGTGCGTGAGCGCCACCAAACACCCCCTGGACGAACTCATGCGAATTTCCATTCCTGGTTGAACGATTTGGGCGCCACCTCGGGCGATTCGTAGCCTATCAGTTCCCAGCTGTCTTGCTGTGCAAGCAAAGCACGTGCGAGCTGGTTATTCAGGCCATGACCAGATTTGCACGCTACATAGCGTGCCACCAGGGGCTTGCCGATGAGATATAGATCGCCGATGGCATCAAGAATCTTGTGCTTGACGAACTCGTCATCGTAACGCAGGCCATCGGTATTGAGGACGCGGTATTCGTCCATGACAATGGCGTTGTCCAGACTGCCCCCACGAGCCAGACCTGCGGCCCGCAAGGCTTCCACTTCACTGACAAAACCAAACGTGCGCGCACGCGCAATGGTTTTAACATAAGAATCTTTTTCGAAATCGACCTCGGCAAAATTGGCCGTGGAGTCGATTGCGGGATGATGAAAATCTATAGCAAACGATAAGGCAAAGCCGTTGTAGGGCTCGAGTCGGGCCCATTTCAGATCGTCGCCTTCGCCTTCGCGAACTTCCACTGTTTTAAGGACGCGGATGAATTTCTTGGGCGCCAGCTGTTCCTGCAAGCCCGCGGACCGCAGCAGGTACACAAATGTACCCGCACTGCCATCCATGATAGGTACTTCTTCACCGGTGAGGTCCACATGGAGATTGTCAACCCCCAGGCCAGCAAGCGCCGACATAAGATGTTCCACGGTGGATACGCGCACATTGCCTTGCTGCAAGACAGAAGCCATGCGCGTGTTGCCGACTTGGTCGGCCAAAGCAGGCAAGTGCACGACTTCAGGAAGATCAACGCGGTGAAACACGATACCAGTATCGGGTGCGGCCGGGCGCAGGGTGATTTCCACCCTTCGGCCTGAGTGCAAGCCGACCCCTTTGGTACTGATGGATTTCTGTATGGTGCGTTGACGTAACATATTCTTTAAGGTATGAGTCTCTTGTTTTTGCTACAAACACATGACTGGACATTGTAAACGTATTGAGGGTAAACCACTAAATACATGTGTTTCAAATGGCTGCAAGGCGCACGCGGAGCATGCCCGTCCTGAGAACGACGACGCACTTGCCCGGGGAGGGAGTAAGTGCGTCAGTCGGCCTGGCCGGGCAAGCGATTGCCTCGCAGACATGTGAGAGCCGGAGTTACTGCTTCTGGATACTTCCTGCCGGGTCAGTCTGCCTGTTTGCGCAGAAACGCCGGGATATCGAAGTGATCCATTCCAGCTGTCTCAAGTGCACGCACCTGGGCCGAAGCCTGGCTGCGTGGATTGCGAATTACCGAGGGCACGTCCGAACCGCCAAAATCATGCCCGCCTGACATCGGCATATTGTCGGTTCCTGTACGGTAAACCTCAGCGGTGTTCTGTACCAGTTGCGGACGCGCGGCAGCAGCACGGCCCAAGCCGGTGGCAACCACTGTAACGCGCAAGTTTTCACCCATGGATTCGTCGTAGGCGGTACCAAATACTATCGTCGCATCATCGGCTGCATAGCTGCGGATGGTATCCATGATTTCACGTGTTTCACGCATCTTGAGGGTACGACTTGCCGTGATGTTCACCAACATGCCACGGGCACCGTGCAAGTCCACGCCTTCCAGCAGTGGGCAGGCGATGGCACGCTCGGCAGCAACACGGGCACGATCCGTGCCGGCTGCTATTGACGTACCCATCATGGCCTGACCTTGTTCACCCATGATGGTCTTGACGTCTTCAAAGTCGACGTTCACGTTACCTTCGACGTTGATGATTTCGGCAATGCCGGCGCAGGCATTGTGCAAGACGTCGTCGGCCGACTTGAAGCAGTCTTCCTGGGTCGCATCATCGTCCATCAGGTCATACAGATTTTCGTTGAGCACGACGATAAGCGAATGCACGTGCTTGGAAAGCTCGGATATACCGTCTTCCGCCATTTTCAGGCGTTTATTTCCTTCGAACGAAAATGGTTTGGTCACAACGCCAACCGTCAGGATGCCCAGTTCTTTGGCCACCTCGGCCACGACGGGGCCGGCACCGGTACCTGTGCCGCCACCCATCCCTGCCGTAATGAAAACCATGTGCGCGCCGGTGAGCGCTGCGCGGATTTCTTCTCGCGCCGTTTCGGCGGCGGCCCTGCCCTGCTCGGGCTTGGCGCCGGCGCCAAGCCCCGTGCGACCCAGACGAATCTGCACTGGTGCCTCGGAAGTTGCCAAGGCCTGCGCGTCAGTATTGGCGCAAATGAAGTCTACGCCGCTGACTCCCGAGCGGATCATATGGGCTACAGCGTTGCCGCCTGCGCCGCCTACTCCGACGACTTTGATTACCGTCCCATTGGCGCTCGTATCGAGCATTTCGAAATTCATCATGATGACTCCCTCACATATCCAGAAAAGCGATAATTACAAAAAGTGTTTTTTCCCCGGTACTTCTTTTGTTTTTGGAATGGTTTCAAACGAGATGCCAGCCATGCCTGCTCGCAACTGATTTGAAACGCTTCCGGTACAGGCTTTGTCCCACCTGTCCTTAAGGCGCGAGCCTTAATTCATGAACCACTCCTTCATGCGTGCGAGAAGGGTCTTGAAACTTCCCTTCTGCTGTGCGACCTTGCGGCCGCGCGCACGCTGCAAACGGGCCTCGGACAGCAGACCCATCGCGGTGGAAAATCGCGGATTGTGCATAACATCCGCCAAGCTCCCTTCGTAAGCCGGCACACCTACACGCACCGGCTTCAAAAACACGTCTTCTGCCAGCTCGACGATGCCGGGCATCAAGGATGTGCCGCCGGTGAGTACCACTCCCGAGGCCAATAGGTCTTCGTAGCCGGACTCACGCACGATCTGCTGCACGAACGTAAACAGCTCTTCGATGCGCGGCTCGATGACGGCGCCCAGAGCCTGGCGCTTCACCTGCCGATTAGGCCTGTCGCCCAGACCTGGCACCTCGATGTGTTCGTCCGCATTCGCCAGCACCTGCTTGGCAATTCCGAAGCGAAGCTTGATTTCTTCTGCGTCGGGCGTGGGCGTGCGCAACATGGCTGCAATATCACTGGTGATCTGATCGCCCGCGATGGGCACCACCGCGGTATGCCTGATGGCACCACCTGTGAAAATGGCAACGTCTGTTGTGCCACCGCCTACATCGACCAGTACAACGCCAAGCTCTTTTTCGTCAGATGTCAGGCAGGCCAGGCTCGAGGCCAAGGGCTGCAAGATCAGGTCTTGCACTTCCAGTCCGCAGCGGCGTACGCACTTGACAATGTTCTGGGCCGCGCTGACGGCCCCGGTCACGATGTGCACCCGCACTTCCAGACGCAAACCGCTCATGCCTATCGGCTCGCGTATGTCTTCCTGCGAGTCCACGATGAACTCCTGGGTCAGTACATGCAGCACTTGCTGGTCCGTCGGAATATTTACGGCTTTGGCCGTTTCGATTACACGCGCGACATCAGTGGCAGTGACCTCCTTGTCCTTGACAGCCACCATCCCGCTGGAATTGAAGCTGGTGATATGACTGCCGGCAATTCCCGTGTAAACCTCGCGAATCTTGCAGTCGGCCATCAGCTCGGCCTCTTCGAGAGCCCGTTGAATCGAGTTGACGGTCGATTCGATATTGACAACGACGCCTTTACGCATCCCCTGGGATTCGTGTTGGCCCAGGCCCAATACTTCGAAACGCCCTTCTGGCAATATTTCAGCCACTACGGCCACCACTTTGCTGGTGCCGATGTCGAGTGCAACGATCAGGTCCTTGATGTCACGGGTCATAATCTTCTATTTGGTTGGTGGAGTGGAAACGGGGGCCAACGTGATGGCAAATCCGTTGGGATAACGTAAATCGGCATAGCTGATTGCTCGGCCGTCGAGCCGACCATTGAGCACTGGCCATGCCTGCACGAAACGCTCGATACGCGCGGCGAACGGAAGCGCCCCCGATCGTCCGTGAGGGTCCGCCACATCAGCGGCCGGATCGCGCCCCAGGTTCAGGCGGGTGCCATCGGACAGCTTGACGTCCCAGGCATACCGCGCACTGAGCGTGACTTCGTGGACGCGCAGATTCAACGGTGCAAACCAGCGTGCAATCTCGGCGTAGCGCTGGACGACCAGCCGTTCGGAACTTTCGGGACCGTGAAGTTGCGGAAGTTGCGCCTCATCGTCGAGCTCGCCCTGATTGGCGGCAAAGGCCTCACCCCATGTGTTGATCATCTGATCTTCGTTCCACAATGCCAGGGGTTGCTGCTCTTCGATCTGTACATATAGTTCGCCGGGCCATACGCGCCGTATGCGTGCGTGGCGAACCCAGGGCGCCGTCTCGATCAATTCCCTCGTATCATCCAGGTCGATCGAGAAAAAGTTGCCTTTTATTTTGCTAGCTATTGTCGCCCGAATAGTCGCCGTAGAGACGTAATTCAGTGTATCGGTCTGCATCGGCGCGATCCGGATTTGAGCAATATGGAAATACGGACGCTGCGCAACCCAGACGACCACGCCCACGACCATTGCCAATACCGCTAGCAATGCCAGCGTATTCGCGATGAAGTTGGTGAGGCGTGGATCAGAAAACACGATAAATTCCTGTTCAGACAGCTGCGGGTTGCTGCACTTTGCAACAAGCGGTTGACAATATCGCCACGCAAAGCTCGGCATAGCTCATGCCAGCTGCCTTGGCGGCCATGGGAACCAGGGAATGACTGGTCATTCCCGGCGACGTGTTCATTTCCAGAAGCCAGGGTTTGCCGGCCGCGTCCAGCATAAAATCGGCGCGCCCCCAACCTTCGCACGACAGTGCAACGTAGGCTTGTTCAGCGATGCGCAAGATGGATTCAGTGAGCGCATCGTCGAGCACCGCTGGACAAATGTACTGGGTATCGTTTGATACATATTTATGTTCGTAATCGTAATTGCCGCCAGGGGCCACGATTTCAATGACGGGCAGCGCCCGTGCTGACTTGCCTTTGCCGAGTATGGCCACAGTAAGTTCGCGGCCATCGATGAACTGTTCGGCCAGCACCTCTTCGTCGTACTGGGCCGCCAGCTCATACGCCCGGCGCAACTCGGCCAGTCCATTGACCTTGGTCACGCCCAATGTCGACCCTTCATGCGGGGGCTTGACGATCAGCGGCAGACCGATTTCACCAGCGACGCGGTCGAGGTCGGAGTCGGCGGTCAGTACTGCGAACGCCGGGGTGGGCAACCGTTCCTGCAGCCACACCTTCTTGGTCATGATCTTGTCCATGGACAAGCTTGATCCCAGTGGTCCGCTACCGGTATAAGGAAGATTCAGCAGTTCGAGGGCGCCCTGCAGGGTGCCGTCTTCTCCGTACCGACCGTGCAGGGCGATGAATACGCGGTCAAAGCCCGAACCGATCAAATCCACCAAGGTATACCTGCCGGTGTCGAACAGATGCGCGTCGATGCCGACACTGCGCAAGGCCTCATGCACGCCATGGCCCGACATCAGGGAAACCTCGCGTTCCGCCGACCGGCCACCATACAGCACGCCTACACGGCCAAAATTATCGTTCATGCAAGTTCTCCTACCTGAGCGGGCACGCGGCTGATCGAACCGGCACCCATGACCACGATGACATCGCCGTCGCGCGCGAAATCCAGAATTGCCTGCGGAAGCTCGGCCACTTGCTCGATGAATACGGGCTCGACGCGCCCCGCCACCCGCAACGCGCGAGCCAGCGCCCTGCCGTCGGCGGCAATCAGGGCCGGCTCGCCTGCGGGGTATACATCGGTCAGCAACACAGCATCGGCCGAGCCCAACACCCGAACAAAATCTTCGAAGCAGTCACGGGTGCGTGTGTACCGGTGCGGTTGGAATGCCAGCACGATGCGCCGCTGTGGCCACGCTCCGCGTGCCGCTTCCAGAGTGGCTGCCATTTCCACTGGATGATGGCCGTAGTCGTCGATGAGCGTGAAGCTGCCGCCGCCATGCGCCTGTGCGACGGGAAAATCGCCCACTTGAGTAAACCGGCGCCCCACACCGTTAAAGCTGGCCAAGGCACTGGCGATGGCTGCGTCCGGTACGCCCAGTTCAGTTGCGACGGCGATTGCAGCCAGGGCGTTGAGTACATTGTGGCGTCCGGGCAAATTCAGTGCTATCGACATCACCGGCAGCATGCCGGTCGTGCCCTGACGCTCTACATCGAATCGCATTATTGTCCCGTCGGCCTGCAAATTCAGGGCACGGACCTGGGCATCCGTATCGATGCCATAGGTCGTCACGGGGCGCGAAACAAACGGGATGATCTCGCGAACATTCGCGTCATCGCTACAGAGAACTGCCGTGCCATAGAAAGGCAAACGATGCGTGAACTCGATAAATGCGCTTTTCAATCGCGCGACATCATGGCCATAGGTATCCATATGGTCGACATCAATGTTAGTGATGATGCCCATGACCGGCAGCAGGTTCAGGAAAGAAGCGTCTGACTCATCGGCCTCCACGACAATGAAATCGCCCTGACCCAGTCGCGCATTGGCACCCGCCGAATTCAACCTTCCACCGATCACGAACGTCGGATCCAGGCCGCCGGCCGCCAACACACTGGCCACCAAGCTGGTTGTCGTGGTCTTGCCGTGGGTTCCGGCCACGGCTATGCCGCGCTTCAAGCGCATGAGTTCCGCCAGCATCAAGGCACGCGGGACAACGGGAATGCGCGCAGCACGAGCGGCCAGGACCTCGGCGTTGTCGTTGGAGACCGCCGTCGACGTGACGATCGCACCGGCGCCTTTGATGTTCTCGGCAAGGTGCCCGATGGTAATGCGCGCGCCCAGTGATGACAGTCGACGCGTTATGGCCGACTCCTGAATGTCGGAGCCGCTTATGGAATAGCCCAGTGTCAGCATGACCTCGGCAATACCGCTCATCCCCGATCCGCCTATGCCTACGAAATGTATGCTTTGAATACGATGCTTCACGCACGTCTCCCAACTAATTGTTCGCACGCGTCAGCAATGAGCTGGGTTGCATTCAAGCAAGCGTGTTCATGCGCATGACGGGCGACATCGGCCAGCTGGGCACGATTCAAGCCGCGCAACCACTGGGCGAGCCACTCCGGCGTCAGCTCCGATTGTTTTTGCAACCAGCCGCCCTGGCAGTCGCTCAGGTAACGGGCGTTGGCTGTCTGATGATCGTCGATGGCTTGCGGCAAAGGCACGAACAAGGCTGCGACCCCGACAACCGCCACCTCGGCCACCGCCATGGCGCCTGCCCGACAAATCACCACGTCGGCCTCGGCCAGGGCACCCGCCATGTCGTCGATAAAGGCGTGGCACGTCGCCTGGACACCCAGATCCTGGTAGGCATGGCGCAATGTATCGACGTGCTGCTGGCCGGCCTGGTGGGTCACGATGGGCCTTTCATGTTCAGGCAATCGCGACAAGGCCTGTGGGATCGCGGTATTCAATGCTGCCGCGCCCAGACTGCCGCCAACCACCAGGACCCGGATCGGACCCTGGCGTTGAGCATAGCGTTGTTCCACCGGCGCGACTTGCGTCAGCGCCTGCCGCACCGGATTGCCCACCATGACCGCGCCGGGCAACGCGCCGGGAAAGCCGACCAGGACCTTGCTAGCCATTCTGGCGAGCCAGCGATTTGCGGTTCCCGCGATCGCGTTCTGCTCGTGTATGACGACAGGAGTGCGCTGCAAGGCCGCCATCAGACCGCCCGGGAATGCAACATAGCCTCCCATCCCCAGGACGACGTCAGGCTTGACGCGACTCAGCGCCTTGCGTGCCTGCATGCAGGCACGCAAAAGGCTCAGTGGCAATTTCAGCAAGGTGGACAGCCCTTTGCCTCGCAGGCCTGCAAACCGCAAAGGTATCAGTTCAATGCCCTGGGCAGGAACCAGTTTGCCTTCCATCCGCTCGGGATTACCGAGCCAGCACACCGTCCAACCTCGCGCTTGCATCTCGTGCGCAACGGCAAGGCCGGGCATAATGTGCCCGCCAGTGCCGCCGGCCATGATCAGCAGGGTGCGCGTCGTACTCATGTCCGCTTGCCTCGCATCAAATTACGATTTTCGAAATCGACACGCAGCAGCAAAGCCATCCCGACAAGGTTCATCACGATACCCGATCCACCGTAGCTGACCATGGGAAGCGTCAGCCCTTTGGTCGGCAAAAGCCCGACACACACGCCAATGTTGATAAAAGCCTGGACGCCGAACCATAGCGCCACGCCCTGAGCAACCAGGCCATTGAATATGCGCTCCATCGCGATGGCCTGCCGGCCTATTTCGAAGCCGCGCCAAATGATGAAGACAAACAGGGCGATCAGGCAACCCAGGCCGACGAAGCCAAGCTCCTCGCCGATCACGGCAACAATGAAGTCGGTGTGCGCTTCAGGCAGGTAGTGAAGTTTTTCTACACTGGCACCCAGGCCTACCCCGAACCATTCCCCCCGTCCGAGAGCGATAAGCGAGTGCGATAACTGATACGCGCTGCCATAGGTGTTGTCCGGATTCCAAGGATCCAGATAGACGAAAAGGCGTTCACGGCGCCAGGGAGAGAGCCAGATCAACAGCAGGAAGCTGCCAACCAGAATGCCCAGCAACGCGGAAAACAGCTTACCGTTGATGCCGCCAATGAAAAGAATGCCCACGGCAATCGCAACGATCACCATGAAGGCGCCAAGGTCAGGCTCGAGCAGCAGAACCATGCCCACCACCGCCAGGGCGCAAGCCATGGGAAGAAAGCCACGCACGAAATTCTGCATGTGCTCTTGCTTGCGTACGGTATAGTCCGCCGCATAAAGCAACACCGTCAGCTTCATCAATTCAGACGGCTGGAAACTGATCGGGCCCAAAGGCAGCCAACGGCGAGCCCCGTTCACTTCGCGACCGATACCGGGAATGAGCACGATCAGCAACAGCAACAGGCCAAACAGGAACAGCGGCACCGCAAATTTTTGCCACACTTTCATCGGTATGCTGACGGCGAACAGCGCGCAGAACACGCCCACCGCAATAAACAATCCGTGGCGGATGACAAAATAGAAGCGGCCATAGCTCTCATAGCGAGGCCCGTCGGCAAGCGCAATCGATGCCGAATACACCATGAGCAGGCCGAACAGCACCAGGGTGCTTGCCGCGATAATCATCGAAATATCGAAGCTGGGCATCGTGGTGCGTCCCGGCTTTACGGCATTGACGCTCGAGGTCAGATCGGCAATAAGACTCATGCGACCTCCCCGCGGCTCAAGGCCAATTCGTTGACTTCTTCGGCGAAACAGTGGCCCCGATGGCCATAGTTGCGGAACATATCCATGCTGGCACAAGCCGGCGACAGCAGTACGGTGTCTCCTGTTTGCGCAAGTTCCAGGCTGCGGTGCACGGCCAGGGCCAACGAAGCTGCACATTCGACAGGTACTTGCGCATCGACCAGCACCTTTTCGATGCGCTGCGCATCCTGACCGATGAGCACTACGGCACGGGCATGTGCACGGACCGCCTTGGCCAGAGGGGTGAAATCCTGGCCTTTGCCCAGGCCTCCCGCAATCAGTACGACTTTGCCGCCCATTCCGTTCAATGCCGCGACGGTGGCGCCCACATTGGTGCCCTTGCTGTCGTTGACGAAATCCACGCCGCCTATCGTGCGCAGGAATTGCGTGCGGTGAGGCTCGCCGTGATAATCGCGCAGCGCATGCAACATCGAGGCCCATCCCAGGCCGAGGCTGCGGCCCAGTGCCAAAGCGGCCAATGCATTCAAAGCATTGTGTTGGCCACGCACACGCAGCGCATCGACGGGCATCAGCCGCGCGGCCCGCCCCGCACTACGCACCGGTTCAGTGATCGGCTTCTTGCGACGGCTGGTGGTTGCGGGCAAATCAAAATCAGTCGGATCAGCGGCGACGATCCATGCCATGCCGTTGCTTTCCTCAAGGCCCAGGTCCCCTTCGAGTTCTGGCATTCCGCGGCCAAAGCTGCGCACATTGAGGGCCTTGATGTCGGGCACCATATCAATGACCAAAGGGTCATCGCGATTGATGATGGTGATTTGCGCCATCGTCAGCAAACGGGCCTTGGCAGCTGTATAGGCTTGCATGGAACCGTGCCAATCCAGATGGTCCTGGCTTACATTCAATACCACGGCAGCATCGGGTGACAGCGTGCGGACGCCTTCAATCTGAAAACTTGACAGTTCCAGCACCCAAACCTCCGGCAGCTCATCGCCTTCCAGGGCATCGCTTAGCGCCTGTAATGCAGCCGGTCCAATATTGCCGGCTGCCTGCGTGCGGCGGCCGCAGGCTTGCACCAGTTGGCGCGCCATTGCGGTGACCGTTGTCTTGCCGTTCGTACCAGTCACAGCCAGTACGCTGGGCTTGTAGCCTTGTTCGGACATGTCGGCCAGTGCCCTGGCAAATAGCTCGATCTCACCCACTACGTCAACACCACGCTGCCTGGCGATTTCAAGAAATGACCTGACCGGCTCTTCAGAAGGCGCGAGACCCGGGCTAAGCACTATCGTATGCACGTCGTGCAAGGCTTCTGCTGTAAACACTCCCAATCCCAGCCGATAGTCCACGCGCGAATCGTCCAGGCCGGCCCGCAGACTCGCAAGCCCGCTTGGCTGCTGACGTGTGTCGAGCACGCGCACTGAGGCGCCGTGCCGCGCACACCAAAGCGCGGCGGCCGTGCCCGTCTCGCCCAGGCCCAGAACCAGGGTAAGGCCATCAACGCGCAAGGAAGGGAAGTTCATCGTGTTCATCGCAGCTTCAGACTCGCCAGACCAATAAGCACCAGCATCATGCTGATAATCCAGAATCGCACGACGACCTGGGTTTCTTTCCAACCAGAGACTTCAAAATGATGATGCAGCGGGGCCATTCGAAAAATGCGTCTTCCTTCCCCGTAGCGTCTCTTCGTATATTTGAACCATGCCACTTGAATCATCACGGAAAATGTTTCGACCACGAAGACGCCGCCCATGATGAACAGTACGATCTCCTGTCGCACGATCACGGCAATGGTGCCCAGTGCGCCACCCAGTGCCAAAGCGCCGACGTCGCCCATGAAGACCTGCGCCGGATAGGCGTTGAACCAGAGGAAGGCCAAGCCGGCGCCCGCGATGGCGGCACAGATGACCATCAATTCGGAGGCGCCCGGTATATAGGGAAACAATAGGTATTTCGAATAATCGACGCGGCCCACCACATAGGCAAAAATCCCCAATGCGCTGCCAACCATCACGGTTGGCATGATGGCCAGGCCGTCGAGGCCGTCGGTGAGATTCACTGCATTGCTCGACCCGACGATAACCAGCCAGGTCAAGGCCACGAAACCAAACACGCCAAGTGGATAACTGACGCTCTTGAAAAACGGTACGATCAAATCGGCACGAGTGGGCAGCGGCATCGTCAGGCCGCTAAGCACCCAATCACGAAACAATGGCCACAGCTCCGCGTTTGCCGGTGCCGACACGGCGAAGCTCAAATAGACCGCCGCCACGGCGCCAATGATTGCCTGCAAGCAGAATTTGCGGCGTGAGGACATGCCTTCCGGATCGTGATTGACGACCTTCTTGTAATCGTCAGCCCAGCCTATCCAGCCGAACCCAAAAGTGACCAGCAGGACGACCCATACGAAACGATTGGTCCAGTCGGCCCATAACAACGTGCTGACACCCACGGAAATCAGAATCAGCACACCGCCCATCGTGGGGGTGCCATTTTTCAGCAAATGGGTTTCGGGACCGTAGGCGCGCACCGACTGGCCGATTTTCAGTTCCGTGAGCTTGCGGATTACCCATGGGCCGGCGAACAGTCCGATGAGCAATGCCGTGCCGCAGGCAAGCACTGCGCGGAACGTGATGTACTCGAAAACACTGAAAGAGCGTATATGTGATTCAGACAGCCAGCGTGCGAGTTCAAGTAGCATGGCGAGTCTCTTCGTGTTGATTCATCAGTTGTTTTTCTAGTGCACGCACTACCCGTTCCATGCGTGTGCTGCGCGACCCCTTGACAAGGATGTGGGCCGGGAGCAGCGTCATAAGGTGGTGATTTAGTTCGTCAATGTTTTCAAATGCACGGGCGGCGGGCCCAAATGCGTGCGCGGCATGGGCACAGGCAGGTCCAAAGGCGAGCAGGACGCCTATGCCTTTTTCCATGGCATAGGCACCTACTTCGGCGTGCATGGCGGTGCTGTCGGCGCCCACTTCGGCCATATCGCCCAGGACCAGGACGGTCTTGCCGGGCAACTGTGCGAGAACGTCAATGGCCGCGCGAACTGAGTCCGGGTTGGCATTATAAGTGTCGTCGATCAACTGGAAGCCGCCAGCCAATTGACGCGGTTGCATACGGCCCGATACGGGGTTGAACGCCTCCAGGCCCTTTACGATGTCGGTCACACCGGCGCCGGCCGCGCAGGCGCATGCCGCGGCCGCCAATGCATTGCGAAGGTTGTGCAGGCCTGGAGCGCCGAGCGCCAGGTCTGCGTTGCCGGCCGGGGTGTGCAGTCGACATAGCGTGCGCGTGGACTCGGCATGGATCTGGTCCGCGTACACGGCAAATTGGGAATCGAAACCGAAATCGACGATCTTGCGTTCACCAGCAAGTGCGGTCCACAGAGCCGTGTATTGATCGTCGCCCGGGAATACTGCGGCGCCATCACGCGGCAAAGCTTCAATGACGGCCCCATTCTCCTTGGCGACCGCCTCTACTGTATGCATGAATTCCTGGTGCTCACGCTGCGCATTATTGACAAGAGCGACCGTAGGCTGAGCCATACCGGACAACACCGCGATCTCGCCGGGATGATTCATACCAAGTTCCACCACGGCCGCGCGATGCTGATCGTTCAAACGCAGAAGCGTCAACGGCACGCCAATGTCATTATTCAGATTGCCCTGCGTTGCCAGGCTTGCATAGGCCGGCAGCCAGGCCCGGAAGATGGATGCAATCATCTCTTTGGTCGTGGTCTTACCGTTGCTGCCGGTGACACCGATAAGCGGCAAGGTGAAAAGACGACGCCAGGCTGTGCTGATCCTGATCAACGCGGCCCGGGTGTCGCCGAGCGCAAATTGCGGCAATACTACCGACTCGTCCTTCTGATCGACGATGGCAGCGTATGCGCCCGCCTGCATGACCTGAGCCAGATACGCATGCCCATCGAACGCATCGCCCCTTATCGCCACGAACAACTGTCCAGCCTGGATATGACGTGAATCCGTCGATAGTGTCAGTCCCCGTTTCCAGGCGACGGCAAAACGCGCCCATTCGCGATCGTCGAAAGGAGCGCGCAGGCCCTTGGCTTCCTGGTGAGTCTCGTGCCCCTTTCCAGCCAACAGCACGACATCGGCTGCATCGGCGGTCCAGACCGCGGACATGATGGCCAGCGCGCGGTCCGGCTCGATGCGGGGAGCCTGCGGCATACCGGAGGCAATCTGGCGAATGATCGCCAGCGGATCTTCCATGCGAGGGTTGTCGTTGGTAAGAATCACGCGATCCGCAAGCGTTGCGGCGATTTTGCCCATGATGGGGCGCTTGCTGCTATCGCGACCCCCACCACAGCCGAAGACGCATATCAGGTGACCGCCTCGCGCCGCAGCCAGATCGCGCAACGCAGCGAGGGCACGGTCCAACGCATCTGGAGTATGTGCATAATCGACGACCACCATGGGGGCCGGTCCGGCCGCTTCGCCGGCAGGGGCTTCGACCACCTGCAACCGTCCCTCGACGCATTGCAGCGTAGCAAGCACGCGCGCAATCTGCGGCAATCCCCAACCCAGCTCCTGCAAGACGCCGGCGACCAGCAACAAATTCGACACGTTGTGTTCGCCCACCAGGCGCGTCAATAATTGCGCCTTGCCTTCAAAATTAAGCAGGTTGAAGACGACACCATAGGCACCGGTCTGGATATCGTGAGCCTGTAGGTCTGCGGACTCCGTGCGGCCCAGGGAATACGACAGCATATTGACCAAAGGCGAGAGCGCCAGCAGCTCGTGTCCGGCCGGGTCGTCGGCATTGATGACGGCCGCCCGCAAACCCGGGCTATCGAACAATGCGAACTTTGCAGCCTTGTAATCCTGGAATGTTCCGTGATAATCGAGATGATCATGCGTCAAGTTGGTGAAGCCGGCAATCTCGATATGCACATGATCGAGGCGACCCTGGTGCACTCCTATTGAAGAGGCTTCCAGCGCCACCACGGCAGCGCCACCATCACGCATCACGGCAAGGCTGCGATGCATCGTCAAGACATCCGGCGTCGTCAAGGCACCGCCCAGATTGGCGCCACTTGGCAGGGTTACGCCCAGGGTACCTATCGTTCCGCAGGGTATGCCTTCGGCGTTCAACGCTGACGCAATCCACTGGACGCAGGTCGTCTTGCCATTGGTGCCCGTGATCGCCACGACTGAAAGCGCCAGCGACGGCTCGCCATACCAAAGGTGCGCGATCAGGCCGAGCTTTTCGGACAACCCGGGCACTTCGAGACAAGGAACGGATACATCGGGCACAGGAGATCCGGCCTGAAAGACAATGGCCGAAGCGCCCTGTTCCATGGCTTGCTGGACGTATGCGCGCCCATCGCCAGCTAGGCCCGGGCATGCAAAAAACACATCGCCAGCATGAAGCTGGCGTGAATCCAGGCCAAGATGCGCAGTGCGCGTCACATGCCGGTTTAGCCATGAAATGATATCTTGCGCCGTCATGGTCGCGCCTCCTTGGGAGCAACCGCCACCACTGATTCAATTGGAGCATCGGGCTGGACGCCGAGTCGCCGCAAGCTGCTGGCGACCACGTTGGCAAAGATCGGCGCCGCGACACGACCCCCATAATAGGCGCCAGCCTTGGGCTCGTCGAGCATCACTGCCACGACGATGCGCGGATTCGACACCGGCGCGAATCCGACGAAGGAACTCCGGTACTGTGATTTGCTGTACGCGCCATCTATGATCTTGCGGGCCGTGCCGCTTTTGCCGGCAACGCGGTATCCCTGTACCTGGGCGAGCTTGGCGCCGTCGGGCCCTGCCGCCGCCTCGAGCATGGCGCGAACCTGGCCCGCCACCTTGGACGAATAAACCTGGACACTGGTGGGCTTGCCTTCCCGCTTGAGCAAGGTAAGCGCGACGGTATCGCCATTGCGAGCGAAGGCGGTATAGGCGTGTGCAACCTGCATCAGGGACACGGACAGGCCATAGCCATAGGCCATGGTGGCCCGCTCGATTGGGCGCCACCGCTCCCACGGACGCAGACGGCCAGCAGCCATGCCCGGAAAATTGGCCTGTGGTGCGCGGCCGAAACCGAGCTCGGTAAACTTCGTCCACATTTCCTGGGAGGTCAGCTGCTCCGATATCATCGTCATGCCGATGTTGCTGGAGCGTCGCAGTATTCCGGCGACGTTCAGTGTGCCGTTGCGGCTTACGTCCGAAATCGTGTTTCCCTTATACCGATACTTGCCGTTGCCGGTGTCGAAAAGCGTGGAAGTCGTAATGCGCTGTATGTCCAGTGCCAATGCAACCGTGAACGGCTTCATGATGGAGCCCGGCTCGAACGTATCGGTCAACGCCCGATTTCGAAGTACGGGGCCCTTGCGGTCATCACGGTCGTTGGGGTCGTAACTGGGCAGGTTCACCATGGCCAGGACTTCGCCAGTGCGCACGTCAATAACGATACCCGCAGCGGCCTTGGCGTTGTTCTCGACCATTGCCTTCTTCAGGGCGGTGTAGGCATCAAACTGCAGACCTGCATCGATGGAAAGATTCAAATCGCGGCCATTGACTGGTGGGACTATGGCCTGCACGTCTTCCACCACCCGACCCAGGCGGTCCTTGATGACCCGACGAGACCCAGGCTTGCCGGCCAGATCGGAATCAAAGGCCAACTCGACACCTTCTATGCCTACGTCTTCGATATTAGTGAAACCGACTACGTGCGCTGCAACATTGCCCTCGGGGTAGTAGCGCCGCATCTCCATCTGCTGATGAAAGCCGGGTATCTTCAGGCCGCGAATCTTGTCGGCGACGTCCATGGAGACTTGTCGTTTGATGTACACAAAATTCTTTGTCTCGTCTACCAGGCGGCTTTTGATGTCTTTCACCGAAAGCTCCAGCAGCTTGCCTAGCTCGGCCAACTGCCCATCACTGGCTGCGCGTGTGTCTTCCGGAATCGCCCAAATTGCGCGCACGGGGACGCTGGAGGCCAATACGACGGAACCACTACGATCGAAAAGTTTGCCGCGCGTGGCCGGCAACACCAGGGTGCGCTCGTAGCGACGCTCGCCTTGCTGCTGCAGAAATTCAGTGGACAAACCTTGCAAATACAGCGCCTTGATCGCCAGCGCAACAAATCCCAGCATTAATAATATTAATACGAGACGTGACCGCCACAAGGGCATCTGGACGTTCAGTACAGGGCTTTCGTAAAATCTGACTCGTTTCACGGGGTGCCTCCGGTTTTTGGAGCCGAAGGCATTTGCGTAGACTTGCCTTTTATATAGATGGTGCGGCCCGGAGTCGCCGCATCCATTTCCAGTTCTTCGCGCGCAGCGCCGTCGATACGCGCGTTACGCGCCAGTTCAGCTCGCTCGAGCTGCAATCGGCGCCAGTCTGTGTCGAGTTCACGGGCCTTGTTCTCGAGTCGGTCGGTGAGGACGAACAGCTGTCGCGATTGAAATCGCGCCGTCACCAATGATATGGCAGACACCATAAGCAATACGGCAAAGAGTATGCTTACGCGCCCCATTATCGACGCCCTTTTTTGCCGGACGCCGACCGGGAAGCGAGGCTCATTGCAGTAATGAACGACGCACCCTGATCTTTCGGCAAGGGGGTGGCTGTGCGCTCGGCCACGCGCAGCACGGCCGAGCGGGCACGTACGTTTTCCGTCGCTTGTTCGGGCGTGGGCAGTATGCGGCCCAATGAGCGCAGGATGGGTTGCGGCATATCCTTCTCGAAGATGGGCAGGCGGGCGTGCGCTTCGGCCGGGCGTGCCGCCGCCGAAATGCACTGCTTGACCATCCGGTCTTCAAGAGAATGAAAGCTGATCACCGCCAAGCGACCTCCAGGAGCCAATACCTTTAGAACTGCCGCGAGGGCGAGCGCGAGCTCCTCGAGTTCTTGATTGATGTAAATCCGTATAGCCTGAAAGGTGCGAGTGGCCGGATGCTGGCCCTTTTCCCGCGTACGGACGACGCTGGCGACGAGCTCGGCGAGGTCGAGCGTTGTACGCAGCGGCCTGGATTCGCGGCGAGCAACAACCGCCTCTGCAATCTTGAAAGCAAACCGTTCTTCGCCATATTTTGCTATGACCTCCTTTAACTCTTCAACACTGACCTGCGCCAGCCATTGCGCAGCGGTCATACCGCTGCTTGTATCCATCCGCATATCCAGCGGGCCTTCGCGCATGAACGAGAACCCCCTGCTGGCATCGTCAATCTGAGGGGATGAAAATCCCAGATCGAGCATGACGCCATTAACCTTTTCAATACCCAGCTTCTCGAGCTGTTCAGGCATTGAGCCAAACCCGCCATGCACCACGACCACTCGGCCATCTTCGCGCTGCAAGGCATGAGCCGCATCAATCGCCTGCGGATCCTTGTCGAACACCACCAGCGTCGCCCGCGGGGATAAGCGGGACAGCAAATAGCGACTGTGGCCGCCACGGCCGAACGTACCGTCTACGAAGACGCCTTCAGCCAATGGCGGCGGCATGGTTATCGCAGACTCGCGTTTTTTCCTGACGCCAAAATCGGGATCAACAAGGGCGTTGACCGTAGGCTCCAACAGCACGGATCGGTGCAAAAACTCCATAAGCGGATTCAGAATGAAAAATGTTCCAGGACCTCGGGCATGCCCTTGGCAAGATCTTCGGCCTCGCGGCGTGCCCACTCGGTGGCGTCCCACAATTCGAAATGGCTCCCCATTCCCAAAAGCATGGCCTCACGGGACAGGCCGACCGCACTCCGCAATTCAGGCGCGATAAGTATCCGGCCAGAGCCATCCATATCCACATCCTGCGCATTACCAAGTAGCAAACGCTGCAATGGCCGTGCAGACATGGGGAACCGGGCTACCTGCTCACGTTTTTCTTCCCACACGTTACGGGGATAAAGAAGCAGACAACCATCTGGATGACGCGTGAGGGTAAGGCGGCCTTCGACCTGGGAAACGAGCGCGTCACGATGCTTGGTCGGAATCGAGACCCGACCTTTGGCATCTAACGTTAGCGCACTGCTACCCTGGAACAAAATTTCTTCCCCACTTTATTGCACAAAAACCTACTTTTCCCCACTCTACGGCATGGAATGCAGCAGGTCAAGCGGCCCGTTGCAATTATTTCAATGACAACAAGTACTTAGCGCAGCTTTAACGTGCGCCGGAAAAAAAATACGTATTGAAATCAAGAAATTGGCAGGAGATGTGAAAGTCTAGTATCACGGTGTCGCGAAGAACCGAGTGCAGAACTTTGCAAATGCTGACATATTGGCTGCTGAGGGGACAGCAAGAAGAGTGAGGCAGATCTGTAGGCCGGATTCTGTACACCAGGCGAACCTGGCGGGCAATCATTCCTCTGGGCCCGGCATTGCTGCCGCGCTCTAGCCATCTACCCGCATACTCGAGCGAGCCGCTCTTTTGGCACGAAGCCAGGCGTATGCCTATTTGATGTTGCTCCGGGTAGAGGTTGCCGCGTTTCACCCTGCTGCGCCGTGCCTGGTTGCCCAGCCACGCAACACGGAGATGGCCGTGTCAGTGCACACCAAGTGTGCCCGCGCCGCAGACTCGTCTCTGTGGCCCTATTCCTCACCCTTGCAGTACGCTTGATACGCAATGCATGGGTGGACGGCCGTTAGCCGCTACCCCGCTCTGTGGAGTCCGGACCTTCCTCGATGCCGCAGGCACCGCGATTGCCCGATCTGCCTCACAAACATCAGTGTAACCTGCGACAATAGGAACTTCGCACTGACTATTGGTATATTTTCGTTTTTATGGCCGCCAACACCCTTATCACCTTAAGCAACGTCCAGCTTGCCTACGGACATCATCCTTTGCTCGACCATGCCGACTTCGCCGTCCAACCTGGCGAACGTATAGGTCTGATCGGCCGTAATGGCGCCGGAAAATCTTCCCTGCTGAAGTTGCTCGACGGCCGCACGATGCCGGACGACGGCGAAATAATGCGGCTGGGCGGATTAAAAATCTCCACCGTGGAGCAAGAGCCCGAGCTTGACGAGTCGCTGACGGTATTCGATACGTTGTGCGGCGATATAACCGAAAGTGAAGACTGGCAGCGCCCGTCTCGCGTCAATGCACTTATCGAGCAACTGGGGCTATCCGCCGACGCACTCATTGCTGGCCTGTCGGGTGGCACCCGCAAGCGAGTGGCATTGGCTCGCGCGCTTGCGGATGAGCCCGACCTCCTTTTGCTTGACGAGCCCACGAATCACCTGGACTTCATCGGCATCGGCTGGCTTGAAAACCTCCTGCTCAACGCTCGGTGCAGCTCCATCATCATTACCCACGATCGCCGGTTTCTGGATGCCGTCGCCACCCGCATCGTCGAACTCGACCGCGGCAAGCTCTTCAGCTTCCCGGGCAACTTTTCAACGTGGCAACAACGCAAGGCCGAATGGCTTGAAGCCGAAAAGCAGCAAAACGCAAAGTTCGACAAAGTACTTGCCCAGGAGGAAGCCTGGATACGCAAGGGTGTCGAGGCCCGTCGCACTCGCAACGAAGGCCGGGTACGTCGACTCGAACAACTCAGGCGCGACCGTGCATCGCGGCGCGAGCGTGTCGGTAATGTCAGCCTGGCAGTCGCAGAGGGGCAACGGTCGGGCAAACTGGTTGTCGAGCTCGAGAATGTCAGCCATGCTTACGATGATCGCGTTCTGATACGCGATTTTTCGGCCACCATCATGCGCAAAGACCGCATAGGCCTAATCGGTGCGAACGGCGCCGGAAAAACCACGCTGCTCAAGATCATCCTTGGCGAGTTGCAGCCGACCAGCGGCACCGTACGCCTTGGAACCAACCTTACCGTCGGCTACTTCGACCAGATGCGTGCACAACTGGACGAAACCGCCACACTCGCCGACACCATTAATCCCGGCAGCGAGTGGATCGAAATCGGCGACCAGCGCAAGCACGTGATGAGCTATCTGGAAGACTTTCTGTTTCCACCGGCCCGCGCCCACTCGCCAGTGCAAAGCCTGTCCGGTGGCGAACGTGCTCGCCTGGTCCTGGCCCGCATGTTCGCCCGGCCCACCAATATCCTGGTCCTCGACGAGCCCACGAATGACCTGGATATCGAAACACTGGAGTTACTCGAGGACCTGCTGCAAGACTATCCTGGCACGGTGCTGCTGGTCAGCCACGACCGCGCCTTCCTGGATAACGTCGTGACCCAGACATTCGTGGCCGAGGAAAACGGTCATTGGCAGGAATATGTGGGCGGTTACGATGAATGGCTGGCGCAACGGCCCGCACCACCAGATGCTGCAAGCGAAAAAGCACGCAAGAAGGAAGCGGCCGCCGCCGAACGGGCCAAGCCGATCAAGGCCATTCGGGTCACCTCATGGGAACTGCGCGAGCTGGAAGAGCTTCCCGATACCATTGCGCAACTTGAAGCCAAGCAGTCCCAGCTTGCCGCCAAGCTGGCGGACGGCAGCCTTTATCGCGACGCCCCGGCCGAGGTGGACGTCATCAACGAGCAATTGGGCTCAATAGAAAAACAGTTGATCACGCTGTTTGGTCGTTGGGAAGCGCTTGAGGAAAAGAAAAACGGCGGATCCTAATCGCGCCTTGCTGCCCGTCTGCTTTATTGGGCGACCTTCCAGGCCAGCGACTCTCCGCCGGCTAGCGGGACTACGGTCGACTCGGCCATAGGCAGCTCGGTGGGTATGCGGTACGCCTCGCGATTCAAAGTGAGCGTACCCTGGTTCACGGGCAAACCGTAGAACGCCGGCCCGTTCAAACTGGCGAAGGCCTCGAGTTTGTCCAGGCTTCCTACGCTGTCGAAGGCGGTGGCGTACAGCTCCATGGCGTGCAAGGCGGTATAGCAACCGGCACATCCGCACGCGTTCTCCTTAAGCCCTTTGGGATGCGGCGCGCTATCGGTGCCCAGAAAAAAACGACCCATGCCGCTGGTGGCCGCAGTCAGCAAGGCTTGGCGATGTCGCTCGCGCTTCAAGACCGGGAGGCAGTACCAATGTGGGCGCACGCCGCCCTGGAACAGCGCATTGCGGTTATAGAGCAGGTGGTGTGCGGTAATGGTTGCCGCTACCGGACCATCGGCATCGCGCACATAGTCCACGCCATCGCAAGTGGTCAGATGCTCGAACACGACTTTCAATGCTGGAAAAGCGCGCCGCAAGGGGATCATGATGCGATCAATAAAGACCGCTTCACGATCAAACAGGTCGACGTCGGGA
Organism: Pollutimonas nitritireducens; assembly: GCF_002849615.1. Taxonomy (GTDB): domain Bacteria; phylum Pseudomonadota; class Gammaproteobacteria; order Burkholderiales; family Burkholderiaceae_B; genus Pollutimonas; species Pollutimonas nitritireducens. Next base: position 441,957 of record NZ_PDNV01000002.1, read on the forward strand.
TCGGTGACTTCACCATGCACCAGCAATGGCATGCCAACGGCCTGCATCGCCTCGAGCGCCGCCACGCATTTTCCCAACAGATTGGTAACGCCAGCATCGGAATTCGTCGTAGCTCCCGCCGGGTACAGCTTGATCCCATGAACGAAGCCGGACTCACTGGCGCGCACCACCTGATCCGCACTGGTATTGTCGGTCAAATACAAGGTCATCAGTGGTGTGAACGACACCGCCGGAATGCCTGCCTGGTCCAGAGCTGAAAAAATGCGATCGCGGTAGGCAAGGGCTAATTCCGTCGTGGTCACTGGTGGCCGCAGGTTAGGCATGATAATGGCACGGGCAAACTGCCGGGCCGAGTCCGCCACCACGGAATCCAGCACGGCACCATCGCGCAGGTGCAGGTGCCAATCGTCTGGCCGGGTAATCGTCAAGGTGTTAATTGGGCTTTGCATGGTAGGAGCTTGAAGTGTGATCAATCCGGTATTATCGCCCGGACGCAAGTGGCATGCTGCGCTCGACCAGTCGGCTGAACATGGCGCTTCCAGCTGGAATTACGGCATCATTGAAATCAAACGCCGAACTATGCAGCACATGGCCTGATTCCGCGCCCCCCTGCCCCAGCCGGAAATAAGCGCCGGGCCGACGTTGGAGCATAAAAGAGAAATCTTCTGAGCCCATTGAAGGCACCAGGTTGGGGACAACCATGTCCGACCCAAATAGCTCGGCGGCTACGTCAGCGACGAACGCCGCATGCTCCGGCGTATTGACGGTGGCCGGGAACAGCCTGTGGTACTTCATTGTGATGGTTGCCTTGAACGCCACGGCAATACCGTCGACGACTTCCTGCATGCGCCGGATGATCTGTTCCTGCACGACCGGATTGAAGGTGCGCACCGTTCCGACCATGTGAGCGTCTTTGGGAATTACGTTCATTGCCTGCAGGTTGCCTGCCGTGACCGCCGCCACGGTCACCACCGCCGAATCCGGCGCTGGAACATTGCGGGAGACGATGGTCTGCAGTGCGCTGATCAACTGAGCGGCAATAACGACGGGGTCGTTCGTCTGGTAAGCATGGGCTCCGTGGCCGCCGCGTCCTTCAATGTGAATCTCGAAATGATCGGCTGCCGCCATCATGGGGCCTGAATTCACTCCGATCACCCCAGCCGGCAAACCGGGCCAATTGTGCAGGCCATAGATTGCATCGCAGGGGAAGCGTTCGAACAAGCCGTCATCGAGCATCGCCTTGGCGCCACCCAAGCCTTCTTCCGCCGGCTGGAAAATAAGCACGACGCGGCCATTGAAGTTCCGAGTCTCGGCCAAGTAGCGCGCCGCGCCCAACAGGACAGCCGTATGACCATCGTGCCCGCAGGCATGCATGACCCCCGGATTGGTGGATGCGTAAAGATGCATACCTTGTTCCTGAACAGGCAGGGCATCCATATCGGCCCGCAGGCCTATGCTTCGTGCGCTGTCATTGCGTTTTCCGTCCAGAAGACCAACGATACCGGTTTTTCCGACACCACGATGAACGGTATAGCCCAGAGCCGAGAGTGCGTTCGCAACCAGACCCGAGGTGCGAAGTTCCTGGAAGCCGAGCTCGGGGTGGGCATGGATATCTTGGCGCAATGCCGTCAGCTCATCGTGGAATAGATTGATTGCGTCGAGAACACTTCTTGCGTACATCAGATAAAGTCTCCAGGTGGAACGGTACCAGCGGACAGCGTCGGCTTGCGTGAGACATTACCATACCGGCCGGCCCATGGCACCGTGTAGTCCAAATGGAGTTTATGACAAACTCTCGTACACAAATTACTTGGTCTTTATGGGAGTCTCACGTTATGCTGCGGGAGAAGCGTTTTTTCAACTATCAGTTAGGAGCCCTATTCCATGGCAACAACCGAGAAGCCCGCCCGTAAACCTAATGCGGCGTTCATGAAGCCACTCACACCTAGTGCTACCTTAGCTGCCATTATCGGACCCGAGGCAGTCCCACGCACTGAAGTCACCAAGAAAATATGGGACTACATCAAAAAGCACGATTTGCAAGACCCTGCCAACCGCCGCAACATCAATGCCGACGACAAGCTGCGTCCTTTGTTCGGCAAAGATCAGGTTTCGATGTTCGAGCTCACAAAGCTGGTAAGCGGCCACTTGAAATAAGGCGCCTGAATCCATAAAAAAAACGCTGCTCGGTTTTCCGGCAGCGTTTTTTTGTTTTTGGAATCAGTATCCGGCCACTGGCGGACTACCCGCCAAAAGAGCCAGCCAGCCTTTGATGACCCGGTATACGATCCAGACCAGCGCGATCACGCCAGTGATCCAGCCAAGGAAGATGAAAGTCGCCAATGCGCTGAGCAGCATCCACAGCAGTCCCCACCAAAAGGTTTTGATTACCCAGTCAAAGTGCTGCGCGTACAACGTACCAGCGGCATCTGCACGTTTCAGGTAGGCAAGCACGATGGAGGCAATGGTTGCTATGCCAAAAAAGCCTGCGCTAAGCAAACCCAGTGCAAAGAGGCCATAAATAACATGCGTCAGATTACGCATGGACAGGCCATTTCCTTCGTCTGGCGGGTACACCTGGGTCATACGAACCTCCGGAAAACAATGTGGTGGAACTGCTTAGGTATTACCAGGCTATATTTTACCTGACTTGATTTACCAGCGTACCCTTCGCCCATCCGACTAATGCGCGCGCCCAAACAAAAACCCCCGCACGTTGAGACGGGCGGGGGTTTTCTTACTGCATAAGAGCTTGACGATGACCTACTTTCACAGACGTACGTCCACTATCATCGGCGCAAAGGCGTTTCACGTT
>NZ_PDNV01000030.1 GCF_002849615.1 Pollutimonas nitritireducens
GTAAGTGATCCAGCAAGCACATCCTTGTCGGGTTTCGATGAAAGGCGCAACCTTCAGTCTGTTCAATTTCGGAGCAGGCAGATATGTCGAAGGGAATGCAATACTGGTCGGATCACTTAGCAGCCATTGCCGTCGAAGGCATCCAAACCAAGGCTTACGCCAAGCGGGAAGGCTTGTCGGTGTCGGCGTTGTACTACTGGCGCAAGCGCATAAAGGATGCGGCATCAAGTACGGTCGTCGCCCCAGCGGTGGCGCCACGCGCTGGCAGCCAGTTTGTGCCGGTGCAGGTGCGCGACGTTTTTCATCCGGTGCCGTGTTCGTTAAGCGTGGCGCCCGGCGTACGCTTGGAGCTTGCTCAGTTGCCCACACCCGAGTGGCTGGCTGCCTTGGCTGGGGCAGTCGCCCGGCAGGTGCGCTAAATGCATCCGGGTAGCCGCATCGGGGCGGTGTATTTGTGTCGCGCGCCGGTGGACTTTAGGAAGCAGATCGATGGCTTGGCCGCCCTGGTCGAGCAAGAGCTGGCGATGAGTCCGTTTGGCGATGCACTCTTTGTCTTTGTGAACCGTCAGCACAACAAGGTTAAGGCGTTGTATTGGCATCGAAACGGGTTCTGTTTGTGGCAAAAGCGGCTGGAAAAGGAGCGCTTTGCGTGGCCTGAGTCCGGCGGCGGTGCACCCATCCATAGCCTGACATTGCAGGAGTTGGAGTGGCTCTTGGAGGGCTTCGATTTATGGGCAAATAAACCGCATAAAACCCTGAATTATCAGGCCGTTTCATAGGAGAATCGGGTAAAATACGGGCATGCCGTTTCACGCCCAAAAGCCCGCCCGCGAAGCGTTAAAACCTGGCCTTTCTCTGCCGGGTTTGCGCGCCGTTCTGCCCAAAACACAAAGTGATTTGGAAGCGCTGCTGCGCGCCGAGCGCGCGCGCGTCCAGACCGAAACACACGCCACGATGCAGGCCGATATCGGCGCCCGAGTTGACGCTGAGGTAGTGCGTCGACTTGACGCCGAGGTCGCCCGCCGAGTTGACGCGGAGGTCGCCCGTCAGGTTCAGGCCGAAGTGGCCCGGCAGTTGACGGCTGAAGTCGATCGCCGCGTCGCTATCGAAGTGGCCGTGCAAGTGCAAAAGCTCCTGGAGGAAATTCGGCTGGCCCGCCACAAGATGTTTGCCGCCAGCAGCGAAGCGCACCTGGGCCAGGGGTTGCTGTTCAACGAAGTCGAGGCGTTGGCCGATGCCAGCACCGATGCGCCCGATCAAGAGCTCGACGACGGCAGCGACGAGAACAATCAGAAAAGCGGCGCAGGCTCACGCTCCTCGGGTCGCGGCAAACGCCGCCCCTTGCCCCCCGAACTGCCTCGCGTGGACATTATCCTGGACGTGCCCGAAGCCGAGCGTCTGTGCGCCTGCGGCAAGCACATGGTCAAGATTGGCGAAGAAGTCAGCGAGCAGCTGAACATCATGCCGATGCGCATCGAGGTGCTGCGCACAATACGGCCTCGGTATGCCTGTCCGGGGGGCGACTCGGCCCCCGTGATTGCGCCCGTGGCGCCCACGGCGCTGCCGCGCAGCAACTTTAGCGCCAGCTTCCTGGCCATGCTGCTCACAGTCAAGTATGTCGATGGCCTGCCGCTGAATCGCTTTAGCCGCGTGCTCGAGCGCAGCGGTGTAGAGATCCCGCGCCAGAGCCTGGCGCGCTCGGCCATCAACGTGTCCAAGGTGCTGCAACCCTTGCACAATCTGGCACGCGACGCCTTGCTGGACTCGGCTGTCATTCATATGGACGAAACCACCGTCCAGGTGCTCAAGGAACCCGATAAGGCGCCCACCTCGCAAAGCTACATGTGGGTGCAGCGCGGCGGGCCGCCGGGCAAACCGGTGATCCTGTACGACTACGACCCGAGCCGCTCGGGGCAGGTGCCGCTGCGCCTGCTCGAAGGCTGGCGCGGGTATCTCATGACCGACGGCTACGACGGTTATAACGCGGCGGTACGCGCTGGCGGGATCGAGCACTTGATTTGCGCGGCCCACGCACGCCGCAAATTCGTCGAGGCCAAACGGGTCCAGACCAAAGGAAAACGGGGCCGCGCCGACCAGGCCATCGAGTACTTCGCTCGCCTGTACCGTATCGAGCGCGAGTGCAAGGACGCCACTGACGACGAACGTTTGCAAGCCCGGCAAGCGCGCAGCCTGCCGGTGCTGGCCGCCTTGCGCGAGTGGCTCGATGCGGCGCTGCCAGCCGTGGCGCCCAAGACCAAGCTGGGCGAAGCGCTGGCGTACCTGAATAAATACTGGTCGCGCCTGGTGCGCTACACCGAGCGCGGTGACCTGCCCGTGGACAACAATGCCGTCGAGAATTCCATCCGCCCCTTCGTGATTGGAAGAAGGGGCTGGATGTTCGCGGACACACCGGGCGGCGCCCACGCCAGCGCGGTCGTCTATTCGTTGGTCGAAACGGCCAAGGCGAATGGTCACGAGCCCTACACCTGGCTTAAGTACGTGCTGGAACGGTTGCCGCTGGCAAAAACGGTTGAAGACATCGAGGCATTACTCCCATGGAATGTGGATAGCCAACAGGTTGCCATGGATCTTGCTGCCTGAAAACCCTGTGCTTCATGGATCGCTTAC
>NZ_PDNV01000031.1 GCF_002849615.1 Pollutimonas nitritireducens
CGTAAGCGATCCATCGAGCACAGGATTGTCCTCGCAGCCTGATTGCGTCATTGTTCGGCCTGTTCACTTTTATGGAGCAGCAGCATGAACAAGGGCATTGAATACTGGTCAGGGCACCTGGCGGCGATCGCTGCCGAAGGCATTGAGACAAAAGCGTATGCCAGACGCGAGTCGTTATCGGTTTCCGCACTCTATTACTGGCGCAAGCGCATCAAGGCGCAAACGCATGGACCCGTACGACCCACGTCTACGGTCAACGCCATTTCGTCAGCGTTCATGCCGGTACAGATCAAGAACGCCATGGCCAACGCCGTACCTTGCTCAGTCGTGCTGGCGCCGGGCGTACGTCTGGAATTGGCTCAATTACCGGCGCCGGAATGGCTGGCTGCTTTGGGCAGCGCACTGAACCGCCAGGTACGCTGATGCATCCGGGCAGTCGCGTGAGCGCGGTGTACCTGTGCCGCGCGCCGGTGGACTTTCGCAAGCAAATCGATGGCTTGGCGGCCCTGGTCGAGCAGGAATTGACCATGAATCCATTTGCTGATGCGTTATATGTGTTCGTGAACCGCCAGCGCACAAAGATGAAGATTCTATACTGGCATCGTAATGGCTTTTGCCTCTGGCAAAAGCGTCTGGAACAGCAACGCTTTGCTTGGCCAACGGCCGATGATGCGGCCACACTCTGCCTGACTTTGCAGGAGTTGGAATGGCTACTTGAAGGCTTCGATTTATGGGCGAATAAACCGCATAAAACCTTGAATTATCAGGCAGTTTCATAGGGGAATCGGGTAAAATAAGGGCATGCCGTTTCACGCCCAAAAGCCCTCCCGAGTACCGTTAAAACCCGGCCTTTGTGTGCCGGGGTCGCCCGCCGCTTTGCCCAGAACGCAAAGTGAATTGCAGGCGTTGCTGCGCGCCGAACGCGCGCGCGTCCAGACCGAAACACACACCACGATCCAGGCCAATATCGCTCGCGAAGTTGACGCTGAGGTGGCCCGCCGGCTTGAAAGTGAGATCGTCCGTCGGGTTGAGTCCGAGGTGGCCCGGCGGGTGACGGCTGAAGTCGATCGCCGGGTAGCTATCGAAGTGGCCTTGCAAGTGCAGAAGCTTCTCGAGGAGATCCGGCTGGCTCGCCACAAGATGTTTGCGGCCAGCAGTGAAGCACACTTGGGCCAGGGGTCATTGTTTAACGAAGCCGAGGCGATCGTTGGTGCCAGTGTCGATGACGACGACCAAGATGAGGGCGATGATCCGCCGAGTACGGTATCGCGTCCCGCCGCTCGCGGCAAACGCCGCCCCTTGCCTCCCGAACTGCCTCGCGTGGACATTATCCTGGACGTGCCCGAAGCCCAGCGCCTGTGCGCCTGCGGCAAACACATGGTCAAGATTGGCGAAGAAGTCAGTGAGCAACTGAACATCATCCCGATGCGCATCGAGGTGCTGCGCACGGTGCGACCACGCTATGCGTGTCCGGGCGGCGATACGGCACCCGTCATCGCGTCCGTGCCGCCAACGGCGTTGCCGCGCAGCAACTTTAGCGCCGGCTTCCTGGCCATGTTGCTGACGGTCAAGTATGTCGATGGCCTGCCGCTGAATCGTTTTACCCGCGTGCTCGAGCGCAGCGGCGTGGAGATCCCGCGCCAGAGCCTGGCCCGCTCGGTCATCAACGTGTCCAAGGTACTGCAACCCTTGCACAACCTGGCGCGCGACGCCTTGCTGGACTCGGCGGTCATTCATATGGATGAAACGACCGTCCAGGTGCTCAAGGAACCCGATAAGGCGCCCACCTCGCAAAGCTACATGTGGGTGCAGCGCGGCGGGCCGCCGGACAAGCCAGTGATCCTGTACGACTACGATCCGAGCCGCTCCGGGCAGGTGCCGCTGCGCCTGCTTGAGGGATGGCAAGGGTATTTGATGACCGACGGCTACGAAGGTTATAACCAAGCGGTGCGCGCCGGTGGCATCGAGCATCTGATATGCGCGGCCCACGCGCGCCGTAAATTCGTCGAGGCTAAACGGGTCCAGACCAAAGGCAAGCGCGGTCGTGCCGACCAGGCCATCGACTACTTTGTACGCCTGTACCGTATCGAGCGCGAGTTCAAAGACGCCACCGACGAGCAACGTTTCCAAGCTCGGCAAGAGCGCAGCCTGCCGGTGCTGGCCGCGTTGCGCGAGTGGTTGGATGCGGCCTTGCCGGTCGTAGCGCCCAAGACAAAACTGGGCGAAGCGCTGGCGTACCTGAATAAATATTGGTCGCGCCTGGTGCGCTACACCGAGCGCGGTGACCTCCCAATCGACAACAATGCCGTCGAGAATTCCATCCGCCCCTTCGTCATTGGAAGGCGGGGCTGGATGTTCGCGGATACACCGGGCGGCGCCCACGCCAGTGCGGTCGTCTATTCGTTGGTGGAAACGGCCAAGGCGAATGGTCACGAGCCGTACACCTGGCTCAAGCATGTGCTGGAACGGTTGCCGGCTGCTAAAACAGTTGAAGACATCGAGGCACTACTTCCTTGGAATTTAGACATTCAACAGGTTGCCATGGACCTCGCTGCCTGAAAACCCTGTGCTTAGTGGATCGCTTAC
>NZ_PDNV01000032.1 GCF_002849615.1 Pollutimonas nitritireducens
CGGTGTTTGTCAACAATGATGTCCGCTTTTTCATGCAACAAGCTTCATGGTTTCCGGTAGCTCTTCATTGACCTTATCCGGGTTGAGCCAGACCTTGTCTATGCGCTTCCAGTTGCGCACGGTACGACCGCGCCAGCGGTCAGGATTGGCTTCTTTGGCCCTCTCATACACCGCTGTACGTTCAGTCAGGATGTGACGGTCCAGACCCGCGTGGCGCTGGGCGGGCGTGACGAACTGGATGCCGCTGTGACGATGCTCGGTGTTGTACCAAGTGACGAACCGCTGCACCCAAGAGCGAGCCTGGTCAATGTCCGCGAAGCGCTTCCTGGGATAGGCCGGCGTATATTTCAACGTCTTGAAGAGTGACTCCGAGAAGGGATTGTCATCACTCACCGATGGGCGGCTAAACGACGGCACCACACCTAGGTTTTGCAGGGTCGCCAGCATCGTGGCACCCTTCATCGGGCCACCATTATCCGAGTGCAGCACCAACTGGTCGCGTCTGACGCCGTGACGCAAACAGGCCTTGCTAATCAAGGCTGCCGCATGGTGAGACGACTCCTCATGATGAACCTCCCAGCCAACGATCATGCGGCTGAAGACATCCATCACCAAGTACAAGCGGTGGAACTGGCCACGCACGGCGGCAGGCAAGAACGTAATATCCCAGGACCAGACCTGGCCCGCCGCCGTTGCCGCCCACGCTCGAGGCTTGTCCACGATGGGATGGGCCTGAGCACGGCCACGCCGGTTTGTCTGCCCATGCGCTTTGAGTACTCGGTAGAAGCTCGATTCCGAGGCGATATAGACGCCTCGGTCTGCCAGCCGGGGCACGATCTGAGACGGTGGCAAGCTCTGATGCTCGGCACTGTTGCAGGTCGCCAGGATATGCTCCTTTTCGACTGGGCTGAGCGCATGGGTGCTTGGTTTGCGGGCAGCACCCTTGCGACCATCCACTAGGCTGTCGGCACCACGCCAGCGGCGCAGCGTGCGGCATGTAATACCCAGTACCTCGCACGCCTTGTTGCGGCGGGCGCGGGCTTGCACGGCCTGGTCAATCAGGAGGATGGCCATCTGTTTCATCGGCTCGGGAATCAGTCGTCCGCGCCGCTGCCCCAGATGGCCTGGGCTTTTTTTGACAGTATCAGAAGCGCTGCCGCCTCGGCCAGTGCTTGCTCTTTGCGTCGCAGTTCCTTTTCCAGCTTGCGGCTCTTTTTACGCTCCGCGGCAAGTTGCGCCTTGTCGGCCGACGTGCCCTGCGAGTCCACCGCCTCAAACGCTTCTTTCCACGCGTCGAGTTGTTCCGGGTACAGGCCATGTTCGCGGCAATACGTCGAGCGCTCGGCCTCGTTCATCGGGGCCGTCTGGATCACCGCCGCCAGCTTAGCGCGGGCATCCCAGCGATCAGGGTTGGACGGTTTAGCGGGCACAACGAATCCTTTGGATTGAAACTGCTTCTTCCAAGCATACAGCGTGGGCGTCGAGATCCCGGTTTCGCGAGCGAGCTGGGCTACCGTCTGGTTGTTAGGTGGCATCATTTTCCTGACGATTTGCTCTTTGAGCTCAGGGCTATAGGCGGACATGAAAACACTCCAACCGCCCCCTCATCTATTAGGTTCAAGTGACCGGACATCTATTGTGACAGAGGGGG
>NZ_PDNV01000033.1 GCF_002849615.1 Pollutimonas nitritireducens
GGCTCTTCATCATTAACGGGGGACGCCGACATTCATTAGACTTGTTTTTGCGAAGAAACACGTTTAATGGAAGCAATGCCGATGTCCCCAGTAAATTCTATCTTAGGAATCAGAGATCTAGTCATCGATCGAGTGGAACGTGGCCGAGAGATTCATGTTTGGGCCAGGCCAGCCAAGCGCTTGGCGTGCGTCCACTGTCAGCAAGAGTCGGTGCGCATTAAAGCGACCCACCAACGCACGCTCAAACACACGCGCCAAGGCAACCAATTGATGGTGCTGCACCTGCGCGTGCCCAAGTACCACTGCACCGATTGCAATCGCTATTTTCGCCACCGCTTTGCGGGCATCCGGCCGCGGCGCCGGGCCACCGAAGCGTATCGCCTGGAGGTCTTTGAGGCCCATGACGGGGGCGTGAGCCAGCATCAATTGACTCGTACGCATCAGATCGGCAGCGCCACGGTCGAGCGCTGGTATCAATCTTTCGTCAAGCAACGCGTCTTGGAGCTTTCGGGCCGGGCCTGCCCTCAGGTGCTCGGTATCGACGAACATTTCTTCAGCCGTAAGAAGGGCTACGCCACCACGCTGGTAGATCTAAAGCACCACAAGGTGTTCGATGTCGTGCTGGGGCGCTCAGAGGCGAGCCTGCACAGTTATCTGAAGCGGCTGCCCGGCAAGCAGAACGTGCGGGTGATCGTGATGGACCTGTCCGAGACGTATCGCCAGATTGCCCGCAAATACTTTCCCAATGCCATGATTGTGGCCGACCGATTCCATGTGGTACGACTGGTGAATCAGCACTTTCTGAAGCTTTGGCAGCAACACGATCCTGAAGGGCGCAAGAATCGAGGGTTGCTTAGCCTGATGCGCCGGCATCACTGGAGGCTGACGGCGGTGCAGAAAGAGCGCTTGCATCAGTATCTGGCGCAGTCGCCGGTGCTTCAGGCGCTGTACTTTGCCAAGCAGCAACTGAATGGATTTCTGGTGATGAAGAGCCTCAAGCGCAAGCGGGCCAAGCAGCTGCTGCCCAAATTCCTCAAGCTGCTCGAGCAGTTCGAGAGCAGTCCCGCACGTGCCTTGGCCCAGACATTGAGATCCTGGTTGGCGCCGATCGTGCGCATGTGGCGCTTTACCAAGTCCAACGGCATCACCGAGGGCTTCCACACTAAAATGGAAATGCTCTCACGCCGTGCATATGGTTTCAGGAACTTCGAGAATTACCGCATGCGAGTCTTGGCTCAATGCGGTTGGAACGGTGTGATCAACCGTGTCTGATGGATGCCCATCCCCCGATAATGGGGAAGAGCCT
>NZ_PDNV01000034.1 GCF_002849615.1 Pollutimonas nitritireducens
GCGCCCGATCGGCGTGAAGTCCTTAACCGGGTCGTAGTTCACGTTCCGGTACATAGCAGGATTAACAGCGTGTCCGATCGAGGTTACGAACAACGTTGAACCGTCAGGTGCCGCGCGTGCCACGTAAGATGTTGCAATGTTCCCATTCGCCCCGGCCTTATTCTCAACGACGATACTCTGGCCCAACACCTTGCCCATCGCCTCGGCGAGGATGCGCGCAGTCGAGTCCGCCGTGCCCCCGGGTGAAAAGCCTACCACCATAGTAATCGGCCCCGACGGGTAGGCGGCTTGTGCCACACCGCTCACGGCCAATAGTGAAGCCGCTACAAGCATGTTTCTTATCTTCATTGTGTTACTCCTCCTGGATTATTAATTTTGAAATTGATTCGAGCTCCTCGTGCGAGAGCCCGACTACTCTATCGACGACCTTGAACCCTTTTTCTGTGACCTCAAGCGTCGCCAAGTCTGTGTAGACCCTCGTTACTACTCTTGCCGCTGTTAATGGGTAGGAACAGGACCGGACAAGTTTTGACTCACCGTCCTTAGTCAGATGCTCCATCATGATGAACACCTGCTTGGCTCCGACAGCAAGATCCATAGCCCCCCCCACTGCGGGGATCGCAGTTTCGTCCATCGTTCGCCAATTGGCCAGGTCGCCCTGCTCCGACACTTGGAACGCTCCTAGAATGCAGATGTCAATATGGCCGCCCCTTATCATCGAGAAGGAGTCCGCGTGATGAAACAGCGCCGCCCCGTTTCTTAACGTAATGGACTGCTTGCCTGCATTGACGTAGTCTGGGTCCGCTTCGGGCCCAGTGGCAACGGCACCCATCCCAAGAACGCCGTTCTCACTATGAAGAATGATGTCCTTGCCTGCGGGAAGGTGGTTCGATACAAGCATGGGTCGGCCGATACC
>NZ_PDNV01000035.1 GCF_002849615.1 Pollutimonas nitritireducens
GAGATGGTATGGACGCCTCCCACCTCAAGTGAGTGACGAGGCCTAAGAAGGAAAGCAGACGTAAAGAGGGCCTCGCATCAACGGCATCAATGTGCCAAAGTGGAGTTTGTAATCAACCACTTAGAGACGGAGGCCCCAAATGAATATTACGACATTTGGTTTGGATATTGCGAAAAACGTGATGCAAGTGCACTGGGTAGACGGACAGACAGGTGAGATTGGGCGACGGGCGCTGAAGCGCTCGCAGTTGGCGTCGTTCTTTGCTCGCCAGGCACAGTGCCGGATCGTGCTTGAAGCCTGCGGCAGTGGCCATTACTGGGGCCGAACATTTTCGGCACTGGGTCACGAGGTGCAGCTGATCCATGCGCGCCACGTCAGACCCTATGTGCGCGGCAACAAGAACGATGCGGCCGATGCGCAAGCGATCTGGAGCGCGGCGCAGCAACCGGACATGCGATGGGTGCCTTTAAAGAGCGAGCAGCAGCAGGCGGTGCTCTCCTTGCACCGTGTTCGATCCCAGTGGATCAAGGTGCGAACACAGACGGTCAACGGCTTGCGCGGCTTGCTTTATGAGTTCGGCGTGCTGCTGCCCGGCGGGCGCCAGGCCGGCGTCAAGGCGATTGGAACCTGTCGCACCGAAATTGATGCCAAGGTGCCTGCGCTGATGCACGGACTCATCGATGGGCAGTTGCGGATGCTGCACCAGATCGAGGAGCGCATCGATGCGATCGAAGACGAATTGCAAGGGCTGGAGCGCCAGCTCGATAGCGCGCGCCGCGTGCGCCAGATTCCCGGCGTCGGGCTGCTTGG